>NZ_JBICYI010000011.1:141059-294840 GCF_043200825.1 Streptomyces sp. NPDC048370 | reverse complement strand
GCCCGGTTACATTCCGAACCCGGAAGCTAAGCCTTTCAGCGCCGATGGTACTGCAGGGGGGACCCTGTGGGAGAGTAGGACGCCGCCGAACAATCTTTCAGGACCCTTGGTCCCAGCGTTCATGCTGGGACCAAGGGTCCTTTTGTTTTTCCTTGATTTTTTCGAAGCGCGTCGGGGTGCCGACTGCGCGAGAATGACTGCAGTACCCGAAGACAGGAGTCACGCCGATGTCCACCAACTCTCCCGACGACCGTCCGGAGCGCGAGCCGCGTCGTAGGGACGGTGGCGAGCGGGGCGGCGGCTTCCGTGGCCCGCGTCGTGACGACAACCGGGGTGGTGGCGGCTTCCGCCCCGACGACCGGCGTGATGACCGTCCCTCGTTCCGTCGCGACGACCGCCCCCGCGATGACCGGCGTGATGACCGTCCCCGTGACGATCGTCCTCGTGACGACCGTCGGGGTGACAGCCGTGGCGACAACCGTGGTGGTGGCGGCTTCCGGCGCGATGACAACCGTGGCGGTGGCGGCGGCTTCCGTCGGGACGACAACCGTGGCGGTGGCGCTGGCGGTGGCTTCCGTCGGGACGACCGTCGTGATGACAACCGTGGTGGCGGCGGTGGGTTCCGCCGTGACGACCGGCCGCGTGACGACCGTCGTGATGACCGGCCGTCGTTCCGTCGGGACGACCGGCCCCGCGACGACCGCCGTGACGACAACCGTGGTGGCGGCTTCCGTCGCGACGACCGTCCCCGTGACGACCGGCGTGACGAGCGGCCGGCTTTCCGTCGGGACGACCGTCGTGATGACAACCGTGGCGGTGGCGGCGGCTTCCGTCGGGACGACAACCGTGGCGGTGCCGGCGGCTTCCGCCGCGATGACCGTCGTGATGACAACCGTGGTGGTGGCGGTGGGTTCCGCCGTGACGACCGGCCGCGTGATGACCGTCGTGATGACCGTCCGGCCTTCCGTCGGGACGACCGTCGTGACGACAACCGTGGCGGTGGCGGCGGCTTCCGTCGCGACGACCGTCCCTCGTTCCGTCGTGATGACAACCGTGGTGGTGGCGGTGGCTTCCGTCGTGACGATCGTCCCCGTGACGACCGTCGTGACGAGCGGCCGGCCTTCCGTCGGGACGACCGGCGTGACGACAACCGTGGTGGCGGCGGTGGCTTCCGTCGCGACGACCGGCCGCGTGACGACCGTCGTGACGAGCGTCCCTCCTTCCGTCGGGACGACCGGCCCCGCGACGATCGTCGTGATGACCGTCCGTCGTTCCGTCGTGACGACCGTCCCCGTGACGACCGCCGCGACGACCGGCCGCGTGGGCCCCGTCGGGATGACAACCGGGGTGGCGGCGGCTTCCGTCGCGACGACCGGCGTGACGACAACCGGGGTGGGTACCGCGGGCGTGATGACAACCGTGGCGGCGGCTACGGGCGGCGTGACGACCGTGACCGGCCCGACCGGGCGCCGATCAAGCGGCTGCCGATCCCGCCGGAGGTCACCGGTGAGGAGATCGACGACGATGTGCGCCAGGAGCTCATGAGCCTGCCCAAGGGGCTCGCCGAGGACGTCGCACGTAACCTCGTCATGGTCGCCGACCTGCTCGACGAGGACCCCGAGCAGGCGTACGCGTACTCACGTATCGCCCTGCGGCTCGCGTCGCGTGTCGCCGCCGTCCGTGAGGCCGCCGGTTTCGCCGCGTACGCCACGCAGAAGTACTCCGAGGCGCTGGCCGAGTTCCGGGCCGCGCGGCGGATGACCGGTGGTGTCGAGCTGTGGCCCGTGATGGCCGACTGCGAGCGCGGCATGGGCCGGCCCGAGCGGGCGCTCGCCATGGCTGGTGAGCCCGAGGTGCAGAAGCTGGACAAGGCCGGGCAGGTCGAGATGCGGCTCGTCGCCGCCGGTGCCCGTCGTGACATGGACCAGCTCGACGCTGCGATCGTGACGCTGCAGAGCCCCGAGCTCGCTTCCACCGCCGTTCACCCGTGGACCGCGCGCCTGCGGTACGCGTACGCCGACGCGCTGCTCGCGGCCGGCCGCGAGACCGAGGCGCGGGAGTGGTTCGCCAAGGCGCTCGAGGCGGACAAGGACGGGGCCACGGACGCCTCCGACCGCCTTGCCGAGCTGGACGGTGTCGAGTTCGTCGACGCCATCGACGACCTGGACGAGGACGCGGACGTAGACGTGGACGCGGACGTGGATGAGTCCGCCTCCGCTGACGTCGCCGACGAGGCGGACCAGGACGACGAGGACGACGAGGACGAGGACGACGAGGACCGGGGCGACCGGGACTGATCGTGTGACAAAGGGCGGCACCCCCTCCGGGGTGCCGCCCTTTTTTCATGCCCTCAGTCGAGTGCCAGGCTTCTGAGCACCAGGCCCGTCGCCGGCTTCGGGCCGAAGGACGTCGACTTGCGGGGCATCGTGACGCCTTGCCGTGCCAGGTCCCGTACGACGTCCTCCCGTACGGGATGCATGAGCACCGCCGTACCGCCCCGGCGTTCCGCCTGGGCGACGGCCGCCTCGGTGTCGTGGATGTAGCTGATCTCCTCGGGGGTGTCCGGGATGTGCCAGAGGTGGTCGAGGAGCGTCGCGTGCAGGACCGTCGCGTCCAGGGTCCGCCAGGCCTGCGGGCGGTCCGCCGGGATCGTGCGGGCGAGGAGCTCCGGGGCGGGGCGGTCCACCAGGTGGAAGGTGCCGTCGCCGGCGAAGAGGAAGGCGTTGCCGTCCGATGCGGCGGACGCCAGGGACTCCATGGCCTCCGGCAGGGGCGCGTCGACGCGGCGGATCCGGAAGTCGTCGCCGAGGGCGGCGAGGGCCTCCGCCACGGGGAGCCGGTTGAGCAGGCGGTGGATCGCGCGGACGCGGAGGGGGTAGCGGGCCGTGTCGATGAGGAGGACGAGGCCGTAGTTCCAGGGGCCGGGCTGGGCGTGTTCCTCGCGGAGGCGGAGGTACGTCGCCCACCGGTGGTGGCCGTCGGCGATGAGCGCCTGGTGCTCGGCCAGGCCGGCGGAGACCGCCGCGAGTTCGGCAGGGTCCGTGACCGCCCAGAGGCGGTGGCTGAAGCCGTCCTCCGTGGTGGTGGCGAGGAGCGGGTCGCGCCGGACGGTGCGTTCGATGACGTCCGCCGGTCCGTCGCCGTTGCCCCGGTAGGTGAGGAGGAGCGGTTCGAGGTTGGCTGCGGTGGTCCGCATCAGGGCGGCGCGGTCCTCGACGACGTGCGGCATGACGTCCTCGTGAGGGAGGACGATGCCCTCGGCCGGGGTGGAGAGCTCCAGGGCGCCGATGATGCCGCGCTGCAGGATGTCGCCGCTGCTCTGCTCGTACACGTAGAGCGCGGGCTCGGGGTCCGGCGCGAGGACGCCGTCCGCGATCCAGCGGTCGAGGGTGACGGCGGCCTTGCGGTGGCGGGTGCCCGGGCTGATGGCCTGCGGCAGGATCAGCCGGACGATGTTGTGGGGGTCGGCGGACTCCAGGTGGTGGAGTCCGTCGGGCCGGACGACGACGTCGTACGGGGGCGAGGTCACGGCGGCCAGGCTGCCGACCCGTTCGGGGACGTATCGGAGTCCCCGGAACGGGACCAGGTGCAGACCGTCGTCGGCCGCAGGACCACTGGTGTTCATTGAGCAATCGTAAGTGCGCGGTGGCAATGAGCGATGATCGGGGGAGCGGGGAAGGTCGGTCGACGGGTGAGGAGTACGTGGTGGGTGTGGGCGCGGGCGTGGGCGTGGGTATGGGTGACGGTGGTCAGGGTGGTCAGGGTCGCCGGGGCGGGCAGGGGCACCCGGGCCGGCAGCCCAGGAGGATGCTCGGCGGCAGTGTGGCGGCGCTGAGCGAGGCGTACGACACGGCACTGCTCGACCTGGACGGTGTCGTGTACGCGGGCGGTGAGGCGATTCCGCACGCCGTCGACGCGCTGGCGGTCGCCCGGGCCGGCGGAATGCACCTCGCGTACGTCACCAACAACGCCTTGCGGACGCCGGACGCGGTGGCCGCGCACCTCACCGAGTTGGGGGTGCCGGCGGAGGCCGGGGACGTCATCACCTCGGCGCAGGCGGTGGCGCGGCTCATCGCCGACGAAGTTCCCGCCGGTTCGCCGGTGTTGGTCGTCGGTGGGGAAGGGCTTCGGGTGGCGCTGCGTGAGCGGGGCCTGGAGCCGGTGGAGTCGGCGGACGTGCCGGGACTTGCGGCGGTGGTCCAGGGGTACGGGGGGCCGGACATGCCGTGGGCGCGGTTCGCGGAGGCGGGGTACGCCGTGGCGCGGGGTGTGCCGTGGTACGCCTCGAACACCGACCTGACGATTCCGGGGGCGCGGGGGATCGGGCCGGGGAACGGGGCGGCCGTGGAGGTCGTACGGATCGCCACGGGTGGTGTCGTGGAGCCGAAGGTGGCGGGGAAGCCGTTGCCGCCGATGCATCGGGAGACGGTGCTGCGGACGGGGGCGGAGCGGCCGTTGGTGGTCGGGGACCGGCTGGACACGGACATCGAGGGGGCGTTCAACGGGGGCGTGGACTCGTTGTTGGTGTTCACCGGGGTGACGGATGTGGCGCAGCTGCTGGCGGCGGTGCCGGAGCACCGGCCGACGTATGTGGCGGCGGACCTGCGGGGGCTGTTGGTGGGGCAGCCGGCTGTCGTGGAGACGGGCGGGGAGTTTGTGTGTGGGGGGTGGCGGGCGTCGGTTGGTGGGGGCGCGTTGGTGTTGGAGGGCGCTGGTGACGTCGGCGGGGGTGGGCTTGACGTGATGGACGGGGTGCGGGCGCTGTGCGGGGCGGCTTGGGCCGAGGCGGGGGCGGGGGCTTGTGGGTTGGATGCGGGGAAGGCGTTGGGGCGGTTGGGGCTGTGACGGTCGCCCCGGCGGTGGGGTGGGAATTCCCCCACCCCACCCCTTCCCGAAACTCTGACGAGACCGGGGGCTCCGCCCCCGCACCCCCGACTGGGGCCCCGGCGGCTGCGCGCCGGGGGTGGGTGGGTGGTTGGTGAAGGCGGCAGCTTCGCGCCGGGGGTTGGCGGCGGGGCGGCGGCTTCGCGCCGGAGGGCGGCGGGGGCCGGCAGCTTCGCGCCGGGGGCGGGTGGTGGTGACGGCTCCGCACGAGAGTGAGCGGCGAAGGCGGCGGCTTGGTGCCGGAGGGTGGGCGGTGGAGGCGGCAGCGTAGCGCCGGAGGGGGAGGCGGCAGCTTCGCGCCGGGGGCGGGTGGTGGTGGCTGCGCGCGAGGGTGAGCGGCGAGGGCGGCGGCTTTGCGCCTGAGGGTGGGCTGCGGGGGCGGAGGCTTTGTGCCCGGGGCGCGGCGGGGCGTGGGCCTGTGCCGGGGTGCGGCGTGGAGGTCGTGGGCCTGTGCCGGGGTGCGGCGTGGAGGTCGTGGGCCTGTGCCGGGGTGCGGCGTGGAGGTCGTGGGCCTGTGCCGGGGTGGGCTTCTGGGGCGTGGGGGTGGGGGGAAGGTAGGGTAGGTTAGCCTAACCTCGTGTTGGTTGAGAGGTCCTCCCGAGCGAGTGCGGAGGCTACGGAAAACCCTCAGACGATGGGCCGCAGGCATGCCGTGCGGGCGTTCGGGCTGGTCGTGGGTGTCGCGGTGCTGCTGCTGGTCTGTGTCCTGAGCATCATGGTCGGCGCCAAACCCGTGCCGCTCGCCGATGTGTGGCACGGGCTGTTCCAGAACACCGGTACCGGGAACGACGTCATCGTTCATGACGTTCGCGTTCCCCGGACGCTCCTCGGGCTGCTCGTCGGTGTCGCGCTCGGGCTCTCCGGTGCGGTCATGCAGGGCCTCACCCGTAACCCGCTCGCCGAGCCCGGTCTGCTCGGAGTCAACGCCGGGGCCGCCGCTGCCGTCGTCTCCGCGATCGCGTTCCTCGGGATCACCGATGTCGACGCCTACGTCTGGTTCGCGTTCCTCGGCGCCGCCGTCGTCTCCGTCGTCGTGTACGTCCTCGGCGGCAGCCGCAGCTCCACGCCCGTGCGCCTCGCGCTCGCCGGAACCGCCGCGACCGCCGCGCTCTACGGGTACGTCAACGCGGTCCAGCTGCTCGACTCCGCCGCCCTCGACCGGCTCCGCTTCTGGACCGTCGGCTCGCTCGCCTCCGCCGACATGGACACCGTGCGCCGCGTCGCGCCCTTCATTCTTGTCGGGATCGTTCTCGCCCTGCTGATCTCCCGGCCCCTCAACGCCATGGAGATGGGCGACGACACCGCCCGCGCCCTCGGCGTGAGCCTCAACCGCACCCGGGTCCTCGCGATGGTCGCCGTCACGCTGATGTGCGGCGCCGCGACCGCCGCCTGCGGGCCCATCGTGTTCCTCGGGCTGATGGTCCCGTACCTCGTCCGCGCCCTCACCGGCCCCGACATGCGCTGGATCCTGCCGTACGCGGCCGTCCTCTCGCCCGCCCTGCTCCTCGGCTCCGACGTGATCGGCCGGCTCGTGGCCCGCCCCTCCGAGCTCCAGGTCGGCATCGTCACCGCGCTCGTCGGCGGACCCGTCTTCATCCATCTCGTACGCCGCAAGAGGATGGCCCAGCTGTGACGTCCATACGGACCGGTGGAGGGTTCTCCGTACGGTACGAGCCCCGCGCCGCTCTCTCCGTGCTCCTGCTGCTCGTGCTCACCCTTGCCGCCGGCGTCGTGCTCATCGGCAGCGGAGACTTCCCCATCGCCCCGGGCGACGTCGTCGCCACGCTCCTCGGCGACGGCACCCCCGTCCAGGAGTTCGCCGTCATGGACCTGCGGCTGCCGCGCGTCCTCGTCGCCGTCTTCGTCGGCGCCGCGCTCGGCATCGGCGGAGCCGTCTTCCAGTCGATCTCGCGCAACCCGCTCGGCAGCCCCGACGTCATCGGCTTCGGCCAGGGCGCCACCGTCGGCGCGCTCGGCGTCATCGTCCTCTTCCAGGGCAGCGCCATGGCCGCCGCGGGCGGCGCCGTCGTCGGAGGCCTGATCACGGGCGCCGCGATCTACCTTCTGGCATGGAAGCGCGGGATCCACGGCTACCGGCTCGTCCTCGTCGGCATCGGCGCGGCCGCGATGCTCACCGCCGTCATCCACTACCTCATCACCAAGGCCAACCTGGTCGACGCCACCCGCGCCACCGTCTGGATGACGGGCTCGCTGGAAGGGCGCGACTGGGCGCAGTTCTGGCCCTTGTTCGCCGTCTGCTGCGTCCTGATCCCGCTGATCCTCGGGCACGGGCGGGCGCTGCGGATGCTGGAGATGGGCGACGACGCCGCGTACGCCCTCGGCGTGCGGGTCGAGCGGACCCGCATCGTGCTCATGGCGTCCAGTGTCGTCCTGGTCGCCGTGGCCACCGCCGCCGCGGGACCCATCGTCTTCGTCTCCCTGAGCGCCCCGCAGCTGGCCCGCCGGCTGACCCGCTCGCCCGGCCCCAACCTCGCCGCCTCCGCCCTCATGGGCTCCGCGCTGCTCCTCGTCGCCGACTGGACCGCGACCAACGCCTTCGGCGACCGGCAGCTTCCGGTGGGTGTCGTCACCGGAGTGCTCGGGGGCTGCTATCTGCTGTGGCTGCTCGTCAGCGAACGCAAGGCCGGGCGGATATGACGGAGCGGGCGCACGCGGCCGATTCACACGCGAACACACTCAGGAGTACCTCCATGGATCGTCAGGCCCAGGATCGTCAGGCCCAGCGGCTCAGCGCCGAGTCGGTCACCCTCGCCTACGACCAGCGGGTCATCGCCCGCGAGCTGTCCGTCGCGATCCCCGACAACTCATTCACCGTCATCGTCGGGCCCAACGCGTGCGGAAAGTCGACCCTCCTGCGCGCCCTCTCCCGGATGCTCAAGCCCTCGGAGGGCCGGGTGCTCCTGGACGGGCAGAGCATCCACAGCATGCCGGCCAAGAAGGTCGCCAGGACCCTCGGACTGCTGCCCCAGTCCTCCGTCGCGCCCGACGGCATCACGGTCGCCGACCTGGTGGCCCGAGGCCGCTACCCGCACCAGGGGCTGTTGCGCCAGTGGTCGCCGGAGGACGAGCGGATCGTCCAGGAGTCGATGGCGGCGACCGGTGTCGCGGAGCTCGCCGAGCGGTACGTGGACGAGCTGTCCGGCGGCCAGCGCCAGCGGGTGTGGATCGCGATGGCGCTCGCCCAGCAGACGCCGCTGCTGCTCCTCGACGAGCCCACGACCTTCCTCGACATCCAGCACCAGATCGACGTCCTCGACCTGTGCGCCGAGCTCCACGAGAACGAGGGCCGGACGCTCGTCGCCGTCCTGCACGACCTCAACCACGCGGCCCGGTACGCCACCCACCTGATCGCCTGCAGGGACGGTGAGGTCGTCGCGGAGGGGCCGCCGGCCGAGGTCGTCACGGCCGAGCTGGTCGAGCGGGTCTTCGGGCTCCGCTGCCAGGTCATCGAGGACCCGGAGACGGGAACGCCGCTGGTCGTGCCCGCCGGGCGGAAGGCGCGGGCCGTCCGCGAGCGCGCGCTACAGAAGTGAGCGCAGCTTCAGCAGATCGCGGAAGCCGGCCTCCAGCCTGACCCTTCCGGAGGCCCAGGCCTTGGCGAAGTTCAGCTCGCCGTCCACCATCGCCACCAGGTCGTCGCCCGTCATCGCCAGGCGGATCTGCGCCTTGTCGGGCGGCGGGCCCGGCACCGTGTCCCGGACCTGGATCCGGCCGTCCGTGAGGCGGCCGGTGAACGTCGTGTCCAGGTCCGTGATGTGGCAGCTCAGGCTGCGGTCGAGCGCCGTGGCGCTCCGCACCTCGCCGTCGGCGCGCAGGAGATTGTCCGAAAGTCTGTCGAGTGCGCTGCGGCACTCCTCGATCGTGGCCATCGCCGTCGACCGTACCCCAGAGCTTCGCGATAGCGTCGGGTGCATGAGTGACGCTACGGAGGCAGGGGCACAGCCGGAGGCCATGGCGGATGTGGGGGTGGACGACGAGACCGCGTTCGAGGCCGTCGCGCCCGCGCCCCTCGGCGTCGAGCGCGTTCCCACCGGTCGGCCCGTCGTGGACGACCTCCTGTCCCGCCTTGCCGATGCCGACCGCCTTCCGGCGGACGGACACCTGGAGGTGTACGAGGATGTACACCGTGGACTGCGCGACGAGCTGACCTCGCTCGACGCCGTCCGCCCCGGACCGACATCCGGTCCCGGACCGACACCTGGTCCCGGACCGACCCCCGGTCCCGGACCGACACCGCCGTACGACCTCAGGAGCTGAACCGAACGTGGCAGGAGTGGCACGCCGCCGTCTGGACGCCGAGCTGGTACGCCGTGAGCTCGCCCGCTCGCGCGAGCACGCCAGCCAGCTGATCGCGGCGGGGCGGGTGACCGTCGGCAAGACGGTCGCGACCAAGCCCGCCACCCAGGTCGAGACGGCCGCGGCCATCGTCGTCGCCGCGGACGACAGCGACCCGTCCTACGTCTCGCGCGGCGGCCACAAACTGGCCGGGGCCTTCGCGGCCTTCGTACCGCGGGGGCTGACGGTCGAGGGCCGGCGGGCGCTGGACGCGGGCGCGTCGACCGGCGGGTTCACGGACGTCCTGCTGCGGGCGGGCGCGGCCCACGTCGTCGCCGTCGACGTCGGCTACGGCCAGCTCGCCTGGTCCCTGCAGAGCGACGACCGGGTCACCGTCAAGGACCGGACGAACGTACGCGAGCTGACGCTCGACGCCATCGACGGAACCCCCGTCGACCTCGTCGTCGGCGACCTCTCCTTCATCCCGCTCGGCCTCGTGCTCCCCGCCCTGGTGCGCTGCACCGCGCCCGACGCGGACCTCGTGCTCATGGTCAAGCCGCAGTTCGAGGTCGGCAAGGAACGGCTCGGTACGGGCGGCGTGGTGCGCAGCACGCAGCTGCGCGGCGACGCGGTGAAGAACGTGGCGCGGCAGGCCGGTGAGCTCGGGCTCGGTGTCCTCGGCGTGACCGCGAGCCCGCTGCCGGGCCCCTCCGGCAACGTCGAGTACTTTCTGTGGCTGCGGGCAGGGGCGCCCGCGCTGGATCCGGCGGATGTCGACCGCGCCGTGGCGGAGGGACCTCGTTGAGCTCAACGACCGCACCACTTGATACTGGTACGGGCAGTCGTACTGTCTTCCTGCTCGCGCACACGGGCCGCCCGGCCGCCGTGCGCAGCGCCGAACTCGTCGTGCTCGGACTGCTGCGCAGCGGGATCGGCGTCCGTGTCCTGGAGGCGGAGGCGGCCGACCTGCCGCTGCCGCCGTCCGTGGAGACCGTCCCCGAGGCCTGCGCCGAGGCGTTGGAGGGCTGCGAGCTGCTCGTCGTCCTCGGCGGCGACGGGACGCTGCTGCGCGGCTCGGAGTTCTCAAGAGCCTCCGGCGTACCGATGCTCGGCGTCAACCTCGGACGGGTCGGCTTCCTCGCGGAGGCCGAGCGCGACGACCTCGACAAGGTCGTCGACCGGGTCGTGACGCGGGCGTACGAGGTCGAGGAGCGCATGACCCTCGACGTCGTCGTCTACGAGAACGGCGACGTGCTGCACCGCGACTGGGCGCTGAACGAGGCGGCCGTCCAGAAGGTCTCCCCGGAACGGATGCTGGAGGTCGTGCTCGCGATCGACGGCCGGCCGGTCACCGGGTTCGGCTGCGACGGGGTGATCTGCGCGACCCCGACCGGCTCGACGGCGTACGCCTTCTCGGCCGGTGGGCCGGTGATCTGGCCCGAGGTCGAGGCGCTGCTGATGGTGCCGATCGGGGCGCACGCGCTGTTCGCCAAGCCGCTCGTGACGACACCGGAGTCGGTGCTCGCGGTGGAGGTCGAGCCGCACACGCCCAACGGCGTGCTGTGGTGCGACGGCCGCCGGACGGTCGAACTCCCGGCGGGCGCACGGGTCGAGGTCCGGCGCGGTGAGGTGCCGGTACGGCTCGCCCGGCTGCACCACGCCTCGTTCACGGACCGGCTGGTGGCGAAGTTCGCGCTGCCGGTGTCGGGGTGGCGCGGCGCGCCCCACTAGGGCGCGGGGCCGAGCCCGGCCCCGGGCCGGGCTCGCCCACCCCCACGGGTGACAGCCGCAGCTCCGACCTGCGCGTTCGCCCCCTTCCGGCAGGGGCCGTCGCACAGGTGGGGCCGGACCTCGTAAGGTCTTCCCCGTGTTGGAGGAGATGCGGATACGGTCGCTCGGGGTCATCGACGACGCTGTTGTCGAGCTGTCGCCCGGTTTCACCGCGGTGACCGGCGAGACCGGTGCCGGCAAGACCATGGTCGTGACCAGCCTGGGGCTGCTGCTCGGCGGGCGCGCCGACCCCGCCCTGGTGCGGATCGGCGCGGGTTCGGCCGTCGTCGAGGGGCGGATCACGCTGCCCAAGGGCGCGGCCGTCGCCGTACGCGCCGAGGAGGCGGGCGCCGAGCTGGACGACGGCGCGCTGCTCGTCAGCCGCACGATCTCCGCCGAGGGGCGCTCTCGGGCCCATCTCGGCGGGCGTTCGGTGCCGGTCGGGCTGCTCGCCGAACTCGCCGACGAACTCGTGGCGGTGCACGGCCAGACCGACCAGCAGGGCCTGCTCAAGCCTGCCCGCCAGCGCGGCGCCCTCGACCGGTACGCGGGCGAGGCCGTCTCCGTACCGCTGGCCACGTACGCGGACGCCTACCGGCGGCTGCGGGCCGTGGTCGCCGAGCTGGACGAGATCACCACTCGGGCGCGGGAGCGGGCCCAGGAGGCCGACCTGCTGCGCTTCGGACTCGGTGAGATCGAGGCCGTCGAGCCGCTGGCAGGGGAGGACGTCGAGCTGGCGGCCGAGGCGGAGCGGCTCGGGCACGCCGAGGCCCTCGCCTCCGCCGCCGCGCTCGCCCACGCGGCGCTCGCGGGCCAGCCCGAGGACCCGGAGGCCGTCGACGCGACGACCCTGGTCGCGGGCGCGGGACGCGCCCTGGAGGCCGTACGGTCGCACGATCCGGCGCTGGCCTCGCTCGCGGACCGGATGGGCGAGATCTCGATCCTGCTCGCCGACGTGGCCGGGGAGCTGGCCGGTTACGCCGACAACCTGGACGCGGACCCGCGGCGGCTCGCGGCCGTCGAGGAGCGGCGCGCGGCGCTGACGCAGCTCACCCGGAAGTACGGCGAGGACGTCGCCGCCGTTCTGGCGTGGGCGCAGGAGAGCGCGGCCCGGCTGACCGAGCTGGAGGGCGACGACGACCGGATCGGCGAACTGACCGCCGAGCGCGACGCGCTGCGGGCCGAGCTGTCCGTCCTCGCGCAGGCGCTCACCGACGCCCGTACGGAGGCGGCGGCCCGGTTCGCCGACGCCGTCACCGCCGAACTGGCCTCGCTCGCCATGCCCCACGCGCGCGTGTCCTTCGACATCCGGCAGACCGAGGACCCGGACGGTGTCGAGGTCGGCGGTCGCCCCGTCGCGTACACGCCGTCCGGCGCCGACGAGGTCGAGCTGCTCCTCGCCCCGCACCCGGGCGCGCCGCCGCGGCCGATCGCGAAGGGCGCGTCCGGTGGTGAGCTGTCCCGGGTGATGCTGGCGGTCGAGGTCGTCTTCGCGGGTACGGACCCGGTGCCGACGTACCTCTTCGACGAGGTCGACGCGGGCGTCGGCGGCAAGGCGGCCGTGGAGATCGGCCGCCGGCTCGCGAAGCTCGCCAAGACCGCGCAGGTCGTCGTGGTCACCCACCTTCCGCAGGTCGCGGCCTTCGCCGACCGGCAGCTGCTGGTGGAGAAGACCAACGACGGCTCCGTGACCCGGTCCGGTGTCACCGTCCTGGAGGGCGAGGACCGCGTCCGCGAGCTGTCGCGGATGCTGGCGGGCCAGGAGGACTCGGAGACGGCGCGTGCGCACGCGGAGGAGCTGCTGGCCACCGCGCGGGCCGACGGCCGGCGCTGACGGGGGGTGACCGCTGACGGCGGCCGGCGCTGACGGGGGGTGACCGCTGACGGCGGCCGGCGCTGACGCCTTCGCCCGGGTGGGTGGGGCTGGGCCTCGGGGCTGCCCGCCGGGCGTGGACGGCTGCCGCCTACGCTGGGCGCATGAGCGGGAAGTGGGGCAGGGCCGGGGCGTTCGTCGTGGCCGCCGGGGTCGGTCGGGCCGCGTACGTGGCGATGCGGCGGCGCGGAGACGCGCGGTGGCTGCGTGAGAATCACGCCGGGCGGAGCGTCGATCTGTGCGCCGGGCCCGCCACCGCCGTCGGTGCCGCCGTCGCGGCCGCGAGCGCGGCGCGTTGGGCGCCCCGGTCGGGGGTCGGCGGAGGGCCGGCCGCGTTCGCCGTCCTCGCCGCCGGTGCCTGCGGGGCGTACGACGACTGGAAGGGCGACCACCGCCGGGGCTTCCGGGCGCACCTCGGGGCCCTGCGCGACGGAGAGGTGACCAGCGGGACCGTGAAGCTCGTCGGGATCGGCGCGGCCGGGCTCGTGGCCGGTGCGCTGCTCAAGGAACGGCCCGTCGACAAGGTCCTGGCGGGCGTCGTGATCGCGGGGACCGCGCACTTTGTCAACCTGGTCGACGTCGCCCCCGGGCGTGCCGTGTTGACGGTGCTCGGGCTCGCCGCGCCCGGGCTGCTGCGCGGGTCGCTCGCCGCCGCGCCGATGGGCGCCGCGGCCGCCGTCCTCGTCGACGACCTCGGCGAGCGGACCATGCTCGGTGACACGGGCGCGCACGCGCTCGGCGCCGCCGTCGGCAGCGCGATCGCCGCCGGGAACGGTACGTTCGGACTCGCCGTCCACGCGGCCGGGCTCGTCGCGGCAGCCGCGTACGGCGAGCGCGGCGGGTCCCCCCGGCCGGAGGCCGGGGGAGGGCCAATACCCCCGCAAGCTCACCCATGTGAGTGATAGCGCGCGGCGAGTTGAGGCCTCGGACACGGCCACGACGGGGCTTCGGTGCCGGAACGTGCGTACGGGCTGGCATCCTTGGGCCCGTGACACAGCTCCGTACGGTCCAAGTGCTGGGCGGCGGCAGCGCGGGCAGTAGCGCTCACGTCCGATCACTTGCCTCGGGGCTCGTGGCGAGGGGCGTGCGGGTGACCGTGTGCGCCCCGCCCGAACTCGACCGCGCCTACGACTTCATCGGCGCCGGCGCGCACTTCGTGCCCGTCCCGCGCCGCAACGACCCCGCGACGGTCGCGCAGCTCCGCAACGCCTGCATCGGCGCGGACGTGGTGCACGCCCACGGGCTGCACGCCTCGGTGCGGGCGACGCTCGCGCTGTCGGGCGGGGTACGAGGGCCCGCGCTCGTGACGACGTGGCACACCCGCAACCACGTGGACGGGGCGCGCGGTGGGCTGTTGCGGCTGCTCGAACGAAGGACGGCGCGGGCGGCGACCGTTGTCCTCGGGACCTCGTCGGAGCTGGTCGACCGGGCGCGGCGGCGCGGGGCGCGGGACGCCCGGCTCGGGCCGGTGACGGTGCCCGGGTCGAGGGCGCCGGTCTGTCTGCACGACGGCAAGGCGCGGGCGGAACTGGGCGCGGTGGACCGGCCGTTGCTGATGGCGGTCGGGGCGCTGGTGCCGGAGCGCGGGTACGGGCTGCTGCTCGACGCGGCGCGGGAGTGGCGGGACATGGACCCGCAGCCGCTCCTTGTGATCGCGGGGGAGGGGCGCGATCGGGCGGCGCTGCAGCGGCGGATCGAGGCCGAGGGGCTCGCGGTCCGGCTGATCGGACGCCGGGACGACGTGGCGGAGTTGCTGGCGGCGGCGGACGTGGCCGTGCTTCCGTCGCGCTGGGAGGCCCGCGCCCTGCTGGCGCAGGAGGCCCTGCGGCTCGGTGTGCCGCTGGTCGCGACGGCGGTGGGCGGGGTGCCGGAACTGGTCGGGGACGCGGCGGAGTTGGTGCCGTGGGGCGACGCGCCCGCGCTGGCGGCGGCGGTGCGGGGGCTGTTGGAGGACACGGACCGGCGGATGGACCTGGCGGCGGCCGGTCGGGTGCAGGCGGGGACGTGGCCGACGGAGGACGAGACGATCGCGCATGTGTTGAGCGTGTACGACGAGTTGTCGGGGCGGCGTTGAGGAGAGGGGTGTGATCTCCCCCGGCCCCGCCCCTTCCCGAGACCCTGACGGGACCGGGGGCTTCGCCCCCGAGCCCGAGCGGGCGGCTTCGCGCCCGCGGGGGTGCGTCGGGGCGGGACCCTGGGGCTTCGCCCCCCCCGAGCCCCCGCAGGGCTACAGCGTGTGGCGTCTTGCGCGGAGGGCCAGGGAGAGGGCCAGGACCGTCTGGGGGTCGTCCAGGTCCGTGCCGAGAAGTTCGGAGATGCGGGCCAGGCGGTTGTAGAGCGTCTGGCGGTTGAGGTGGAGTTCGCGGGCCGTCTCCGCCTTGCGGCCCGCGTGGGCCAGGTACGTCTCCAGGGTCGGGAGCAGCGGCGGGCGGGAGGTGCGGTCGTGGTCCCTCAGGGGGCCGATCGCACGGTCCACGAAGGCCGCGAGGTCCGGGTGCTCGCGCAGGCGCCAGAGGAGCAGGTCGATGTCCAGGCGGCGCGCGTCGTACCAGGGGCGGTCCGAGAGCCCCTGCGCCGCCGTCGCCGTCTCGCCCGCGTGCCGCAGGGACGCCGACGCCGCCGCCCAGCCGCCCGCAACGCCCACCACGACCACCGGCGGGTGGCCGCCCCCGCGCTCCAGGCCCGCCCGCTCCACGCCCGCCCGCAGCGCCGCCGCGACCCGGTCCGCCACCGCCGTACGCTCCGACTCCGAGCGCAGGCCGAGCAGCAGCGGCACCCGGCCCTCCACCGGGCGTACGCCCAGCAGGACCGGGACGCCCACCGACGACAGCTCCTCCAGGACGGCCCTCGCCAGCAGCGCCCAGTTGCCCGAGGGAGACAGCTCCGAAGCGAGGCGCATCACCACCGGTAGCAGTGGGCCGTCCCCGGGGCGGAAGCCCAGCACGCGGGCCTGCGCCGGCGCGTCCTCCGCCGTGATCCGGCCCTCCGCCAGGTCCGTCAGGAAGTCGCCGCGGCCCCGCGCCGCGAGCTCCTCCTCCTGCCTGGCCTGCATCAGGACGACCGCCAGGATCCCCGCCGCCCGTTCCGCCGCCATGCGGTGCACCTGGGAGAGCGGGCCGTCGACCGCCAGGAGTACGAGGCGGGCGCGGACGGAGCCCGTGCCCGGTCCGCCTCCGGGTACGTCCACGAGCACGGCGCCCGTCGGCGGGCCCGACTCGCGCGCCGCCCGCTGGCCCCGCAGCCCGTCCCACACCTGGAGCGGGTCCGCCGGACCCGACTCCGTACCGGCCGCGTACAGCAGCTGGCCGTCGGCCGTCTCCAGGAAGACCGGGTTCGCCGTGAAGTCCGCCAGGATCCGCAGCACCTGCGGCACCCCGCCCCCGCCGAGCAGCGCCTCCGTGCACTGGCGGTGGACCTCCTCCGCCTGCCGCAGCAGCGCGTAGTGGCCGTTCACGATCTCGGTGTGGATCTCCTCGGTGACCGCGACGAACGGGACCTCGCGGTGCAGCTGCACCAGGGGCAGGCCCGCCGTGCGCGCCGTCTCCACGATCGTCGCCGGCAGGCGGGAGAAGCGGGGGCCCAGCTCCACCACGAGCGCCGCGATGCCCCGGTCCGCGAGCCGGCGCACGAACGCGCGCTGCTCCGCCGGGCGCGTACCGAGGCCGAGGCCCGTGGTGAGCAGCAGCTCGCCGCCCTTGAGCAGCGACGCGATGTTCGGGACCTCGCCCGCGTGCACCCAGCGCACGGTCCGGTTCAGCCGGTCCGCGCCCGCGACCACTTCCGGGAGGCCGCTGCGGAGCCCGGGCAGCTCCAGCGCCCGCTGCACGGTGATCCCGCCCTGATTGTCCATGGAGCCGGACGCTACCTCCGTACATGTTCCGGCAACATCACCCGAGGGTTACGGGACCCGACAGTTCGTCCATCCCGTCGACAACTCGTCGCCCCGGCGGGCCAATTGTGCGACCGCATGTCGATTGTGGCGTACGTCACGCGGGAGGATCCTCTCCGGCCATGGCAGACAACCCCACCCCCGAGGTGCAGCGCCTCAAAGCGAACTCGATCGGCGTCGTCGGCGTCGTCTTCATGGCCGTCGCCACCGCCGCCCCGATCACCGCGATGACCGGCAACCTCCCCATCGCCGTCGGCTTCGGCAACGGCACCGGCGCACCCGCCGGATATCTCTTCGCGACCCTGGTCCTGACCGTCTTCTCGGTCGGTTATGTGGCCATGGCCAAGCGGATCACGGCCGCCGGGGCCTTCTACGGCTACATCTCGCACGGCCTCGGCCGGATCGCCGGTATGGCCTCCGGCATGCTCGCCGTCCTCGCCTACATCGTCTTCGAGGCCTCGATCGTCGGCGTCTTCGCGTACTTCACCAAGACCACGGTCGCCGATCAGCTCGGTGTGGACCTGCCGTGGATCGTCTACGCGGCGGCGATGCTCGCAGTGACCGCAGTCCTCGCGTACTTCGACATCAACCTCACCGCCAAGGCGCTCGGCGTGATGCTCATCGCCGAGATCGCGGTCCTGTTCGCCGTCGCCACGGCCGTCCTGATAGCCGGCGGCGGCCCGGACGGCATCCCGGTCGAGCCCATCAACCCGGCCAACGCCTTCACGGGCACCTCCGCCGGCCTCGGCCTCTTCTTCGCCTTCTGGTCCTGGGTCGGCTTCGAGTCGACCGCCATGTACGGGGAGGAGTCCCGCGACCCCAAGCGCGTGATCCCGCGCGCCACCCTCATCTCCGTCGTCGGCGTCGGCCTCTTCTACATCTACGTCTCCTGGATGACCATCGCGGGGAACGGGCTCGGCGGGTCCGTGACGCTCTCGTCGTCCGCCGCACCCCTCGACCTGTTCTTCGCCCCCACCCGGTCCTTCATCGGCGCCTGGGCCGTCGACGCCTTCCAGTGGCTGCTGCTCACCGGCTCCTTCGCCTGCGGCATGGCCTTCCACCAGTGCGCCTCCCGCTACCTCTACGCCATCGGCCGCGAGGGCTTCCTCCACCGGGCCCTCGGCCGTACGCACCCCCAGCACGGCTCGCCGTACATCGCCTCCTACGTCCAGAGCGCCATCGCGGTCGTGCTCGTCGGCGCCTTCTGGCTCACCGGCCAGGACCCGTACATCCACCTCTACACGCTGCTCGCGATCCTCGGCACGATGGCCATCCTCATCGTCCAGACCCTCTGCTCCTTCGCCGTCATCGGCTACTTCCGCAAGAACCACCCGGAGGACAGGCACTGGTTCAAGACGCTCACCGCGCCGCTGCTCGGTGGCGTCGGGATGATCGCCGTGGTCGTCCTGCTGGTCATGAACATGGAGACCGCGGCGGGACTCGCCGCCGATTCCCTCCTGTTCAAGGCGATCCCCTGGATCGTCGGAGCGGTCTTCCTCGGCGGCCTCGGCCTCGGCCTCCACCTCAGGATGAGGCAGCCCGAGCGCTACGAGATCATCGGCCGGATCGTCCTGGAGGACGCGACCGAGCGCGACGACGAGTCCGAGCAGCCCGCCCCCACCCCCGTACCCCAGAGCTGATCCCTTCCACCCCTCCAGGAGCGCCCCATGGCACGCACGAATCCGATGCACCTCCTGAACCGCCTCGCCGCCGAGCACGCCGACGCCCGACGGCTGAACCTTCCCGTCGACGAGTTGAGAGGGATGCGGTCCGACCGTGTCGGCCGCCGCTCCCTCCTGAAGTACGCCGCCGCGGCCGGGGTCGCCGTCACGGCCGGCACGGTGGCCTCCCGGCCGGCCGTGGCACGGGCCGTGACCCCCGCCCGTGTCGCGGTGATCGGCGCCGGCATCTCCGGCCTCACCGCCGCCCTCACCCTCCAGGACGCGGGCCTGAGCCCGACGCTCTACGAGGCCGAGCCCGCGCGCGTCGGCGGCCGCATGTGGACCCAGCGGAACCACTGGGCGTACGGGCAGACCTCCGAGATCGGTGGCGAACTCATCGACACCGGCCACAAGAAGATCCTCGAGCTCTGCCGCCGCTTCGACCTGCCCACGGAGGACTTCCTCGGCGGCGGGCCCAACGGCGCGGAGGAGGTCCTCTGGTTCAACGGGACGTACTACCCGCGCCACCAGGCCGACCAGGACTTCAACGCCGTCTACCAGTCCCTGCGCCGCGACCTGTCCGAGGCGGGGGAGGTGAAGTGGAACCAGTCCACCCCCACCGGCACCGCCCTCGACACCATGTCGATCCACGAGTGGATCGAGTCGAGGGTCCCCGGCGGCCACGCCTCGCCGCTCGGCCGGTTCATCGACGTCGCGTACAACGTCGAGTACGGCGCCGACACCACCGAACAGTCCTCGCTCGCCCTCGTCCTGCTCATGGGCTACCAGACCAATCCGGGCAACTTCAACATCTGGGGTCTGTCCAACGAGCGCTATCACATCCGCGGGGGGAACGACCGGCTCCCGAACGCCATCGCGGGCGCCCTCGCCCCCGGCACCCTGCGCAGGGGCTGGTCCCTGACCGCGGTACGGGCCAACGCGGACGGCACCCAGACGCTGACCTTCACCGAGGCCGGCGCCACCCGCACCGTCACCGCCGACCACACGATCCTCACCGTCCCGCTGCCGATCCTGCAGCGACTCGACCTCGGCCAGGCGGGGTTCGACCCCCTGATGAGGAACCTGCTGCGGGACGCCCGGATGGGGCACTGCACCAAGCTCAACATGCAGTTCGGCACCCGCCCGTGGCGCGGTACCGGTTCCTGGCCCGGGGTCTCCGCCGGTGACTGCTTCACCGACACCGAGGTGCAGCAGACCTGGGACACCACCAAGATCCAGGGCGGAACGGGAGGCATCCTCATCCAGTACGGCGGCGGCAGCCTCGCCTCGTCCCTCACGCCCGCGGGGCCCTTCTCCACCGAGTCCGACCCGTACGTACGGAGTCTGGTGACCCGGTACCTGGGCGGCATCGATGCCTTCTTCCCCGGCACCTCACAGGCGTACACCGGCCGCGCCCAGCTCTCCGCCTGGCACCGCAACCCGCACGCGCTCGGCGCCTACTCCTGCTGGCCGGTCGGCTATCTGCACCGGTACGCGGGGTACGAGGGCACCGCGCAGGGCAACATCCACATCGGCGGCGAGCACTGCAGCTACGACTTCCAGGGCTTCATGGAGGGCGGCGCCACCGAGGGGGAGCGTGCCGCGCGGGAGGTGATCGCCGCCTTGAGGTGAGGCCCTCGAAGGTCTGGGTGAGCCCTGAGGCGAGGCCTGAGGTTCGTCAGGCGGCGGCCGGCGTGATGTTGTGGTTGAAGCGGAAGACGTTGTCGGGGTCGTAGGTGGACTTCACGGCGGCGAGCCTGCGGTAGTTGTCGGCGCCGAAGCCCGCGACGACCCGTTGCTCGCCCTCGGAGCCGATGAAGTTGAGGTACACGTCGCCGGTCGACCACGGCCGCGCGTCGGCCCGCACGTCCCGTACCCACTGTCTCGCCCGCTCGTCGTCGGCCGGGTTCTCCCAGGTCGCGAAGGGGTGCACGGCCCAGGGCGCCGAACGCCACGGGATCGGGTAGTCGGCCGGACCGGCCGCCACCGCTCCGCCCATCATGAAGAGCACGTGCTGGCTGGCGGTCGGGAGGGGGATCAGGGCGCCCCGGGCGCAGAAGGCGTCGACGGCCTCGTCGGGGAAGGCGTTCAGATACTCCGCCGACCAGTAGTTCCGCAGCCCCGGCGGGTCGTCGAGCATGCACTGGAGATCCGTGTACGCGATGTCCGTGACCATCTCGATCACGGGCTTCAGTGCGAGCAGCGGCGCCGCGAGCTCGCGGACCTCGGCGACGGGACCGGCGTAGGTGAACAGCGTGCCGCAGAGCAGCTTGCCGACGAGGTGTTCGGGGACGAACGGCTCCGGTGGCGCGGGCAGGTAGATGACCCCGCCGCCCACCGCGTCCGGGGCGTCGGCGGCCAGGTCCCGGAAGGTGCGTACCACTTCGGGCGCGGACTCCGGCAGGAAGAAGAGCATCGCGAAGCTCATCTCGGGCAGTTCGTGCAGCCGCAGGGTGAGCGAGGTCGCCACGCCGAAGTTCCCGCCGCCGCCGTGCAGCGCCCAGAACAGCTCGGGATGCGTCTCGGCGTCGGTGTGCACGTGCTTGCCGTCGGCGGTGATCAGCTCGGCGGCGAGGAGGTTGTCGCAGGCGAGCCCGAACTTCCGCTCCAGCCAGCCCGAACCGCCGCCCAGCGTGAATCCGCCGACGCCCGTGGTGGAGACCCGGCCGCCGGTGGTGGCCAGGTGGAAGGGCTGGGTCGCGCGGTCGAGATGGCTCATGGTCGCGCCGCCCTCGACCCGCGCCGTCATGTGCTCGGGGTCGGCGACGACCGCGTGCATCCGGCGCAGGTCGACGACGAGGCCGCCGTCGACGACGCACGTACCGGCGACGCTGTGCCCACCGCCGCGCACGGCGATGGGCAGCTCGGTCTCCCGGCCGAAGAGGACCGCGTTCGACACGTCCTCCGGCGTCGCGCACTGGGCGATGACGGCGGGCCGCCGGTCGATCATGCCGTTGTGGATCTTCCGGGCCTCGTCGTAGCCCGGATCGCCGGGCACGAACACCTCGCCGGCCAGATCCTCACGGAGCCCGGCGAGCGCGGCTTGCGGAACGCTGCCCTGGGGAGCCATGGGAGTGCCCCCCTTTCCTCGGGGGGACAGGACCCTTTCAGCGTATTCCGGTGCCTCGGAGCCCGCGCCTCGTGGATGGCGCGCGCTCGCATTCACGGCCCTCCGCCGCCCCGACCGCGCGGTTCGATGATCACACCATGGGGCTGAAACGATGCATCCCGACCCCGAGCAGGGGTGACACCCCTAAGGACATGAGAGTGGACGCGAAAACCAGAAGCTTCATCGGCAGCGCTTTCGGCCCCGACTGCGTGAACGAGCCCGAAGACCTGAGGAGAGGTGTCCGGCACAGCCTCGCCAATCCCGGACGCTTCACGGAAACGACCGTGATCCAGCGCGACGGATTCGCCGAACTGCTCCGCACCCGCGTGATGTCGCTCCGCGAGTGGAGCGACATCACGGAGGAGATTTTCTCCTTCTCCAGCGAAGACGAGCTGTACGCCTTTCTCGAGAAGGCTTACGACTACTTCTTCGGTGACGCCACCGAATTCCCGTACCCGCCCCAGGACTGAGTCCTCAGCCCCCGTACGCCCCGCTCGCCGTCAGGCGGAGTGCCGTGTCGATCAGGGGGACGTGGCTGAAGGCCTGGGGGAAGTTGCCCACCTGGCGTTGGAGGCGGGGGTCCCATTCCTCGGCGAGGAGGCCCAGGTCGTTGCGGAGGGCCAGGAGGCGTTCGAAGAGTTTGCGGGCCTCGTCGACGCGGCCGATCATCGCCAGGTCGTCGGCCAGCCAGAACGAGCAGGCGAGGAACGCGCCCTCGTCGCCCTCCAGGCCGTCCACGCCGGCCTCCTCGCCGGCCGTCGGGTAGCGCAGGACGAAGCCGTCCTCGGTGGACAGCTCCCGCTGGATCGCCTCGATCGTGCCGATGACCCGCTTGTCGTCCGGCGGCAGGAAGCCCATCTGCGGGATCAACAGCAGCGAGGCGTCCAGTTCCTTGGAGCCGTACGACTGCGTGAAGGTGTTCCGCTCCTTGTCGTAGCCCTTCTCGCACACGTCCCGGTGGATCTCGTCGCGCAGCTCGCGCCAGCGCTCCAGCGGGCCGTCGGCGTCTCCGGACTCGATGAGCTTGATCGTGCGGTCCACCGCCACCCAGGCCATCACCTTGGAGTGCACGAAGTGGCGGCGCGGGCCGCGGACCTCCCAGATGCCCTCGTCGGGCTCGTTCCAGTGCGTCTCCAGGTAGCGGATCAGCTTGAGCTGGAGCAGCGAGGCGTAGTCGTTGCGGGACAGACCCGTCATGTGCGCCAGGTGCAGGGCCTCGGTGACCTCGCCGTACACGTCCAGCTGGAGCTGGTTGGCCGCCCCGTTGCCGACCCGGACCGGGCCGGAGTTCTCGTACCCGGGCAGCCAGTCGAGCTCGGCCTCGCCGAGCTCACGCTCGCCGGCGATCCCGTACATGATCTGCAGGTTCTCCGGGTCGCCCGCGACCGCGCGGAGCAGCCAGTCCCGCCAGGCGCGGGCCTCCTCGCGGTAGCCGGTGCGCAGCATCGAGGAGAGGGTGATCGCCGCGTCGCGCAGCCAGGTGTAGCGGTAGTCCCAGTTCCGTACACCGCCGATCTCCTCCGGCAGGGATGTGGTCGGCGCGGCCACGATGCCGCCGGTGGGCGCGTACGTCAGCGCCTTCAGCGTGATCAGCGAGCGGACGACCGCCTCGCGGTACGGGCCGTGGTACGTGCAGTGCTCCACCCACTCCCGCCAGAAGTCCTCGGTCGCCTCCAGCGAACCCTCCGGGTCCGGAAGGGCGGGCGCCTCCTTGTGCGAGGGCTGCCAGCTGATGGTGAAGGTGACCCGGTCGCCCGGGGTGACGGTGAAGTCCGAGTACGTCGTGAGGTCCTTGCCGTGCGTCTCGGCGTCCGTGTCCAGCCACACCGAGTCGGGGCCCGCGACGGCGACCGTACGGTCCCCGACCTTGTGGACCCACGGCACCACCCGTCCGTAGCTGAACCGCATCCGCAGCGCGGAGTGCATCGGCACGCGGCCCGAGACGCCCTCCACGATCCGGATCAGCTGGGGCGCGCCGTCGCGCGGGGGCATGAAATCGGTCACCCGGACCGTGCCGCGCGGGGTGTCCCACTCGGACTCCAGGATGAGCGAGTCGCCCCGGTAGCGACGGCGGTCGGCGGGCGGCGGGGAAGCGCCGTCGGGGACGGCGGGGCCGACCCGCCAGAATCCGTGTTCCTCGGTCCCGAGGAGTCCCGCGAAGACGGCGTGCGAATCGAAGCGCGGCAGGCAGAGCCAGTCGACGCTGCCGTCCCGGCAGACCAGGGCGGCGGTCTGCATGTCTCCGATGAGTGCGTAATCCTCGATGCGCCCGGCCACGTGCTCTCTCCTCGAACGGCCACGTCCGCCCCGAGGGCGGCTACTACAGGTCAACGGTCAACAGATGTTGACGATCGGCGGCGAGTGTCCGAGCAGGATACGACGCGTTTCGGCACGCTCTCGTAACGCCGTTGCGCCGATCGGGTGAGCATCCCTCACGCACCTCTTGACGCCGCTCCCACCCCGGCGCAGCCCGCGCACCCGGAGGGCGCGTAGCCGTCCGTGCGCGCCTGACTGCCCCGTGTGGCCGGAAGCGGTCTCCCGATGTCGCTGATACCCTGGTACCCCGTGGACCGGTGGGAAACGGCGACAGCCGAGGACCCCGCAACCGCAGCGACGGCACCCCCCGATTCTTCCGGAGGGCACGCCGGAACGCACCTCCAGAACGCGACCACGGGAGCCCCCTCTTGGCGATGCCGCCCAAAACCACGACGACCAAGCACATCTTCGTCACCGGGGGTGTCGCCTCCTCCCTCGGGAAGGGCCTGACCGCCTCCAGCCTGGGTGCGCTCCTCAAGGCGCGAGGCCTGCGGGTCACGATGCAGAAGCTCGACCCGTACCTGAACGTCGACCCCGGCACGATGAACCCCTTCCAGCACGGCGAGGTGTTCGTCACCAACGACGGCGCCGAGACCGACCTGGACATCGGTCACTACGAGCGCTTCCTCGACGTCGACCTCGACGGCTCGGCCAACGTCACCACCGGCCAGGTCTACTCGCAGGTCATCGCCAAGGAGCGGCGCGGCGAGTACCTCGGCGACACCGTCCAGGTCATCCCGCACATCACCAACGAGATCAAGTCCCGGATCCGCCGCATGGCGACCGACGACGTCGACGTGGTCATCACCGAGGTCGGCGGCACCGTCGGCGACATCGAGTCGCTGCCGTTCCTGGAGACCGTCCGCCAGGTCCGCCACGAGGTCGGCCGCGACAACGTCTTCGTCGTGCACATCTCGCTGCTGCCCTACATCGGCCCCTCCGGCGAGCTGAAGACCAAGCCGACCCAGCACTCCGTCGCCGCGCTGCGCAACATCGGCATCCAGCCGGACGCCATCGTGCTGCGCGCCGACCGCGAGGTCCCCACCGCCATCAAGCGCAAGATCTCGCTGATGTGCGACGTGGACGAGGCCGCCGTCGTCGCCGCCATCGACGCCAAGTCGATCTACGACATCCCGAAGGTGCTGCACACCGAGGGCCTGGACGCCTACGTCGTCCGCAAGCTCGACCTGCCCTTCCGCGACGTGGACTGGTCCACCTGGGACGACCTGCTCGACCGCGTCCACAACCCCGACCACGAGGTCACCGTCGCGCTCGTCGGCAAGTACATCGACCTGCCCGACGCGTACCTCTCGATCACCGAGGCCATGCGGGCCGGCGGCTTCGCCAACAAGGCGCGGGTCAAGGTCAAGTGGGTCACCTCCGACGACTGCAAGACCGCGGCCGGCGCGCAGAAGCAGCTCGGTGACGTCGACGCGATCCTGATCCCCGGCGGCTTCGGCGACCGCGGTGTCAACGGCAAGATCGGCGCGATCCAGTACGCCCGTGAGAACAAGGTGCCGCTGCTCGGCATCTGCCTGGGCCTGCAGTGCATCGTGATCGAGGCCGCCCGCAACCTGGCCGACATCCCGGACGCCAACTCCACCGAGTTCGACGCGGGGACCGCCCACCCGGTCATCTCGACCATGGAGGAGCAGCTCGCGTACGTCGAGGGCGCCGGTGACCTGGGCGGAACGATGCGCCTCGGCCTGTACCCGGCGAAGCTCGCGGAGGGCTCCATCGTGCGCGAGGTCTACGGCGACCAGCCGTACGTCGACGAGCGCCACCGCCACCGCTACGAGGTGAACAACGCCTACCGCGCGGAGCTGGAGAAGAAGGCCGGTCTGGTCTTCTCCGGCACCTCCCCGGACAACAAGCTCGTCGAGTACGTCGAGTACCCGCGCGAGGTGCACCCCTACCTGGTCGCGACCCAGGCCCACCCGGAGCTGCGCTCGCGTCCGACGCGCCCGCACCCGCTCTTCGCGGGCCTGGTCAAGGCGGCCGTCGAGCGCAAGACGGGCAAGTAGTACGAGGAGTTAACGTTGCCGGGGTACGCAGGCCTTACCGGGCCGGTACCCCGGCTTTCGTGTGTGGGAGGACGAACATGGAGTTGCAGGACACCCCGGAGGAGTGGCGCGTCGTCGCGACGACGACCCCGTTCCAGGGAAAGAAGACGAGTGTCCGCACGGACGACGTGGTCATGCCCGACGGCACGGTCGCGCGCCGTGACTACCAGGTCCACCCCGGCTCGGTGGCGGTCGTCGCGCTCGACGACCAGGACCGGGTGCTGCTCCTGAAGCAGTACCGGCACCCCGTACGGCGGAAGCTCTGGGAGATCCCGGCCGGCCTCCTCGACGTACCGGGGGAGAACCCGCTGCACGCCGCGCAGCGCGAGCTGTACGAGGAGGCGCACGTCAAGGCCGAGGACTGGCGGGTCCTGACGGATGTGTACACGACGCCCGGCGGCAGCGACGAGGCGGTACGGATCTTCCTGGCGCGGGACCTGTCGGAGGCGCACGGCGAACGTTTCGAGGTCGAGGACGAGGAGGCCGACATGGAGCTGGCCCGGGTCCCCCTCGCCGATGTCGTACGCGGCGCGCTCGCGGGCGAGCTGCAGAACAACTGTCTGGTCGTGGGCGTCCTTTCGCTGACGGCGGCGCGGGCGGCCGACGGCCTCGACGCGCTGCGCCCGGCGGACGCGGAGTGGCCGGCCCGGCCGTTCGAGGCGTAATCGGCCCGGCGTACCCGCCGAGGTGGTGCTCCCGGGCCGCTCGTCCGAACATCTGCTGATCCGATCGGGGGATAGTCCCGCCGCGCTCCGCCGGGTCCGGTGCACCGCCTGAACTACGCTCAGGATCGCCCGTGCGGAGACCCCCGCGGGATCGGCTCGTGCGCAGGTGGACGGGAGCGTGGCCCGTGACGGATCAGGCGGTGGCAGCGGGCGGGGTGCGGGACTTCTACGGCCGCCAGCGGGAGTTGAAGGCCCTGCGCGCGGACATCGAACGGACCGGACTCGACACCCTCGCCGGCCACAAGGCGCCCCGCGCGCGCGTCCTCCTGATCGCCGGGCGGCCGGGCTCGGGGCGGACCGCGCTCGCCGAGGAGCTCGTCGCCGGACTCGCCGACGCCTACCCCGACGGGGTGTTCCGCGCCCGGCTCACCGAACCCGGCGGGGACCCGGTCCCCACCGCGCGGGCCGCGCAGGGGCTGCTCCAGGACCTCGGCGTCACCGAACCGCCCGGCGCCGGCGAGGACGAGCTGACCGAACTCGTCCGCGACGCCCTCGCCGACCGCCGCCTGGTCCTCGTCCTCGACGACTCCGTCGATGCCGAGCAGGTCGACCCGCTGATTCCGGACAACCCCGACGCGCTTGTCGTCGCCGTCGCCAAGGGGCCGCTCACCGGCATCCCCGACGTCCGGCCCTGCACCCTCGGCGGCCTCGACCCCAAGTCGGCGATCGAGATGCTCACCGGCTACACCGGCTCCGTGCGCGTGACGGTCGACCCGCAGGCCGCCGAGAGCCTGGCGGAGGAGTGCGGCGGGCAGCCCGCCGCCGTCGTCCTCGCCGGCGGCTGGCTCGCCGCCCGCCCCAAGGCCTCCGTCGCCGACCTCGCCAAGCGGCTGCGCGCCCTCTCCGGCGACCCGCTCTCCCGCGCGTTCCAGCTGGTCCACGAGTCCCTGGCGCAGCCGGCCGCCCGGACACTGCGATTCCTCACCCTCGCCCCGCTCGGCCGGGCCGACGCCCACACCGCCTCCGCCCTGGCCGGCTGCTCCGTCTCCGCCGCGGCGACCACCCTGGCCGGCTTCGTCGCGCTCGGGCTCGTCACCGAGGGCGAGGACGGCCAGTACGAGCTGCCCGGCCATCTCGTGCCCCTCCTCCGCGAGCAGATGGAGGAGCGCGACCGGCCCGCCGAGGTGCAGCTGGCCCGCGCCCGGATGCTGGAGCGGACCGTACGGCTCCTCCAGTCCTGCCGCGCGGTCACCGAGCCCGAGGGGTCCACGGCCCGCAAGAAGCTCGCCGGACTGCCCCGCGCCCTGCGCTTCCCGAACGTGACCGCCGCCGGCGACTGGCTGGAGAGCCGCCGGCCCGTGCTCCTCGCCTCCGCGCGCCTCGCCGTCGCCGACGGCGAGCTCGACACCCTGGCACGCCGACTCGTCGCCGCCCTGGTCAGGGCCGAGACCGCGCACCGGGGCGCCGAGGCCGCGGCGCCCGTGCTCTACGGACTGCACCGGCTGGTCCTGGACGTGGCCGAGCGGCGCGGACTGCACCGGGAACGGGCCGCCGCGCTGCTCAATCTCGCCGATCTCGACGCCAGGACCGGCCGCACCCAGGACGCCCTGGCCCGCTATCGGGCCGCTCTGGACGCCGGACGGGCCGCGAACGACCCGTACGCGATCGGCCGCGCGATGGAATCCGTAGGCGGTTCCTACCAGGAGCTGGGGGACTGGCAGCGGGCCGGTGACTGGTACGGCCGGGCGCTCGCCCAGCGACTCGCCCGCGACGAGCGGGCCGACCAGGCCCGGCTCTACGCCAGGCTCGGTGCGGTGCAGACCTACGCGGGCCGCTACGGCGAGGCCCTGCGGAACTGGCGCGCCGCCGCCGCGGGCTACCGCCGACTGGCCGATCTCCCCGGCCACGCGCGGGCGTTGAGCGAGGCGGCCCGGGTCCAGGAGTACGCCGGTCGGCCCGAGGAATCCCTGCGGACCTGCGAGGAGGCGGTGGAGTGGGCCCGACGCGCCCAGGACGTACGGCTCCAGGCGGCGCTCCAGCTCCGGCTCGCCGACACCCTCGACCGGCTCGGCGACCCCGCAGCGGCCCGTTTGCACCGGTCCGCGGCCGAAAGACTCCTTGGAGGCGAGCCCTCCGCCTACGAAATCCGTAGTGCTTCTGTCGAAGATTAGTGCTTTGCAAGGCTAGACACGGGGAACTCCTTCATTAGACTGGGTGCGCCGCGATCGACCGCGGTCTGCCCCGGTGTGCTCCCTTGCATCCGGGTATGTATCGCAGTGCACCCCCGTTTCCCCTGATTCAAGGACCGTGATCGACGATGAAGGTCGGCATCCCCCGCGAGGTCAAGAACAACGAGTTCCGCGTGGCCATCACCCCTGCCGGTGTCCACGAGCTCGTCCGCAACGGCCACCAGGTCTTCATCGAGCAGAACGCCGGTGTGGGCTCCTCGATCACGGACGAGGAGTACGTCTCCGCCGGTGCCCAGATCCTGGCCACCGCCGACGAGGTCTGGGAGACCGCCGACCTGCTGCTCAAGGTCAAGGAGCCCATCGCGGAGGAGTACCACCGCCTCCGCAAGGACCAGACCCTCTTCACGTACCTGCACCTCGCCGCCTCCCGCGAGTGCACGGACGCGCTGCTCGAGTCCGGCACCACCGCCATCGCGTACGAGACGGTCGAGACCGCGAGCCGCGCCCTCCCGCTGCTCGCCCCGATGTCCGAGGTCGCGGGCCGCCTGGCCCCGCAGGTCGGCGCCTACCACCTGATGCGCTCGGTCGGCGGCCGCGGCGTGCTCCCCGGCGGCGTCCCCGGCACCCACGCCGGCGAGTGCGTCGTCATCGGCGGCGGCGTCTCCGGCTGGAACGCCACCCAGATCGCCGTCGGCATGGGCTTCCACGTGACCCTGCTCGACCGCGACATCAACAAGCTCCGCGAGGCCGACAAGATCTTCGGCACCAAGGTGAAGACGATCGTCTCCAACGCCTTCGAGCTGGAGAAGGCCGTCGTCGAGGCCGACCTCGTCATCGGCGCCGTCCTCATCCCGGGTGCCAAGGCCCCGAAGCTGGTCACCAACGAGCTCGTCGCCAAGATGAAGCCCGGAAGTGTCCTTGTCGACATCGCGATCGACCAGGGCGGCTGCTTCGAGGACTCGCACCCGACCACCCACGCCGAGCCGACCTTCCAGGTCCACAACTCGGTCTTCTACTGCGTCGCCAACATGCCGGGCGCGGTGCCGAACACCTCCACGTACGCCCTCACCAACGCCACGCTGCCCTACATCGTGTCGCTGGCGAACAACGGCTGGGTCGAGGCGCTGCGCCGCGACGCCGCGCTCGCCCTGGGCCTCAACACCCATGACGGCAAGGTGGTTTACAAGGAGGTCGCCGAGGCGCACGGCCTCGAGCACGTCGAGCTGACCAGCCTCCTGGGCTGATCTCCTTAGACGTCGCGTCAACCCGCGCCGTCAACCTCACGCATCCGGCCGGACCTTGTGCACCAAGGTCCGGCCGGATGTGCATCCGCCCACGTCCGGGGCCCTGCGCAACTCGCCTCGAACGTAACCCTTTAACCGTTTCGCACACCCCCGAAACGTGCGGATGCATGGCTGCGCACCCTTGACAGAGAGGTGTTCGGTTGCCGACACATCGGGCCGGGTCCGGCGGATTGTGTTGCTGCGGAGCGGTGACACGCCATAGAGTCGCCAACCGTCGGCATGGTGCCACGCTGACCTATCGATAAATGTTCCTGGTCACATCCAAGGAGGTAAGACGACTTGTGAATGAGTCGACATTTACTCCCGGGGGCGGACAGCCAGGAATCCCTGTCGGCTCCGTCGCCGTCCGGACGTTCGCGAGCGCCGCGAACCACGCGACCCACGCGACACATCAGCCCGTGACGACGACCCACACGATGAAGATGATGGACGGCCTACACGTGAACGCCACGGCCGGCAACGAGAGTGGCCGAGAGTCCACCCACTTCGCCGCCTACGACGAGGTGCCCGAGGGGCACTTCTACGACCCTGACGCCGAGTACGAGCCCGACCCGGAGTACGCGGCCACCCTCGCACCCGACGCTGCCCGTCAGCGCCGCGAGCGGATCGGCCCCACCGGACGGCCCCTGCCGTACTTCCCGATCCCGGGGCCGCTGACCGACCACGGCCCCGCGAAGATCATCGCGATGTGCAACCAGAAGGGCGGCGTCGGCAAGACCACGTCGACCATCAACCTGGGTGCCGCGCTCGCGGAGTACGGACGGCGGGTGCTGCTCGTCGACTTCGACCCGCAGGGAGCCCTGTCGGTCGGTCTCGGTGTGAACCCGATGGAGCTCGACCTCACCGTCTACAACCTGCTCATGGAGCGGGGCATGTCGGCGGACGAGGTACTGCTCAAGACCGCCGTGCCCAACATGGACCTGCTGCCGAGCAACATCGACCTCTCGGCGGCCGAGGTGCAGTTGGTCAGCGAGGTCGCGCGCGAGTCGACGCTGCAGCGCGCCCTGAAGCCGCTGATGAACGACTACGACTACATCGTGATCGACTGTCAGCCCTCGCTCGGCCTGCTGACCGTGAACGCCCTGACGGCGGCTCACAAGGTCATCGTGCCGCTGGAATGCGAGTTCTTCGCGCTGCGCGGTGTGGCCCTGCTGACCGAGACGATCGAGAAGGTCCAGGAGCGGCTCAACCCCGAGTTGGAGCTCGACGGCATCCTCGCCACGATGTACGACTCCCGGACCGTGCACAGCCGTGAGGTGCTCGCGCGGGTCGTCGAGGCCTTCGACGACCACGTCTACCACACGGTGATCGGCCGGACCGTGCGCTTCCCGGAGACCACGGTCGCCGGTGAGCCGATCACGACGTACGCGTCGAACTCGGTGGGTGCCGCCGCCTATCGTCAGCTCGCCAGGGAGGTGCTCGCCCGGTGTCACGCCGAGTGAGTCTGCCCGGCGCCGACGAACTGTTCCGTACGACCGGGGGGATGGCGCTGCAGTCCTCCTCGCCCCGTGGCCGGGTACCGGCTCCGGCGGGTGAGAGCGACACCGAGGCGGCGTCGGAGGGATCGGGCTCCGCGTCGGGCTCCGGCCCGGGTGGCGGTTCGGGTTCCGGATCCGGCTCGGCCGAGCACTCGGCGGCGCAGCGCGAGGAGCAGTCGGAGCCTCGGTCCCGCGCGGCGGAGTCCTCGGCAGGACCGGGTCCCGCCCCGGCCCCCGCCCAGGCGCGCAGGCGCGGCCGGTCGCCGAACCGGCGGCCGAGCGGGCGCGAGCGGCACGACGAGAAGATCACGGTCTACGTCTCCGCCGAGGAGCTGATGGACCTGGAGCACGCCCGCCTGGTGCTCCGCGGCGAGCACGGCCTCGCCGTGGACCGCGGCCGGATCGTCCGCGAGGCGGTCGCGGTGGTCCTGGCGGACCTGGAGTCCCGGGGCGACGCGAGCATCCTCGTGCGCCGCCTGCGCGGTCGCTGAGGGTAGCCTGCGGGCTGCAACGCCCCCTGCTCCTCTCTGGACCCCGATGCCCCCTCCCCCTGCCGAAACGTCCCGCCCACCGCGCCGCCGCGCCCTCGGCAAGGGCCCGGGCGCGGGCGCGCCCCCGTCCGGGGGGCCGGAGGCCCCGGGCCCGCCTCCGGAGGAGCCGACGGAGGCAGTGGAGGCCGTGGAGCCTTCCGAGGCCCCGGACGCCGTGGAGTCTTCCGAGGCCTCGGACGCCGTGGAGCCCACGGAGCCCTCGGCGATGCCACCGGCTCCCGAGCCCCTGTCCGCAGAAGGCGAGGCGCCTGCGGTGGCAGGCGTCGGCCCGGGCCTGCCCGGGGGAGCCCTGGAACCGGAAGGCGTGACGTCCGACGGCTTCGCCGCGGCCGGAGCGGAGCCCGAGCCGTCGGCCCCCGGCCCCGTGGACGGGCTTCCCGGGGCGGCGGGTGGTTCGCTTCCGGTGCCCGACGTCGCCCCGCCGGCCGACGTCGCCCCGCCCGCCGACGCCGCCCCGCCGGCCGACGCGGGCGCGGCCGCTGTCGACGACGGGCGGTTCACCGTTCGGCTGGCGAACTTCGAGGGGCCCTTCGACCTGCTCCTCCAGCTCATCTCCAAGCACAAGCTCGACGTCACCGAGGTCGCCCTCTCCAAGGTCACCGACGAGTTCATGGCGCACATCCGCGCCATGGGGCCCGACTGGGACCTCGACCAGACCACCGAGTTCCTCGTCGTCGCCGCGACGCTGCTCGATCTCAAGGCCGCCCGGCTGCTGCCCGCCGCCGAGGTGGAGGACGAGGCCGACCTCGCGCTCCTGGAGGCGCGGGACCTGCTCTTCGCGCGTCTCCTGCAGTACCGCGCGTACAAGCAGATCGCCGAGATCTTCGGCGAGCGGTGGGAGACCGAGGGGCGGCGCCATCCCCGGACCGTCGGCCTGGAGGCCCACCACGCCGAGCTGCTCCCCGAGGTCGTCATCTCCATCGGCGCCGAGGGCTTCGCCAAGCTCGCCGTGAAGGCCATGCAGCCCAGGGCCAAGCCGCAGGTGTACGTCGACCACATCCACGCCCCCCTCGTCAGCGTCCGCGAGCAGGCCGGCCTCGTCGTGGCCCTCCTGCGCGAGCGCGGGAGCGTCAGCTTCCGGGAGCTCGCGGAGGACGCCGCCGACACCCTCACCGTCGTCGCCCGCTTCCTCGCCCTCCTGGAGCTCTACCGCGAGAAGGCCGTCGCCCTCGACCAGGACGACGCCCTCGGCGAGCTCACCGTCACCTGGACGGGCGGGAACCAGGACACCCACGTCACCGACGAGTTCGACCAACCCGTGGAGGAGAAGGCATGAGCGACCCCGGGCACGACCTCAAGCCCGCCCTCGAAGCCGTCCTCATGGTCGTCGACGAGCCGGCCACCGAGGCCCACCTCGCCAAGGTCCTGGACCGCGGCCCCCGCGAGGTCGGCGACGCCCTGCGCGAGCTCGCCGACGAGTACACCGTCCAGCGCCGCGGCTTCGAGCTGCGGCTCGTCGCGGGCGGCTGGCGCTTCTACTCCCGCCCGGAGCACGCCGCCGCCGTCGAGGCCTTCGTCCTCGACGGCCAGCAGGCCCGCCTCACCCAGGCGGCCCTGGAGACCCTCGCGGTCGTCGCGTACCGCCAGCCGGTCAGCCGATCGCGCGTCTCCGCCGTGCGCGGAGTGAACTGCGACGGGGTCATGCGCACCCTCCTTCAGCGCGGTCTCGTGGAGGAGGCGGGCGCGGAACCCGAAACAGGTGCGATCCTGTACAGGACGACGAACTACTTCCTGGAGCGAATGGGCCTGCGCGGCCTTGCCGAACTCCCGGAGCTCGCGCCCTTCCTCCCCGAGGCGGACGCGATCGAGGCGGAGACGCTGGAAGGGGTCCCGTCGTTCGATCCGGATCTCCCGGATCGCGAAGACGTAGACGACAAGACGACGGACATTTGATGCGAAGCAGCAGCGGCAGGAACAGCGGAAACAACGGCGGGAGCCGTGGTGGCAACAGCGGTGGCCGCGGCGGCAGCGGCGGCGGCCGCGCGGGCGGCGGTGGCGGTGGCGGCCGCGCGGGCGGCAGCGGCGGCGGTGGCGGCTACCGGGGTGCCGGTGGTGGCGGTGGCCGCGACGACAGGCAGGGCGGCGACCGGCCGCGCAACCCGCGCCCCGAGGAGCGCCGCTACGACGTGGGCAGCGCGTCCGAGGCCCCGAAGAAGGGCCGCGGGGCCGCGGCCCGCGGTGGCGCCAAGGGCGGCCCGAAGTCGCCCCAGGGCGGCACCCCGCCTCGTCGTGGCCCGCACGGGCAGCGGCAGTCCCCCGCCCGCTCGCGTGAGCTCGACGCCAAGATCGAGCAGCGCAACCGCGAGCGGTACGAGAACCGGCCCGAGATCAAGACCCCGAAGACCTTCCCGGGCGCCGAGCAGGAGGGCGAGCGGCTGCAGAAGGTGCTCGCCCGCGCCGGCATGGGCTCGCGCCGCGCCTGCGAGGAGCTGATCGAGCAGGCCCGCGTCGAGGTCAACGGCGAGATCGTCCTGGAGCAGGGCAAGCGCGTCGACCCGGAGCGGGACGAGATCAAGGTCGACGGCCTGACCGTCGCCACCCAGTCGTACCTCTTCTTCGCGCTGAACAAGCCGGCCGGTGTCGTCTCCACGATGGAGGACCCCGACGGCCGCCAGTGCCTGGGCGACTACGTGACGAACCGCGAGACCCGGCTCTTCCACGTCGGCCGGCTCGACACCGAGACCGAGGGCATCATCCTCCTCACCAACCACGGTGAGCTGGCCCACCGCCTCACGCACCCGAAGTACGGCGTGAAGAAGACCTACCTGGCCGCCATCACGGGACCGCTGCCCCGCGAGGTCGGCAAGCGGCTCAAGGACGGCATCCAGCTGGAGGACGGCTACGCCCGCGCCGACCACTTCCGCGTCGTGGAGCAGACCGGCAAGAACTACCTGGTCGAGGTCACGCTGCACGAGGGCCGCAAGCACATCGTGCGCCGGATGCTCGCCGAGGCGGGTTTCCCGGTCGAGAAGCTGGTCCGCACCTCCTTCGGCCCGATCGGTCTCGGCGACCAGAAGTCGGGCTGGCTGCGCCGCCTGACCAACACCGAGGTCGGCATGCTGATGAAGGAAGTCGGCATGTAACCCCCGTCGCCGTACGCGAAGAAGCCCGTGACCGCCCCACCGCGGTCACGGGCTTCTTCGTACTTGTGGGCGAAGCCCGCCACCCTTTATAGTCAACATGACTCTTAAGGAGGTGGGCGTGAGCCTCGCCGACGTCATCGAACCCCTGCAGCAGCCGCTCTTCACCCTGCTCGACACCCCCGTCAGCTGGACCGAAGTCCTCGGATTCGGCAGCGGCGCGCTCTGCGTCTGGCTCGTCGCCGGCCAACACCTCGCCAACTGGCCCGTCGGCATCGCCAACAACCTCTTCTTCGTCCTGCTGTTCACGCAGGCGGGGCTCTACGCCGACGCCGGCCTCCAGATCGTCTTCATCACCCTCGCCGTGTACGGCTGGTGGACCTGGACCCACGGGGGTGGACCAGGCTCCGACACCCTTCCGGTGCGCCGCACCACGCGCACCGAATGGGGCTGGCTGCTCACGGCGGGGGCGGTGGGGACCCTCGGCCTCACGCTGCTGCTCGACCGCGCCACCGACTCGACCGTCCCCTTCTGGGACGCCCTGACGACCGCGCTCTCCCTCATGGCGACCTACGGCCAGTGCCGGAAGCGCCTGGAGTCCTGGTGGCTCTGGATCGCCGCCGACGTCGTGTACGTCCCGCTGTACGCGTACAAGGAGCTGTACCTGACCTCCCTGCTGTACGTCGGCTTCCTGACGCTCTGCTTCCTCGGTCTGCGCGGCTGGAGCCGTGACCTCGACGGCCGGCGGCGTACGGTCGAGAAGGAGGCGGTCGCATGAAGCCCTACGGGCACGGCCTGGTCCTCGGCAAGTTCTATCCGCCGCACGCCGGTCACCACCATCTCGTCCGCACCGCCCGCGACCGGTGCGAGCGCCTCACCGTGCTCGTCTGCGCCTCCTCGGTGGAGACCCTGACCCTGGACGAGCGCGTCGCCTGGATGCGGGAGATCCACCCCGACGCGCTGGTCGTGGGGGCCGTCGACGACATCCCCGTCGACCTCCATGACCCCGATGTGTGGGCCGCCCACATGGCCGTCTTCAGGGGAGCGGTGCGCGAGCCCGTCGACGCCGTCTTCACCTCGGAGTCGTACGGCGAGGAGCTCGGCCGCCGCTTCGGCGCCGAAGCCGTCTGCGTCGACCCGGACCGTACGCTCTTCCCCGTCTCCGGGACCGCCGTCCGCAAGGACCCCGTCGGCTCCTGGGACTTCCTCGAAGCCCCGGTGCGGGCCGCGCTCACCCGCCGCGTGGTCGTCCTCGGCGCCGAGTCCACGGGCACGACCACCATGGCCCGCGCCCTCGCCGAGCACTACCGGGCCAGGGGCGGGGTCTGGGCCCGTACGCGCTGCGTGCCCGAGTTCGGGCGCGAGTTCAGCGAACTCAAGCTTGCCGAGCTGCGCGCCCGGCGCCCCGAGGCCACCTGGGAGGACGTGGCCTTCCACTCCGAGGACTTCCCGCTCATCGCGCTGCGCCAGGCCGAGCTGGAGGAGGAGGCGGCGCGGACCGGGTCGCCCGTGCTCTTCTGCGACACCGACGCCTTCGCCACCACCATCTGGCACGAGCGGTACATGGGCAGCACGAGCCCCGCGACGGGCGAGATCGCCGCGCGCGGCCGCCAGCACCTGTGGCTGCTGACCGACCACCGGGGCGTCGCGTTCGAGGACGACGGCCTGCGGGACGGGGAGCACCTGCGGCCCTGGATGACGGCCCGCTTCCACACCCAGCTCGCCCACACCGGCCGCCGTACGGCCGTGCTGACCGGACCGCACGAGGAACGGCTCGCCGCGGCGGTCGCGGCGGTGGACGGGCTGCTCGCCGAGGGCTGGGACCTCGCCGACCCCCTTCCGGAGCGCCGATGAACCCGTCCCCGCCCGCGCCCGCGTCCTCCTCCTCGGCCACCGAGGACTACGACCCCCACGCCTTCGCGCCGTTCGCGGTCACCGTCGATCTCGCCGTCTTCACCGTCCGCGCCGAGCGGCTGCACGTGCTGCTCGTCGAACGCGGCCAGGAGCCGTACGAGGGAGCCTGGGCGCTCCCCGGAGGCTTCGTCCTGCCCCGCGAATCCGCCGAACTCGCGGCCCGCCGCGAGCTGGCCGAGGAGACCGGCCTGTCCGAGCACACCGTCGCCGGACTCCACCTCGAACAGCTGCGGACGTACAGCGAACCGGACCGCGACCCCAGGATGCGGGTCGTCTCCGTCGCCTTCGCCGCGCTCGTACCGGACGCGCCGGAGCCGCGCGGTGGCGGCGACGCGGCACGGGCGCGATGGATGCCGTACGGGACACAGGGGTTCCGGCCGCCGCTCGCCTTCGACCACGACCGGATCCTCGCCGACGCGCACGAACGGGTCGGCGCCAAGCTCGAATACACCTGCCTCGCCACCGCCTTCTGCCCGCCGGAGTTCACGATCGGCGAGCTGCGGCAGGTGTACGAGACGGTCTGGGGCGTCGAACTCGACCGCCCCAACTTCAGGCGCAAGGTCCTCGCCACGCCCGGCTTCGTCCAGGCCGTGGAGGGAGCGCCGCGCCTCACCGGCGGACGGGGGAAACCGGCCGCTCTCTACCGGGCGGGTGAGGCCACGGCCCTCCACCCGCCGTTGCTGCGACCGGAAGGACGCTCCACATGACGCTCCACGCGACGAAGCAGGCAGCCACGGGCTCGCTGATCGGGCTCGCGCTCGGCGACGCGCTCGGCTTCCCGACCGAGTTCGACGACGTGCCGTCGATCCTGGGGAAGTTCGGCCCCTGGCGGTCCATGGAACTGCCCGTGACGGGCGGCACGGCGTACATCACGGACGACACGCAGATGACGCTGGCCCTGGCGCGGGGCATCCGGGGCTGCCAGCAGCGGGGGGTCGTGGGCCCGGAGCGGTTCGCCGCACTGGTGCGCCGGGAGTTCGTCGACTGGTACCACTCCCCGGAGAACAACAGGGCGCCGGGCAACACCTGTCTGAGCGCCTGCGACCTCCTCGACAGCGACCGTGTGTGGCAGGACGCCAGCCAGATCCACTCCAAGGGGTGCGGCGCCAATATGCGCGTGGCGCCGCTCGGTCTCGTGCCCGGTCTGAGCGAGGAGCAGCGGGCCGGCGCGGCCCAGCTCCAGGCGGCCCTCACACACGGCCACCCCACCGCGCTCGCGGCCTCCGACCTGACGGCCCGCGCCGTGCACCTGCTCGCCCGGGGCGTCGACCCGACGGGCCTGGTCGGTCACCTGCGCTCGTACGCGTACGAGAACCGCTCCGTCTACCGCGACACCTGGCTCGGCGACCTGTGGACCCGCTCCCAGGACCCGTCGGCCCGGCACTTCATCGAGCGCGGCTGGGACGAGTGCCTCGCGGTCCTGGAGAGGCTCGACGCCGTGCAGCGGACGGCGGACCCGGAGCTCGACCCCTGCACGTACACGGGCGACGGCTGGATCGCCGAGGAGGCCCTCGCCACCGGCCTCCTCTGCTTCCTGCTCTTCCCCGAAGCCCCGCTCACGGCCCTCCGCCGCGCCGCCTGCACCCGCGGCGACTCGGACTCGATCGCCTGCCTGGCGGGCGCCTTCGCGGGCGCGCACCTCGGCGCGGGCGCGTGGCCGAAGGAGTGGGAGACCCCCATCGAGCACCGCTCCGAACTCCTCGCCCTGGGCGCCCTCTGGGACCGCTGAACACGGCCTGCGAAACTTGGGCCATGACCGTATCTCTCGTCCCCGAGGTCGACCTCTCCGCCGTCGTCGCCGAACAGCCCGACCCCCTGGTCTTCGCCACCGTCTCGGGCGCGCACCTGTACGGGTTCCCGTCCCGCGATTCGGACGTGGACCTGCGCGGTGCGCACCTGCTGCCGGTGGAGGGGCTGATCGGGCTGCGCGAGCCCGAGGAGACGCGCAGTCGGATGTGGGACAGGGACGGCGTGGAGATGGACCTCGTCACGCACGACCTGCGGAAGTTCGTCCGGCTGATGCTCCGCCGCAACGGATACGTACTGGAGCAGCTGCTCTCCCCGCTGGTGGCGCACACCTCGGAGGCCCATGCCGAGCTGATCTCCCTCGCGCCGACCGTGCTGACCCGCCACCATGCCCATCACTACCGTGGGTTCGCCGGGACGCAGTGGCGCCTCTTCGAGTCGACGGAGGAGCTCAAGCCCCTGCTCTACACCCTGCGGGCGCTGCTCACCGGCATCCATCTGATGCGTGCGGGCGAGGTGCAGGCGCATCTGCCCACGCTCCTCGAAGAGGTCGCGGAGGCGCCCGCCTACGTCGGGGAGCTGATCGCGGCGAAGGCCGCCGCCGAGCACGGGCCGGCCGATGTGGACCTGGCGCGCGTCCGGGAGGACGTGGAGGCGCTGCACGGGGTCCTGGACGCCGCGCAGGCCGCGACCGCGCTCGGCGAGGCCCCGGGGGCGCAGGACGCCCTGCACGACTTCGTCGTGCGGGTGCGGCTGAACGAAAGGCCCTAGAGGGTGCGCAGGGCTGAGGCGCGGCGGGCGCGGAGGAGGAAGTCTTCCACGCGGGGCCGGTCCGGGGCCGCCGGGAGGGGGGAGCGGGTGGCCGCCGCGTCGGCCTCATCGGTGAGGCGGGCCATCCAGGACTCGACCTCCGGCCACGGGACCTCGCCGCGCTTCACCGCCAGGAGACGGTCGCGGTCGGTGCCGACGTGGATCGTCAGTTCGCCGGTGCGCAACAGGTCGCGGCAGCTCATCAGGAGACGCAGTAGATGCATCGCGTGCTTCCAGCGCGGCTCCCCGTACTGGCGGACGTCCGCGTCGAGCTTCCTGCGCTGCCCGCCCGCGTAGCGGACGAAGGTCTGGTGCGCCTGGCGGGAGAGAAACGCCTCGCGGAGGGCCACCAGTTCCCGGCCGGTGTCGTCGATGTGCTCGACGACGGGGGAGTGCAGGCACTCCAGGACGTTCGGATTCGCGCGCAGCGCCAGCTCGCAGAACCGTTCCAGCTCCCAGCTGAACTGCTCCTCGCCAGGCCCCTCCACCTGCGCGGGCGGCTTGTCGAAGCGCCAGAACAGCGGCGTCGGCGCGAGGAAGACACCCCGGCGGTCGGTGTCGCTGTGCTCCGTGTCCAGACCGAAGGCACGCGACCCCATGACGCAGGAGTAGATCGTGTGGTCGCGCACCAGGTCTGCCGAAGTCATGCGGGTCAGGCTACGCGAGGGTGATGTTCTCTCCCGACACGGTGATCTCCTCGGCCGGGAGCGGGCGCGTGGCCGGTCCGTTGGCCACCGAGCCGTCCGTGATCCGGAACTTCGAACCGTGGCACGGGCAGTCGATCGTGCCGTTCTCGACCTTGCCGACGATGCAGCCCTGGTGGGTGCAGACCGCCGAGAACGCCTTGAAGTCGCCGGCGGTGGGCTGGGTGACGACGATCTTCTCCTCCTTGAAGATCGTGCCCCCGCCGACCGGGACGTCGGTGATCTTCGTGAGGGCCTCGCCGGCGTCCTCGCCCGGCTCCGTCGGGACGGGCGCGGACGCCGTCGGCGGCGTGGTCGGCTCGGCCGTGGTGGCAGGGGCCGCGGGCGTCGGGCTGTCGGTCGTACCGCCGTTGTCGCCGTCGGAGCCGCAGCCGGTGGCCAGCACGGCGACGGAACCCGCACCGGCCATCAGCACGGTACGACGGGGCGTGGCTTCTGGAGTCATGCCGTACAGCTTGGCCGTACGCCCCGCCCGGAGCGGGCAACACGCCTAGATCCAGGGGGTCAGCTCCCTCGCACGGCCGTCGGAGTCCCGCCGGACCTCCAGGACGGCCGTGACGGCGGCCCGCTCGATCGGCCCGTAGACGTGCGGGAAGAGCCTGTCCTCCGAGCCCTCCCAGCGCACCTCGGCGCTCAGCACCGCCTCGTCGAGGACCAGGACGAGCAGCGGACCGGGCACGTCCCGGTAGTGCGCGTCCGCGACCGTCAGCGCCGCCGGCTCGTCCGGCGAACAGTGGACGAAGCCCTCCGAGGCCAGCGACGGCGGGGCGTAGGGGAGTTCGGGATCGGCGGACCATTCGTCCAGCGGTACGACGTGCAGCAGCATGCCGACAGTTGTACCGCGCACCCCGCGACCGCGTCCCCCGCGCCCCACGACCGTGCGCCCCACGGCCGTCCGCGACGCGTTCCGGGACCGCCGCGTACTCCGAGTGGCGGCACGGTCCGGTCTGGGTGACATTGACCGTGTTCCGTACCGGACTGAAAGGCAGGACCATGGCAGGAAACGATCTCGGCAGTCTCCTCGGGGGTCTCCTCGGAGGCGCCGGCGGCGGGCAGAGCGGCAGTGGCGGCGGGAACATCCTCGGCTCCCTGCTCGGCGCGCTGATGGGCGGTGCCAGGAGCGGCGGCGGCGCCGACGGCTCCAACCCGCTCGGCGGGCTGATGGACATGCTGACCAAGTCGGGCCTCGCCGACCAGGCCCAGTCCTGGGTCGGCCCCGGAGAGAACCAGCCGGTGACCGGTGACCAGGTCGCCCAGGCCCTCCCCGACGAAACGCTCCAGAAGGTCGCCCAGGACGCGGGAGTCAGCCCCCAGCAGGCCGCCGACGAGATCGCCCAGGTCCTGCCGCAGGCCGTCGACAAGCTGACCCCGGAGGGCCAGGTGCCGTCGGGCTCCCTCGAGGACCTCATCCGGCAGCAGCAGCTCTGACCCGACCCACCCGGCGGCGGCCCCCTCGTCTCGGAGGGCGGTCGCCGCGACGGTGTGTCCGACGGGCTGACTAGGCTGATCGAGCACTCTCGCAAGGTTCGCAGGTCAGGTAAGGAGCACGACGTGGCGGTACGAGCGGTCCGAGGCGCCGTCCAGCTGGAGCGGGACGAGGCCGGACACATGCGCGAGCAGGTCGAGGAGCTGCTCACCGCCGTCCTGGAACGCAACGCGCTCGTGCCCGACGACCTGATCAGCATCTGGTTCACCGCCACGCCGGATCTGCACAGCGACTTCCCCGCCGCGGCCGCGCGCCGGCTCGGGATCGTCGACGTGCCGCTGATCTGCGCGCAGGAGCTGGACATCGAGGGCGCCATGCCGAGGGTCGTACGACTCCTCGCGCACGTCGATTCGGAGCTGCCCAAGTCCGCGATCGCGCACGTCTATCTCGGTGCCGCGGCCGCCCTGCGCAAGGACATCGCCCAGTGAGAACCGCGCTCGTCATCGGAACCGGCCTGATCGGCACCTCGGCGGCGCTCGCGCTCGCCGGACGCGGCATCGCCGTCCACCTCCGCGACCACGACCCCGCCCTCGCCCGCACGGCTGCGGCGCTCGGCGCCGGGACGGACGAGGCGCCCGAGGGGCCCGTCGACCTCGCGATCGTCGCCGTACCCCCCGCGCACGTGGCCACCACGCTGGCCACGGCCATGCGGGAGGGCGTCGCGCGCGGCTACCTGGACGTCGCGAGCGTCAAGGGCGGCCCGAAGCGGGAGCTTGAGGCGATGGGGCTCGACCTCACCGCGTACATCGGCACGCACCCGATGTCCGGCAAGGAGCGCTCAGGGCCGCTCGCCGGGACCGCCGACCTCTTCGAGGGCCGCCCCTGGGTCCTCACGCCGACCCGCGACACCGACACCGAGGTCCTGAATCTGGCCCTGGAGCTGGTCGCGCTCTGCCGCGCCGTCCCGGTCGTCATGGACGCCGACGCCCACGACCGCGCGGTCGCGCTCGTCTCGCACACCCCGCAGCTGGTCTCGTCGATGGTCGCCGCCCGCCTGCAGGAGGCGGACGAGACGGCGGTACGGCTCTGCGGCCAGGGCATCCGCGACGTCACCCGGATCGCCGCCTCCGATCCGCGCATGTGGGTCGAGATCCTGTCGGCGAACCCCGGTCCCGTCGCCGACGTCCTCGCGGGCGTCGCGGCCGACCTGGACGAGACGGTCCGGGCGCTCCGCTCGCTCCAGTCCTCCGACGAGGACAAGCGCCGCGAGGGCACCGAGGGCGTCGAGGACGTCCTGCGCCGTGGCAACGCGGGACGCGCCAGGGTCCCGGGCAAGCACGGCGCGGCGCCGACGCAGTACGAGACCGTCGCCGTCCTCATCAGCGACCAGCCGGGCGAGCTGGCCCGCATCTTCGCGGACGCCGGCCGCGCGGGCGTCAACATCGAGGACGTCCGCATCGAGCACGCGACGGGGCAGCAGGCGGGTCTCGTCCAGCTGATGGTGGAGCCGTCGGCGGCGCAGATGCTGGGCGCGGCGCTGCGGGAGCGGGGCTGGGCGCTCAGGGCGGGCTAGCAGTGCTCGGGCCGAACGGGGCCCAGGGGTTACGGCCGCCCTGGGCCCGGTGCCGGAGGCCCCCGGAAGGGCGCCGGATCCGTGGGTTGTGCCCACCCGTTCCGCCCGCGGAACGCCTGCCCACAACGGTGGGGGCCGAACGGGTGGTCGTCAGTCGGTAACCTTGGGGTGGCCCCCCGCGTCCCGCGAGGCCCTACCGCGTACCCCAGGAAGGTGTTCCCCACCGTGGAAACCGTGATCGTCGCCATCGACGGGCCCTCCGGCACGGGCAAGTCGAGCACCTCGAAGGCGGTTGCCGCCAAGCTGGGGCTCAGCTACCTGGACACCGGTGCGCAGTACCGGGCGATCACCTGGTGGATGATCAGCAACGGCGTCGACGTCCACGACGCCGAGGCCGTGGCCAACGCCTCCTCCAAGCCCGTGATCGTCTCCGGCACCGACCCGGCCCGGCCCACGATCACCGTCGACGGTGCCGACGCCGCCGGGCCCATCCGTACCGAAGAGGTCACCTCCAAGGTCAGCGCCGTCAGCGCCGTCCCCGAGGTACGGGCCCTGATCACCGAGCTCCAGCGGACCATCGCCAAGGAGGCCGAGGGCGGCATCGTCGTCGAGGGCCGGGACATCGGCACCACCGTCCTGCCGGACGCCGACCTCAAGATCTTCCTCACCGCGTCCCCCGAGGCCCGTGCCGCCCGCCGCTCCGGCGAGCTCAAGGGCGTCGACGTGGCCGCCACCCAGCAGGCCCTGATCAAGCGGGACGCGGCCGACTCCAGCCGTAAGACCTCCCCGCTCGCCAAGGCCGACGACGCCGTCGAGGTCGACACGACCGACCTCACGCTCGACCAGGTCATCGAGTGCGTCGTCACGCTGGTGGAGGAGAAGAGGGCGGCCGCGAAGTGACCCAGCCCTCCGAGAAGGGCGCCGCCGTCGGGCGTGGCATCGGCATCGGGCTGATGTACGGCCTGTGGAAGCCGCGCGTCCTCGGCGCCTGGCGGGTGCCGGCCACCGGCCCCGTCATCTTCGCCGTCAACCACGCGCACAACATCGACGGCCCCATGCTCATGGGCACGGCCCCACGCCCGGTGCACTTCCTGATCAAGAAGGAAGCCTTCGTCGGGCCCCTCGGGCCCTTCCTGGAGGGCATCGGGCAGCTCAAGGTCGACCGGGACAGCACCGACCGGAACGCGATAGGCAACGCCCTCGCGGTCCTGGAGCACGGCGGCGTCCTCGGGATCTTCCCCGAGGGCACCCGCGGCGAGGGAGACTTCGCCTCCCTGCGCGCGGGCCTCGCCTACTTCGCCGTCCGCAGCGGCGCGCCGATCGTCCCCGTCGCGGTACTGGGAAGTTCCGAGAGGCGCGGACGGTTGGTGAAGGCGTTGCCGCCGCTGCGCAGCCGGGTCGACGTCGTCTTCGGCGAGGCCTTCGAGGCGGGCGACGGCACCGGCCGCCGCACCCGCAAGGCGCTGGACGAGGCCACCGTACGTATTCAGGAGCGGCTGACCGCCCACCTGAAAAACGCCAGGCGCCTCACCGGGCGCTGAGCGAGACTCTGAGTAGTGGGCCCCGAGGCTCGGGGACCCACCGACCACGAATGATCAAGGAACGGACTTCATGAACGACCAGCACGACCACGGGGCACTTGGCGACGCCGAGTACGCGGAGTTCATGGAGCTCGCCGCGGAAGAGGGCTTCGACGTCGAGGAGGTCGAAGGCGCGATCGAGGAGGCCGGGCACGGCCCGCTCCCCGTGCTCGCCGTCGTCGGCCGCCCCAATGTCGGCAAGTCGACCCTGGTGAACCGGATCATCGGTCGCCGCGAGGCCGTCGTCGAGGACAAGCCCGGCGTCACCCGCGACCGCGTCACCTACGAGGCCGAATGGGCCGGCCGCCGCTTCAAGGTCGTCGACACCGGCGGCTGGGAGCAGGACGTCCTCGGCATCGACGCCTCCGTCGCCGCCCAGGCGGAGTACGCCATCGAGGCCGCCGACGCCTGTGTCTTCGTCGTGGACGCCACCGTCGGCGCCACCGACACCGACGAGGCCGTCGTCAAGCTGCTGCGCCGCGCCGGCAAGCCCGTCGTCCTCTGCGCCAACAAGGTCGACGGCCCCTCCGGCGAGGCCGACGCCACCGCCCTGTGGTCGCTGGGCCTCGGCGAGCCGTACCCCGTCTCCTCGCTGCACGGCCGCGGTACGGGCGACATGCTGGACGCCGTTCTGGAGGCCCTGCCCGAGGCCCCCTCGCAGCTCTTCGGCAACGCGATCGGCGGCCCCCGCCGCATCGCCCTCATCGGTCGCCCGAACGTCGGCAAGTCCTCGCTCCTGAACAAGGTCGCCAACGAGGACCGCGTCGTCGTCAACGAGATGGCCGGCACCACCCGTGACCCGGTCGACGAGCTGATCGAGCTCGGCGGCAAGGTCTGGAAGTTCGTCGACACCGCCGGCATCCGCAAGAAGGTCCACCTCCAGGAGGGCGCGGACTACTACGCCTCCCTGCGCACCGCCGCCGCGGTCGAGAAGGCCGAGGTCGCCGTCGTCCTGATCGACACCACCGACAACATCTCGGTCCAGGACCAGCGCATCATCACGATGGCCGTGGAGTCGGGCCGCGCGCTCGTCATCGCGTACAACAAGTGGGACGAGCTGGACGAGGAGCGGCGCTACTACCTGGAGCGCGAGATCGAGACCGAGATGCAGCAGGTCTCCTGGGCGCCCCGCGTCAACGTCTCCGCCAAGACGGGCCGCCACATGGACCGGCTCGTCCCGGCCATCGAGACCGCGCTCGCCGGCTGGGAGACCCGCGTCCCCACCGGCCGTCTCAACGCCTTCCTCGGCGAGCTGGTCGCCGCCCACCCGCACCCGATCCGCGGCGGCAAGCAGCCCCGCATCCTCTTCGGTACGCAGGCGGGCACCAAGCCGCCCCGGTTCGTGCTCTTCGCCTCCGGCTTCCTGGAGGCCGGCTACCGCCGCTTCGTCGAGCGCCGGCTGCGCGAGGAGTTCGGCTTCGAGGGCACGCCGATCCACATCTCGGTGCGGGTCCGCGAGAAGCGCGGCCGCAAGAAGTAACAAGGCGGCATGGCGGAGGGCCGGGGCGATGCGCCCCGGCCCTCCGCCGTACCCGCTCGGTCCTACAGCCCCCTGCGGGGCCCCGGCGGAAGGGCCGCCGGTACGTGGTGCTGCGCCGACCACGCCGTCGGATGCGCCGTGTACCGGTGCCCCTGGCTTCCGTACAGACCCGTGCCCACCGGCGTCCCGAAGGCCCGGAAGCCCAGATCCTCCTCGCCGCTGCGGTCACCCGGCAGCGTGCGGAACGACCGGCGGTACTCCGAGTACAGCGCGTCGTAGATCGGCGTCGTCGACTGGCCCCCCACGAGGTCCTGCGCCGGGCGCATGGAGGGGATCGGACTCGGATAGGGCTGGCGGGGTGGGTCGTATGTGTGCACGTATGTGCCAACGACCCCGCCCTCCGTCGGATGCGGGCGGCTCTCGGAATGAGGCGCCTGGCGTGGCCGGGGCACGGTGGGAACCCCCTGGCCACCTGGGCCGTGCGGACGTCCTATGGCGGGGCGCCCGTGCTCCGTCACGTGCCGGCCAGCGGCATCGCGGCGGCCACCAGACGGCCGTTCGCCGCGGCCTTCTCCAGGGCGTCGCGCAGCAGGTCCTCGCGCGGCTGCTGGCCGATCGAGCCGACCGGGGCGGCGAAGACCAGGACCGTGTGCGACTTGTTGGCCGCCGCGCGCCAGCCCTCGGTGACCTGGAGCGGCTGGTGCGCCTGCCACCAGGCGGCCTGGCCGGTGCTGCCCGTACCCGGCTGGAGCACCGAGTGCAGCTGGCCCATGGCGACGAGCACGGACCAGCCAGGGAGCGTGCCCGGCTTCTGGTTCACGTCCGCGATCGGCTGGAAGCCCTGCTCGACGAGGAGCGGCAGGAACTCGTCGCTCAGCCCGTCCGTGCCAGGGCGGGCGACCGGCGCGGTCGGTTCGACGACGAGCGCCGGGTGCAGCTCGCCGCCGATCAGGACGAGACCGCTGGTGACGCCCAGGACCGCCTGCTCGGGGTGGGCGGCGCCGAGCTCGTCCGCCGCGTCCGTCGCGGCGATGGAGCGGACGGCGCCCTGGAGCTGCTCCTCGGCGACCTTGACGACCTGGGACGGGATGCAGCTGGCGTGGGCGAACGCCAGGACGGCGGTCTCCTCGCCGACGAACAGCACCGTGCTCGTGCGCTCCTGCTCGGAGTCGCCCGGCGTGCGGCAGGAGGTGCAGTCGTAGCTGCCCGGGGCGTTGTCGCCGGCGAGCAGCCGGTCGGCTTCTTCGTCGCCGATCTCGGCGCGTACGTCCTCGCTGACGTCGAGCATGCGCGGCACGGGGGGCTCCCTGGACTCGGTACGTGCGACGCCGGGCGATTCCCGGCTCGTCTCATGACGAGTTCAACGGGGAAGGATCGGCCGGGGTCACGCGTCCGGGTGCGGCAACTTGTGTGACTCCGACCGGGTGGGGGATGCGCGTCCTTCCGCGCGGCACGGCGTCGGCACGCGGTTGTGCTGCCTAGCCTGCCGCGATGTCGAAGATCAGATTGTGGGCAGCCGGTGCGTCAGCAGCCGCGCTGATGGCGCTCCTCCCGGCGCCGGCGTGGGCGTCGGAAGCACGGGCCGAGCGGCCGGAGGCCGCGGCGCCCGCCTACGCCTGTGCCGATGACCAGTGGCCGTGGGGCTGTGTCGCCCTGTGCGAGAGCAGCGGCCGCTGGCACATCAACACGGGCAACGGCTTCTACGGCGGGCTGCAGTTCTGGCAGCCGACCTGGGTCGAGCACGGCGGACTGCGGTACGCCGCACGCGCCGACCTCGCGACCCGTCCGCAGCAGATCACCATCGCCGAGGAGGTGCTGCGCACCCAGGGGTGGGAGGCGTGGCCGGTCTGCTCGAAGCGGTACGGGTTGAGCGGGCGGGCCCATGTGGTGCAGCCGGGCGACACGCTCAGCTCGGTCGCCAGGCGCTTCGGGATCGCGGGCGGCTGGCAGGCGCTGTACAAGGCCAACCGGAGCCTTGTCGGGGCGGACCCGAACCGGCTCCTCGTCGGCACGATGCTGCGGATCTCGCCGCTCACCGTGCTGCGGTGAGCCGCCGGCTCAGCCCTGGCGCTCCGCGCCGAACTCGGCGGCCTCCCCGCTGAACGCCAGGACGCCTCGGCGCAGTTCGTGCAGGAGCGTGCCGGGCGGCAGCCCGGGCGGGGGGCGCTGCTCGGCGAGCACGACGGCGGCGCCGCCCGGCCGGGCGAGGGCGGCGAGCAGCCGGTAGGTACGGGAGGAGACCTCGGGCGACATGCCGAGGGTCGGCTCGTCGACCAGGACCACGCGGGCGGGGGTCAGCAGGGCCCGGGCGAGGGCGAGCATCCGCCGCTCGCCGCCGGAGAGGGTGCCGGCGGGGCGGGCGAGGAGGGGGCCGAGCTCCGGATACGACTCCAGGGCCCGATCCCGTGCTGGATCCCGGGCCCGATCCTGTGCCGGATCCCGTGCCGGATCCCGTGCCGGATCCCGTGCCGGATCCCGTGCCGGGTCCCGTGCTCGATCCCGTGCCCGATCCCGTGCCGGGTCCCGTGCCCGATCCCGTGCTCGTTCGGGGTTCTCGGGGGTGAGATCCAGGTTCTCGGCGACCGTGAGCGTCGCGTACACCGCCCGTAGGTCCGGTACGAAGCAGAGTCCGCGCCGCGCCCGGGCGTGGGCGTGCAGACGGGTCACGTCCGCGCCGCGCCACAGGACCCGGCCGGAGGCGAGGGGCACCGTGCCGGCGAGGGCGCGCAGGGCGGTCGTGCGCCCGGAGCCGTTGCGGCCGACGAGGACGGTGACGGTCGCGGCGGGGACGGGCAGGTCGAGGCCGTGCAGGGCCTCCAGGGGGCCGTAGCGGACGCGGGCGGCGCGCAGGGCGATCTCGACGCTCATGACACGATCCGGCCTCCTTCCATGGTGTGCACGGTGTGGGCGAGGCCGGCGACCAGTTCCGGGTCGTGCTCGACGACGAGGACGGTGAGGCCGTCGGCCGCGAGGGCGGCCAGGATCCGGGCGAGGGCGTCGGTCTCGGCGGCGTCCAGACCGGCGGAGGGTTCGTCCAGGAGGAGCGTGTGCGGGCCGCCGGCCAGGGCGCGGGCCAGCTCGACGCGGCGCAGGGTGCCGGTGGGGAGGTCGGCGGCGGGGTGGTGGCGGACGGGGCCCGCGAGACCGAGGAGCCGGAGGGCTTGCTCGGCGGCGGTGCGGGAGGGGGCGTGGCCCTGCTCGGCGCCGAGGAGGACGTTGTCCTCGACGGTGAGGGAGGGGAAGACCGCGAGCTGCTGGAAGGAACGGGCGACGCCGAGGCGGGTACGGGTGTGCGCGGGCCGGCCGGTGATGTCGGCGCCGTCGAGGGTGACGCGGCCGTCGGTGGGGCGGAGGGTGCCGGCGAGGCAGTCGAAGAGGGTGCTCTTGCCCGCGCCGTTGGGGCCGACGAGGGCGGTGACGCGGCCGGGGGCGAGGGCGAGGGTGACGTGGGAGAGGGCGGTGACGCCGCCGGGGTAGGTGAGGGTGAGGTCGTGGGCGTGGAGCCTGGCGGGCCTCGCGGGGGTGGGGGTGGGGGTGGGTGCGGCTCCGTGGGGGTGCGCCCGGCCTTCGGCCGGGCTGGGGTTCCCGTCCGCACCACCCGTCCGAGTAGGAAGTTCGTCCGCGGGTCCACCTGCGGGTGGCTCGGCGCCGTCGGCGGCTACCGCGCCGCGCCTGCCGGCCGGCGAGGCCGTGGCCCCCGCCGCCGCAGGGCGGCCTCGGGGAAGCCGCGCGCCGCGTCTGCCGGCCGGCGAAGCCGCGGGGCGGCCTCGGGGGAGCCAGGACGTCAGGGGTGGGATTCGGCCTGTCAGGGCTGCCAGGACGCCGATCGTCGCCGCTGCCACGCCGCCCCTCGTGCCCGCGTCCAGGCCGACCAGGAGGGCCGCGGCCGCCAGCGGGGAGAGGAGGCTGTCAGCGCCCAGGACGATGATCGCGGCGAACCAGAGGAGGCCGCGGACCGGGTCGTACGCCTCCGGGTCGAAGGCGCGCAGGCCCATGCCCAGGAGACCGCCGCCCAGGGCCGCCAGGGCCGCGCCCAGGACGAAGGCCAGGACCTTGAGGAGGCTGACCCGTACCCCGGACGCCTCCGCGCCCGCCTCGTGGTCGCGGAGCGCGGCGAGTGCCCGGCCCGTGCGGCCCCGGCGCAGCGCCCCGACGAGGACGAGGCAGCCGGCCAGGACCACGAGCTCCAGGGCGTAGTAGAGGCGGTCGTCCGCGAAGCCCGCCGGGCGACCGAGCTCGAGACCCGCCGTCGCGTACGGCTGCGCGAACACGAACCGGCTCACCGCGACCCCGACCGCGAGGGTCACGAGCGCCAGGGCGAGGCCGTGGCGCCGGATCGCCGGCCATCCCGTCGCCAGGCCCAACGGGGCGACCAGCAGCACCGCGAGTCCAAGGGCCGGCAGTTCCGGGACGCCGCCCGCCGCGAGCAGCGCCGTGAACAGCGCCCCCAGACCCGCGTACGCCGCCTGGCCGAGCGCGATCTGCCCGCCGCGTCCCGTCACCACCACCAGCGACAGGAGCACGATCGCGAGCGCCGGCACCTGGACCGAGGTGTGCAGGTCCGTGCCCGCGAAGCCCAGCGGGAGCAGGAAGAGCACCCCGACCGTGAGCCACACGCCCGGCGGGGTCCTGGGCGCGACGGACGGCGGCGGCAGCGCGTCCCTGCCGCGCCCCCCGACCCCCGGCACGACCAGCGCGCCCACCAGCAGCGCCACGACGAACAGGTTCGTCCCCAGCGCCTGCACCAGCGGTCCCGCCCATCCCTCGGGGTGGAGGCGGGTCAGCTGCGCCTGCGCCACGCCGAGCGCGAGGGCCGTCACGATCGCGACCGGCAGGCTCCGCATCCGGGCCACCACCGCGACCGCGATCACCTCGAGGACCAGGAGGGGCATCCCGTACGGGTCGAGCCGTACGTACGGGGCGAGCAGCACCCCCGTCAGACCGGCCGTGAACGCGCCGAACGCCCACCCCGCCGCCGACACCCGGTCCGCGTCGATCCCGCCGAGCATCGCCAGCGGCCGGTTGTCCACCACGGCCCGCAGCTCCCGCCCGAACCGGGTCCACCGGGTCACCGCGCCCACCGCCACGGCCAGCAGGACCACCGCCGCGAGCTGTGTCCACGGGTCGTCGCCGAGCAGCACAGGCGCGTCCGACCGCGCCCCCGTGCCCCACAGCAGCGCAGCCCCGCCCACCAGCAGCACGAAGACCCCGATGGAGGCCACCAGGGTCTGCGCCGGGTTGGAGCCGAGGAGGGCGAGCGGCCGGAAGACCGCGCGGTCGAGGACCAGACCGATCCCGGGCGCGACCACGAGCAGGGTCACCAGGGCGCCCACGGGGAGCGGCCAGTTCCACTCGACCACCAGCTGCCGCAGGACGTACGCGCAGACCATGGCGATCGCGCCGTGCGCCAGATTGAGCACCCCGGTCGCCCGGTAGGTGACGATCAGTCCGATGCCGGTGAGCGCGGCCGCGCTGCCGACCGCGAGCCCGGCGAGGGTGAGGTCGTACGTCAGCGAGGCCACGGCTCACACACCGGACAGGGGTCGAGTTCCGCCTCCCCGGCCGGTTCGGTGTCCGCCCGGCCCGCCACCAGCGGGCAGTCGGGGCGGTGGGCCAGTGTCCCGCCGGGCACCCGGACCGGGGGTTCGGTGGAGGAGGGCGGGGGAGGGGGCTCCTCCGGGGCTTCGGCGGGAGGTTCCGGTCCGAGCGTCGCCGGGGCCAGGTCCCGCACCGCCCCGACCAGCAGCACCGCCCCCGCCACGATCAGCGCCGCCCCGGGCACCGTGCACGAGGCGAGGTAGGGCAGCTGGCGCTCCGCGAAGCGCTCGCCCGAGATCCCGTACCACCCCAGGACGCAGAGCACCGCGCCCCCGGCGACCGCCGCGAGGCCGCCCCACAGCAGTACGCGGGATGTCGGCACGGGACCTCCCTCGACTCGGCCCCCGACGCCCTTTTCGCCCTGGATGTTCGCTTCCTTTGCGCTATGCCCGGATGCGGCTCACCCTGGAATCATCAGGCCGCTCGGCCCCGACGGACACCCGGTGGTGAGCCAGATGGTTCTCAAGCGACGCGGTCGACGCTCGCGCTCCTCCTTCGCGGCCCTCGCCGCCGCATCGGCCCTCGTGCTCGCGCCCGTCCTCGCGGGCTGCGGCGACGACGACACCGCGGGCGACCCGGTGGCCACGGAGACGGTCGCGAGCGAGCCCGCCGACCCCGCCGCCGCCAAGGCCGAGATCACCAAGAACTGGGCCGCCTTCTTCGATCCGAAGACCCCGGTGGCGGAGCGGGCGAAGCTGCTGGAGAACGGCGAGCAGATGCGGCCCGCCCTCGAGGCCCTCCTGGGCAACCAGGCCGCGTCCCAGGCCACGGCGAAGGTCAAGGTGATCGAGTTCACCTCGCCGAACGACGCGAACGTGACCTACGACCTGCTGGTCGCCGGGACCATGGCCGTGCCCGACTCCAAGGGCACCTCCGTCTTCCAGGAGGACACCTGGAAGGTGTCCGTGAAGACCCTCTGCGGCCTGGCGCAGCTCAGCGGTGCGACCGTTCCGGGTTGCTGAGGGTGCTGCGGCGCTGCTCCTCGCCACGCTGCTCGCCCTGACCACGGCGTGCGGCAGCCGGCTTCCGGAGCGCGCGTTCCAGACGCGGCCCACCGCCACTTTCCCCTCCGGCGGTGAGCCGCTCAGGGTCGGCATCATCTCCAGCGCCACCAGCCCCGTCGGCGGCGACGCCTTCACCGGTCCGGGCGAAGGCGCCCGCGCCTGGTTCGACGCCCTCAACGCCAGGGGCGGCGTGAACGGCCGCCGGGTCGAGGTCGTCACCTGTGACGACGGCGGCAGCGGCGTCGGCAACAACGAGTGCGTGCACCGGCTGATCGACGAACGGAAGGTGTTCGCGCTCGTCGCCACCACCGCGCTCGACTACGCCGGGGCCCCGCTGGTCTCCAAGGCCGGCGTCCCCGACATCGGGGGGCAGCCGCTCACCCCCGCGTACGAGACCTATCCGCATCTGTACGGGATCTACGGCAGCCTCGCCCCGCGCACCGGAGCGGCGCCCGGCTGGAACGGCGTCCTGTACGGCGGGACCGAGGTCTACCGCTGGTTCAAGCGCGAGCACTCCGCCCGTACCGCCGCCGTCGTCGCCTACAACCAGGCCGCGTCGACGGCGTACGCCCGGCTGATCTCCGACGGGCTGCGCGCCGAGGGGTACCGGGTCGTCGAGGAGCAGGTCGACTTCGCCCTGCCCAACTTCCGCGCCGTCGCGGCCGATCTGCGGGCGCAGGGCGCGGACCTCGTCTTCGACGCCCTGGACACCCACGGCAACGCCCGGCTCTGCGAGGCGATGGAGGCGATGGGGGTCAAGGTCACCGCCAAGGTGACGAACGTGCAGAACTGGTCCTCGACCGTGCCGCGCGACTACGCCGGGTCCCCCTCCTGCCGGGCCTCGCTCTTCGTCACAGGGTCCAGCCGCAACCACGCGGACACCGGACACCCGGCGGTCCGCGAGTTCCGGGCGGCGATGGGTGACCGGCCGCTGTCGCAGTGGCAGTTGGAGGGCTGGGCGGCCGCCATGTGGTTCACGGACGCGGCGCTCTCCTGCGGGGACCGGCTCACCCGCGTCTGCGTCGAGGAGTACGTGAACCGGGTCGAACCGTACACCGCCCGCGGGCTGTTGCTGCCCGTCCGCTTCGAGAAGCTTCCCGAGCCGCCGAAGACCAGGGAGACCTGTCTCTCCGTCGCCCGCTGGCAGGACGGACGGGGCTGGGTCACGCAGGGCGACATGAACACCGACTGCGCCACCGTCCCCCAGCTCGGCTACCGGCCGTGAGGCGACCGACCGTCAGGCGCCCGTCCGTGAGGCGACCGACGGTGAACCAGGGGTGGCGGCGCAGTACAGTCGCCACCTACCGACCACACTGACCGGGGGAATCGGCGGACCGATGCGCATCTCGTTCCTGCTCCACAACGCCTACCACATCGGCGGAACCATCCGGACGACGTTCACCCTCGCCCAGGTCCTCGCCGAGCGGCACGAGGTGGAGATCGTCTCCGTCTTCCGGCACCGCGACGAGCCGGTGCTCGGCCTCCCCTCCGGTGTGACCCTGCGTCACCTCGTGGACCTGCGCAAGGACAGCCGGGACTACGACGGCGCGCACCCCGACATCTCCCGTCCCGCCCGGGTCTTCCCGCGCGGCGACGGGCGTTGGAAGCAGTACAGCGCGCTCACCGACGCCCGGATCGGCGCGCACCTGGCGTCCGTCGAGGCCGACGTGGTGGTCTCCACCCGGCCAGGACTCAACGTCCACCTCGCCCGGCAGACCCGGCGCGGCCCGGTCCTCGTCGGCCAGGAACACCTGACCCTGGACGGCCACACCTACCGGCTCCGGCGTGAGATCGCCCATCGGTACGCGCTCCTCGACGCCGTCACCACGGTCACCGAGGCCGACGCCCGCTCGTACAGGACCCGGCTGCGGCTGCCGGGCGTACGGATCGACGCGGTGCCCAACAGCGTGCCCGCGCCCGGCCTTCCGCCCGCCGACCCCGCCTCGAAGATCGTCGTCGCGGCGGGGCGGCTGACCCCGGTCAAGCGGTACGACGTGCTGGTCGAGGCCTTCGCCGAGGTGGCCGCGGCCCGCCCGGACTGGAAGCTGCGGATCTACGGAGAGGGCGACCAGGGCGGCAACACGAGGCCGGCGCTCACCCGGCAGATCGAGAAGCTCGGCCTCGGGGAGAACGTCTTCCTCATGGGCATGGCCAATCCGATGGAGCCGGAGTGGGCCAAGGGCTCCATCGCCGCCGTCACCTCGCGGCGCGAGTCCTTCGGCATGACCCTCGTCGAGGCGATGCGGTGCGGTCTGCCGGTCGTCTCCACCGACTGCCCGTACGGCCCCCGCGAGATCGTCGAGGACGGGGTCGACGGCCGGTTGGTGCCCGTGGACGACGCCGCGGCCGTGGCCCGGGCCCTGCTCGAACTCATCGAGGACGACGAGCTGCGCGCCAAGACCGCGCGTGCCGCGCTCTCCGCGTCGGAACGGTTCGACCCGGCCCGGATCGCGGCCCGCCACGAGGAGATCTGGAGCGAGCTGGTCGCCCGGGGCGCGAGCGGCCGCGCCCACGGCCCGCTGAGCGAGGCCCGCCACCGGGCGGTCGGCACCGTGGTCGACGCCGTGTACGAGCTGAAGCGCCGCGTCGGCGTCCTCGTCCGCCGCTTCCGCTGAACACCGGCTCTTGTCGCCAGGCAGGCAGCCGTCGAGGACCGTAGCTGTCCGCGACGGCTGGCAGACTCGGCACCATGTTGGAGACCTCCGCACGGCTGCTGCGCCTGCTCTCGCTGCTGCAGGCCCATCGCGAGTGGTCCGGCGCCGACCTCGCCGAGCGGCTCGGGGTGACCACCCGGACCGTACGCCGGGACGTCGACCGGCTGCGCGAGCTCGGCTACCCGGTCGACGCGAGCCCCGGCACGGGCGGCGGATACCAGCTGGGCGCGGGCGCCGAGCTGCCGCCGCTGCTGCTCGACGACGACGAGGCCGTCGCCGTCGCGGTCGGGCTGCGGACGGCCGCAGGGCAGGGCGTCGAGGGCATCGGCGAGGCCTCCGTACGCGCCCTGGCCAAGCTGGAACAGGTCCTGCCAGGACGGCTGCGGCGCCGCGTGAGCACCCTCAACGCCTTCACCGTGCCGATGCTGCGCACCCCGGCGAACCAGGTCGACCCGACCGTCCTGACCGACCTCGCCAACGCCTGCAGGGACAGCGAGCGGCTCCGCTTCGAGTACCGCGACCACGGCGGCACGGCCACCCGCCGCACGGTCGAACCGCACCGGCTCGTCTGCACCGAACGCCGCTGGTACCTGGTCGCCTGGGACGTGGACCGGGCCGACTGGCGTACGTTCAGGGCCGACCGCATCGACCCGAGGCCGCCCCACGGCCCCCGCTTCCCGCCCCGCGAGCCGCCCGCGGAGGACCTGGCCGGCTATGTCGCGAAGGGCATCTCCGGGGCGGCCTACGCGGCCGAGGCCACGATCCGGCTGCACGTCCCGCTCGCCGAGGCGGCCTCGGCCGTCGGCCCGATGGACGGCGTCCTGGAGGCGGACGGGGACGGAGCCTGTCTGCTCCGCACGGGCGCGGGCAGCCTCGCGGGCATGGTCGTCCATGTGCTGATGCTGGGCGTCGAGTTCGAGGTGGTCGCCCCCAGGGAGCTGGACGACCGGGTCCGGATGCTCAGGGACCGGCTTTCCCGCGCCGTGGATCGCTCGGAGCGGTGATCCGCATCCGCTCGTAGGTCGCGAACTCCGGGTGGTGCAGGTCGAAGGCCGGTGCCTCGGAGCGGATCCTCGGGACCGCGTCGAAGTTGTGCCGGGGCGGCGGGCAGGAGGTCGCCCACTCCAGCGAGCGGCCGAACCCCCAGGGGTCGTCCACCTCGACCATCGGCGCGTAGCGGGCGGTGCGCCAGACGTTGTACAGGAACGGCAGCGTGGAGCTGCCCAGCAGGAACGCGCCGATGGAGGAGACCGTGTTGAGCGCCGTGAACCCGTCGGCGTCCAGATAGTCCGCGTACCGCCGGGGCATGCCCTCCGCGCCCAGCCAGTGCTGCACCAGGAACGTCAGGTGGAAGCCGACGAAGAGGGTCCAGAAGTGGACCTTGCCGAGGCGCTCGTCGAGCATCTTGCCGGTGAACTTGGGCCACCAGAAGTAGAAGCCCGCGAAGGTCGCGAAGACGACCGTGCCGAAGACCGTGTAGTGGAAGTGGGCGACGACGAAGTACGAGTCCGTCACCGCGAAGTCCATCGGCGGCGAGGCGAGGATGACGCCGGTGAGACCGCCGAAGAGGAACGACACCAGGAAGCCGACCGACCAGAGCATGGGCGTCTCGAAGGAGAGCGAGCCCTTGAGCATCGTGCCGGTCCAGTTGAAGAACTTCACCCCGGTCGGCACGGCGATCAGGAACGACAGCAGCGAGAAGAAGGGCAGCAACACCGCCCCGGTGGCGAACATGTGGTGCGCCCATACGACCACCGAGAGCCCGGTGATCGCCATCGTCGCCGCGATCAGCGTCGAGTAGCCGAAGATCGGCTTGCGGGCGAAGACCGGGATGATCTCGCTGACGATGCCGAAGAACGGCAGCGCGATGATGTAGACCTCGGGGTGGCCGAAGAACCAGAAGAGGTGCTGCCACAGCAGCGCCCCGCCGTTCCCGGGCTGGAAGACCAGCGAGCCGAACCGCCGGTCCGACTCCAGGACGAGCAGCCCGGCGGCGAGGACCGGGAAGGCCATCAGGACCAGGATCGCGGTGAAGAGGACGTTCCAGGTGAAGATCGGCATCCGGAACATCGTCATGCCGGGCGCCCGCATCCCGATGATCGTCGCCAGGAAGTTCACCGAGGTGAGGATCGTGCCGAAGCCGGAGAGCGCGAGCCCCATGATCCACAGGTCGGGGCCGATGCCGGGGGAGCGCTCCAGGCTGTTGAGCGGGGCGTAGCCGGTCCAGCCGAAGGCGGCGGGCCCGCTCGGCACGAGCAGCGAGCCGATCACCATCAGGCCGCCGAAGAGGAACAGCCAGTACGAGAACATGTTCAGCCGCGGGAAGGCGACGTCGGGGGAGCCGATCTGGAGCGGCACCAGCTCGTTGGCGAAGCCCGCGAAGGTGGGCGTCGCGAAGAGCAGCAGCATGATCGTGCCGTGCAGCGTGAACGCCTGGTTGAACGTCTGGTTGTCGAGCAGCTGGATGCCGGGGCGGGCCAGCTCGGCCCGGATCAGCATCGCCATCACCCCGGCGGCCAGGAAGAAGAGGAACGACGTGACCAGGTAGAGGTGCCCGATCTTCTTGTGGTCGGTCGTGGTGAGCCAGTCGATCAGGACCCGCCCATGCCGTTCCCGAGGTGATTCGACGGCCGCGGTCGCGGTGTCGGTGCCCATCGATGCCTCCGGTGGTCCGATCGTCCGGACATGATGCGCGCCCCGGGGGCGGGGACACGGGAGGCGGGCCGCCGGGCTGCTCCGGTCGGCCGAACGTGTGCGCGTCATGCGGGGAAATCGTGAAAACCGCGAGGGCGTCGGTCGGCCCCGAATTCGCCTGACCAGGCGGTTCGACGGAATTCGGGAGGCCTTTGTGGGAACTGCCGCAAGGGGCCTGGAATTGCTGGCGAATCGGCCGGAAACTGCACTTACGAGTGACGGAGCTCGTGTCAAACATATGTCGAGAAGCTGTGACACAAGCGTGACCGGTAAGGGACTAACGTGAGCCCCATGACACCCAAGCCGACCTCCCCCGTACCGCCGGAAGACTATGTGGGTCTCGACCGGGAGCACGCCGAACGGCTCGCCCGTGACCACGGCTGGAGCGTGGTCCGTTCACTGCCGCCGGGCTCGATCATCACGATGGAGTACCTGGAGGGCCGTATCAATTTCGAGGTGACCGACGGCGCCGTCACGCGCTGCTGGCTCGGTTAGGAGCCGGTTCACGAGGAAGGGCCCCGGCGTCTCGCCGGGGCCCTTCCCTCTGCGTCCGTACGTCGACGGGCCGTCGGCTCAGCCGCCGGTGAGCGGCCGCGAGTGCCCCGGGCGGCGGCTGCCGGCCGGGGTGACCGGCGTCCGCTCCGAGCGCGCGGAGTGTCCCGCGTGCCCGGCGTGGGTCGCGTGCGCCCGGGGGTTGGTGAGCGGCGGTGCGACCCGGCCGTCCCCGCGCGGGGCCGACGGGGAACGCCCGCTGCGGGCGCCGACGGTCTCCCGGACCGGCTCCTGGGGCGCGGTCGGGCGCTGCGGGTACAGCGAGGGGCGGGGCCCACCGGCCGCCACGGGCAGCGAGGGGACCAGCCGGCGGCGGGCCCGCAGGTGCTCGCGCAGCCGGTCGCGGGCGCTGAGGACGATCGCCTCCACGCGGCTGATCGGCGGCTCGCACCAGGGCAGCGCGAGCAGGATGAGCAGCCCGGCGGCCCAGCCGAGCAGCACGTCGCTCAGCCAGTGCGTACCGATGTAGACGGTGGTCAGGCCGACGCCGAGCGCGACCACGGCGGAGAGCGCCGAGAGGTAGCGCCTGGCGCGCGGGGTGGTCGCCAGATAGGCCAGGATTCCCCAGGTCACGACCGCGTTGGCGGTGTGTCCCGAAGGGAATATATCGCCGCCCGCGAAGAGTTCGGCCGAGCCGATCTGCGTCGCGTAGTGGGGACCGAGGCGGCCGAGTCCGAGTTTGACCGCGCCGACGGTGACATTGAGCAGGAGCAGGGCCGCGCCGAGGGTGAGCAGGGGCCGCAGGGTGTGCTGGCGCCAGGAGCGCCAACCCAGCCAGGCCGCCACCATCACGGCGGTCGGGCCGCGCTGGCCGAGGACGACGTAGTAGTCGAGGAAGGGGTGCAGGTCCGGCCACTGCTGATAGGGCCGGAAGAGCATGATCTTCCAGTCGAGGGTCACCAGCCAGGTCGAGAGCAGCACGGCCACGACGATGGCGAGATAGAACGCCAGCGTCCCGCCGAAGAGGGCGAGACGCGTGCGGGTCATCCGCGGGACCTCTATCTTCGGCGGTTCCGGCTCCCGGTCCAGCCGGGCAAAGATGTCGGTTCGCACTCAATCGACGTTACAGGGAGTGAGTGTCGACCTTGGTCGATCCGGTCTCTTCGTGATGACGATGTGATGTGGAGTAGGTCTCAGTCCGGGGTTTATTCCTGGCGTACGTCTGAGAATCCGATGACCTTCTGCCCTATTGAGCGCAGTCGACTTTACGGAAGTCTGTTTGTACGTCACGTAAATTTCTCAAACGGTTGTACGGGCGGAATTCGACCCGACGCGCGGCCCTGGTGGAGTGGCGTACGACACACCCGGCGGCCCGCCGGGGTGAGAGCTGCACCACGCGCTCGTGCCCTGAACTCGCGTACGCTGACGGCTCGCTCGCCCGTCGATGCCGGGCCGCCCCGAGGACCCGAACCCCGGCCGGTGCCCGCCGAGTGCGAGGGCTTCATTGGGAGGTACGTACATGCAGCGGACGATCACGGCCGGAGCACGGCTCCGTGCCGCCGACGGCGGAGCCAACCGCTGGGTCGTCCTCGTCGTCCTCTGCGTCAGCATGTTGCTGGTCGCGCTCGACGCCACCGTGCTCCACGTCGCCGTCCCCTCTCTCACCGAGGACCTGCGCCCGAGCTCCACCGCGCTGCTCTGGATCGTCGACGCCTACCCGCTGATCTGCGCCTCGCTGCTCATCCTCTTCGGCACGCTCGGTGACCGGGTCGGCCGGCGGCGGGTCCTGCTCCTCGGGTACGCGCTCTTCGGCGTCGCCTCCGCCGTCGCCGCCCTCGCCACCGCCCCCGGCGTCCTGATCGGCGCCCGCGCCCTCCTCGGCGTCGGCGGCGCGATGATCATGCCCGCCACCCTCTCGATCCTCCGGGCGGTCTTCCCCGACCGGCGCGAGCGGGCCACCGCCATCGGCATCTGGACGGCGGTCGCCGCGGTCGGCGCCGCCACCGGTCCCGTGCTCGGCGGCTTCCTGGTCGAGCACTACTGGTGGGGCTCGGTCTTCCTGATCAACATCCCGCTGATGGCGCTGATCCTGCCGCTCGGCCGCTGGCTGCTCCCCGAGTCCAAGGGGCGCGGGGACGGCCCCTGGGACGTCGTCGGCGCGCTGATGGCCGCCGCCGGTGTGCTCGGCGCGGTCCTCGGGGTGAAGCGGATCGGCGCGGGCGAGAACCTCTTCGCGCCGGCGACCTGCGGCCCGCTGCTCATCGGCGCCGCGCTGCTGATCCTCTTCGTACGGCGGCAGAAGCGCCGGACGCACCCGCTGATCGACATGCGGCTCTTCTCCCGGGCCGCCTTCACCACGTCCGTCGGCTGCATCGTGCTCGCCATGCTGGCCCTGGTCGGCCTGGAGCTGATCGCCGTCCAGTACCTCCAGCTCGTCCTGGGGCTCAGCCCGCTGGAGACCGGGCTCAGGCTGCTGCCGCTCACCTTCGCTGCCATGGCGGCCGGCGCCACCGGCTCGTACACCCTGCGCCGGATCGGACCGCGCCGGATGGTCGGCTGGGGCTTCGTCCTCACCGCCGCCGCCGTGCTGCTGCTCGTCCTGATGGGCCAGACCGACCGGCCCGCGCTGCTCACCTGCGGCTTCGTGCTGCTCGGCTTCGGGCTGCAGACCACCCTCTTCTCCGCCTACGAGTCGATGCTCAGCGAGGCACCGCCGGAGAGCGCGGGCGGGGCGGCGGCCATCGGCGAGACCTCGTACCAGCTCGGCGCGGGCATGGGCATCGCACTGCTCGGCAGCGTGATGAACGCGGCGTACGCCCCCGGCCTGGCCTCCGTCCCCGAGGTGCCGGCCGAGGCGAGCAAGGCCGCCGCGAACTCGCTCGGCGAGGCCTACCAGATCGCCGACCAGCTCGGCGGCACGGCGGGTGCGGCGCTGTACCACGCGGCCCGGCACGCCTTCGTGGACGGCCTGCACATCACCCTGTTCGTGAGCGCGGGTCTGCTGCTGGTCGGGGCGCTGATGGCGCTGCGGCTGCCGCGGGTCATGGAGTGCACGGTCGATCCGGAGGACCTGGTGGCGCCGGCCGAAGGAGCGGTCCAGGAGGAGACGGCCCCTGAGGCGGCGGTCCCCGAGAAGGTGCGGGTGCCGGCCAGCCGTGAGGCGGTCGAGCCCGCCGGCTCCGGCCGCCCGGCGCACTGAGGCGCGCCGGAGGCACCGGCCGACGTTCGGTGGGCGTCCCCCGGCGCGGCCGGAAGGCGCGCCCACCGCTCAGCTCTGGTTGAAGAAACCGTCCTGCGCACGCGCGGCGGGGTCTCCGCTGATGATCTGCGTGTCGGCCGGCGTCAGCAGGAAGACCCGCGTCGCCACCCGCTCGATCGAGCCGCGCAGACCGAAGGCGAGACCGGCGGCGAAGTCCACCACGCGCTTGGCGTCGGAGGGCTCCATGGCCGTGAGGTTCACGATGACCGGGACGCCGTCCCGGAAGAGCTCGCCGATGCCCCGGGCGTCCCGGAAGCCGTCCGGGGAGACGGTCGCGATCCGGCGGCCCTGCTCCTGGGCCGAGTCGGACGCAACCCGGACCCGGGGGTCCGTCACCCAGGCGTCGCCGCTCTCGTTACCCTCGGCGTACTCGTCGTCGTAGTAACGCTCGTCGTTGTCCTCGACGAGTCCCAGCCAGGCGCTCGCCTTACGCACCGATCCCATGGACGCCTCCTTTCAGCGCGGTCACTTGTGGTTCCGCAATACCTATCGTCGTCCATGATGCGGATCGCGCGCCAAGTGGATAGTCGGCGCGCGCGGGTTTCGTGACGGTACTGGTGCAGAACGTGAGGCCCGGTTTCTGGCGATTCGTCAGGAATCTTGCGGTATGCGGGGCCTGACGGAGGTTCCGCAGGAGCTGTGCAACTTAAAATATGAAAGTCGGGCCAGAAGGGTGACGGCCGGAGCGTCCGGGTGAACGGGGTGCTCGATACGATGCCCCGCACACCGCTTCACCGCACATGCGCGCGACTCACGGGGGAGTCTCTTGTTCGGAATAGTCAGGCCCTGCACCCATCGGCTCACCGAGGGGCTCAAGGTCGAGTGGATGGCCCATCTCTGCGGCCTCTGCCTGGCACTTCGGGCCGACCACGGACAGTTCGCCCGGGTGGTCACCAACTACGACGGGCTCATCGTCTCGGTTCTGACGGAGGCTCAGACCGGCCCGGTCGAGGGGCTGCGCCGCACCGCGGGACCCTGCCCGCTGCGTGGGATGCGCACCGCCCCGGTCGCCCAGGGCGAGGGCGCGCGCCTCGCGGCGGCCGTCTCGTTGGTCCTCGCCTCGGCGAAGGTCCGCGACCACGTCGCCGACCGGGACGGGCTGTTGGCCCGCCGCCCGGTCGCCGCGGCGGCCCGCCGGGTCGCCAGGTCCTGGGACCGGGCGGGCGCCCGGACCGGTCGGGAGCTCGGCTTCGACACCGCCGTCCTGGTGGACGCCGTGGACCGGCAGACCGGGATCGAGACGCTCGCGGGCCTCGGCACCCCGCTCCTCGCCGTGACCGAACCGACCGAGACGGCGACGGCCGCGGCCTTCGCGCACACCGCCGTGCTCGCCGGCCGGCCGGGCAACGCCGCGCCGCTCGCGGAGGCGGGCCGGCTCTTCGGGCGGCTCGCGCACCTGCTGGACGCCGTGGAGGACCGGGAGACCGACGCGGCGGCGGGCGCCTGGAACCCGCTCACCGCGACCGGAACCTCGCTCGACGAGGCCCGCAGGCTCGCGGACGACGCGCTCCACGGGATCCGCCTCGCCCTGCGGGACGCGGACTTCGTGACAGGCCGACTGGTGCACGTGCTGCTCGCGCACGAGCTGCGGGTCGCGGTGGACCGCGCCTTCGGCACGACGAGCTGTTCGCACGGGGCGGGTGCTCCCGGGGGAGCGCACCAGCCGGGGCCGTACCAGCCGGGTCCGTACGCCCCCGGTCCCGTGCCCGGCAACCCGTACGCCCCGGGGCCGGGTGGCCCCGGCGGTCCGGGAGGTCCGATGCCGCCCGAGCCGCCGAACCGGCGCCGCGGTCTGATGGCCGGTTGCGCGGTCTGGATGGGCCTGGCGTGTACGTGCCAGCTGTGCTGCGGACACGAGGATCCCTGGAGCCGGGAGCGGCGCGAAGGGCTCTGCAACGACCTGGGCAACTGCTGCGACTGCTGTGACTGCTGCAGCAACTGCAACGGCTGCGGGGGCGGGGAGGGCGACGGGGGTTGCTGCGACGGTTGTGACTGCGGGTGCGACTGCGGCTGCTGAGTCCCATGGCGCCCGCTCCCCTCCCCTCACAGCCTCGCGCGCATCCCTCGGAGCCGCCGACGCGACGCGCACTGGTGATCGTCGGCGCCGGGCCGCGCGGGACGGGGGTGCTGGAGCGGATCGCCGCCAACGTGCCCGAGCTGTACGACGGTTCCGGCCTCGACGTCCACGTCGTCGACCCGTACCCGCCCGGCGGCGGTCGGATCTGGCGCCACGACCAGTCGCCGCTGCTCCGGATGAACTCGCAGGCGCGGAACGTCACGATGTTCACCGACGCCACCGTGGAGATGGCCGGCCCGGTCCTGCCGGGCCCCACCGTGCACGAGTGGGCCGGCGGGGACGGCCGGGCCTTCGTCGGCCGCCGCGAGCACAGCGGCTATCTGCGCTGGGTGTACGAACGGGCCGTCGCCGCCCTGCCGGACGGGGTCGTCGTCCACCACCATCCGCACAGGGCGCTGCGCGTCGACGGCGCGCGGACCGAGCGGCAGACGGTCCGGCTGGAAGGCGTCGACACCCCGCTGGCCGCCGACCTCGTCATCCTCACCCAGGGCCACCTGGACGCGGAACTCGACGAGGAGCAGACGCGGTTGGCGGACTACGCCGCGCGCCACGGTCTGACGCACCTGCCGCCCGAGTTCACCGCCGAAAGCGACCTCTCCGGGCTCGCACCCGGCGCGCCCGTGATCGTGCGCGGCTTCGGCCTCGCCTTCGTCGACCTCATGGTGCTGCTCACCGAGGGCCGCGGCGGCCGGTACGAGGACGGGGAGTACGTGCCCTCGGGGCGCGAGCCGGTCCTGTACGTGGGATCGCGGCGGGGAGTCCCGTACCACGCGAAGATCGAGTACCCGCTCGTGGGCGAACGGCCGCCGCTGCCCCGCCATCTGGGGCCTCGGGAGATCGACCGGCTCCTCGCCCTGCCCGGCGGGTTCGACTTCCGGCGTGACGCCTGGCCGCTGGTCGCCAAGGAACTCGGGTTCGCCCACTACCACCGCCTCTTCACCGCGCACCCCGAGCGCACCCGCCTCCCGTGGGCGGAGTTCGACCGCGCCCACGCCGCCCTCCCGCACGGCGGTCCCGAGCTCCACGCCCTCGTCGCCTCCGCCGTGCCCGACCCCGCCGACCGGCTCGACCTCACCGCGCTCGACCGCCCCCTCGCCGGGGTGCGCCACACCACCGACGAGGCGCTCCAGGAGCACCTGCGCGGGTACATCGCCGACGGCCTCGCCCGCCGCCGCGACCCGGCGCACAGCCCCGCCCTCGCCCTCTCCCACGCCCTGCCGGCCGTATACGAGCAGCTCGCGCGCCTCGGTGACCTCGGCACCTGGTGGCACGGCTTCTTCAGCTACCTGGCATCCGGGCCGCCGGACCCGCGCCTGCGGAACCTGCTCGCGCTCTCGCGCGCGGGGATCGTCCGGTTCCTCGGCGCGGACCTCCGGGTGGTGGCCGAGGGCGGGGTGTTCCGCGCGCTGAGCCCCACGCTGCCGGGGCGGGTCACCGAGGCCCGCGCCCTCGTCGAGGCACGGCTCCCCGAGCCCACGGTGGTGGCCACCCGCGACCCGCTGCTCCGGGCGCTGTACGCCGACGGCGCGGCGGCGACCCCGGCGGGGTTCCTCGCCGTCGACCCCGTCGACGGGCGCGTCCTGGACCGGACGGGGACGCCGTACCCCCGGCGGTTCGCGCTCGGCCCGCACACCGACGCGAGCGGCGCCGGAGGGTTCCCCCGGCCCGGCGCCAACGGGCTCCCGTTCCGGCAGAACGACGCGACCGCGCGGACCGCCCTGGCCTTCCTGCGCGACCTGTCCAGGACCGCCCCGTCGGCCACCTGACCTCACCCGCACCCCCGAAGCGTCGTTTCCGGGGCATCCCGGACCCGTATGGAAGGGTGGAGCACCATGAGCGAGGACAGCACCGACAGCACCGATCCCCAGCAGGACTGGCAGCACTGGCACGAGCAGCGCACGGCGGCGGTCTCCTCGTCGTACGGTCCGCTCTCCCTCACCGGCACGTACTGGCTCTCCGACTACCCGGAGGGTCGAATTCCGGCCGTTCCGGGGCGGTGGCGGGACGAGGGCGACGAGGTGGTCCTCACGGCCGGTGCCGAGGACGCCGTCACCGTCGACGGCAAGCCCCTGATCGGCAGCGTCCGGCTCACCGCCGACCACCCCCCGATCCACGAGTCCCGCGCCGAGTCGGCCGGCCGGCGGCTCGTCGTCATGCGGCGCGAAGGGCTGTGGGCGGTACGGGACTTCGACCCCGAGTCCGCGGCGCGCCGTGCCTTCCGGGGCATCGAGGCCACCCCGTACGACGCGACCTGGGCGGTGCCCGGCAGCTATCGGGCGTACGAGGACTCCCGGAGCGTCCGGGTGGAGAACGCGGACGGGAAGGAGCGGGGGCTCGGGCTCGCCGGGGAACTCGCCTTCGAGCTGCGCGGAGTCGAACACACCCTGCAGGTCGCGGTGGAGGAGGACGGCACGCTGTGGGCGGTCTTCGCCGACGCGACCAGCGGCCGCGACAGCTACCGCTTCCGGTTCCTGCGCCCCGCGGCGCCCGCTCCCGACGGCTCGGTGACGGTCGACTTCAATCGCGCCCTGCTGCCGCCGTGCGCCTTCGCGGACCACTTCATCTGCCCGTTCCCGCCGCCCGGGAACACGCTCGACACGGGCGTACCGGCGGGGGAGCGGCGGCTGGTCGAGGGCTGAACCCGGCCGTCCCGACCGGGCGGCACACGGAAGGGGCGTCGGTGGCCGCACGGGCCACCGGCGCCCCTTCCATGTGCCGCCCGACCGAAGATCACCGAACTGCCTTGTGGTGCGCGGTAGTTGAGTGTCGTACGGCCGAAAGGCGCCCTTGCGGCGGTCGGCCGGGCGGCCCGAGACTCCCCCACAGCGCCGGCCCCTGGCCGCGCCTCACGGGTCCGACACCCCACTGCGGACCCCCGATTCCCCTCTGGAGGAACGTCAAGTGAGGATCAAGCGCACCACCCCCACGAGAACCATCCGTCTGCTCGCCGTCGCCACCGGTCTCGCCGCCGCCGCGGCCGTCGCGGTCCCCGCCGCGAACGCCGACACCGCGCAGACCTTCGGCGCGTCGCAGCTCTCTGCCGCGGGCGACGCCGTCCTCGCCGCCGACGTGGCCGGTACCGCCTGGCACGTCGACAAGGCCACCAACACCCTCGTCGTCACCGCCGACTCCACCGTCTCCCAGGCGGAGATAGCCGAGATCAAGCGGGAGGCCGGCGCCAACGCCGGGGCGATCCGCATCGAGCGCACCCCCGGCAAGTTCAACAAGCTGATCTCCGGCGGCGACGCCATCTACGCCACCAGCTGGCGCTGCTCCCTCGGCTTCAACGTCCGTGACAGCGCGGGCAACTACTACTTCCTGACCGCCGGTCACTGCACCGACGGCGCGGGCACCTGGTACTCCAACTCCGGCCGCACGACCGTCCTCGGCTCCACCTCGGGATCGAGCTTCCCGACCAACGACTACGGCATCGTCCGGTACACCAACACCAGCGTCACCAAGTCCGGCACGGTCGGCAGCGTGGACATCACCAGCGCCGCCAACGCCACCGTGGGCATGTCCGTGACCCGCCGCGGCTCCACCACCGGCACCCACAGCGGCTCGGTGACCGGCCTCAACGCGACCGTCAACTACGGCGGCGGCGACATCGTGTACGGGATGATCCGCACCAACGTGTGCGCCGAGCCCGGCGACTCCGGCGGCCCGCTCTACTCCGGCAGCCGCGCGATCGGCCTCACCTCCGGCGGCAGCGGCAACTGCTCCAGCGGCGGTACGACCTTCTTCCAGCCGGTCACCGAGGCGCTGAGCGCGTACGGGGTCAGCGTCTACTAGGCCTGAGTGCGCCGTACCACGCCGTACTAGGCGGAGGACCCTGCTCCGTAGCACCATGATCCGAACCGAAGTCGGGTCCCCCTGCCCTCTCGTGGCCGGGGGACCCGATGCGTGGAATCGTGGTGGGGAGAAGCGTGTGACCGTCCGTCCCGGTGGGCCGATACCCGAATCCGACGCCCAGCGCAGGGTCCGGCGCAGCCCGCTGCTCTTCACGGCCCCGATCGTGCTGCTCTGTCTGCTCTCCGCCGTCCTCGGCTGGGAGATCGTCCGCGCCAACATGTCGGAGCAGGCCAGGGCCGACTGGCCGTGGCGGCTGCAGTTACTGGACATGGAGCCGCTGGGCAGCCTGCTGGCGGTCGCGGCGGCCGCCGTCCTCGGGCGGGCGCAGTACGCCCGTGCCGTACGGCCCAGTCTGGGCTGGCGGAGCGACTGGACGACGGGCCGGCTGCGCGGGAGCGCCGTCGAATGGCGGGCCGGGGTCTACAACGGCGGCCAGCACACGGCGGTGATCGAGCGGTACGACTGCCGGGTCGTCCTGGCCGGGGAGAGCGACCCGGACGCGACCCCGTGGACGGACCTCCCGGGGGCCGTGGCGATCCTGACCGGGGCCGGTCTGGTCGCGGGCGAGGACTTCCAGATCCCCCTCTACGGCAACTTCCCACTGGTGGGCACGGGGACGTACGAGACCGTCGACATGGGGGCCTTCTCCCGGCGCTTCGTCGACGAGGTCGACGCCTTCCATGTCCGGCTGCGGGTCGTGGACACCGTCGGCGACAGCCATGAGCGGATCATGAACTGCCTCAAGGGCGCCCGCTCGACCGCCTATCTGCCGCCGCCCGCCTGACCTCCCTGGCCTGCTTGACCTTCCAGGCCGTGCAGGTGTTCCTGGTTCCGTAGCCACTCCAGGACGCTCGGCAGGGCGTGGTGGGCGGCGAAGTGGCCGGCGTCCGGGACGAGTTCGAGGCTCGCTCCGGGGATCCGGCCGGCCAGCCAGCGGGTGTGGGCGGGTGGCGAGAAGGCGTCGTCCAGGCCGTGCCAGAGCAGGACGGGGGCGGTGACGGCGGAGACGTCGAAGCCCCAGGGGCGGGTGAAGGCGAGGCAGTCGTCGGTCCAGCCGTGGTGCGTGGCGCCGAGCGCCTCGCGGTAGGTGCGCAGGAGCGTGGCGCGTACGGCGGGGTCGGAGACGACCGGCAGGTCGTGGTCGGAGAGTTCGGCCCGCAGGTCCTCCACGAGCCGCTCCGGGTCCTGTCTGATGGCCGCCGCCCGGGCGGCGAGGTCCGCGTCGAGGAGCTCGGGCGACTCGGCGGCCAGACCGTACTCGCGCACGTTGAACGGGGTCATGCCGGCGAACCAGTCGAGCCCGTCCGCGTCGCGGGGCGCGATGCTCACGAGCGCCGCGGCGGCCCGGACCCGCTCGGGCAGCAGGGCCGCGCAGGCCAGCGCGTGCGGGGCGCCGCCGGAGCGCCCGACGGCGGCGAACCGCTCGATGCCGAGCGCGTCGGCGACGGCCGCGGCGTCCCGGGCGGCGTCGGCGACCCGGCGTCCGTGGTGCCGGTCCGAACCCCCGTATCCAGGCCGGTCGTAGGCGAAGAACCGCAGGTCGGGGCGGTGTGCGGGGAGGTCGGGCAGCGCGGTGCCCAGGCGGCTGCCGGGGGTGCCGTGCAGGAGCAGTACGGGGGTCCCGGTGGGATTTCCCCATTCCTCGGCCAGCAGCAGGCGGCCGTCGTCGGTGCGCACATGCTTTCCCATGGCAGGAGAGCCTAGCGGCCCGGAATCGGCGAAATAGTTGTGAAAGTCTTCACAAGCCCGCAAAGGGCTAAAGTCCCTCGGTGTTTGTGCAGGTCAAGAGCTGTTTCCTGGAAGGTTGGGCGATCTTTAAGGGGCTTTCGTCCGGTCCTCCGGGGGCTTTGTTCGAGCCATTTCGGCGGACCCCGGGTGTCGAATGGAGGCATCGGAAAAAGGGATCGAAGAAGGAGTACCTGCCATGGAGGCCAAGGAGATGGTGGACGGACTCGTCCAAGGGGCTCTCGCGGCGCTCGGGCGGTTCGAGGAGTTCGACCAGGAGCGGGTCGACCACATCGTCAAGAAGGCGTCGCTCGCCGCGCTGAGCGCCCACGGCGAACTCGCGAAGCTGGCCGCGGAGGAGACCGGCCGCGGGCTCTTCGAGGACAAGGCCGTCAAGAACCTCTTCGCCTGCGAGCACGTCACGAACTCGATGGCGGGCCTGAAGACCGCCGGGGTGATCCGCCGCGACGAACTGAACGGCATCACCGAGATCGCCGAACCCGTCGGTGTCATCTGCGCGATGACCCCGGTCACCAACCCCACCTCGACCACGATCTTCAAGGCGCTGATCGCCCTGAAGACCCGTAACCCGATCGTCTTCGCCTTCCACCCCTCCGCGCAGAAGTGCTCCGCGGAGGCCGCCCGGATCGTCCGCGACGCCGCCGTCGCCGCCGGAGCGCCCGCGGACTGCGTGCAGTGGATCGAGGAGCCCTCCATGGAGGCCACCGGCCTCCTCATGCACCACGACGGGGTCTCCACCATCCTCGCCACCGGCGGCAACGCGATGGTCGAGGCGGCCTACTCCTGCGGCAAGCCCGCCCTCGGCGTCGGCGCCGGCAACGTTCCCGCCTACGTCACGAAGAGCGGCAAGCTGCAGCGGGCCGTCCACGACATCGTGCTCTCCAAGGCCTTCGACAACGGCATGATCTGCGCCTCCGAGCAGGCCGTCGTCCTCGACCGGGAGGTGTACGAGCAGGGCATCGCCGAGTTCGAGCGGCTCGGCGCGTACGTCGTCACCGCCGCCGAGAAGACCAAGCTGGAGGAGTACGTCTTCGGGACCACCGCCTACGCCACCACCTGCGCGGGCGCCAAGCTGAACGCGGCCGTCGTCGGCAGGTCCGCGCAGTGGATCGCCGAACAGGCCGGCTTCGAGGTCCCGGCCGGGACCACGCTCCTGCTCGCCGAGTGCCACGAGGTCGGCGAGGGCGAGCCGCTCACCCGCGAGAAGCTCTCCCCGATCCTGGCCGCCCTCAAGGCCGACACGACCGAGCACGGCCTCGAACTCTCCGCGCGGATGGTCGAGTTCCACGGACTCGGACACAGCGCCGCGATCCATACGGAGGACGAGGAGCTCGCCGAGGAGTTCGGCAAGCGGGTCAAGGCGATCCGGGTCATCGTCAACGCCCCCTCCACCTTCGGCGGCATCGGGGACGTCTACAACTCCTTCCTGCCCTCCCTGACCCTCGGCTGCGGCTCGTACGGCCACAACTCGGTCTCGAACAACGTGACCGCGGTCAACCTGATCAACGTCAAGCGGATCGGACGGCGCAACACCGACATGCAGTGGTTCAAGGTCCCGCCGAAGATCTACTTCGAGCGCAACTCCCTGCGCCACCTCGGCGAGATGGACGGCCTCAAGCGGGTCACCGTCGTCACCGACAGGACCATGGGCACGCTCGGCTTCGTCCAGAAGGTCACCGACATCCTCCAGGCCCGCCCCTCGGCGGTCGTCCTCCAGGTGATCGGCGACGTCGAGCCCAACCCCGAGCTGGCGACCGTCCAGGCCGGCGCCGCGCGGATGCGGGACTTCCAACCCGACACGATCGTCGCCCTCGGCGGCGGCTCGGTGATGGACGCGGCGAAGATCATGTGGCTGATGTACGAGCACCCGGAGGTCGAGTTCGCGGACACGAAGGAGAAGTTCTTCGACATCCGCAAGCGCGCCTACAAGTTCCCGGGGCTCGGGGAGAAGGCGCAGATGGTGGCGGTCCCGACCACCTCGGGCACCGGCAGCGAGGTCACCCCCTTCGCCGTCATCTCCGACCCCGCGGCCGCCCAGAAGTACCCGCTCGCCGACTACGCGCTCACCCCGAACGTCGCCATCGTCGACCCGGTGCTCCCGATGGGGCTCCCGGCGAACGTCACCGCCGACTCCGGCTTCGACGCCCTGACCCACGCCACCGAGGCGTACGTCTCGGTCTACTCCAACGACTACACCGACGGGCTCTGCCTCCAGGCCGTCAAGCTCGTCTTCGAGAACCTGGAGCGGTGCGTGGTGAACGGGGCGAAGGACCCCGAGGCACGCGAGAAGATGCACAACGCGTCGACCGTCGCCGGAATGGCCTTCGCCAACGCCTTCCTCGGTCTGGTCCACGCAATGGCGCACACCCTCGGCAACACCTTCCACGTCGCCCACGGCCGCACCAACGCCCTGCTCCTGCCGCACGTCATCCGGCACAACGGCCGGGTCACCGGCAAGGCCACGCCGTGGCCGAAGGCGGAGGTCTACCGGGCTCCTGAACGCTTCCAGGAGATCGCGAAGATGCTGGGCCTGCCGGCCGCGACGCCGGAGGAGGGCGTGGAGTCGTACGCGAGAGCCGTCGAGGAACTGCGCGCGAAGTGCGGGATCCCGGCCTCCTTCCAGGAGGAGGGCGTCGACGAGGCGGCCTTCCTGGAGGCCCTGCCGCAGCAGGCGATGAACGCGTACGCCGACCAGTGCGCGCCCGCCAACCCGCGGATGCCGATGATCGAGGAGATGAAGGAGCTGATGACCCGGGCGTACTACGGCGCCTGACCGCCTGCTCGGCGATGGGGGCGGGGCCCGACGGTGAGCGGAGGTTCACCCGGCGGCGCCGCCCGCGGCGCCGAGCTCCTCGGCGATCGGCTCGGTGCCCGGCTTGCGCTTGAGCGAGGCCATCACCAGCGTGATCGCGCTCCCGACGACCGCCCAGGCGGAGAGGACCAGGAGCGAGAAGGTGACGTCGTTCCCCTTGAAGTACGCGATCGAGCGCGCGACCCAGGTGCCGGCGCCCGGGGGCAGCCCCGGGCCGATCGCCTTCCAGAAGGGCGGCAGCATCGGCAGCGGGAACGCGCCCCCGGCGCTCGGGTTGCCCGCGACGACGATCAGCAGGATCGCCAGGCCGATGCCGACGATGCCGAAGAGCGCCTGCAGGGCGAGCGTGATGGCGCCGACCGAGAAGACGACCAGGGCGCCGAGACCCCACAGGGCGACGACGCTGCCCGGCAGGGCGTCCAGGATCGGTCCGACGATGACCGCGCCACCGAGGCCGCCCAGGATCGCGTAGACCGCGAGGACGCCGAGCCGGATGATCGCGCGCTCCCGGTTCGCGGGGCGGGACCCCGCGCTGATGGCGAGGATCGCGGCGCAGATGTAGCCGCCGACGCACCAGCCGACGACCAGGTAGAAGGCGGAGAGTCCGTCGAAGTCCTGGGGTGAGGCGGGGGCGACGTCGACGGTCCTGACGGTCCGCCCGCCGCCGGCCTCGATCCTGGTGACGAGCGTGTTCAGGGCGGAGGAGAGCACGGTGCCGCCGCCGGAGGCGACGAGCAGGGTGTCGGTGTTCCCGGCCGGGTTCACCACGAGGGCGCCGTCGATCTCCCGGTTCAGGATCTGCTCGCGGGCCTCGGCCTCGTCCGTGAGGGTCCGGGCGTCGAGCGGTTCGCCGGGGAGCTGCTCCAACTGGCCGACCAACTGGGCGGCGACCCGTGGGGGTGCGGCCACGCCGAAGGGGACGTCCTTCGGCTTCGGGTTGTGAAGCGCCCCGACGTACGAGGCGATGAACAGCAGCTGGAGGGCGAAGACGCCGACGACCAGCAGGGCGGCGCGGGGGGTGACGGCACTCTTCAGTTCGTCGACGAGGCTCATGCCCCCACGCTCCGGGGAGGGGAGTGATCGCGCAGGCGGGATGGGGCCGAACGGATGACGGTCAGGGCATTCCGGCGGTGCTGGCGGGCCGTACCGCACCCGGACCGAAGCGTGCCCTGGCCCGGTCGGCCGCGGCTTCGATGCGGCGGGACTTGTCGTCGTCGGGCCCGAAGGTCAGCTGCAGGGACGCCGTACCCGCGTCGCACAGGCCCTCCGCGCGCAAGGTGATGCCGCGGACGCGGGCGCGCTGCAGGCCCAGGGCCATGTGCAACGCGTGGGCCGCCGCGCGGAGTCGAGGGCTGTGCGCGGTGGGTTCGGGCAGGGCGCGGCTGCGGGTGGTCGTCGAGCGGTCCGCGTACTGGACGGACAGGACCAGGGACGTGCAGGCCTGCCGCTCGCCGCGCAGCCGTGTCCCGAGACGCTCGGCGAGATGGGTCAGGGCGTCGTGCTGCCGGCCGGGGTCGAGTTCGTCGCGTACGAAGCGGTGCTCGGCGCTGAACGTGCGGGGCGGGGCGCCCGGGGTGACGCGGGTGGGGTCGATGCCCGCCGCGCGCTGGTGGAGCCGGCGTCCGGCGGTCGCGCCCAGCAGGCGCTGGAGCGTGAGCAGGGGAGTGGCGGCGATCTGGTCGGCGGTGGACAGCCCGTAGGAAGCCAGGGTGCGTGCCGTCGCAGGACCGACGCCCGGCAGTGCGGCGGCGGGCAGGCCGGTGAGGAACGCGGCGACGGCCTCGGGGGCGTCGGGGACGGTGCGGATCGCGCCGGGGGCTCCACGGTGGGCGGCCAGTTGGGCGAGCAGCGGGTTGGGGGCGATGCCGACGGTCACGTCGACGTCGAGGACCGCGGCGGCGCGCATCCGGATCAGGGCCGCGAGCCCGGCGGCGTCGCGGTCGAAGTACCGCACGCTCCCGGACACGTCGGCGAGTGCGGCATCCGGCGGCAGCGCCTGGGTCACGGGTGTGAACTCCCCCAGCATGGTGAGGAGTTGGAGGTATGCGGGCTCGGGCTGCGGGCCGAAGTGCAGATAGAGGATCATCGCCGGTCACCCCGCGCTTCCGGGACTCGCATGATGGAAGGTCCTTCCGTCGAGAGCGGTGAGCGCGGCCGGGGTTCCGGGCGGCTTCAGATCGGCCCAGGGGTGCAGGGCGTAACCGGTCGGCTGGGTGATGACCCGGCGCGTACCGCCCTGGCGTGCGGCGGCCGCGGGTCGGGCGAGCCGGTCCGCGACGGCGGCCGGGCCTCCGTCGCCGTACAGCTCGATGAGCTCGGCCAGGTCCCAGGCGGCCGTACCCGTGATGCTGAAGGCGCGCGGCGGGCGGCGGGTCAGCGTCCCGCGGACGAGCAGCAGGCCGCTGTGGAAGACCGTGTGGGCGCAGCGTGCGTGGCTGTCCTCGAAGAACGCCAGGTCGGACAGGCCGGTCGGGTCGTCGAGGGTGGCGAAGATGACGCGCTTGCCCGAACGGATCGGCGGGGTCTGGGTGGCGACCTTGACGCCGGCGACCAGCACGGTGGCGCCGTGCCGCAGCCCGGGCAGGGCGGCGGCGGGCGTCGCACCGATGTCGGCGAGGAGGGGCCGGTGGTCCTCCAGGAGGTGGCGTGAGACGTCCATGCCGAGCACGTCCAGTTCGGCGGCCAGCTGCTCGGAGTCGTTCATGGGCGGGAGGCCCGTGGCCGTGACGTCGCCGGGGGCCCCGTCGCCCCCGTCGCCTTCGCCCGCCATCGGGAGCTGCCCCGCGGAGGAGTCCCGGCCACGACCGGACCGGTGCAGCTCGCCGACCTTGAGCAGGAGTTCACGACGGGGCAGCCCGAAGGAGTCCATCGCCCCGACCTGCGCCAGTCGTTCGGCCAGCGGGCGGCTGGGCCGGGCGCGCTGCCAGAAGTCCTCGAGGGAGGTGTAGGGCTGCCCGGCGGTGATGCGTCCGCTCTCGGCGTCGGTGATGCCGCGCACCTGCGAGAGGCCGATCCGCACCCCCCACTTACCGGACACCAGTTCGATTGTGTGTGCGTCCTGGGAGTGGTTGATGTCGGGCAGCAGCAGGGGCACGCCGTGCCGGCGGGCGTCCGCGGCCAGGACGCGCTTGTGGTACATCCCCGGATCGTGCGTGAGCAGCCCGGCGAGCAGGGCCGCCATCCGGTGGGCCTTCAACCAGCTGGACTGGTAGGCGGGTTGCGCGAACGCGGCGGCGTGCGCCTTGGCGAAGCCGAAGCTGCCGAAGCCCTCCAGGATGCTCCACACGTCCCGTACCGCCTGCACCGGATAGCCGCGGCCCCGGGCCCGGTCGGCGAACCAGGCCCGGATCCTGCCCTGCCGCTCGGGGTCGGACAGGGCGCGGCGCGCCTCGTCGGCCGTGCCCCGGTCGCACCCGGTCATCGTCGCCATGATCGCGATGACCTGCTCGTGGAAGACCACCTGCCCCTCGGTCTCCCGCAGGATCGGCTTCAGGTCCGGGTGCGGGTAGCGGGTCCGGTTCCGGCCGTCGCGGGCCTCGATCAGCGGAGCCACCATGTTGGCCGCCACCGGGCCCGGCCGGAAGAGGCTGATGTCGAGGGTCAGGTCGAGGAACGAGCGCGGTCGCAGATTCTGGACCAGTTCCCGCTGCCCGGGACTCTCCAGCTGGAAGGTGCCCAGGGTGTCCCCGGACGTGATCATGGCGTACGTGGCGGGGTCGTCCGGCGGTACCTGCGCGGGGTCGTCCAGGTCGAGGTGTTCGCCGGTGACGCGTTCGATCTCGGCGACCGCGTGGGCGAGCGCCGACTGCATCCGTACGCCGATGACGTCGATCTTCGGATGCCCGGTGTCCTCGATGTCCTCCTTGTCGAACTGTGACATGGCGATGTTCTCCACGGTGGTCGGCGCCACCGGGGTACGGCTCAGCAGCCCGGCGTTGGAGACGAGCAGCCCGCAGGGGTGCATCGCCGACTCGTTCGGGAGCCCGTCGAGCGCCTCCACCAGCTCCCAGAGCCGGCCGTGGTCCTCGGCCGCGACCTCGCGCAGCTCCGGCAGTTCGGCCAGGGCCGCCCGCACGTCCTTCGCCCGGATGTGCGGAAACGCCTTGGCGAGGCGCGCCGCCTCGTCGGGGTCCATGCCCCGGGCCCGCGCCACGTCCTCGATCGCCCCGCGCGCCCGGTACGTCTTGTACACCGCGAGCGTCGCCACCCGGTCGGCCCCGAACCGCTCACGGACCGCCTGGTAGACCTCCAGCCGCCGCGCCGACTCCACGTCCAGGTCGATGTCGGGCAGCGCGGACCGCCGCGCGGACAGGAACCGCTCCATCAGCAGGCCGTGCGCCACCGGGTCGACCGGACTGATGCCCAGCAGGTGCGTGACCAGCGACCCCACGCCCGAGCCACGGGCCGCGACCCGGATGTCCAGCTTCCGGGCCTGCTCCGCCACCTCGGCGACGGTGAGGAAGTACCCGGCGAAACCGTGTCCCGCGATGATCCGCAGCTCGTCCTCGAGCCGGTCCCAGCGCCGGGGCTCCCGGTGGTAGCCGCGGCCCATCATGCCCGCAGCGCACCGGTCCGCCAGTGCCCGGTCGGCCGCCCCGGCACGGACCCCGACCAGCTCGGGCTCCGGGAGGTTCAGCCGCCCCAGGCCGAACGCCTCGCCCGGGTCGACCACACAGGCCGCCGCCGTCTCCTCGGTCGCGGCGAGCAGCCGCCGCGCCTCCACGCCCCGTCCGCCCGCCGCCTCGGCGATCCGTCCGGCGATCCGCTCCATCTCCCCGGCGTCCTTCAGCCACCGCTGCCCGCCGTCGAGCCGGGACGCGTCCCGGGTGTCGACCGGTACGAGCAGACGCGCGGAGTCCAGGATGTCGGCGACCTCGCCCTGGTGCGGATCGGCATAACGCACGGCATTGCTCAGTACGGCCTCCACCTGCTGTTCGGCGGCGAAGCCCGCGAGGCGCGCCGCGAGGCGCAGCGACCCGGGGCCGGTGCCGGACCGTCCGTACCAGGAGACCTCGATGCGCAGCGCCCGGCCGAATCGCTCGCGCCACGGAGCGAGCAGCGCCGTGGCGCGGTCGGGCCGCCCGGAGGCCAGCGCCCGCCCCACCTCGGAATCCGCTCCGAGGAGTACGAACAGCTCGTCGTCCGCGCAGGTCAGCTCCTCCCAGTCGAGCCCCTGGTCCGACGAGGACGCCGTCACCAGACGGCACAGACCGGCCCAGCCGGGCGCGTTCCGCGCGAGGAACACCGCACGCAGCGGTGCCTCCGTCACGAACGCGCCGCCCCGGGCCGGCGTCCGCTGCCGCGGGGTGCGCGCCGCATCGCCCGCCGGTACGCCGGGCACCGCCAGATCGGTGCCGAACAGCGGCCGGATGCCGGCCCCCGCGCACGCCTTGGCGAACCGCACCGCACCCGCGAGCGAGTCCCGGTCGGTCAGCGCCAGGGCGTCGAGCCCGCGCTCGGCGGCCCGCTCCGCGAGGGCGTGCGGGTGGCTGGCCCCGTAACGCAGCGAGTAGCCGCTGGCGGCACGGAGATGCGTAAACGACATACACACCTCCTGCTTCCCATGAGCCCCCTTCGCGTCATCTGCGCGATCTGCGTCATCTGTGTCGCCTCGATCGTGAGAAGCACTCTAACTCAATCTTCGCACGTTCGTTCGATTGATGCTGCGCGAAGGGGCTGGTGGGCGTGCCTGGGTGTGTTCGGTTACGCCGCGACGTTCTCCCGCCACGCCGCGACGTTCTCCGCGCGCTCCGCGACGGCCGGGCGGCGGCGCAGGTCGACCGCCCAGGGGAGGGCGGTCGGCCATGGTGGGCGTGTACTCCGTGTTGACGAGAAGTCAGTTTTTACCGACGCGTAACTTCCCAGCCGAGGCTACTCGTGCGTAGCTTGGCCTGAAGCAGAGCATCCCCACTTGTGGTCCGGGCCGCAGGGCTTACTGCCGTCGTTCGTTTCTGATTTCCCTTGAGCCGCAAGGAGATCGCACGATGCTGCCCTGGAAACACGCGCTCAGAACGCTCTCGGTCCTGCTGCTGACCGCCGCCGCGACCCTCGCCCCCACCGCCTCGGCCCAGGCCGCTCCCGCCCAGGCCGCCGCCCCCAGCCGGGGCTGGAACGACTTCTCCTGCAAGCCGTCGGCCGCCCACCCGCGCCCGGTCGTGCTGGTCCACGGCACCTTCGGGAACTCCATCGACAACTGGCTGGCCCTCGCGCCGTACCTCGTCAACCGGGGCTACTGCGTCTTCTCGCTCGACTACGGCCAGCTGCCGAACGTGCCCTTCTTCCACGGGCTCGGCCCCGTCGACAAGTCCGCCGAACAGCTCGACGTCTACGTCGACAAGGTCCTCGCGGCCACCGGCGCCCCCGAGGCCGACCTCGTCGGGCACTCGCAGGGCGGCATGATGCCGCGGCACTACCTGAAGTTCCTCGGCGGGGCCGAGAAGGTCAACGCGCTCGTCGGGATCGCCCCCGACAACCACGGCACGACCCTCCTCGGCCTCACCAAGCTCCTGCCGTACTTCCCCGGCGTCGAGGACTTCGTCACGAAGAACACCCCGGGCCTCGCCGACCAGATCGCCGGCTCCCCGTTCATCACCAAGCTCAACGAGGGCGGGGACACGGTTCCGGGTGTCACCTACACGGTCATCACGACCAAGTACGACGAGGTCGTCACCCCGTACACCTCGGGATTCCTCGACGGCCCGAACGTCACCAACGTCGTCATCCAGGACAAGTGCGCGCTCGACCTGTCGGAACACGTGGCGATCGGGACGGTGGACCGGGTGACGTTCCACGAGGTGACCAACGCCCTCGACCCGGCCCACGCGACCCCGACCACCTGCCTCTCCGTGATCGGCTAGCGGGCGCTCAGCGCTCAGCGCTCAGCGCTCAGCGCGCGGCGCGACGGCTCCTGCGGGTCGCCCCGAAGAGCACGGCCGCGCCGAGCGCCAGGACGGCGGCGCCACCCATCGCCAGGTACGAGGTGGTGGCGTCGCCCCCGGTCTCGGCGAGCCGCTCGCCCGTGTCGGAGCCCGCCGCGGCGGGCGCGTTCGGCGCGGGCGTGGCGGCCTGCTCCGAGGGGGGCGCCGGCCGGGAGGACTGCGGCGCCGCGGCCGTCGCCTCCGCGCCGGTCCCGGCGTGGTTGTCACCGTGCCCGCCGTGCTCCACGGAGGACTGGTCCTCCCCCTCCTTGATCTCCTCGTCCGTCGGCGCGGACGCGGTCGGGGCGGGCGCACCGCCCGTGCTTCCGTTGTCCTTGCCGAACACGACGTCGGAGCAGGTGTAGAACGCCTCGGGAGAGTCGGAGCGCTGCCAGATCGAGTAGATCAGGTGGCGGCCGGACTTGTTCGGGATCGTGCCGTCGAAGACGTAGTCGCCGTTCTCCATGCGCGGGTCGGTCACCGTCGCGAAGGGCTTCGTCTCCAGGTCCGACCACTTCAGCGGCTTCGAGGGGTCGTAGCCGTCCTTCGTCACGTACAGCTCGAACGAACCCCGGTGCGGGGCGGTCCCCTTGTAGCGGAAGGTGTGCTTGCCGGAGGCGAGCGTGCTGGCCGGCCAGTCGCCGCGCGCCAGGTCCAGGCCCCGGTACTTGTCGTTGCCGGCGCTGCACAGCTTGCCGTCCGGGATCAGGTCGCGGTGCTTCCCCGCGGCGTTGGCGATGTTCACCGCGTTCCAGTCGTAGAACGCCTGCGCCCCGCTCGCCGCCACGGCCGCCTTGCACGCCGCCGACTTCGGGCTCTCCGGCCCCTCCGCGTAACAGGCGGACACCCGGCTCACCGGATCCGTCATCGACCCGTGCGCCACGGCCGGAGAGGCGCCGAGCCCGGCGAGCGCGAGCGGCGCGACACCGAGGAAGAGGACGGCGGACGCGGTACGGCGAGCGGTCATGGTGAACAACTCCTTCGAGGGGGGACACGTGGGGGTTGCTCAGCAAGCTAGCCGCCGAAAACCGCGAAATCGGCTGCGAGGAGGGGGTGATGGCGATCCTTATGGTCGCTTTAAGGAGCGGCTAAGCGGCACCACAGAGACGCACCTCCACAGGCACGTACGTCCACGGCCTCCGAAGGCTCCCCGCCGTCAGCCCCGCCGTCAGCCCAGCCGTCGGTAGCGCCGCTCCGGGCGTCCCGTCCCCCCGTACCGCAGCGTGATCTCCGCGCGGCCCGTCTCCGCGAAGTACTCGAGATAGCGGCGCGCGCTGACCCGGGAGAGCGCGCCCGCCTCCGCGCACTCCGTCGCCGACAGGCCCTCCGGGTGCGCCCGCAGGATGCCGTCCACCAGGTCCGCCGTGTGGGCGGCGAGGCCCTTGGGGAGTTCGCGCGAGCCGGGCGGGCGGGTGCCGAAGATCTGGTCCACGTCCTCCTGGCGCGCCTCGTCCAGCGCGTCCAGGCGGGTCCGCAGCGAGGCCACGTGCCGCAGCTGCTCCTGCAGCGCGGCCTGGTTGAACGGCTTGATCAGATAGTGCAGCGCCCCCGCCCGCAGCGCCGAGCGGATCATGCCCGCGTCCCGCGCCGCCGTGATGAACAGGGCGTCGACCGCGAGACCGGACCCGCGCAGCTCGCGCAGGACGCTGATCCCGTCCATGTCGGGCAGGTAGATGTCGAGCAGGACGAGATCAGGGCGCAGCCGGTCGGCGAGGCGCAGCGCCTCACCGCCGCTGTGCGCGACCCCGACGACGGAGAAACCGTCCACAGTCGACACATATCGGCTGTGCAGCTTCGCGACCATGAAGTCGTCGTCGACCACCAGCACCTTTGTCACGCCGACACGCTAGGTCGCGACCACAAGGACCACAACGTCCGTTGATTGCGGAAGAGAGACAGGTTCTTAACGCGCGGGCAACATGTGGGCCACTTCACACATCTATCGAGAGGCGGCACACGTGCGTCTGCGCACCCCCCTCGCCCTGCTCGGGGCCGCGCTGCTGGTGTTGGTGGGGCCGCCCCTGCTCTCCGCCGGCAGCGGCTCCGACACCGGCACCCAGATCCCCGGACTGCGGTTCATGGTCCCCAACACACCCGGCGGCGGCTACGACATCACCGCCCGCACGGCGGCGAAGAACGCCGAGGACGCCGGTCTCACCACCGACATCGAGGTCTTCAACCTGCCCGGAGCCGGCGGCACCGTCGGCCTGACCCGGCTCGTCGGCGAGCACGGCAACGGCAAGGTCGCCATGTCCATGGGCCTCGGCGTCGTCGGCGCGGTCCACACCAACAAGACCCCGAAGACCCTCGCCGACACCACCCCGATCGCCCGGCTCACCATGGAGCCCGACATCGTCGTGGTCGGCAAGAACTCCCCGTACAAGACCATCCAGGACCTGGTCACCACCTGGAAGAAGGAGCCCGGCAAGCTGCCCGTCGGCGGCGGCTCCTCGCCCGGCGGACCCGACCACCTCGCCCCGATGCTGATGGCCCGCGCCGCCGGCATCGCGCCGAAGAGCGTCAACTACATCCCCTTCGACGGCGGCGGCGAGCTCCTCGCCTCCATCCTCGGCGACAAGGTCGCCTTCGGCGTCTCCGGCCTCGGCGAGTACCGCGACCAGATCGACTCCGGCGAGCTGCGCCTGCTCGCCGTCACCGGCCCCGAGCGGGTGCCCGGCCTGGACGCGCCCACCCTGCGCGAGGCCGGCCTCGACACCGAGTTCATCAACTGGCGCGGGATCGTCGCCCCGCCCGGCCTCTCCGACGCCGAGCGCGACAAGCTCGTCGGCCTCGCCACGAAGCTGCACGACTCCCCGCAGTGGCGCGAGTCGCTGAAGAAGAACGGCTGGCACGACGCCTTCCTGCCGGGCGAGCAGTTCGGCACCTTCCTCGCCGAACAGGACAAGCAGGTCGCCTCCGTACTGAAGGAGCTGGGACTGTGACGACCACCAGGTCCACCGAGACCACCGCGCCCCCCACGACACCGACGAGGACGTCCTGGCTGCGCGACCACTCCGAGCTGGGCGTCAGCCTCCTCCTCTTCGTCATCGGCGTCCTCGTCCTCACCGACGCCCTCACCATGACCGTCGACATCGCACAGCGCGGCCCCGTCGGCCCCAGGACCGTCCCGGTGGTCGTCGGCGCCGGCCTGCTGGTCGTCGCCGTCCTCCTCGCCGTCGACGTCCTGCGCGGCGGCCGGGGCGAGTCCGAGGGCGGCGAGGACGTCGACCTCTCCGAGCCCAGCGACTGGCGCACGGTCCTGCTCCTCGCCGGAGTCTTCCTCGCCTTCGCCGTCCTCATCGGACCGGTCGGCTTCCCCGTCTCCGGAGCCCTGCTCTTCTGGGGCGCGGCCTACGCCCTCGGCAGCCGCCACCTCCACCGCGACCCGCTGATCGCCGCCGGCCTCTCCCTCCTCACCTACGTCGTCTTCAACAACCTGCTCGGAGTACCGCTGCCCGGCGGCCCGCTGATGGGAGTGCTCTGACCCATGGACTCACTGAACTCCCTGATCGACGGCTTCGGTACGGCCCTCACCCCGATGAACCTGCTGTGGGCCGCGATCGGCGTGCTCCTCGGCACCGCCATCGGCGTCCTGCCCGGCATCGGCCCCGCCATGGCGGTCGCCCTGCTGCTCCCGGTCACGTACGGACTCGAACCGACCGGCGCCTTCATCATGTTCGCCGGCATCTACTACGGAGCCATGTTCGGCGGCTCCACCACCTCGATCCTGCTCAACACCCCCGGTGAGAGCGCGGCCGTCGTCGCCGCCATGGAGGGCAACCCCATGGCCAAGGCGGGCCGGGGCGCCCAGGCGCTCGCGGCCGCCGCGATAGGCCACTTCACCGGCGGCATGATCGGCACGCTGCTGCTCGTCGCCCTCGCCCCGACCGTCGCCGCGCTCGCCGTCGACATCGGCGCGCCCGACTACTTCGCCATCATGGTCCTCGCGTTCATCGCGGTGACCTCAGTCCTCGGCTCCTCCCGGATCCGCGGCCTCGCCTCGCTGCTCATCGGCCTCACCCTGGGCCTGGTCGGCCTCGACCAGATGACCGGCCAGCAGCGCCTGACGTTCGGCTCGCTCCAGCTCGCCGACGGCATCGACGTCGTGATCGTCGCGGTCGGCCTCTTCGCCATCGGAGAGGCGCTGTGGGTCGCCGCCCATCTGCGCCGGAACGCCGGCGAGGCCATACCGGTCGGCCGGCCGTGGCTCGGCAAGGACGACGTGCGGCGCACCTGGAAGTCCTGGCTGCGCGGCCCCGTCATCGGCTTCCCGTTCGGCGCGATCCCGGCCGGCGGCGCGGAGATCCCGACCTTCCTCTCGTACGTCACCGAGAAGCGGCTCTCCAAGCACAAGGACCAGTTCGGCAAGGGCGCCATCGAGGGCGTCGCAGGACCCGAGTCGGCCGCCTCGGCCTCCGCCGCGGGCACGCTCGTCTCCATGCTGACCCTGGGCCTGCCGACGACCGCCGTCGCCGCCGTGATGCTCGCCGCCTTCCAGCAGTACGGCATCCAGCCGGGACCGCTGCTCTTCGAACGCGAACCCGACCTGGTCTGGGGCCTGATCGCCTCGCTCTTCGTCGGCATGGTCCTGCTGCTCGCGCTCAACCTGCCGCTCGCGCCCGTCTGGGCCAAGCTGCTGCGCATCCCGCGCCCGTACCTCTACGCCGGCATCCTCTTCTTCGCCGCCGTCGGCGCGTACGCGGTCGGAGGCGAGGCGCTCGACCTGGTCATCCTGCTGGTCATCGGCCTGATCGGCCTCGGCATGCGACGGTACGGACTTCCCGTCCTGCCCGCCGTCATCGGCGTCATCCTGGGCCCGGCCGCCGAACAGCAGCTGCGCCGCGCCCTGCAGATCAGCGACGGCTCGCTGACCGGCCTGGTGAACACGCCGTTCTCGGTGACGGTCTACGCCGTGGTCGCGCTCCTGCTGGCCTGGCCGCTGCTGAAGAAGGTGATCGTCCGCCGCCGCGACGCCTCGGCGTGATCCGTCCCCGCGCCCACCCGGACACCGGTGGGCGCGGGTGGCGTGAACCGACCGTACGATCGTATGCAGTGCAGTGAGTGCCTCAACTCGCCCCCGATAGGGTGAGTTTCGGCCAGCTCATGGCGTGATCCGGTATCCCTGGCGGGCGATACACCCCCCACCTCGAAGGGATCACCCCTCATGCGTATCCGTCTCGCCCTCTCCCTCGGCTCGCTGCTGGTCGCAGCGGCCGCCGGTACCGCCCACGCGGGCCCCGCCGACGCCCTCTCCGTCGACGCGTACGGGACCGTCGCCGCCGACGGCACGGTCACCCTCTCCGGCACGTACCGCTGCCTCGACGACAGTGCGGGCCCGGTCTTCGTCAGCAGCACCCTCGTCCAGAAGGACCGTTCCGTCGGGATCGGCGGAACCCGGGCCGTCTGCGACGGCCAGGTCCACGACTGGTCCAACTCGGGCGTCGTGAAGGAGCCCGCCTACCGGACCGGCGCCGCCCAGGTGAAGGCCACCCTGATGCAGCTCACGCCCTCGGGCCCGCTGGGCGTGCCGATGCCGGGATTCCTCGCGGCGGAGGAGGCGGACGTCATCCTCGGCTGACGGCCGTCCGCCCGCCGAGCAGCCGGACCAGCCCTTCGCGGCCGAGATGTTCGAGCTCGTCGAGGGCCGTGACGGCGCGGGCCGCCGCCGCAGGGTCGGCGGCGGCCAGGCCGCTCGCCGCGAACTCGTCCTCGTCGAGGCGCAGCACCTCGCTGCCGTCCGCCGACACCCACAGATCCAGGTCCAGGTCCTCGACCACGACCTCGCAGCCGTCGACGACGGCCGGCCGGGTGATGTCGCAGTACCAGCCCTTGAGCGTCCCGTCCGAGGACCGGACCTCCTTGACCGCGAACCAGCGGTCCCGCCAGTAGTGCTCGACGAACACGTCGCCCGGCTCGAACCGTACGAAGCCGAAGTCCCGGACCCCGTCGGCGGCCCAGGGGGCGCGCACGGTCAGCCGTGAGCCGTCGTCGGCGACGACATCGGCGGGATACCGGATCTTCGTCCGCCCGCCCTTCACGAGTACGACCTCGACCGCGCTCCGGCCCTCTACCTCTACCTCGACCTCGACCTCAACCGAGCGTCCGGACATGGCGCACCTCCGTCGCACAGATCTCGTAACCGAACCACTTGTTGATCGCCAGCATCGGCTCGTTCCCGGCGTCGTTCCCGGTGAACGCCTCCGTGCAGCCCGCCGCGCGGGCCCGGTGCAGCGAGTCGTTCTTGGCGAGCTTGGCGAGCCCCCGCCCCCGGAACGCCGGGTCGGTGCCGGTCATCCCCGTGCTGTACCGGCCCCGGCCGTCGGTCTGGGCCGCGCTGAACGCGGCGGCGCGGCCGTCGACCACCGCGACCGTGGTCAGCTCGGGGTCGAACAGCGGGTGGTTCCACGTGGTCGCGAGCCAGTGCTCGTAGTCCGTCAGCGTGGCACCGACGTCGCCGGGCTCGTCGGCCGTGGTCACCGCGTCGAGCACGAACAGCGGACGGGGATCGGCGGCGAACGAGGCGGCGGTCCGCAGCTCGACGCCGGCCGGCGGCTCCTGCAGCGGCGGCAGACCGGCGGTGAGGTCGAGGCGGAGGAAGTGCGCGGAACGGCGGGCCTCGTACCCGTGCCGCTCGGCGAAGGCACGGAACTCCGGCTCGTCGAGCACCCAGCTGTACAGCGTGGAAGCCCCGTGCTCCGCGAGGTGCTCCTCGGAGGCGCGCACAAGGAGCGAGCCGGCACCGAGGCCCCGCTTCTCCGGGTGGACGTAGACGTTCACCGAGCCGACTCCGGGCTCGGGCGCGTCGTGCGCGACCCGGACCTGGGAGGTACCGACGATCTCCCCGTCGACCTCGGCGACCAGGGGGCGCTGGTGGGCGTCGGGATGGGCGTGCGTCCAGTCGAAGGCGGCCTGGGTGCCGGTGGCGAGCATGTAGGGGAGCGCGGCACGCCGGACGAGGGCGAAGGCCTCGGCGTCCTCAGGGCGTACATCACGGACGATCACAGTCATGGTGCCGCAGGCTATGTGGGGGAGTGGCGCGGCCGCCTCCCATTTTCACCCGGGGCGGGGGCAGAATCGGCGCGTGACATTGCGAATCACCGTGGACACGGCTTCCTCGACCGCCCCGTACGAACAACTCCGCGCCCAGATCGCGGAACGCGCCCGCTCGGGAGCCCTGCCGGTCGGCTACAAGCTCCCGACGGTACGGGGCCTGGCGGAGGACCTCGGCCTCGCGGCGAACACGGTCGCCAAGGCGTACAAGTCCCTTGAGGCGGACGGCGTCATCGAGACGCGGGGCCGCCTCGGCACGTTCGTCGCGGCGGCGGGCGACGCGGCGGCCCGCCGGGCGGCGAGCGCGGCGGCGACGTACGCGACGGAGGCGAAGCGCCTGGGCCTGACCAGGGAGGCGGCGTCGGCGGCGATCTCGGACGCGCTGCGGGCGACGTACGGGGCTTGACCCCGCGTCGCGGGCGGCCGGGCCCGACGCCCCCACGGGGGCGGCCGGGTCGACCACTCCCACGGGGGCGGCCGGGTCGACCACTCCCACGGGGCCGGCCCGAGCCCGACACCACGCCGAACGGCCCCGGTTCACGGGGCCGTTCGGCGGTGGCCCACCGCCCTACAGGTAGAGCCCCGCCTCCGGCGTGCGGGACTCCGGGATGCCCGTGGGTGACGTGCCGCGACGCAGCGCGTACAGCTCCGCCAGCGTCGCGCCCTCGCGCCCCACGCCTTCCTCCGCCCCGAGCCACCCCACGGCCTCCGCCCGCGTGAGCCCGCCCACCTCGATCCGGGCCAGGCACCGGCCGGGGCGGACCACGGCGGGGTGGAGCCGCTCCAGGTCCTCGTTGGTGGTGACGCCGACGAGGACGTTACGGCCCTGACCGAGCAGCCCGTCCGTGAGGTTCAGGAGCCGGGACAGCGCCTGCCCCGCCGTGTGCTTCGCCTCGCCGCGGATCAGCTCGTCGCAGTCCTCCAGGAGCAGCAGCCGCCACCGCCCCTTCGCCGTGCCCTCGTCCTCGCCGATCGCGATGTCCATCAGATAGCCGACGTCGTTGAAGAGCCGCTCGGGGTCGAGGACGCAGTCCACCTGGCACCAGTCCCGCCACGACCGGGCCAGGGTGCGCAGCGCCGAGGTCTTGCCGGTCCCCGGCGGCCCGTGGAGCAGCAGGAGCCGCCCGGCGATGTCGTCCGGGGTGACCTTCATCAGCCGGTCCATCGCATCGGCCACCGGCGCCGTGTAGTTGGGCCGGATCTCCTCCCACGTCCCCGCGCTGATCTGCCGGGTCGTCCGGTGCGGGCCGCGCCGGGGCGACACGTACCAGAAGCCCATCGTGACGTTCTCGGGCTGCGGCTCGGGTTCGTCCTTCGCCCCGTCCGTCGCCTCCTTGAGGATCCGCTCCGCCAACTCGGAGTCCGTCGCGGTGACGGTGACGTCCGCGCCCCGGTTCCAGCGGGAGATGAGCAGCGTCCAGCCCGCGCCCTCGGCGAGCACGGCGGCCCGGTCGTCGTCCTTGGCGGCCCGCAGCACCTTCGCCCCGGCGGGAAGGAGCGTCGCGGCGGGCTTCACCCGGTCCAGGGTCGTGCTCTGCGCGTGCGGCTGCTCGCCGGTGGTGAAGCGGCCGAGGAAGAGCGCGTCGATGACGTCGGACGGCGAGTCGTTGTCGTCGACGTTGAGTCGGATGGGCAGCGCCTGCTGCGGCTCGGACGGCACCGACGGCGCGGCCGACGCCGCCGGTACCGGCGATTCGGACGCGGAGGACACGGACGGCTCGGACGGCTCGGACGGTTCGAACAGGACGGACCCCTCGGCTGGCTTGGCTGACATGGCGCCCATGATCCGGCAACGGGCCACCCCGCGCACCGTGTTTTGGCCACCACCAGCGGAAAGCCGCACCAGCGCAAGGCCGCCCCGGCGGAAGGCAGGCCCCCGCCACAGGCAGGGGCCTACCTCGTCAGAGCCCGGACCTCCCGGCCGCCCGAACCGCGCCACGTGTGCGGCGGACCATCGCGTACCCCTTGGTCAGCGCCCGGTCCTTGGCGAAGGTCCGTCCGATCGCACGGCCCTCCACCAGGCGGGCGAACTGCTCGATGTCGGTGGAGCGGCGCACGGTCAGCCGTTCCAGGGCGTACGGTCCCTGGCGGCGACGCGCGGTGGTGTTGCCCACCGCGAGCGCCTGGGCGTAGCCGGCCGCGCGGACCGTCCGGCGGACGCGACGGTCGGAGTAGCCGTACGGGTAGGCGAAGGAGGCCGGCGCCCGGCCCAGCTCCTCGCGGACGATCTCCTTGCAGCGCAGGGTCTCGTACCAGAGCCGCCGGTCGTCGACCTGGTCGAGCGGGGGATGGCTGTGGCTGTGGCCGCCGATCTCCGTACCGGCGGCGGCGAGTTCACGTACCTGGTCCCAGTCGAGCATGGTGTCCAGGGCCCCGCCCTCGTCGTACGTACCGCGCAGCCAGCCCGTGGAGACGAACACCGTCGACGCGAAGCCGTGCTTGGCGAGCACGGGCAGCGCGTGCCGGTGCACGCCCTCGTAGCCGTCGTCGAAGGTGATCAGGACCGGGCGCGCGGGCAGGCTCCCGCCCGTGCGCCAGGCCTCGGCCAGCTCCGCCGTGGTCAGCGGGGTGAGCCCGCGGTCGGCCACGACCTCCATCTGCGCGGCGAACGCCTCGGGCGAGACGGACAGCCGGTGCGCGGCCGGCGCGGGCTCGTGGCCCACGGCGTGGTACATCAGGATCGGTACCGGTCCGTTCACGCGGCCACCTCCGGAGCGGCTGCCTTCTTCGGCGCGGCCTCCGTCTGCACCGCTCCCTCCTGTGCCCGCCCCTCCTGCACCGCCCCCTCCTGTGCCCGCCCCTCCTGCACCGCCCCCTCCTGCGCGTCCGGCCAGTTCGGGATCGGGCCCGACGAGAACGTCGCCCCGCCCCCGCGCGCCCGTACCGCCGCCCGTACGTAGCCGCCCGCCGCGAGCGCCACGCCCGCCACGATCGCGCCCGCCCGGCCCGCGCCGCCCGGTCGCCCGAGCAGCGCGTCCCGCAGGCCGCGCACCACACCCGTGGGCAACACCCTTGTGGTGTAGCGGCGTTCCGCCTCCAGGGCCCGGCCCGCGCCGACGCTCCTGGAGACGAGCGCCTTCGAGAGCCCTTCGGCGTACGTCCGCGTACGGAAGTAGCCGAAGCGCTCGCGCGCGGCCGGGACCTTGTGGTGGATGACGGCCCGGTCGTCGATCAACAGGACCGCGTCCGGGAGGGCTTGGGAGAGCCGGATACAGAGCTCGGTCTCCTCGCAGCCGAGCGGCCGCCGGTCGCCGTCCCGCCCGATGCCGGTGGCGAAGCCGCCCGCGGCGTCGAAGGCCGTACGACGGAAGGACGCGTTGCCGCCGAGCACGTTCCGCACCCTGACCCGTCCGGCCGGGAGGCCGCGGTACGTGCAGCCGACGACCCAGTCGAACTCCTCGGGGAACCAGTCGGGCCGCCGGCCCGAGGCCCAGGCGGGCAGGGTCCGGCCACCCACCGCCATGACGTGCGGGTCGTCGTAGCCCGCGGCGAAGTACCGCAGCCAGTCCCGCTCGGCCACGGCGTCGTCGTCGAGGAAGGCCACGAACTCACCGCGGGACGCGGCGATTCCGGTGTTGCGTCCGGAGGACAGGCCGCGGGGGCCCGCGTTGGCGAGCACCCGCACCTCCTCCTCGTGTTCCGCCCCGTCCGGGAGCCGTCCCGAGGGCCGTCCCGCGAACCGCTCCGTGAGCCGAGCCAGGAGCCGCTCGTTGTGGTCGACCACGAGCAGGATCTCCCGCGCCGGACGCGACTGGTTCCGTACGGAGTCGACCGCCGCGAGGATGTCCTCCCAGCGCTCCTCCGTGTAGACGCAGATCACGACGGAGAACTGACGATCGCTCAAGACACCTCTCCCCGAGGGACGTTGACCGAGAAGGCGGTCGGCCGGCGGCGGGCCGCGCGTCTCACGCCCTTCTCCCTGAGGATGACCTTGAGCACCCGGATGCCGTCGCGCACGGCGTTGAGGTTGCTGACGCCGTGGATGCGCAGGTACTCGTGGCTGGGCACCTCCTGGACCTTGAGGCCGGCCTTGACGACCCGGATGTTGATCAGGGTCTCGATCTCGAAGCCGGTGCAGTCCAGGGTGATCTTGTCGAGGCAGTGCCGCCAGAAGGCGTTGTAGCCGTAGCAGAGGTCGGTGTAGCGGGCGCCGAACTTGCGGTTGACCAGGGCGCACAGCGCCCAGTTGCCGAGCCGGCGGATCGGCGTCATGTCGTCCGTGCCGCCGCCGTTGGCGAATCGCGAGCCCTTGGCGAAGTCCGCGCCGCCGACGAGGGCGGAGACGTAGGAGACGATCTCCTGGCCGTCGGCCGATCCGTCCGCGTCGACCATCACGATGATGTCGCCGGTGCAGGCGGCGAAGCCGCTGATGAGCGCGTCGCCCTTGCCCTTGCCGACCTGCTTGACGACCTTGACGTCGGGCCGGAGTTCGCGGGCCACGTGCACGGTGTTGTCGGTGGAGTTTCCGTCGACCAGAACGACTTCGTGGATCCAGTCCGGCAGGGACTTGAAGACGTACGGAAGATTTTCCGCTTCGTTCATCGCGGGGATGACCACGCTCACCGGCGGTGTGATCGCCAAATGCGAGGTGATCGCCTTGTATTGGGCCGCTATTCGGCGCTGATCGCTCGGGTCCACCGCTTCGTGGTCGGTGACGGCCGGGCGCAGGAATGAGCTCATGAGTGGTGTTTCCCTCTCGTCCGGTGGACCGCCCGCCCCCGGGCTGTCCCGTGGTCTGTCCGGTTACGAAAGGGGGGTCCCCACCCCGTCCGAGCAGCGACGATCGCCGTCCGGGCATGGGTGGGTTGGCATCTCAGACCGCGCGGCACGCGACCCGGCGCACGCTTGCGCACGCCGAGCACAGCACCCCCCTACCGCGCCCCGCCCCGACTCCGTCGCGTCGCTTGAGCCCTCCCCTGAGCTGTAGCGCGACGGGTCGATGCGGGTGAGATGTACGACGGTATTGATGAATGCGACTGTATGGCAAGCCCTGGATCTGATGCTCCCGTTTCCGGTAATTGGCGAGCCTTCGGCGGTCAGATACGGAAGCGTCCCGATCGGTTTTTCGCAATCCGCTTTTCTGGTGGTGCCATTGAGGTCGAATTGAACTTCTGCACATTGTTGTGCGAATTCTTTTCGATCCATGATCCATCAGGTGGCTTGAACTCGACGGTCATCGAGGGTCGCTGACGGGGGGTCGGCAAGATCTCGCCAAATCTTCTTGGCATGGACACTTCCAGCAAGGCCGGATCGGCTGCTACTACCTAGTAACGCAGAGATCCTGCTACAGGGAGGTTCCATGAAACTGTCCCGATTCGCGGCATTCTCGTCCTCGCTCCTGCTCGGTGCCGTCCTCGCCCTCACCGGGGCGGGAGCCGTTCAGGCCGCCGAAACCGCCGCTCTCGACTATGTGGCGCTCGGCGACTCGTACTCCTCCGGCGTCGGAGCGGGGAGCTACGACAGCGCCAGCGGCGACTGCAAGCGCTCCACGAAGGCCTTCCCCGTCCTCTGGAAGAACGCGAACTCACCCTCGTCCTTCGCGTTCACGGCATGCTCGGGCGCCCGAACGGGTGATGTCACGAGCGGTCAGCTCGGACCCCTCTCCACCGCCACCGACCTGGTCTCCCTCACCATCGGAGGCAATGACGCCGGCTTCGCCGACGTCATGACCACCTGCGTCCTCCAGTCGGAGTCCGCCTGTATCAACCGAGTGAATCAAGCCAAGGCCTATGTCGACAGCACCCTGCCCGGGAAGCTCGACTCGGTGTATTCGGCCATCAGAGCCAAGGCCCCGAACGCCCGGGTCGTCGTCCTCGGCTACCCGCGCTTCTACAAGCTCGGCGGCGGCTGCGTCGCCGGGCTGAGCGAGAACGAACGGCGCGCCATCAACGAGGGGTCGGACCTCCTCAACGAGGCCACCGCCAAGCGCGCGGCCGACCACGGCTACACCTTCTCCAGCGTGGTCCCCGCCTTCACCAACCACGAGATCTGCTCCAGCGCGTCCTGGCTGCACAGCGTCAACTGGCTCAACATCGGCGAGTCCTACCACCCCACCGCCGCCGGCCAGTCCGGTGGCTACCTGCCCAGCTTCAGGGCTGTGGCGTAGCCGAGTCGCTCGGTGCGTCCGGGGAGGTGGCCCCGCCCGTCGGGGTCGCCTCCTCGCAGGTCACGGAGAACTCCACCCGGTTCGAGCGCTTCTCGACCGGAGCGCGCACCTCCATCCTGATCCGGTCGCGCCATGTCTCGTCCGCCCGGTACGTCAGCTCCGTGTGCTCGACGGTCTTCTCCCGCGGGCCGTCCGCCGGGAACTCCAGCGTCCGCCAGCCCTTCTCGGCCGAGGTCTCCCCGCTCTCCGTGACCCAGCGGTACTCCACCGACGCGGGCGTCCGGCCCACCGTGAGCGTGGCGGCGAAGGCCGGGGCCCGGTCCTCGGCCGGCGGGCAGGGGCCGCTGTAGTTCCCGCGCACGGCCCGTACGTACACCAGGACCGTCGCCGCGGGCGGAGCGGTGGTGGTGGCCGTGGCCGTCGGTCGTGTCGGCGTGGGGGCCGTGGTGGTCGCCGTGGTGGGCGAGCCGGTCGAGGGCGTGCCCGTCGCCGGTGAACTCGTCACCGGGTGACCGCCCGTGCCCCCGCCGCCCTCGTTCCGCAGCAGCGCGTACGTCAGGGCGCCCACGGCGAGCAGCAGCAGGACCACCCCCGTCGCGAGAACGGCCACCGCCCGCCCGGAGCGGTCCTGCGACTCCCGGCCGTGCGGAGGCGGGGGCGGCGCCGGGTCGTGCGCGCCGGCGGACCCGGGCGACGGGAACGGCAGGGGCGGAGTCGGGGTAGGGCCCGTGGGTGCGGTCCGGCCCGGTTCGTCGTCCGAGGGCCGGCCGCCGGCTCCGTACGGCTCCGAGGCGTGCACCGGTCCCGACCGGGGCGACCCGCCCGCGCCGACCAGCCTCAACTGCCGCTCGGCCACGTCCGCTTGGAGCCGGTCGTGCGGGTCCTTGCGCAACAGGCCCTCGATGACCGGGGCGAGCGGGCCCGCGCGGTGCGGTGGCGGGAGTTCCTCGTCGACGACGGCGCGCAGCGTGGTCAGGGGCGTGTCCTGGCGGAACGGCGAACTGCCCTCCACCGCCGCGTAGAGCAGGACGCCGAGCGACCACAGGTCCGAGGCCGGGCCCGGAGTGCGGCCCAACGCCCGCTCGGGGGCCAGGAATTCGGGCGAGCCGATCAGCTCGCCGGTCATCGTCAGCGGAGACGTACCCTCCACCGCCGCGATCCCGAAGTCGGTCAGCACGACCCGGCCGTCGTTGGAGAGCAGGACGTTGCCCGGCTTCACGTCCCGGTGCAGCACCCCCGCCTCGTGCGCGGCGCGCAGCGCCGCGAGGACCTCGGCGCCGATGAGCGCGGCGCGCCGCGGCGGCATCGGCCCCTCCGCGTCCAGGACGTCGGAGAGGGTGAGGCCGTGGACCAGCTCCATCACGATCCAGGGGCGGCCGTGCTCGGTGGCCACGTCGTAGACCGTCACCACGTTCCTGTGGGTGATCCGGGCGGCCGCCCAGGCCTCCCGCTCCAGGCGTGCGTAGAGCCGCTGCTCGTCGGGGCCGCTCAGCCCGGCCGGGGCGCGGACCTCCTTCACGGCCACGTCACGGCCGAGGCTCTCGTCCCTGGCCCGCCAGACGGTGCCCATGCCGCCCTGCCCCAGGACGTCCAGGAGCCGGTAACGCCCCGCGATCACGGTCATGGCGCGTCCCCATCCGTCGTCGGCCCCGGTAGGTCCCGGTCGGATCCGGTCGGCCCGGTGGAGCATTTCTGCCCCCGGGTCGCGGACTTCGAACACCGCCCCGGAATCGCGAAGTGATCTTGGTGGCGGAGATCACACACCGTCAGCGGACCACGGCTGACGTCCTTGCGTGCAGGATGGTTCGTGACGGTTCGGCAGGTGTTCGAGACCTGTCCAACTCACCCTGGAATCAGATGGATTCGGACAGTAGTCGTCAACCCCCGTACGAGTGCGGTGAATCCTGCCGTCGGGATACACGAGTGTCACAGCGGAGCGATAGGGTTAACCTGCCCGGGCCGGGTGCCCTCGTTAGGGTGGGGAGTGTCATGGAACAGATAGCAATGCGCAGCAGGCCGCGAGTGCCTGCCATCACATGCGGGAGCAGTGCGACCAGTTCGCGGCTCGACCGTCATCTCGCGGTGCTCGGCGGCCCCGTCGTGCCTCAGCGCGAAGCGGCCGAGGCGACGCTGCTGATGCGCGAGCTGACCTCGCGCGACATCACGCAGACCCGCCGCAGCAAGAGCGCGCGCGTCTCGCTCTTCGCCCCTCTGCGGCGCCTCCGCCGCAGCCTGTTCGGCAGCAGAGGCTAGTCGCCCACCCGGAAGGGTTGTGGGCATACGTTCCGCAGGGCTGGGGATCCCCCAGGTGAAGCCCTGGGGGAAGGTGGTCACAACCCGAACGACGGCGGGCGCCCACCCTGCCGACCCTGAGGGTCGGCACGCCCGCGCACCTGTCACACCCGCCGCGCCCGCAACGCCTGTTTCACGCGACGACAGCGTCCATCCGTAGCGCCCGCAGCTCCTCCTGGGTGACGCCCAGCTCCCCGAGCACCGCATCCGTGTCCTCGCCCAGAGCGGGGATGCGGTCCATCCGGGCATCCGGTCCGTCCGGGAAGACCACCGGCGGCAGCAGCGACCGCAACGGCCCCACCGGCGATTCCACCTCCCGCCAGCGCTCCCGCGCCGCAAGCTGCGGATGCTCCGCCAGGTCCGCCACCGTGTTCAACCGGGCGCACGCGATCCCCGCCGCGTCCAGCCGCGCCAGCGCCTCCGCCGCGGTCAGCGGCGCCAGCGCCCCGGCCACCACCGCGTCCGTCGCCGCACGGCCGGCCACCCGGGCCGTGTTCGTCGCGAAGGCCGGATCGTCCGCCAGGTCAGGTCGCTCCAGCACCCGTTCCGCAAGGCGCCGCCACTCGCGGTCGTTCTGGACCGAGAGCAGCACCAGGCTCCCGTCGGCCGTCGGATAGGCGTCGTACGGCGCGATGACGGCGTGCGCGAGCCCCGTGCGCGCCGGGGCTTCGCCTCCATGCATCCCGTGGTGCAACGGATGCCCCATCCACTCGGCCAGCGAGTCGAGCAGCGACACCTCCACAGGACCGCCCCGCCCCGTCGTCCCGCGCCGCACGAGCGCGGCGAGCACCCCCGCGTACGCGTACATCCCGGCGGCGATGTCGGCCGCCGGGATCCCCGACTTCACCGGCTGCTCCTCGGTCCCGGTCACCGACACGAGCCCCGCCTCGCACTGCACGAGCATGTCGTAGGCCCGCTTGTGCGCGTACGGCCCGCCAGGCCCGTACCCCGAGACGTCGACCGCGATCAGCCGGGGATGCGCGGCGCACAGGGTCGCCGCGTCCAGGCCGAGCCGTGCCGCCGCCCCCTGCGCCAGGTTCTGTACGAAGACGTCCGCACCGGCCACGAGCCGGCGGACCAGGTCGAGACCGCGCCCGTCCTTGAGGTCGACGGCCACCGACTCCTTGCCACGGTTGCACCAGACGAAGTGCGAGGCGAGCCCCCGGGCCGCCGTGTCGTAACCCCGCGCGAAGTCACCGCCGTCGGGGCGCTCGATCTTGATGACCCGGGCGCCCAGATCGGCGAGCTGGCGGGTGGCGAAGGGGGCGGCGACGGCCTGTTCGACCGCGACGACCGTGATCCCCTCCAGGGGGAGTGGCTGAGTGCTCATGAATGCCCTGCCTACCCTGCGCCCGGCGGCTTGTCACCGTCGCTCTCGTCACGCCCTCCCGTCACGCGCGCCCCACGGGTCACCTCCGTGCGTACCGCCGTACCGCCAGCGGTGCGAACACCGCGATCAGTGCGAGCGACCAGAGCAGCGAACCCGCCACCGGATGGGCCACCGGCCAGGCGGCGTCCGTCGGGACCGGCGCGTTGCCGAAGAGGTCCCGTACCGCCGTCGTGACCGCCGAGATCGGGTTCCACTCGGCGACCGTCCGCAGCCAGCCCGCCATGTTCTCGGTCGGGATGTACGCGTTGGAGAGCAGCGGCAGCATGAACGTGGCGCTGCCCAGCTGGCCGGCCGCCTCCTCGCTCTGCGAGGCGAGACCGAGCAGGATCCCCACCCATGTCGCCGCGAGGCGGAAGAGCAGCAGCAGCCCGAACGCCCCCAGTGCCTCCAGGGCGGTGCCCTCGATCCGCCAGCCCATGGCGAGCCCGACCAGGATCATCGGGACCATGCCGACCGCGCTGGTCAGCAGATCGGCGAGGGCCTGTCCCAGCGGTACGGCCGCCCGGCTGACCGGCATCGTCCGGAAGCGGTCCATGACGCCCCGGTGCGCGTCCTGCGCCGCCTGGAACATCCCCGTCATCACGCCGCCGGCCGCCGTCGCCACGAGCAGGCCCGGCACCAGGTACGCCCGGTAGTCGGCGCCGGGCATGGCGAGCGCGCTGCCGAACACGTACCCGAAGAAGAGCAGGAAGACGATCGGCATCGTCTGGGTCATGACGGTGATCGCCGGGGCCCGGCGGACCTTCCGCAGATGACGGCCCAGGATCGCGACCCCGTCGTGGGCGAGCGCGCTCATGCGACGAGCTCCTTCCGGTCGGTGAGGCGCAGGAACACCTCGTCGAGGGTGGGCGGACGCAGCGAGGCGTCGACGATGTGGACCCCGGCCGCGTCGATCTCGCGGACGATCCGGGGGAGGGTCAGCGTGGTGTCGGTGGTGACCGCGCCGACCGTGCGGCGCTCCGCGTCGAGGACCGGGGCGGAGCCGGTCAGATGGTCGAGCACGGCCGCCGCCGCGTCGAGCAGCGCGGGGTCGGCGACCACCACCTCCGCCCAACTGCCGATCATCGCCTTGAGCTCGGCCGGAGTGCCGCGATGGGCCGCCCGGCCCTCGTCGATCAGCACGATGTCGTCGGCGAGCTGATCGGCCTCCTCCAGGTACTGCGTGGTCAGCAGCACGGTCGTGCCCCGGGACGCCAACCCCCGTACGGCGTCCCAGATCCCGTTCCGGCTGTGCGGGTCGAGTCCCGTCGTCGGCTCGTCGAGGAAGAGGACCTCCGGCGGCACGAGCAGGCTCGCCGCGAGGTCGAGCCGGCGGCGCATCCCGCCCGAGTAGGTGCGCGCGGGCCGCCCCGCCGCCTCCGTGAGCCCGAACTGGTCAAGGAGCTCGTCGGCGCGGGCGCGCGGGGCGCGCAGCAGCCGTGCGAAGAGCCGGAGGTTCTCGGCCCCCGAGAGGTCGCCGTCGACCGAGGCGTACTGGCCGGTGACCGCGATCCGTTTCCGTACCCCCGCCGGGTCGCGCACCACGTCGCACCCGGCGACCCGCGCGCTGCCCGCGTCGGGGGCGCCCAGCGTGGTGAGGACGCGTACGGCCGTCGTCTTGCCCGCGCCGTTGGGGCCGAGGACGCCGCAGACCGTGCCCTCGGGGACCGCCAGATCGAGCCCGCGCAGGGCATGGACCTCGCCGTAACGCTTCTGCAGCCCCTCACTAAGTACAGCGTACGTAGTAGTCATGGCCCGACCATACCCCACTACGTACGCTGTACGTAACTACGATGGTGGGCGAGGTGATGATCAATGGCGGGCCGAGCGGCCGAACCTGAAGTGATCTGGGCGCGCCCCGAGCGGACGGGCCGTGGCCCGAAACCGGCGTACAGCAGGGCCGACATCGTGGCCGCCGCCGTCCGCATCGCCGACGCCGACGGCATCGACGCGCTCTCCATGCGGCGGATCGCGGCCGACATCGGCTGCGGCACGATGTCGCTCTACAACTACGTGCCGCGCAAGGAGGATCTGTACGAGCTGATGGTCGACGCCGTCAGCGGCGAGTACGAGCTCCCCGACCCGCCGAGCGGGGACTGGCGCGCGGACATGCTCCACGTCGGCCGACAGGCCCGGGGCATCCTGCACCGCCACCCGTGGGTGATCAGGCTGATGACGACCGGGTACGCCTTCGGCCCCAACGCCCTGCGCTTCCTCGAAGGGTGCCTGGCCTGCCTGGACGGTCTCGACCTGCCGGGCGGCACCAAGATGGAGCTGATCGCGACCGTCAACGGCACCGTGATGACGATCGTCGCCAACGAACTCGCCCTCGCCGAGCGCGCCCGCGGACTGCCCTGGTCGGAGCAGCAGGAACAGGCCGTGCGCGGGGCCTATCTGATGGAGCGGCTCGCCGGAGGCGCCTACCCCCGGCTGGCCGCCGTGTTCGGTGCGGCCGGGGTCGAGCGCCTCGACCCCGAGGAGATCTTCGACCGGACGCTGGGGCGCGCGCTCGACTCGTTCGTCCAGGCGTAGACGGCCCTGGGGCCTGTCCGGCGGATCAGGGTCGGACACGCCCTAGAGCAGCGCGAACTGGCCCTCCGGGCCCTCCTCCTGATGGTCGAGGACCGAGGCGGGGCGGCGGGCCGTGTCCGGTACGGGCAGGACACCCGCCTCGCGCAGCGCCGCCCGGGGCAGCAGGGGCCCTTCCGTCAGCGCCGCGCGCTCCCCGTCCCGCGCGGCGAGCAGCGCGAGCACGGTGACGAGCTCCAGGAGTTCGGAGGTCCACTCCTGCGGCCAGGCCGCCGGGCCGATCGCCTCCAGGGCGCCGGGCTCGGCGGGCGCGGTCCGGTGCGTGAACCACTGCTCCAGCATCCGTACGCCCCCTACGTGGAACTCCCAGGCCTCGGCGGGGACGGGCGAGATCCTGCCGTCGTCGAGGGTCAGGGCCTCCTCCCCGGGCTCGTACGCGAGCGTGGTCGGCCGGGCCGGGATCGGCGCCCGGACGTAGGGGCGCCGGCCGCCGGGCAGCCGGGGTCGCTCGCCGCCCCGGGCGCCCCGCAGTTGGATGTCGGTGAGCCGGCGGCCCAGCTCCACACCCGTCGCCCAGACGTCCGGGTCCGCCGGGAGCGGGACGCGACAGCCCTTCGGGGAAGGGCGGGCGGCGGCCAGGGCCCAGGCCGGCACGTCGGGGGCGGTGACCCGAGTCCCGTACCGCTCGCTCAGCCAGGGGAGCAGGCCGGGCGCGAGGTTCGGCTCCTCGCCCCCGGGGCGGCGGAAGAGCGGACGGATCCGGCCAGGCCGGCCCGCGGGGGAGCGGCCCGCGGGCAGCGCCGCCGTCACCAGGAGCGCGGGGCCGGCCGCGCCCGGCACGTACCCCTGCTCGACGGCGAAGAGCTGGTGGGCGTCGGCGACCCGCCACAGCTCGGGGCGCGCGACGTCGATGAGCCGGTGATCGGGGAGCAGCCACTGCTCGTCGAAGGGGCCGTGGGCGAGCCGTACCGGCTCCGGGCACGGCCCCGTCTCGCGGGCGAACCGGACCGTGCCGGTCCGCTGCCCGGGCAGCGCGGCCACCGAACTCGACGGCGTACGCGCCCGGCTGGGCCGGAACAGCTCCTCGCGCTCCTCCGCGTCGGCGGCGACCAGCCGGTTCCAGCGCTCGCGCAGGGTGCGGACGTCAGGCGCCACGATCCAGGACCGGCCGAGCCGCAGCGGCGCGACGGACCACGGCATCAGCTCGTCCAGGAGGGGCGCGTCGTCCAGCGGTACGTCTTCGGTCACGCCCCGGATGCTAGCGAGCGTGCTCGGTGTGCTTCCAGCGTGCCTTCACGGCCACGGGCCACGGGCCACGGGCCACGGGCCACGGGTCACGGCCACGGCCACAGCCACGGTGGTCGGTGGCTCAGTGCGACGCCTCGACCGTCACCGTGAAGGAGAAGCGGTCGCCCCGGTACCGGATCCGGGCCACGTCCACCACCCGGCCCTCCTCGTCGTACGTGACGCCCGTGTAGTGCAGGATCGGCGAGAGCAGCGGTACCTGCAGGAGGGTCGCCGTCTCCGGGTCGGCGAGCCGGGCCTCGACCGTGTCCGTGATCCTGCTGATCCGGACCCCCACCACGTCCCGCAGCACCTTCGTCATCGGCCAGCGCTCCAGATCGGCCGGGTCGAGACCGGCCGCCACGTCCGGACGTACCGCGTTCTCCGCCCAGTTGGTGGGCTCGCCGCTCTCCCCGTCGCGCCGCAGTCGCTTGTAGGCGACCACCTCGGTGACGTCGGGGAAGAACTCGGCCAGCTCGCCGGGGACCGGCTCGGTGCCGTGGTCGAGGACGGTCGTCCGCTCGCCGGACTGCTGGGCCACGATCGCGTCGATCGAACCGAGCAGCCGGCGCGGGGAGGCGCGCCGGGCGCCCGGCTCGATGAAGGTGCCGCGCCGCCGGTGCCGGCTGATCAGGCCCTCCTCCTCCAGCTCCTTGAGGGCCTGGCGCATCGTCAGCACGCTCACGCCGTAGTGCGCGGCGAGCTGCTCCTCGGTGGGCAGCCGCAGCGAGGCGTCGGGCGTGCGGCCCAGTATGGAGGCGCGCAGCGACTGCGAGACCTGATACCAGAGCGGCAGCTTGCGGTTCAGGACCAGCGAGTCGGGAGCGAAGGCGGTCACGGCGTTCTCCGTACGACGGCAACGAGACTCTACGGCCGGAAGTGGCGCTCCAGACCCTGCCATACGTCGTCGTAGGCGCTCTGCAGGTGGTCGGCGCCGGCCGCCTGGGCGGTGGCCGTCACCGGCCAGCGGGTCTCGAACATGAAGGCCAGACCGTCGTCGATCTTGTGCGGCTTCAGCTCGGCGGCGCTCGCCTTGTCGAAGGTCTCCCGGTCGGGTCCGTGCGCGGACATCATGTTGTGGAGCGAGCCGCCGCCCGGGACGAAGCCTTCCGCCTTGGCGTCGTACGCGCCCTCGATCAGGCCCATGTACTCGCTCATCACATTGCGGTGGAAGTACGGCGGCCGGAAGGTGTCCTCGCCCACCAGCCAGCGCGGGGCGAAGACCACGAAGTCGACGCCCGCGAGGCCGGGGGTGTCGGTCGGCGAGGTGAGGACCGTGAAGATCGACGGGTCCGGGTGGTCGTACGAGATCGTCCCGATGACGTTGAAACGGCGCAGGTCGTAGACGTACGGGGTGTGGTTGCCGTGCCAGGCGACGACATCGAGCGGGGAGTGGTCGTACGTCGCGGACCAGAGGTTGCCGCAGAACTTGTTGACGACCTCGACCGGGCCCTCGACGTCCTCGTACGCGGCGACGGGCGCGCGGAAGTCGCGGGCGTTCGCCAGGCCGTTGGCGCCGATCGGGCCGAGGTCGGGGAGCTGGAAGGGCGCCCCGTAGTTCTCGCAGACGTATCCGCGGGCGGTGGCGTCGAGGAGTTCGACGCGGAAGCGGACGCCACGGGGGATCAGCGCGACCTCGCCGGGGTGGACGGCGAGCAGGCCCAGTTCCGTACGGAGGAGCAGGTCGCCGCGCTCGGGGACGATCAGCAGCTCGCCGTCGGCGTCGCTGAAGACCCGCTCCATGGAGGCGTTCGCGTGGTAGAGGTGCACGGCCATGCCCGTGCGCTGGGTCGCGTCGCCGTTGCCGCCGAGCGTCCAGAGGCCGGCCAGCCAGTCCGTGGCCGGCGCCGGGTCGGGGAGCGGGTTCCAGCGCAGCCGGTTCGGGTCGGGGACGGTCTCGGTGAACGGCGCGGAGCGGACGGCGCCGTTCTCGATCCGGGTGAACGGGGGGTGCGCGGCCGAGGGGCGGATCCGGTAGAGCCACGAGCGGTGGTTGTGGGCGCGCGGCTCGGTGAACGCGCTGCCGCTCAGCTGCTCCGCGTACAGGCCGAGGGGCGCGCGCTGCGGCGCGTTGCGGCCGTGCGGCAGGGCGCCGGGGATCGCCTCGGAGCTGTGCTCGTTGCCGAAGCCGGTGGAGTACTGGAGTCCGTCGGCCGTCTTCCTCGCCCGCTCGGTGTTCTCCGTGGTCATCGCACGCTCCTGTCCTGACGCCCAAAACAATCCTATGCATGACCGTAGGATTCCGCCCCCGTCCGCGTCAACGGGGCGCCAAGGTCTCGGTTCGACGTGATGCGTGCACGAGGGGTTCCAAAAGATGAACAATGCTCTACTCTCACGCGCATGTCGTGGACCCGCAGGCTCCTTGTCGCGCTCTCGGTCGTTCTCGCGGCGCTCGCCGCCGCCCTTGTCACCGCCCCCGGGGCCCAGGCCCACGAAGAGCGGCCCGTCACCTTCCCCGACGGATCCGGCAGTGTGCCGACGCTCCGTACCGGGGAGCCCGATCTCCTGGTCTGCAAGACGGACCGGGCCGACTTCACCCGCCGTGTCTCCGCCTTCCCGGCCGAGCTGAAGGCACGGAACCTGGCCCTCTTCGACCGCTGCGCGCGCAGCGGCTTCCGCCATCTCCAGGAGGCCGTCGACGCGGTCGACCGGCCCGGGACGACGATCGCCGTCCTGCCAGGCCTGTACGAGGAGGAGCCCTCGCAGCCCGCGCCGACCGGCGCCTGCGCCGCGCTGAAGGCCCCCAAGTCGGCGCTCGGCTACCAGATCCTGTCGTACGAGCAGCAGAAGCAGTGCCCGCACAACCAGAACCTGGTCGCCATCCTCGGCAAGAAGAACCTCCAGATCGAGGGCACCGGCGCCTCCCGCACGGACGTCGTGTTCGACGCGAAGTACACCAAGCTCAACGCCCTGCGCGCGGACGGCTCCGACGGCATCTACTTCCGCAACTTCACCGCGCAGCGCACCACATTCAACTCGCTGTACGTCCTCGCGGCCGACGGCTTCGTCATCGACGACGTGCTCACGCGGTGGAACGACGAGTACGGCTTCCTCACCTTCGCCTCCGACCACGGCCTCTACAAGAACTGCGAGTCGTACGGCAACGGCGACTCCGGCATCTACCCCGGCTCGGCCTCCGACATCAACGACGGCCGGGGCTACGACGTCCCGCGCTACTCCATCGAGATCACCGGCTGCCGCAGCCACCACAACATGGTCGGATACAGCGGCACGGCGGGGGACTCGGTGTGGGTCCACGACAACGAGTTCGACCACAACATGGGCGGAGCCTCCATGGACTCCGCCTTCCCCGGCCACCCCGGACTCCCGCAGAACCACGCCCGCTTCGAGCGGAACCTGATTCACGACAACAACCAGAACTACTACCGGTACGTCGCCGACGGCACCTGCGCCAAGCCCCCGGTCGAGCGCGGCTACGAACAGGGCGTCGTCTGCCCGCAGATCTCCATGCCGCCGGGTACCGGCATCATCACGGCGGGCGGCAACTGGAACCTGTACGAGAACAACTGGGTGTACGGACACCAGCGCGCGGCCTTCTTCCTGAGCGCCGTCCCCGCCTTCATCCGGGGCGAGTCCGCCTGGGGCAAGCAGACGGACACCTCCCACCACAACCGCTACGCCGGCAACCACCTGGGCGTCGACCGCTCCGGCGCCTCCCGGCCCAACCGCGCGGACGTGTGGTGGGACGGGCAGGGCGGCGGCAACTGCTGGCAGGCGGAGGGCCTGCCGTCCGGGGCGTCGAACCCGGGCTCCCTGCCCGAGTGCGGGAAGCGGCGCGGCGAGGTCTCGGGGAACACCGACCGGCTCGTCGGCGAACCGGCCAAGCTCGCCCACCTCCTGGTGTGCGCCGACTACGACGTCCAGGCGCGGCGGCTGCCCGCCGGCTGCGACTGGTACGGCGCGCGGGGCATCCAGCGCGTGGAGACCCAGCTCGCCCTGGGGATCGCGGTCGTCCTCGCCCTCGTGGGCGGCGCCCTGTGGTGGCGCAGGCTGCGGGGCCACCGGCTCGCGGGTGTCGCGACCCTCCTGGGCCTCGTGGGCCTGGCCCTGGACGTCGTCGGCTCCACCCTCGGCCTGTCCTCCGGCCCGCTCCCCGCGCTCGCGCTGCTCCTGATCGGCGCCTGGTGGACCGTCCTGGGCCTGGCCTTCCGCCCGACCCGCCCCGCGTTCGCCTGGACCACCCTCGCGCTCGGCGCCCTCACCCTCCTCGACGCCTTCGACAAGGCCGTCCTGATGATCCCCTGGATCCCCCTCGGCCCCGCCTGGCTGCGCGGGCTCCTCGCGGTGGTGTGGGTGCTGTGGGCGGTGGTGGCCGCAGGCCGTCGCGCCCCCGGGGAGGCGGACGACCACGAACCCGCCCCGGCCCCGGGTCCGACCCCGGTCACCGCGGCGGCGCGCGAGGCGGGAGACGGGGCGAACGACGGGGGTGCGTCGTGAGGCGGGCGGGCGCGTGGGCCGGGGTCGTCCTCGCCGTCGCCCTGACCGCCGCCGGGTGCGGCGGCCGGGCGACGACCCACCACAAGCCGGGCACCAGCCACCAGGAGGCCACCGGAGGCAGCGGCACCCTGCTCGCGGCGAGGGACGAGTCCGGGCACCGACTGCGGGAGGTGCCGGCCGAAGGCGCCCCTTCGGTCCGTGTCGAGGCGCGGTCCGACACCGAGGGCGGCTGGAACATCCACCTCACCGTGGAGAGGTTCCGCTTCACCCCCGAGAGCGTCGGCGGCGCGGCCATCCCGGGCCGCGGCCACGCCCGGCTCCTCGTCGACGGCAAGGAGATCGGGCGGGCCTACGCCCCCTGGCACCACGTCCCGCCCGGCGCCCGCTCGGTCACCGTCCGGCTCCACGCCGACGACCACACCGTCTGGGCGGTCGCGGGCAAGCCGGTCGAAGCCACCGTCCCTCTCGCCACGACCACCGCCTCCGCGGCGGCCATCCCTCCGCCGGCGACCGGCCCCGGCACCCCTCCGACGGCCACCGCGGCTCCCACGGCCGCGCCGCCCAGGACCACCGCTCCCGCCCCCGGTCGTACCGTCGAGATCACCGTCACCGGCAAGGCCGTCCAACCACCCCCCTCCCGCATCGAGTTGAAGAAGGGCGAGCAGCTCACCCTCCGCGTCACCGCCGACCGCGCCGACACCCTCCATGTCCACGGCTACGACCGCGAACTGCCCCTCACCCCCGGCGAACCCGGCACCCTCACCTTCACCGCCGACCGCACCGGTCTCTTCGAGGTCGAGACCCACGGCTCGGGGCTCCTCCTGACCCAGCTCGTCGTCCGGTGACCGCCCCCGCGCACCCCCTGGCCCCCGCACAGCTCCTCGCCCACGGCATCGGCTCCCAGCACGACCTCCCTCTCTCGCCCTTCTACGCCTACGCGGGCGCGTTCGCCGCGCTCTTCGTCTCCTTCCTGGCCCTCGGCCTGCTCTGGCCCGCCTCCCGGTTCCGCGGCGACCGGGCGGGCCGCCCACTGCCCGCCGCCGTCCAGCGCCTCGCCGACGCCCCGGCCACCCGCACCGCCCTGCGCCTCGTCGGCGCGGCCGCCGCCACGGCCGTCCTGCTCCACCTCCTCCTCGGTCCCGACGACCCCGACCGCAACCCCGCCCCCGGCGCCGTCTACGTCCTGCTCTGGGTGGGCCTCGTCCCCGCCTCGCTCCTCCTCGGGCCCGTCTGGCGCCTCCTCAACCCCCTGCGCGCCCTCCACGCGCTGCTCCCCGCTCCCCGGAACCCACGGCCCGTGCCGGCCGGCCTCGGCATCCGCCCCGCCGCCGCAGGACTCCTCCTCTTCGCCTGGCTCGAACTCGCCGCCCCCGCCCCCGCGTCCACCACCACCCTCCTGGTCTTCCTCGCCGTCGTCACCGCCGCCGGCCTCCTCGGCGCCGCCCGCCACGGCCCCGCATGGTTCGCCCACGCCGACCCCTTCGAGGTCTACTCCGCCCTCCTCGCCCGGCTCTCCCCGCTCGGCCGCCGGGCCGACGGCCGACTCGTCCTGCGCTCCCCCTTCAACAGCCTCGACTCCACCCCGCAGACTCCCGGCCTCGTCGCCACCGTCTGCGTCCTCCTCGGCTCCACCGCCTACGACGGCTTCTCCGACAACCCTCGCTGGATCACCACCCTCCAGACCTCCCCCCTCGGTCCGACGACCACCGCCACCCTCGGCCTCCTCGCCGCCGTCGCCCTGGTCGCCACCCTCTACGGCCTCTGCGCGGGCACCCTGCGCCTGATGTCCCGCGAACTCACCACCCCTCTCACCTCCTTCGCCCACTCCCTCCTGCCCATCGCCCTCGGCTACCTCGTCGCCCACTACTTCACACTCTTCGTCACCGAAGGGCCACGTACCGTCATCATGACAGTGGGCACCGACAACGCCCCCGCGCCCGCCCCACCACTGACCCCGGGCGCCCTCGCCACCCTCCAGGTCGGCGCCATCGTCACCGGCCACGTCCTGGGCGTCGTGGCCGCCCACGACCGCGCCGTGCGCCTCTTCCCGCCCGCCAAGGCCGTGGCCGGCCAACTCCCCCTGTTCGCGCTGATGATCGCGTACACCCTCGGCGGCATCGGGCTGCTCATCGCCTGACCCGACCGGGCTCACCGCCTGACCCGACCAGGACCGGAGCGGCATCATGGACCCCGTGCCCCAGCCATCCCTCCGCCGCACCCCCGTCCAGCAGCGCAGCGCCGAGCGCCTCGCCAGGATCCTCGACGCCTGCGCCGAACTCCTCGACGAGACCGGCTACGAGCAGCTGAGCACCCGCGCGGTCGCCGTGCGCGCGGGCGTCCCCATCGGCTCCGTCTACCGCTTCTTCGGCAACAAGCGCGCGATGGCCGACGCCCTCGCCCACCGCAACCTCGACCGCTACGCCGAGCGGATCTCCGCCCGCCTCGCCGCGACCGGGCGGGTCGACGCGTACAGCGCGATCGACGGCGTCCTGGACGAGTACATCGCGATGAAGCGCACCGTCCCCGGCTTCGCCCTCGTCGACTTCGGCGTCCCCGCGCCCACCGTCGACGAGGCCGCCGAAGTCGACGAGGGCGCCGAGGCGGATGCGGAGTGCGGGGGCTCCCCGGGCGGCTCCGGCGGCGACGCCAACCATCTCGTCGCCGACCGCCTCTGCGGTCTCCTCGCCGCCCACCTCGGCCGCACCGCCGACGAGGCCCTGCGCCGCAAGGTCCTCGTCGGGGTCGAGGCGGCCGACGCGCTGCTCCAACTCGCCTTCCGTACCGCCCCGTCCGGTGACCCCGCGCTCATCGCCGAGACGCGGCAACTCCTCTACGCGTATCTCGCGCCCTCGCTGAGCTGAACTCCCCGAGCTGACGGCCGTCCCCGAGCCGGCGGACCTTCCCCGAGCCGGCGGACCTTCCCCGAGCCGGCGGGCTGCCCTTCCCGAGCCGCCCGGCCCTCCCCACCGTCCGTACCGGTCGGTATGCTCGCTGGTGCCCGCGCGCCACCGCCGCCGCTCCAGGGAGTCGCCATGTCCACCGCCCTGCGTATCTGCCCCCTCTGCGAAGCCACCTGCGGGCTGACCCTGACCCTCGACGGCACCAGGATCACCGGCGCGCGCGGGGACCGTGACGACGTCTTCAGCCAGGGCTTCATCTGCCCCAAGGGCGCCTCCTTCGGCGAGGTCGACGCCGACCCCGACCGACTCACCGGGCCTCTCGTGCGCAAGGACGGCAGGCTCCAGGAGGCCACCTGGGAGGAGGCGTTCGACACCGTCGCCGCCCGGATCAGGCCCCTGATTGAGACGTACGGTCCCAACGCGGTGGGCCTCGTGCTCGGGAACCCGAACGTCCACACCATGGCCGGCGCCCTCTACCCGCCGCTGCTGATCGGCGCCCTGCGCACCCGGAACCTGTTCACCGCCTCCACCCTCGACCAGATGCCCAAGCACGTCTCCAGCGGACTGCTCTTCGGCGACCCCTTCGCCATACCGGTCCCGGACCTGGACCGCACCGACCACCTGCTGATGCTCGGCGCCAACCCGCTGGACTCCAACGGCAGTCTCTGCACCGCCCCCGACTTCCCCGGCAAGCTCAAGGCGCTGCGCAAGCGCGGCGGCACCCTCACCGTCGTCGACCCGCGCCGCACGCGCACCGCCCGGCTCGCCGACCGCCACGTCGCCATCCGCCCCGGCACCGACGCCCTCCTCCTCGCCGCGCTCGTCCACACCCTCTTCGCGGAGGGCCTCACGGACCCGGGCCCGCTCGCGGACCACGTCCAGGGCATCGAGGACGTACGGGAAGCGGTACGGGACTTCACGCCCGAGGCCGTCGCCGCCGCCTGCGACCTGGACGCCGCCACCATCCGTACCGTCGCCCGCGACCTCGCCGCCGCGCCCACGGCCGCCGTCTACGGCCGGATGGGCAGTTCCACGGTCGCGTACGGCACCCTCGCCAACTGGCTCGTCGACGTCCTCAACGTCCTCACCGGCAACCTCGACCGCCCCGGCGGCGCGCTCTTCCCGCTCTCCGCCACCGCCCCCGCGCCCCGACCGGCCGGCCCCGGCAAGGGCTTCGCGCTCGGCCGCTGGACCAGCAGGGTCTCCGGCCATCCCGAGGCCAAGGGCGAACTCCCCACGGCCGCGCTCGCCGAGGAGATCGACACGGAGGGGGAGGGGCGCATCCGCGCGGTGATCACCGTCGCCGCCAACCCCGTCCTGTCCGCCCCCGACGGCCGGCGCCTCGACGCCGCGCTCGGCGCCCTCGACTTCATGGTCGCCGTGGACCCGTACCTCAACGAGACCACCCGCCACGCCGACGTCGTCCTGCCTCCGCCGCCGCCCTCACGGAGCGCCCACTTCGACTTCGCCTTCAACGGCTTCGCCGTCCGCAACCAGGTCCGTTTCACTCCCGCCGCCGTCCCTCTGGAAGAGGGACGCATGGACGAGTGCGAGATCCATGCCCGGCTGGTCCTCGCGGTCTCCGGGATGCACGGCGCCCCGCCCTCCGCGGTCGACGACCTGGCCGTCGACACCGCCCTCGCCAAGGCCGTCGCGCAGCCCCACTCGCCCGTCCACGGCGCCGACCCCCAGGCCGTCGCGGCGCAGCTGAGCGGCGCGACCGGCCCCGAACGCCGCCTCGACATGATGCTGCGCCTCGGCCCGTACGACCTCACCCTCGAAGACCTTCGCCAGGCACCCCACGGCATCGACCTCGGTCCCCTGGAGCCGCGGCTGCCCGGGCTCCTCAAGACCCGCAGCGGACGGGTGGAGCTGCTGCCCGCCCCGATCGCGGCCGACCTTCCCCGGCTGCGCGCCGCCCTCGACGTGGAGCCCGGCGGTCTCGTCCTCGTCGGCCGCCGGCACCTGCGTTCCAACAACAGCTGGCTGCACAACGCGCCGTCCCTCAACAGCGGTTCGAACCGGTGCACCCTCCAGGTCCACCCCGCCGACGCCGACCGCCTGGGCCTCGCCGACGGCAAGCCCGCCCGGATCGCGGCGGAGGGCGGGGCGCTCGAGGTCGAGGTGGAGATCACCGACACCGTACGGAGCGGGGTGGTGAGCCTGCCGCACGGCTGGGGCCACGACCGGCCCGGCACCCGCCTCGCGGTCGCCGCCGCCCGCCCCGGAGTCAACGTCAACCAGCTCCTCGACGGTTCCCGGCTCGACCCGCTCTCCGGCACCGCCGTCCTCAACGGATTCCCCGTGGAGCTGGCACCCCTGCCGTAGCCACTGCGGTGCCCCCTGCGTTGACCTGGGCTTTTGCTCGTATTGCTCACGCGTCAACATCTTGTTAACGGCAGAAGAGGCCACCTAACGTCATCCGGACCGCCGCACCGGCGGGAGCCGCCCCGGTGTGAGTTCAAAGGTGAACGTGAGGTGTCCTCCATGCTGACCGTCCTCGGCTTCGCCATGATCGCGACCTTCCTGGTCCTGATCATGACGAAGAAGATGTCGCCGATCGCGGCGCTCGTGCTGATCCCCGCGCTGTTCTGCGTCGCCGTCGGGCAGGGGGCGCAACTCGGCGACTACGTCATCGACGGCGTGGAGAAGCTCGCCCCCACCGCCGCGATGCTGATGTTCGCCATCGTCTACTTCGGCGTGATGATCGACGTCGGCCTCTTCGACCCGATCGTCCGGGGCATCCTGCGCTTCTGCAAGGCCGACCCGGTGCGCGTGGTGGTCGGTACGGCGGTGCTCGCCGCGATCGTCTCGCTCGACGGCGACGGCTCCACGACCTTCATGATCACCGTTTCGGCGATGTACCCGCTCTACAAGCGGCTCGGGATGAGCCTGGTCGTCATGACCGGTGTCGCCGCCACCGCCAACGGCGTCATGAACACCCTGCCCTGGGGCGGCCCGACCGCCCGCGCGGCGACCGCGCTCAAGGTCGACGCGGCCGACATCTTCGTCCCGATGATCCCGGCGCTCGGCGTGGGCCTGCTCTTCGTCTTCGCCCTCGCGTACGTCCTCGGCCGCCGCGAGCGCAAGCGCATCGGTTACCTCACCCTGGACGAGGTCCTGGAGCCGCAGACCGAGACCGTCCTGGTGCAGGCGGGCGGCGGCACGAGCGCGATGAAGGGGGCCGGTTCCGGATCCGGTTCAGGTACCGGTACGGGCTCCCTGCCGCCGGAGGCGGCCGAGGCGGCGGACGGTGCCTTCCAGGCGGCCGACGCGGCCGACGGTGGCTTCCAGGGGCTCGACCCGAACCGGTCGACCCTCCGCCCCAAGCTGTACTGGTTCAACGCCGGTCTCACCGTCGCGCTGCTCAGCGCGATGATCCTCGAACTGCTGCCGATCCCGGTGCTCTTCCTCCTCGGCGCCGCCCTCGCGCTCACGGTCAACTACCCGAACATGGCCGACCAGAAGGCCCGGATCGCCTCCCACGCCGAGAACGTCCTCAACGTGGCCGGCATGGTCTTCGCCGCCGCCGTCTTCACCGGTGTCCTCACCGGCACGGGCATGGTCAAGCACATGGCCGACTGGCTCGTGGGCGCGATCCCGGAGGGCATGGGCCCGCACATGGCGCTGGTCACCGGTGTGCTCAGCCTCCCGCTCACGTACTTCATGTCGAACGACGGCTTCTACTTCGGTGTCCTGCCCGTCCTCGCGGAGGCGGGCGCGGCCCACGGCGTGTCGCCGCTGGAGATCGCCCGGGCCTCGATCGTCGGCCAGGCGCTGCACATGTCCAGCCCGCTGGTCCCGGCCGTGTACGTCCTGGTCGGCATGGCGAAGGTCGAGTTCGGCGACCACACCCGGTTCACCGTGAAGTGGGCGGCGCTCACCTCGCTGGTGGTCCTCGGGGCGGGGATTCTCTTCGGGATCATCTAGGGAGAGGCCACCGAGGGTGATCCCGCCCTCTGCCGGTCGAGTGAATACGGAGGGTGTCGCGAGGGAATCGACACCCTCCGTAGTCATGTCGTGACAGATAGTCCGATTATCGGCTTGAGACGTTCGACGTCTTTCACGACTGGAGGAACCCCGCATGACCGCTCTGGCAGTACGTCCCCTGCTGTCCGTCGCCGCCGCATCCCTCGCCCTCGGCGCCGTCACGCTGGCCGGCGCGCCCGCCGCCGTCGCGGCACCCGGTGACAACGGCGACGTCAAGGTCCACCACGCCGGACCGAACCCGCCCCGCACGTCCCTCGACGACCAGAGCAACAAGCCCAAGGTCTGCAAGTTCTACTTCGCCGCCTTCAACTTCGACGGGCTCCAGGAACTCACCTGGACGGTCTCACCGCAGCCACCCGTGGACAGTGTCGCCCTGAGCGGCAAGATCGCCGTCAACACGCAGGGTGACGGGCACACCCCGGACCTGGCCCTCGCCGACGGCATGTACAAGGTCGAGTGGACCTGGGTGGGCCAGCAGGGCGCCAAGAAGAGCAAGGTCTTCAGGGTCGACTGCCTCGACGACATCACCAACCCGACGCAGCCGCCCACCACCGGCGGCAACGGAGACAACGGCGGCAACGGCAAGCCGCCCCACCACAAGCCCCCGCACGGTCCGGTCGGCGCGGGCGGCGGCGGCAGTGCCGACCCCGCCTCCGACAGCGGCTCCGCCTTCGGGGTCGGGGCGGCCCTCGCCGCCGGCCTCGCCGGCACGGCCGGCCTGATCCTCGTCCGCCGGTCGCGTCGCCGCACCGATGGCGCCGCGTAGGTCCCGCACCACGCGCAGACAGCGGCGCCGCCGCCGGCTCGCCCGGACCGTGGTGGTGACCCTGTCGCTGGTCGGCGGCGGCATCTGGTGGGCCCAGGACGAGGAACCGTCCGACCCACCGGCTGTCGCCGCCCCGGCCGCGCACGCGACGGCGGCGGGTTCCGGGGCCCCGGGCGAGCCCGGGCAGCACCGCGACCAGAAGCCGAAGGCGCCAGCGCGCACCAAGGCCATCGAGAAGCCCGCCCCGCCGCCCGCGCCCCTCGCCCGTTCGCGTGCCACCGGCCTCGCCATCCCGGCGATCACCATCGAGGCCCCGGTCGTCGGCCTGAGCCTCGACAGGGCCGGGCAGCTCGGCTCCCCGCCGATCGAGAACCCGCGGATCGTGGGTTGGTACGCGGGCGGTCCGGCCCCGGGTGAGCGCGGCACCGCGATCGTCGTGGGCCACCGCGACACCCGCACCGGGCCGGCCATCTTCCTCAACCTCGACTCGCTCGCCCCCGGCAACACCGTCCGGGTCGCCCGCGCCGACGGCAAGGTCGCCGTCTTCACGGTCGACAAGGTGCGCACGTACACGAAGGAGGAATTCCCCGACGGCGAGGTCTACGGTTCCACGGGCCGCCCCGAACTACGGCTGCTCACGTGCGGCGGCCCCTTCGACGCCAAGACGGGGTACACGTCGAACATCGTCGTCTTCGCCCACCTCACGGACATCGCCCGGACGATCTGAGCGAGGCGCCGAGCAGGAGGTGGCACCTCCGTCGCTGATACGGGGGAAGTCCGCGCCCCGTCTCCCCATGTTTCCGGGGGGCGGGGCGCGAGTGTGGAGGGGAGGGCTCGGCCGGGCCGCTAGAACTGATCCGTTCCCACCCGCCCCGGACCCCGCACCCCGAGGACGTGACCCATGCCCCTCCGCCCGTCGACCTCCCGCACCCTCCGCCCGCCGACCACCCGTACCCGCGTCGCCGTCGCCACCGCCGGGCTCCTGATCGCGGTCGGCGCCCCCACCGCGTACGCCACCCTCGGCGACAGCGCCGCCGCGCCGGCCGCCGCCACGGCGCAGGCCCGTGGCAAGGCGTACGTCGAGACCCGGCTCTTCTTCGGGACCGAGCGCCCCGACGGTGGCCCCGCCGTCACCGACGCGCAGTTCATGGCCTTCGTCGACAAGGAGGTCACCCCCGGATTTCCGGCCGGACTGACTGTCCAGAACGGGCGTGGACAGTGGCGCGACCTGAACGGCACCATCGAGCGGGAGCGTTCCTACGAGTTGATCCTGCTGTACCCGGCGTCCGAGGCGAGGCTCCACGATCCGGCGATCGAGCGGATCAGGGAGGCGTACCGAAAGGCCCACGGGCAGGAGTCCGTGGCCCGGCTCGACGAGCCGACCCTGGCCGACTTCTGAGCGGGCGAGAGCGGCTCTGGCGCCAGAAAACTATCAGCGCTAGTTTGGGGGCCGGATCTCGAACCGGCCGGCGCGAAGAGCGACGAAGAGCTCGTACCGAACGACCGAAGGACCGAAGGAGCAGCGGATGAAGAGCCACGACGCGATGTACATCGGCGGGGAGTGGCGGCCCGCCGCCTCCCCGGACACCATCCCGGTCGTCAACCCGGCGGACGAGCAGGTCATCGCCCACGTCCCGGCCGGAACCGCCGAGGACGTCGACGCCGCCGTACGGGCCGCCCGCGCGGCCTTCCCCGGCTGGGCCGCCACCCCGCCCGCCGAGCGCGCCAAGCTGATCGGCGCGCTCCGCGACGGCCTCGCGGCCCGCGCCGAGGAGATCGCCGCCACCGTCACCGCCGAGCTCGGCGCCCCGCCGCAGCTCGCCGCCGCCGTCCACGCCGGCCTGCCGATCGCCGTCGCCGGCACGTACGCCGAACTCGCCGCCACCCACTCCTTCGAGGAGAAGGTCGGCAACTCCACCGTCCACTCCGAGCCGGTCGGCGTCGTCGGTGCGATCACCCCGTGGAACTACCCGCTCCACCAGATCGTCGCCAAGGTCGCCCCGGCGCTGGCCGCCGGCTGCACCGTCGTCCTCAAGCCCGCGGAGGACACCCCGCTGACCGCCCAGCTCTTCGCCGAGGCGGTCCACTCCTCGGGCCTCCCCGCCGGGGTCTTCAACCTGGTCACGGGCCTCGGCCCGGTCGCGGGGCAGGCGCTCGCCGAGCACGAGGACGTCGACCTCGTCTCCTTCACCGGCTCCACCGCCGTCGGCCGGCGGATCGGCGCCCTCGCGGGCGGAGCGATCAAGCGGGTCGCCCTGGAGCTGGGCGGCAAGTCCGCCAACGTCATCCTGCCGAGCGCCGACCTCGGCAAGGCCGTCTCCGTCGGCATCGCCAACGTCATGAGCAACTCGGGCCAGACATGCAGCGCCTGGGCCCGGATGCTGGTCCACCGTGACCAGTACGAGGAGGCGGTGGCGCTGGCCGCCGAGGCCGTCGCCAAGTACGTACCCGGGGAGCGCGTCGGCCCGCTCGTCAACGCCAAGCAGCTGCGGCGGGTGCGCGGTTACATCGAGAAGGGCGTCGAGGAGGGCGCCAGGATCGTCGCCGGCGGCCCCGAGGCCCCGCGCGAGACCGGCTACTACGTCTCCCCGACGGTCTTCGCGGACGTCACCCCGGACATGACCATCGCGCAGGAGGAGATCTTCGGCCCGGTCGTCTCGATCCTGCGGTACGAGGACGAGGACGACGCCCTCGCCATCGCCAACGGGACCGTGTACGGGCTCGGCGGCGCCGTCTGGGGCGAGCCGGAGGAGGCCGTCGCCTTCGCCCGCCGCATGGACACCGGCCAGGTCGACATCAACGGCGGCCGCTTCAACCCGCTGGCCCCGTTCGGCGGCTACAAGCAGTCGGGCGTGGGGCGCGAACTCGGGGCGCACGGCCTCTCCGAGTACCTCCAGACCAAGTCGCTGCAGTTCTGACCCCTGCCGATCCGGCCCTTCCGAGCACCTGAGGAGCAAGACGCGTCATGAGCGTGGTCCGCGCCGCCTTCCTGCCCGCCGTCGGGTCTCCGCTGGAGATCACCGGCATACGCCTGCCCGAGCCCGGCCCCGGCCAGGTCCGGGTCCGCCTCGCCGCGGCCGGGGTCTGCCACTCCGACCTGTCCCTCTCCAACGGCACCATGCGCGTGCCCGTCCCCGCCGTCCTCGGCCACGAGGGCGCGGGCACGGTCGTCTCCGTCGGCGAGGGCGTCACGCACGTCGCCCCGGGCGACGGCGTGGTCCTCAACTGGGCGCCGTCCTGCGGCGCCTGCCACCCCTGCTCCCTCGGCGAGGTCTGGCTCTGCGCCGACGCGCTGACCGGCGCGGGAACCGTCTACGCCGCCACCGAGGACGGCACCGACCTCCACCCCGGTCTCAACGTGGCGGCCTTCGCCGAGGAGACCGTCGTCGCGGCGCGGTGCGTCCTGCCCGTGCCGGACGGTGTGCCGCTCACCGACGCGGCCCTCCTCGGCTGCGCCGTCCTCACCGGCTGGGGCGCGATCCACCACTCGGCGCGGGTCCGGCAGGGCGAGTCCGTCGTCGTGTACGGCGTCGGCGGCGTCGGCCTCGCCACCCTCCAGGCCGCCCGGATCGCGGGCGCCTCGCCGATCATCGCGGTCGACGTCTCGCCGGAGAAGGAGGCCCTGGCCCGGGCGGCGGGAGCGACCGAGTACGTCGTCGCCTCCGAGACCACCGCCAAGGAGGTCCGGAAGCTGACGGGCGGTCAGGGCGCCGACGTGGCCGTCGAGTGCGTCGGCCGCGCCACCACCATCCGTACCGCCTGGGACTCCACCCGGCGCGGCGGCCGCACCACGGTCGTCGGCATCGGGGGCAAGGATCAGCAGGTCACCTTCAACGCCCTGGAGCTCTTCCACTGGGGCCGGACGCTGGCCGGCTGCGTGTACGGGAACTCCAACCCGGCCGAGGACCTGCCCGTCCTCGCCGAGCACATCCGGGCGGGCCGCCTCGACCTGAGCGCGCTGATCACCGAACGGATCACCCTGGACGGCATCCCGGGCGCCTTCGACAACATGCTCGCGGGCAAGGGCGGCCGGGCGCTCGTCGTCTTCTAGCAGCAGCCCGGCCCGATCCGCCGGACACTCCCTAGGGCCTGTCCGGCGGATCATGGCCGGGGCCGCGACGCCTGGCACGGCCCCTCGCCGCGTTGCCGAAACGCCCCGATAGCTCCGCTATCGAGACGCTCCGGCGCCTTGCGACGGACCGCACCAGACGCCGCGCCCTATCCGACCCTGATCCGCCGGACAGGCCCTAGCGGCTCTTGGCGGACTCGACGCTCTCGGCCGGTGCCTTCGAAGGAGGCTTCGGCCGGGAGCGCGAGACCGCCACACCCGCCAGGCACAGCGCCCCGCCCGCGAGCGTCAGCAGCCCCGGCAGCTCGCCGAGGAATACCCAGGCCATGACGACCACGAGCGCCGGTACGGCGTACGTCGTCGCGCCCATCCGGCCGGCGGTCGTACGGGCCAGGGCGTAGGCCCAGGTCGTGAAGGCGAGGGCGGTCGGGAACACACCGAGGTAGACCATGTTCAGGGTCGCCGACAGCGGCGCCCTCGCCGCCTCGTCGACCAGCTGCCCCGCGAAGGGCAGGCAGGCCACCGCGCCGACCAGGCACCCGAAGGTCGTGACCTGCAGGGCGCTTCCGTGCGCCAGGGCCGGCTTCTGGGCGACGACACCACCCGCGTACGCGACCGCCGCCACCACGCAGAGCACGACACCCAGCACCGAGGCGTGCCCCTCGCCCGACATCGACAACCCCACGGCCACCGCGCCCGCGAAGGACACCGCCATGCCGGCGATCAGCCGGGGAGGCAGCTTCTCGCCGAGGAACCGGGCACCGAGCAGGGCGATGAGGATCGGCCCGACGTTCACGAGCATCGCGGCCGTCCCCGCGTCGACCTCCTGCTCGCCCCAGTTGAGGGCCACCATGTACGCGCCGAACCAGAGGACCCCGGAGACCGCGATCCCCGGCCAGGCCGCCCGTGGCGGCAGTCCCTCCCGCCGGATCAGCAGGACGGCGACGAGGACGAGGGCCCCGGAGAGGAGCCGGCCGAGGGCGAGGGCGCCGGGGGAGTAGGCCGCCCCGGCGCTGCGGATCGAGACGAAGGCGGAGGCCCACAGGACGACGGTGACACCGGCGGCGGCGAGGGCCAGGCGTGAGTGGGAGGGGCCCCCGGAGGAGGCGGGAGTGGCAGGGGAGTCGGTCATGGAGCGACCGTAGGCCCTGGACATGTCGGCGCTCACCGCAATATCGCCGGGTCGATGCCCAGTACGTCCTGGAACGCGCGTTCCCCGGCGGGGGTCACCTTCACCGCGCGCTGCGAGCCGATGCGCACGCACCAGTCGGCGTCAAGGGCGTGCCGGCACAGGGCCGCGCCCGCGACACCCGCGAGATGCGGCTTGCGCTCGGTCCAGTCGAGACAGCCGCGCGCGACCGGCCGCCGACCCGAGGCCGCCAGGGCGATGCCGCGCTCGCCGAACCACGCCACGCCCCGGTCCGTGAGTGCGAACCCGGTGTCCTGGCGCAGGAGTCCACGCGCGGTCATCGCCTCGGTGATCACGATCCCGAGCCGCCCGGCGAGGTGGTCGTAACACGTCCGCCCCCGGGCCATCGCCCGCCCCGCGCTCGCGGCGCCCAGCGTCGGCGGCGGCGCCTTCCGTACGGGTTCGGCGCGGGCGGCGAGGTCCTCCACCAGGTGCGCGATCCCGGAGTCGGCAAGGCGCACGTACCGGTGGCGTCCCTGCCGCTCCTCGGCGAGCACCCCGCCCGCGACGAGCTTTCCGAGGTGCTCACTCGCGGTGGACGGGGCCACGCGCGCGTGGCGCGCGAGCTCCCCGGCGGTCCAGGCCCGCCCGTCGAGCAGTGCGAGCACGAACGCGGCACGGGTCTCGTCGGCGAAGAGCGAGGCGAGGGCGGCGAGGTCTTGGGATGCCATGGCCCCAGGATGACGCCCTCACCGTTCGGCGGAGGCCGAACCGTCCTTCCCGCGTACGCCCGCCTCGTACTGGAGCGCGAGGCCGTCGAGCAGCGCCCGCAGGCCGGTCTCGAAGGCGCCCTCGTCGACCTTCTGCCGGTGCTCCGCGAGGAGGTGCGCCTGGCCGAGGTGGGGGTAGTCGGCGGGGTCGTAGGCCGTCTCGTCGTCGACGAAGCCGCGCGCGAAGGAGCCAAGGGCCGAGCCGGTGACGAAGTAGCGCATCAGCGCGCCGATGTACGTCGCCTGTGCGGGCGGCCAGCCCGCGCGGACCATCGCGCCGAAGACCGCGTCGGCGACCTTCAGGCCCGCGGGGCGGCGGCCGGGGCCCTGGGCGAGGACAGGGACGACGTTCGGGTGGTCGGCGAGGGCGGCGCGGTAGGAGGCTGCCCAGTCGTGCAGGGCCGTACGCCAGTCGCGCCCGTCGTCCTCCGCGAACATCGACAGGTCGATCTTGGCGCTGACCGCGTCGGCGACGGCGTCGAGGATCTCGTCCTTGGTGCGGAAGTGGTTGTAGAGGGACGGCCCGCTCACCCCGAGTTCGGCCGCGAGCCGCCGCGTCGAGAGCGCCGCGAGGCCCTCGGCGTCCACGAGCGCGCTCGCCGTCTCGACGATGCGTTCTCGGCTGAGGAGGGGCTTGCGCGGTCGGGCCATGGCGCACATAGTAGGCCTGCCCCATGGAAACTAGCAGTGCTAATTAAAGTCTTCACGAAGGTCGGTGGCGCAGTGAACCTGGAGCTCAGCGAGGAACAGGAAGCCGTACGGCGGCTCGCCGAGGATTTCGTCGCCCGCGAGGTCGCCCCGCACGTCGTCGCGTGGGACCGCGCCGAGGACGTCGACCGGTCGATCGTGAAGAAGCTGGGGGCCGTCGGCTTCCTCGGCCTGACGATCCCGGAGGAGTACGGCGGCTCGGGCGGCGATCACCTCGCCTACTGCCTCGTCACCGAGGAGCTCGGCCGCGGCGACTCCTCCGTGCGTGGCATCGTCTCCGTCTCGCTCGGCCTCGTCGCCAAGACCATCGCCTCCTGGGGCGACGAGGACCAGAAGCGCGCCTGGCTGCCCCGGCTCGCCTCCGGCGACGCCATCGGCTGCTTCGGGCTGACCGAGCCCGGCACCGGCTCGGACGCCGGCAACCTCGCCACCAGGGCCGTCCGCGACGGGGACACGTACGTCGTCAACGGCTCCAAGATGTTCATCACCAACGGCACCTGGGCCGACGTGGTCCTGCTCTTCGCCCGTACCGGAGACGCCCCCGGCCACAAGGGCGTCTCCGCCTTCCTCGTCCCCACCGACACTCCCGGCCTCACCCGCCGCACCATCCACGGCAAGCTCGGTCTGCGCGGCCAGGCGACCGCCGAACTGGCCTTTCAGGACGTGCGCGTGCCCGCCTCCGCGATGCTGGGCCCCGAGGGCAAGGGCTTCTCCGTCGCCATGTCCGCCCTCGCCAAGGGGCGCATGTCGGTCGCGGCCGGCTGTGTCGGCATCGCGCAGGCGGCCCTCGACGCGGCCGTGCGCTACGCGGGGGAGCGCGAGCAGTTCGGCAAGCCCATCGCCTCGTACCAGCTGGTGCAGGAGCTGATCAGCGACATCGCCGTCGACGTGGACGCGGCCAGGCTGCTGACCTGGCGGGTCGCCGACCTGATCGACCGCGGCCAGGACTTCGCCACCGCCGCCTCCAAGGCCAAGCTCTACGCCTCCGAGGCCGCCGTGCGTGCGGCGAACAACGCCCTCCAGGTCTTCGGCGGCTACGGCTACATCGACGAGTACCCGGTCGGCAAGCTGCTGCGGGACGCGCGCGTGATGACGCTGTACGAGGGCACGAGCCAGATCCAGAAGCTGATCATCGGGCGGGCGCTGACGGGGGTGTCGGCCTTCTGAGTACGGGGTGACGGACGGTTGAGTACGCGGGCGGATGTGGCGGGTGCCACATCCGCCCGATCCTTACGACCATGAGTGACACACCGGTCAAGCAGCAGAACACGGCCGCCTACTACACGCAGGCCGTCCTCTCCTTCGGGCTCGCGCTCGCCGCCGTGGCCGTCGGCATCTACCAGCTGGACGCGGACGGCTGGGTGCGCGCCTTCCTCGCCATCGCCGTCCTCTACCTCACGACCTCCGCCTTCACCCTCGCCAAGGTCGTCCGTGACCGGCAGGAGGCGGGCCAGATCGTCAGCCGCGTCGACCAGGCCCGGCTGGAGAAGCTCCTCGCCGAGCACGACCCGTTCCAGAAGCTCTAAGCGCTTGCTCAGCTTCGTTGTATGGTGTTCGTCCTGACGACCGGCTGAGATGAGGGCGAGCGATGAGCGCGGCGGACGCGGCGGAGGAGACGCCCGGCGGCGAGGACGCGCCGTGGGGCGAGGTCACGCCCGAGGCGGCCCGGCGGCTGCTCGTCGCGGCCGTCGAGGCGTTCGCCGAGCGCGGCTACCACGCCACCACGACCCGGGACATCGCCGGCCGCGCCGGGATGAGCCCGGCCGCGCTCTACATCCACTACAAGACCAAGGAAGAGCTGCTCCACCGGATCAGCCGCATCGGTCACGACAAGGCCCTGGAGATCCTCAGGGACGCGGCCGACGGCGAGGGCACGGCCGGGGAGCGGCTCGCCGACGCCGTACGGTCCTTCGTGCGCTGGCACGCCGAGCGGCACACCACGGCGCGGGTCGTCCAGTACGAGCTCGACGCCCTCGGGCCCGAGCACCGCACCGAGATCGTGGCGCTGCGCCGGGAGTCCGACGCGACCGTGCGCAGGATCATCGACGAGGGCGTGGCGGCGGGCGAGTTCGACGTGCCGGACGTGCCGGGCACGACCGTCGCGGTGCTCTCCCTCTGCATCGACGTGTCGCGCTGGTTCAACGTCCAGGGCCGCCGGACGCCGGACGAGGTCGGCGCGCTCTACGCCGACCTCGTGCTGCGGATGGTCGGCGCTCAGAAGTAGTAGCGCGAGACCGACTCGGCGACGCAGACCGGCTTGTCGCCGCCCTCGCGCTCCACCGTCACGGTCGCGGTCACCTGGACCCCGCCGCCGGCCTCCGTCACCTCGGTCAGGACGGCCCCGGCGCGCAGCCGCGAGCCGACCGGTACGGGGGCGGGGAAACGGACCTTGTTGGTCCCGTAGTTGAGGCCCATCTTCATGCCCTCGACGCGCATGATCTGCGGGACCAGGGTCGGCAGCAGCGAGAGCGTCAGATAGCCGTGCGCGATGGTCTTCCCGAACGGCCCTTCGGCCGCCCGCTCCGGGTCCACGTGGATCCACTGGTGGTCACCGGTCGCGTCGGCGAACAGATCGATCCGCTTCTGCTCGATCTCCAGCCAGTCGCTGTGCCCCAGCTGCTCGCCGACGGCGGCACGCAGCTCCTCGGCGGAGGTGAAGATCCTCGGCTCAGCCATGTTTCCCTCGTCCCTTCGTGAACCTGTGACTCCTGTTTCTAAGCGCTTGCTCAGCATGTGGGGGTGGGGGGTCCGCTGTCAACGGACAGTAGGGTTCCAGGGGTGCCGCAGATTCCAGAGAAGGTCCATGAACTCACCGTCGGCCAGCTGTCCGCGCGTAGCGGCGCCGCGGTGTCCGCCCTGCACTTCTACGAGACGAAGGGCCTGATCAGCAGTCGCCGTACGAGCGGCAACCAGCGCCGCTACGGCCGTGACACCCTCCGCCGGGTCGCTTTCATCCGGGCCGCGCAGCGCGTCGGCATCCCTCTGGCGACCATCCGCACCGCCCTCGCCGAACTCCCCGAGGAGCGCACGCCCACCAACGAGGACTGGGCCCGGCTCTCGGCGACCTGGCGCACGGAACTGGACGAACGGATCAAGCAGCTCGGCCGGTTGAGGGACCACCTGACCGACTGCATCGGCTGCGGGTGTCTGTCCCTGCGGACGTGCGTCCTGTCCAACCCCGACGACGTGATAGGCGAACAGCTCACCGGCTCGCGCCTGATGGCGGAGCGCAGGAGGGCCTAGGGCCTGTTTCAGGCGCGGGCCAGGCGCGGGCCAGGCGCGGGCCACTCACGACGCCCGCGACGGCGAGGAGGGGCCCACCACCCCCGTGGACGGGCCCCTCGGTCTCGTAACTCCCGAACTCCCGACTCGCGCCGGTCACTCGTACTCGGTGCCGCCCTTGCGGGTCAGGTACGCCGGGCTGACCGCCTTGGCGATGGCGCGGCCGCCGACGACCGGGCTGTACCGCTCCGTGACCGGGCGTATCACGACCCCTTCGCGCAGGTGGAGCTCGCGCCCGGACACGGTCTCCCGCCCGCTCGCCAGCGCGAGCACGGTGTCCCGGTCGTACGGACCCGTGTACAGCCGCGGTACGAGGGGCAGTTCGCCGGCCTCCAGGACCTCGGCGGGGTCCAGCCACCGCACCCGGCCGTCGATCTCGGCCGACACGTCGAAGACCGCGTAACCGAGGTCCTCGCCGCGGGCGTTCGCGCCGTAGCCGAGGTCCTGCACGCCCGCCCCGAAGACCTCGCCGAACAGCCCGACCCGGCGTGCGCCCAGGCGCGCGGCGAGCCGCGCCGCGACCGCGGGGACGTCGTGGCCGAGGACGGCCCGCCAGTACAGGTTCCGCGGATCCTCCTGGAGCGCAAGTCCCTTCGAACCGAAGCCCTTCGAGGAGACCTGGACGCGCCCGTCCTCCGCGAAGTACGTGGCGAGGCAGGCCGATCCGTGCAGCTTCTCCGTCAGGACCACCGGCTCACCGGGCTCGAAGACGTCCGGATACCGCTGGAGGTTCTCGATGTCGACCCACGGCAGCAGATCGGGAGCGGCCTCCACGTCCCCGCTCATCGTCGGCGGGATCGGCGGCACCCACTTCGTGATCCCGAGCAGCTCGGCGAAGTCGGTCCCCGCGGCGGCGGCTGTCGCCAGGTCCACGTCCGCCAGCGCCTTCGGACGGCAGACGATGCCCTGCGACACCTCACCGCGCAGCCGTACCGCCTTGACCCGGTCCGACGCCTTGCCTGCGAGCCGCCCGGTCAGCCCGAGTTCGTCGACGAGCGCGGCGGGAAGCACGGCCTGCTCCGGGATGTAGACGGCGATGTCACCACTGCGGTACGCCCCCTTCGCCACGACGGCGCGGTAGAGGCCCACTTGGGCCAGCTCCAGCGCGTCGGCGTTCGGGTGGGCGTGGACGGCCAGTGTTTCGGCGGTGACGCGCAGCGTCGACATGTCGGTTCTCCGGAGACTCGGTTGGCGTTCTCGTCTCAGGACACTCTGCGGGAGCGGAATTGGGGTGGGCCACCGATTTGCGCTCTGGTACGGTCCCGCCGGCTCGCGCCGCTCAGCAGGGGGCCGCGAGCGCGGCCGCCACCAGCTGGGCGTTGGACTCCGCGTAGCTGCCGTCGGGCAGCGACAGCGTGTCCTCCAGACCGATCCGGGTGTCCAGGCCGCGGCGGCGGGCCAGACGCAGCACCGGCCAGGCGCCGCCGTCCTCGCCGTGGAGGAGGACCGGCCGTCCGTGGGGCGAGTCGGCCAGGGTCGCCAGCAGCGCGAGGGCCGTGGACTCGACGGTCGCTGCGTCGGGATCGGTGACCTCTGCCAGGATCCGCAGCGCCCGGGGAGCCAGGGGCGAGCGGAGGAACCGCTCAGGACCTTCCGTACCGGACCACAGGCCCGCCTCCACGCCCACGCCCCGCTCCAGGAGCGCCGCCGCGAGCTCCTCCGCGCCAGGCTCGTGCCAGTTCACCGACGCGTGGTCGGGCAGGACCGTCCAGGCCCGGACGCGCTCCACGCGCCGCACGGGATCGGGCTCGGCCCAGGCACCCGTGGTCACGCCCACCGGTACGTCGAAGGGGACGGCCTCCCGGATCGCCGCCAGCGTCTCCGCGAGGACCCGGGGCGACAGCGTGTCGCTCCCGCACGGCGTCCTGGGGTGCACATGGACGTCCCGCGCCCCCGCCGCGACCGCCCGCGCCGCCTCCTCCGCCATCGCACCGGGCGACATCGGCACGGCCGCCGAATCCCCGGGCCCCCGGGTCCCGTTCAGACAGACCTGGATCACCATGTTCCCCCGTGGCCCCCGTTGCCCCCGCTGCTCATGACGCACCACTGTTCACGACGACGCACCACTGCTCAGGACGTACCGCGGTTCACGACGTACCGCCACTCGTCACGCGCGGTCGCTCACGACACACCGCGGCTCTTCACGCACCGTTCCTCATGCCACCGACGCGAGCCGGGACACCGCTCCTCCTCGGGCCCGCGCCAGCGCGCCGGTCGTCAGCACCGCCCGGGGCACGACCACACCGCACTCCCCGCACACCGGGCCGAACCACGGCTCGTCGGCCAGATCCGGCCGCCAGTCGATACGGTCCCCCGCGCACACCGGGCAGTGCTCCCCGGGCGCGGACTCCAGGGCGGTGATCAGCCGCCGCAACACCTCGGCCAGCGGCTCCGAGGGATGGACCGCCGGGTCGTCGCAGCGCGCGACCCCGTTGCCGCCCCACGTCCGCCGGTGCCAGTCGTCGAGCGCGCCCGGCCGGCGCAGCCCCTCGTGCTTCTCGCGCCGCCGTCGCGCCGCGAACTCCTTCTCGTACGCGAGCCAGACCGCCCGCGCCTCCTCCAGCTCCTCCAGCGCGGCCACCAGCCGCCCTGGATCGAGCTGCCGGTCCTCGGGCCCGAACCTGTGCCTGCGGCACAGGTGGTCCCAGGTCGCGCGGTGCCCGTACGGCGCGAACCGCTCCAGGCACTTGCGCAGCGAGTACCTCCGCAGCGCCGTATCACTCCCCGGATCACGCACCTGTCTCGCAAGACTCCGGAAACCCGCCATCGCTCCGCACCTCCGTCGCTGGTACTTCGGCGTCAAGGACGTTATGGAATGGACGAACGACCGGCCCTTCGTGTTCCATCGAAAATTCGATGGGGCCCATCAGAGGCGCCCGCGGGAGACCTGTTGCAGGACGTACCAGGGGTGTCCCCCAGGAGTACTAGGAGGTCCCGCGGCCGATACGCCCCGCCGACGCCACCACCGCGGCCAGCTCCGGGTGGCAGATGTCACTGTGTTCGGAGACCACCTCCGCCACGTCCACGTTCACGCAGCCCGATGTCGGGAGGTCGTCGCGCAGGGCACGGGACAGGGGGAGGGTGGGGGTGTTCGGGACGGCCTGGGTGCCGTCGTGGCCGATGGCCTGCCAGCGTCTGTCCGTGCCGAGCAGGGAGTCGGCGTCCCTGGCCAGCCGGGAGGCCAGCGGGTAGAAGACCCGGAGTGCGGTGTCGTGCCGTGAGTAGCAGGCCACCACGGGGCCGTCGACCCGTCGCTGCAGATCGCGCAGTGCGCCGCCCCGCCCCGGCTCATGGGGGAGCCGCGCCGCGAACGCGTAGTGCGAGAAGGCCCCTTGGATCAGGGTCACCGACGCCACGTTCCGCGCCCCGGAGGGCAGCCCGCGCAGGGCGTGGCCGACGAGGCGGGCGCCGAAGCTGTGTCCGACGAGATGGATCCGCAGGTCGGGGGAGGAGCGGGCCACCTCGCCGAGCAGCGGGCCGAGCCCGCGCTCGCCGACGGCGCCGGCCCGGCGCTTCATCGTGTAGTACGTGGCCTGGCGCAGCGCCTCCTTGGCGCCCTTCCAGTACCGGGTCAGCCTGCCGCCGAACGCCTCGCGCGGGGTCGGTACGGTTCCAGGCCCCGCCACCTCCTCCAGCGCGTCGGTGAACATCGCGCAGACGGCGACCGTGTCCGCGAGCAGGAAGTCGGGCACGTCGTCGCCGCCGTCACCGAAGCTGTGCGAGCCGTCCGTCTCCGTCAACGTCCGCAGCAGCGCCCCGAATTCGGCGAACGCCCCCTCCTCGTCCGGCTGCTCCCCGAGCAGCGCGGCGAGCCGCCCCACCACCGCCTCCTTGCCCGGATACAGGGCGGCCACGGACTCGAAGTCCGGTATCGGCTCGTCCGAGAACATCATCGACGGCCACACCACCCCCACGTACCCCACCCGCACATCGGGCCGCACGGTCTGCGGGAAGGGGGCGAAGAACGCCGAGGAGAGGCGATGGGCCACGGAGGGCGTGTTGTTCCACCCGTGGGCGAACGCCACCACATCCGTGACCCCTCGGGCGGCCAGGCCCGCGAGCGCCTCGCGCTGCCCGGCCGCCCCGTCGCCGTCCTTGTCGAAGGTGATCTCCCGGTACGGCTCCACACTCATCCCGGCCATGGTCTGCCCGTCCCTCCGCGTCGAGGAAGCCCCTGGGGGAGGCTCCTGGGGAGCTCCCCGGGGAAGCTCTGCCCGCGTCAGCATCCTGCGCGCACGGAGGGACGACCAGGCTTTCAGCGCAGGCGGGCCGCGGAGACTTCGGGGAAGTGGACGAGCAGGTCGTACGACGTGGCGAGCCGGACCGCCGCCTGGTTGCCGGGCCACGGGTACGCGGTGCCGACCAGCCAGGCAGGCCGGTGCACGTCGAGCCAGCTCCGGGCGGCGGGCGTCGTGGCGCGCAGGTCCAGGTAGAAGGGGCGCGGCGACACCCGGTCCAGGGTCTCGGCGCTGCTGTCCCCCGCGCCGGGCAGCCCGACCGTGAAGCTCCTGATCGGCTCGCCCGGCGCCTCGGTGTCGTGCGCGTTGAACGATCCCTTCCCGAAGGAGGCGCCCATGCTCACGTAGTCCCGGCCCAGCGCGTCGCGCAGGAACGCGCCCTGGAGACGCGGGTACTGGTCCGGCTTGGTCGTCTCGTAGCCGACGTGCCCGTTGTGCGCGGACAGCACGATCCGGTCGCCCGTCGCCCGCTGCCACCACACGGTGTTCTCGGCCATGATCCGGTCGCGGTAGAGCATCGCGTCGGCGACCCCCGTGCCCGTCATGTCGTGCGCGTACTCCGTGCCGACCTGGGCGATCGCCCGGGCGTGCTGGACCATCCAGCGGTGTTCCTCGCGGTCACGGCCCGGCTTCTGACGTTCGAGAAGGGTCAGCGCGCGGTTCACGTCCGCCGCCGTCCGCCGCCGCTCCTCGCCCGGCTTGGTGAGATACGCGTTCATCCACGCGTCGACCTCGCCGACCGGCCGCGAGGCCCGGTACAGCTCCTGGAAGCGCGGCAGCAGCCGCGGGTAGGTGCGGGACACGTATCCGGTGACCGTGTCGAAGAGGTTCGTTCCGGCGTAGCCGAGGTCGTTGCCCATGAACCGCACCTGGTGGTCCGGGTGGCGCAGATTGTGCTGCCGCATCCAGGTGATCAGGTCGAGGTACTCCTCGGTGTTCCAGAAGCGGTACGCGTTCTGGAACTCGTCGCGCATGATCCGGCGCGGATCGCCCTTGCCGAACCGTACGTAGTCGTCGAGCAGCAGCCCCGTGGACCAGTTGGCCTCAAGGGCGAAGGTGGTGAAGCCCTTCTTCTCCACCAGGTGTTCGAAGATCCGGTGCTTGGTCTCGAAGAACTCGCCCGAACTGTGGGTCGCCTCGCCGATCCCGAGCACCTTGGCCGAGCCGATCATCCGGTCCAAGGGGCGCAGGTCGACCAAGGGCCGGGCGCTGTGGGCGAGTTCACGGGCGGGGTCGGGCGTCGCCGTCGGGGCGTCCGCCCGCGCGGCGGGGGCGAGAGCGGCGAGGCAGAGCGCCACGACCGCCCCCACCAGCGGTAACCGACGTCGTGCAGAGGTGTGCGTGTTCATGGATCAAGCCTGTCTGCCACGGCTCCGCCCCGGCCAACCTGCCAACACCCCGGCCCGTACGGGGGTTTGCCCCACCCGTCACCGGTACAGCAGGTACTCCCTGCGTACCGCGCGGAACTTGGCCAGGTCCGCACCCCACGCCCCCACCACCTCGTCCGTGTCCGCGCCCGCGTCGATCAGCGTCCGCACCCGCGTCGAGCCCGTCAGCTTGTCGATCCAGTTGTCCGGGCGCCAGGCGAAACCGCTCCACGCGCGCGTGGAGCTGACGAGGAGCCCGATCCCGGTCCGTACGGGGTCGAAGGCCGCCCGGTCGTGCACCTGCACCTGGACCCCGCCGACCGTCTTCCCCTGGAACTTGGAGAACGTCGGGGCGAAGTACGCCTCCCGGAACCGCACCCCGGGCAGCCCGAGCGCGTTCGCGGCCTCCGCCCACCTCCGGTCGATCCCCTCCGCGCCGAGCAGCTCGAAGGGGCGGGTGGTGCCGCGCCCCTCGGAGAGGTTGGTCCCCTCGAAGAGGCAGGTGCCGGAGTAGACGAGCGCGGTGTCGGCCGTCGGCATGTTCGGGCTCGGCGGCACCCACGGCAGCCCGGTCGCGTCGAAGAAGTCCGAGCGCCGCCACCCCGACACCCGTACGGTCTCCAGCTCCACCGGCCGGGCCAGGAACTCCCCGTTGAACAGCAGCGCCAGCTCCGCCACCGTCATCCCGTGCGCCTGCGCGATCGGCTCGCGTCCCACGAAGGTCGCGAACGCCCGGTCGAGGACCGGGCCGAGCGCGGCCCGCCCGGTCACCGGGTTCGGCCGGTCGAGCACGACGAACCGTTTCCCCGCCAGCTCGGCCGCCACCATGCAGTCGTAGAGCGTCCAGATGTACGTGTAGAACCGGGCGCCGACGTCCTGGATGTCGAAGACGACGGTGTCCACGCCCGAGGCCGTGAAGACGTCCGCGAGCGGCTGCCCGCTCTTCAGGTACGTGTCGTAGACGGGTAGCCCGGTCGCGGGGTCGTCGTAGCGGCCCTCGGAGCCGCCGGCCTGCGCGGTGCCCCGGAAGCCGTGCTCGGGGCCGAACACCGCCACCAGGTCCACCCGGTCGTCGGCGTGCATGACGTCCACGATGTGGCGGACGTCCGCCGTGATACCCGTCGGGTTGGTGACGACGCCGACGCGCTCCCCTGCGAGCGCCCGGTACCCGTCGGCGGCCAGCCGCTCGAATCCGGTACGGACCCGCCGACCGCCCTCGTGCGCCTCGTGCGCCTCGGCCGCAGGGGCGGCCACCGCTGCCGGGGCGGCCAGCGCGCCGGCCCCGAGGGCGCCGCCGGCGGCCAGCAGTCCGCGTCTCGACAGGCTCGACAGGCTCGACAGGCTCATGAGGAATCCTCCTTGATCGCCTTCCCTGGCATGGCCACGCACGCTAGCGCGCCTGACCGCCCCAGGGAACGAGGCGTGCGCACGGGACTTTCGCGACGACATACCGACTGGTTAGTCTGCCCGTACTGTCGCAACGGAGAGGCGGGGGCCGATGAGTACGGTGCAGGGTTCTGGAGTGGTCGTCACGGGAGCGGGCGGCGGGATCGGAGCCGCGCTCGCCCGCCGCTTCGCCGCCGAGGGCGCCCGGGTCGTCGTCAACGACCTCGACCCCGACCGCACCAAGGCCGTCGCCGAGGAGATCGGCGCCACCGCCGTCCCCGGCGACGCCTCGGCGATCGTCGAGGAGGCCCGCGAGGCCCTCGGCGGCACCGTCGACGTGTGGTGCGCCAACGCCGGACTCGCCTCGGGCGGCGACGCCTTCGCCGACGAGGCCGTCTGGGCCGCCGCCTGGGACGTCAACGTGATGGCCCACGTCCGCGCCGCCCGCGCCCTGCTGCCCGACTGGCTGGAGCGCGGCAGCGGCCGCTTCGTCTCCACCGTCTCCGCCGCGGGCCTGCTCACCATGGTCGGCGCGGCGCCGTACAGCGTCTCCAAGCACGGCGCGTACGCCTTCGCCGAGTGGCTCTCCCTCACCTACCGCCACCGGGGCCTCAAGGTCCACGCGATCTGCCCGCAGGGCGTCCGTACGGACATGCTCACCGCCGCCGGATCCGCCGGCGAGCTCGTCCTCGCTCCGACCGCGATCGAGCCCGAGGACGTCGCCGACTCCCTCTTCGACGCCATCGAGTCCGACCGCTTCCTGGTCCTCCCGCACCCCGAGGTCGCCGACTTCTACCGGGCGCGAGCCGCCGACCCCGAGCGGTGGCTCGGGAACATGAACCACATCCAGCGGAAGTGGGAGGGAACCCCCCGCATGACCTCGACCGAGCCCGCAGAGCCCGCAGAGCCCGCCGAGCCCGCCGAGTCCGTCTACGCCGCCAAGCCCTGGCTCGCCCAGCTCACCGAGGTCCAGCGCGCCCCGATATCCCCGCCGGCCACCCCGCTGCACGCCTTCCGCGCCGCCGCCGCCCGCGCCCCCGAACACCCGGCCCTCGCCTACTTCGACGGCCGGCTGACCTACCGCGAGACCGACGCGCTCTCCGACTCGGTCGCCGGACACCTCGCCTCCCGGGGCCTGGCCGCCGGCGACCGGGTCGCGATCATGCTCCAGAACAGCCCGCACTTCGTCCTCGCCCTGCTCGGCGCCTGGAAGGCGGGCGCGACCGTCGTCCCGCTCAACCCGATGTACAAGGCGGGCGAGGTCGGGCACGCCCTCCGCGACTCCGGAGCCACCGCCCTGGTCTGCTCCGACCGTGCCTGGGCGAGCTTCCTGCGGGAGGCCGTGGCCGACACCCCCGTACGGATCGCCCTCACGGCCTGCGAACGTGAGCTCCAGACCCGCGACGACCCGCGCGTCCTCGCCTTCGAGCCGGTGGAGACGGACGTCGAGGACCTCCTCGCCGTCGCCCTGACCGGCCACCCCGCCCCCGAGGGCCGGGAGCCCTCCGCCGAGGACGTGGCCCTGATCAGCTACACCTCGGGCACCAGCGGCACCCCCAAGGGCGCCCTCAACCTCCACCGGGGCATCGCCTACAACGCCGAACGCCAGCGCACCGGCCATCCCGTCCCCGAGGGCGGGAGCTACTTCGCGCTCGCCCCGCTCTTCCACATCACCGGCCTGGTCTGCGAGCTGGCCGCCTGCTTCGGCAACGCGGGCACGCTCGTCCTCGCCTACCGCTTCGACGCCGGCGTCGTCCTCGACGCCTTCCTGGAGCACCGGCCCGCCTACACCGTCGGCCCCTCCACCGCCTTCATGGCTCTCGCCGCGCACCCCGGCGCGACCCGCGACCACTTCTCCTCGTTCCTCGTCGTCTCCTCGGGCGGCGCCCCCGTCCCACCCGCCCTGGTGGAGAAGTTCCGTGCGGGCTTCGGCCCGTACATCCACAACGGCTACGGGCTCACCGAGTGCACCGCCCCCTGCGCCGCCGTGCCGCCCGAGAAGGAGGCCCCGGTCGACCCCGCCTCCGGCACCCTGTCCGTCGGCGTCCCCGGGCCGGAGACGGTCGTCCGGATCCTCGACGAGAACGGCGCGGAGGTGCCCTTCGGCGAGCACGGGGAGATCGCCGTGCGCGGCCCGCAGGTCGTCCCCGGCTACTGGCGGCTCCCCGAGGCCACCGACGCCACGTTCCCCGAAGGGGAACTGCGGACCGGGGACATCGGCTTCATGGACGCGGACGGCTGGCTCTACGTCGTCGACCGCAAGAAGGACATGATCAACGCCTCCGGCTTCAAGGTCTGGCCGAGGGAGGTGGAGGACGTCCTCTACACCCACCCGGCCGTCCGCGAGGCCGCCGTCGTCGGCATCCCGGACGCCTACCGGGGCGAGACGGTCAAGGCGTACGTGAGCCTGCGCCCGGGCAGCCCCGTCGAGCCCGCCGAGCTGTCCGCGTACTGCGAGCAGCGGCTCGCCGCGTACAAGTACCCGCGCGAGGTCGAGATCCTGGCGGAGCTGCCCAAGACGACAAGTGGGAAGATCCTCAGGAGGGAACTCCGTTCCCACCGGTAGACACGACACACATCACGACACCCACGGTGATCACGAGAGAGGCGGCGGCGCATGGCCAGGACGACGGACGGGAGCGGTACCCCCGTCCCCCAGAGGCTGCTGGCCGCCGCCACCCGGCTCTTCGCGGAGCAGGGTTACGACCGCACCTCCGTCCAGGAGATCGTGGAGGCGGCGGGCGTCACCAAGGGCGCGCTCTACCACTACTTCGGCTCCAAGGAGGACCTCCTCCAGGAGGTCTACTCCCGAGTGCTGCGGCTCCAGCAGGAGCGGCTCGACGCCTTCGCGGACGCGGACGCCCCGGTCGAGCAGCGGCTGCGCGACGCCGCCGCCGACGTCGTGGTGACCACCATCGACAACCTCGACGACGCCTCGATCTTCTTCCGTTCGATGCACCACCTCAGCCCGGAGAAGAACAAGCAGGTGCGGGCCGAGCGGCGGCGCTACCACGAGCGCTTCCGCGCCCTCATCGAGGAGGGCCAGCAGTCCGGGGTCTTCTCCTCCGCCACCCCGGCGGACCTGGTGGTGGACTACCACTTCGGCTCCGTCCACCACCTCTCCACCTGGTACCGCCCGGACGGCCCGATGACGCCGCAGCAGGTCGCCGACCAGCTCGCCGACCTGCTGCTGCGCGCCCTGCGGCCGTAACACGCCCTACAGGTACTTCTTCAGCTCCCGCCGGGCCAGCGACCGCTGGTGCACCTCGTCCGGTCCGTCCGCGAGCTTCAGCGTCCGCGCGCCGGCCCAGAGTTCCGCCAGCGGGAAGTCCTGCGAGACGCCTCCCGCGCCGTGCACCTGCACGGCCTTGTCGAGGATGTCGACCACCGCGCGCGGGGTCGCGATCTTGATGGCCTGGATCTCGGTGTGGGCGCCCCGGTTCCCCACGGTGTCCATCAGCCAGGCCGTCTTCAGGACGAGCAGCCGCAGCTGCTCGACCGTCACCCGGGCGTCCGCGATCCAGTTCTGCACGACGCCCTGCTGGGCGATCGCCTTGCCGAAGGCGGTACGGGAGACGGCCCGGCGGCACATCAGCTCGATCGCCCGCTCGGCCATGCCGATCAGCCGCATGCAGTGGTGGATCCGGCCGGGCCCGAGCCGGGCCTGGGCGATGGCGAAGCCGCCGCCCTCCTCGCCGATCAGGTTCGCCGCGGGCACGCGCACGTCGTGGAAGACGACCTCGGCGTGACCGCCGTGGGAGTGGTCCTCGTACCCGTACACCTGCATCGCCCGGCGCACCTCCACGCCGGGGGTGTCGCGGGGCACGAGGACCATCGACTGCTGGCGTCGGATGTCGGCGCCGTCGGGGTCGGTCTTGCCCATCACGATGAAGATCTTGCAGTCGGGGTTCATCGCCCCGGAGATGTACCACTTGCGGCCGTCGACCACGTAGTCCTCGCCGTCGCGCAGGATCCGCGTCTCGATGTTCGTCGCGTCCGAGGAGGCCACCTCGGGCTCCGTCATCGCGAACGCCGAGCGGATCTCCCCGGCGAGCAGCGGCTCCAGCCACTGCTTCTTCTGCGCCTCGTCGCCGAACTGGGCGAGCACCTCCATGTTCCCGGTGTCGGGCGCGGCGCAGTTGAGGGCGGTCGGCGCCAACTGCGGGCTGCGGCCGGTGATCTCGGCCAGCGGCGCGTACTGGAGGTTGGTCAGACCCGCTCCGTGCTCGGAGTCCGGGAGGAAGAGGTTCCACAGGCCCTGGCGGCGGGCCTCGGCCTTCAGGTCCTCCACGATCTGCGGGGTGTCCCACGGCGAGGCGAGCAGCGCCCGCTGCTCGTGGGCGGTCCGCTCGGCGGGGTGGACGTGCTCGTCCATGAAGGCGAGCAGCTTCTCCCGCAGCTCCTCGGTGCGCGCGTCGAATGCGAAGTCCATGGCGGATCAGCCTTCCTGGAGGGTGGTGAGGCCGTGCTCGATGAAGACGGGGACGAGTTCGCCGATGCGGTCGAAACCGGCGCCGACGGTCTGGCCGAGCGTGTACCGGTAGTGGATGCCCTCCAGGATCACGGCGAGCTTGAACCAGGCGAAGGCCGTGTACCAGGAGATGGCGGAGGTGTCGCGGCCCGAGCGGGCGGCGTACCGCTCGATCAGCTCGGCGGGGTCCGGGTGGCCCGCGGCCGCGGCGGTCGTGGAGACGGGGGAGTGCGGCAGGTCGAGCTTCGCGCTGTACATCGCGAGCAGGCCGAGGTCCGTCAGCGGGTCGCCGAGCGTGGACATCTCCCAGTCCAGGACGGCCTTGATCCGGTCGTCCTCGCCGATCAGGACGTTGTCCAGGCGGTAGTCGCCGTGGACGACGGCAGGGGCGGCGGAGGCCGGGAGGGCGCGGCCGAGCGCGGCGTGCAGCTCGTCGATGCCCGCGAGCTCGCGGTTGCGGGAGGCGTCGAGCTGCTTGCCCCAGCGGCGCAGCTGCCGGTCGAGGAAGCCGTCGGGCCGCCCGAAGTCGCCGAGACCCACCTCGGCCGGGTCCACGGCGTGCAGGTCGACGAGCGTGTCGACCAGGCCGAGGACGGCCTCGCGGGTGCGCTCGGGGCCGAGCGGCGCGAGCTGTTCGGCGGAGCGGTACGGGGTGCCGGCGACGAACTCCATGACGTAGAAGGGCGCCCCGAGCACGGAGTCGTCCTCGCAGAGGAGAACGGTCTCCGGGACGGGGACGGCCGTCGAGTGCAGCGCGCTGATGACCCGGTGCTCGCGCTTCATGTCGTGCGCGGTGGCGAGGACATGGCCGAGCGGAGGCCGGCGTACCACCCAGCGGTCGGTGCCGTCGGAGACGACGTACGTCAGGTTCGACCGGCCGCCCTCGATCAGCCGGGCGTCGAGGGGGCCGCGCGCGAGTCCCGGCCGTTCCCGGTCGAGGAATCCGCGCAACTGCTCGGGGTCGAGACCTGGTGGCTGGGCTGAACTCATCGTGCGTACCTCCGGGGACGGGGGACCGGTCGGCGTTCATGATGACCGACCAGTCGGTATGTCGTCCAGGGTTCGCGGGGGAAAGTGGTGCCGCCGGTCTGGTCGTGGGTCGCTCCTGTGAATAGAGTTCACATATGAATCCCGAGCTGCTTGTCGAGGACGTCCGGCTGACCCCGATCCTGATCGCCGACCCGCCGCTGCTCAACACCCAGGGCGTCCACCAGCCCTTCACTCCCCGCCTGATCGTCGAGGTGGTGACGCGGGGTGGGGTGACCGGCCTCGGCGAGACCTACGGCGACGGGAAGTACCTGGACCTCGCCCGGCCGCTGGCCGAGGCGCTCCCGGGCCGCTCGGTCACGGACATGAACGGCCTGTTCGCGCTGGCCGAGCGGGTGTGCGGCGACTCACGGGCCGCGGACGACCGGGTCGACGCGGGCGGGCTGCGCGGGGTCCAGACCGCCGACAAGCTCCGCCTCTCCGTCGTCTCCGCCTTCGAGGTCGCCTGCCTGGACGCCCTCGGCAGGTCCGTCGGCCTCCCCGTGCACGCGCTGCTCGGCGGCAAGGTCCGCGACTCCGTCGAGTACAGCGCGTACCTCTTCTACAAGTACGCCGGCACCGACGACTGGGGCCCTGCGCTCGATCCGGCCGGGATCGTGGAGCAGGCCCGCCGCTTCGACCGCGCCTACGGCTTCCGCTCCTTCAAGCTCAAGGGCGGGGTGTTCCCGCCCGATGAGGAGATCGCCGCGATCAGGGCCCTCGCCGAGGAGTTCCCCGGCCGGCCGCTCCGGCTCGACCCCAACGGCGCCTGGTCCACGGAGACCTCGCTCGACGTGGCGCGCGAACTGAAGGACGTCCTGGAGTACCTGGAGGACCCGGCGACCGGCACGGCCGCCATGGCCGAGGTCGCGGCCCGTACGGACGTACCGCTCGCGACCAACATGTGCGTGACGACCTTCGAGGAGGTCCCCGAGGCCTTCGCCAAGGGTGCGGTACGGATCGTCCTCTGCGACCACCACTACTGGGGCGGCCTCCACCGCACGCGAGAACTGGCCGCGCTCTGCCGCACGTACGGCGTCGGGCTCTCCATGCACTCCAACACCCACCTCGGCATCAGCCTCGCCGCCATGACCCAGGTGGCCGCGACGCTGCCCCGGTTGGACCACGCCTGCGACACCCACTACCCCTGGCAGACCGAGGACGTCGTCACCACCCGCCCCGTCTTCCGGGACGGGCGCCTCGTGGTCTCCGACGCCTCGGGCCTCGGCGTCGAACTGGACCGCGCCCGGCTCGCGGAGCTGCACCGACGCTGGCTCGACGACGACGGCACCCACCGCGACCGCGACGACGCGGCGGCGATGCGCAGGCTGCGGCCCTGAGGGCTTCCCGGAGGGCGCTTCCGGGTCGCGCGCTACGCGTGGCAGGCCACCGGTACGCCGCCGTTCATCGCGGCCATGTCCCCGAAGACCGTCACCAGATTCAGCGGCGAGCCCTCCGGGAGGCCGCTCAGCTCCGCGTAGGCGCGGTGCAGATTGGCCACGAGGCGCTCGCTCTCCCGCCAGGCGGCGAACTCCCCGAGGTCGGCGCGGCGCGCCGTCTCCAGGGGCGTCGCGCCCTTCGTGTACCCCTCGCGGGCCAGTTCGCCGACCCGGCGCAGATACCGCTCCGTCAGGTCGTACGCCGACGGGTCGGTCACGCGCCCGTGCCCCGGCACGACCGTCGGCGCGTCCAGCGAGCGCAGCAGGCCGAGCGCGCGCAGCGAACCCGCCAGCGAACCCATCGGCAGGAACGGCGTCCCGCCCTGGAAGACCAGGTCCCCGGTGAACACGACACCCCGCTCGGGGACATGGACGATCGAGTCGCCGGTGGTGTGCGCGGGCCCCGGGTGCAGCACCCGTACCTCGAGCTCACCCACGTACAGGGTCAGACGCTCGCTGTACGTGAGGGACGGCGGGGTCACCTCCACCGCGCCGAAGTCGGTCCGCGGCCAGATCAGATGGAGCTGGCGCCCGGCGGCGATCTGCTCGGCCCGACAGCTGTCGTGGCCCACGACGCGCGCCTCGGGCGCGAACACCCCGTTGCCGTAGGTGTGGTCACCGTGGTGGTGGGTCGAGACGATCGTCCGGGGGAGAGGCAGCCCCTCCGCGAGCACGGCCGCCCGCAGCAGGCGGGCGCGGCGCTCGGTGGCGGCCGTGTCCACGAGCAGGCTCTCGCGGGCGTCGCCCAGGAAACCGGCGTTGTTCAGGCACCAGCCGCCGTCGGGCTGGACGAAGGCGTGCACGTCCGGCGCGAGCGCGACGACATACGGATCGGAGGCGGAGGTGGAAGTGGAGGCGGACGTGGACGTCGAAGTGGCGACGGGGTCGGCATCGGCGTAGGCGGACAAGAAAACCCCCGGACGGCGAGAACGGGCCCGACTGACAGGTGGCAGCTTGTCAGTCGGGCCCGTTCGGGGGAAAGTCCGGAAAAGTCAGTGGTCGTCCCAGTGCCCCTCGTGCGCCGCGTGGCGGTGCCCGTCGTGCACGAAGTCCACGTGGTCGCCGTGCGCCACCGCCTCGTGCCCGCACTCCGGCCCGTGCTCGTGTGCGTGCCCGTCGTGCGCCTGGTGCTGCGACCGCTCGCACTCGTCCCAGTGCCCGTCGTGCTCCCGGTGGAGGTGCCCGTCGTGGGCGTAGTCCACGTGCCCCTCGTGCTCGACGGCAGGGTGGCCGCAGGTCGGGCCGTGGACGTGCTCGTGGGTGGGGTGCTCTTGGTGGAGAAGGGTCATGACATCGCCTCTGTGAGGGTGTGGTGTGACGTGGCTCAGGTTAGCCCTGAATGTCGGAGTCGTCCTGATTCCGCCCCTGTGCGTCGGCGGACGCGTCCCTGTACGCGCCCCCGTGCAGGCCCCGACGCCCCCGTACCCGCCCGCGTACGCGCTCTGCCGGGGGAATCCGGCTTGCGGGGGACGGAGGCCGCCGTGATCGTTCGGGGTATGAAGGCGATCAGCTACAGCCGCTACGGCGGACCCGAGGTCCTTGAGTACGGCGAACGGCCCGACCCGAAGGTCGGCCCGGACGACGTCCTCGTGAAGGTACGGGCGGCCGCCGTGAACCCGGTCGACTGGAAGGCCCAGGCCGGCTACCTCGACGGGATGATCGACGCCGTCTTCCCGGTGATCCCCGGCTGGGACGTCTCGGGGGTCGTCGTGCAGCCCGGTGTCTCCGTCACCGAGTTCACCGTCGGTGACGAGGTCATGGGGTACGTCCGCGAGGACTTCCTCTCCCGCGGCACCTTCGCGGAGTACGTCGCCGCCCCCGTCCGAACGCTCGCCCGCAAGCCCCGCACCGTGGGCTTCGAGGAGTCCGCCGCCCTCCCGCTGGCCGGGCTCACCGCCTACCAGGTGCTCCACCAGGCCCTCGCCGTCCGCCCGGGCGACACCGTCCTGGTGCACGCGGCGGCCAGCGGCGTCGGCTCCATGGCCGTCCAGATCGCCCGCCACCTCGGCTGCCGGGTCATCGGCGCGGCCCGCGAGGAGGGCCAGGAGCGGGTCAAGGAGCTGGGCGCCGAGCCCGTCGTCTTCGACGAGCACACCTTCGTCCAGCAGGTCCGCGCCCTCGCGCCCGACGGTGTGGACGCGGCCTTCGACACGATCGGCGGCCCATTCCTCAAGAAGACCGCCGACGTCCTGGCCCCCGAGGGCCGCCTCGCCTCCATCGCCGACGGCGAGGTGCTGGCCCTGGGCGGCCGCTACTTCTGGGTCCGCCCCGCCCCCGAGGACCTCGCCGCGCTCGCCGTTCTTGTCGACGAGGGCGTGCTCTCCGTGCGGGTCGCGCGGAGTTTCCCCCTGGAAGAGGCGGCCGAGGCCCAGCGCGCCAACCAGGAGGGCGGCCTCCAGGGCAAGGTCGTGGTCACGGTGGCCTGGCCCGACTCCTGATCCGCCGGACAGCCCCTGGAGGCCTCCAGCCCCCGCCTACAGGACGACCGCCACCGCGAACCCCGCGAGCGCGACCGTGCACGCCGTCGCGAGCAGCGCGCCCCGGTGCGAGAGCGGCCCCGGCCGCGCCGCGTCCAGGGCGTGGATCCTGCGGTGGGCCACGGCCAGGAAGCCGACCCAGACCAACGCCGTCAGCGCCGCACCCGCCACCCCCGCCGCCGTGATCTCGTCCCTGATCGCCGACTTCGCGGCGAGCACCGCCACGATCGTGCAGGTCAGTGTCGTACGGCGCCACGCCAGCCGGGTCCGTTCCGGCTGCAGCCCCGGATCCCGTGCGGGCTCCGCCGCCCCGGACGCCGCACCGGTCACCGCCCGGCCCAGCCGAAGACGATGACCACCACCATCGCGAGCGCCACCAGGGCCACCGCGAGGCTCAGCACCGTCGGGAAGCGCGACACCGGCAGGTCCTGCCCGCGCCGCATCGCCCGCTCGCACCGCACCCAGTGGTTCACCGCGCGCAACGCGCACAGCACGCCCGCGGCGAGCAGCGCGAGCGCGAGCCCGACCCGTACGCCCCAGCGCAGGTCCGGCAGGAACTGGTCGACGGCGAACCCGCCACCGACGAGCGCGAGCGCGGTCCGGATCCAGGCGAGGAAGGTGCGCTCGTTGGCCAGCGAGAACCGGTAGTCCGGAGTCTCGCCCTCGTCACGGATCCGCTGCGGCGCGAACCACAGCCGCAGACTCTGCACGAAGTCACTCACCCGGGCACCTTACGAAGTCACTCACCCGGGCACCTTAACCGCGCTCCGCGCGCAGCCGTTCGTACGCGGCCAGGCCGTCCGGCACCCACGCCCACTCCCCGAGCCGCGCGACCACCTCGGCCTCCGGCAGGAAGGCGTGCCAGGCGACCTCCTCCACCTGCGGGTCCACGGGCAGCTCGCACCGCACCCGGTAGACCGCCGACCACCACTTCCCGGCCACGCCCCCGGAGTCGTACAGGAACCGGAACAGCGGCTCGGGGCGCGGCAGACCGGAGACGCCGAGCTCCTCCTCGGCCTCGCGCAGCGCCGCGTCGTCGTACGACTCGCCCGCGCCGACGACCCCGCCGACGAACATGTCGTACATCGACGGGTAGACGAGCTTCGCAGGCGTGCGCCGGTGCACGAAGATCCGGCCCTCGGCGTCCCGTGCCTGGATGAAGACGCAGCGATGGATCAGACCCCGCGCGTACACCTCGCCGCGTGGGGCCTGTCCGATCACCTCGTCGTGCTCGTCGACGACGTCGAGTACCTCTTCAGCGGGGTTCATAGCCCCATCTCATCACCGACCGATGACGGAGGACGATCACTGACACATGAGGCCGACGATCACCCACCCATGACGGACGACGATCACTGACCCATGACGTACTTCACCGTCGGACCGGTCGTCCAACCGCCGTCCACGGCCAGCTCCGCGCCCGTCACGTACGAGGCCGCCTCCGACAGCAGGAAGACCACCGCGCCCGCGATCTCGTCCGCCTCGCCGACCCGCCCCATCGGGGTGTTGGGGTACTTGCCCTCGCCCTTCTCGATGCCGACGCCCGCGGTCATCGGGGTGTACGTCATGCCCGGGTGGACCGAGTTGACGCGGATCCGCGCCGTGCCCAGCTCCACCGCGCCGATCTTCGTCAGACCGCGTACGCCCCACTTCGAGGCGCCGTAGCCGGCGGTGAGCGCGAGCCCCATCAGACCGGCGGCCGAGGAGATGTTGACGATCGAACCGCCGCCGGCCTCCTTCATCGCCGGGATCGCGGCCTTCATGCCGATGAAGACACCGGTCAGGTTGATGTCGAGCACCCTGCGGAAGTTCTCGACGGACTCGGTCTCCAGGAAGGCCCCGCTGGATATCCCGGCGTTGTTCACCAGACCGTGCAGCCCGCCGAACTCCGCGACCGCGTACGCGACGGCCGCGGCCCACGCGTCCTCGGAGGTCACGTCGTGGTGGAGGAAGCGCGCCCGCTCGCCCAGCTCCGCCGCGGTCGCCTTGCCCTCGTCGTCGAGCACGTCGGTGATCACGACGTTCGCGCCGGCGGCGACGGCCTGCCGCGCGGCCTCGGCGCCCAGGCCGCGGGCGCCGCCGGTGATGAGGACGGTCCTGCCGGTGAGGTCGTGGAGGCGGGTGTTCTCGGTCATGAGAAGTCCTTGTCGATCGGGGGTGGCGGAGCTTGCAGCAGGGCCGTCGTGGTCTGGACGAGGTCGGCGAGGAAGAGCTCCTCGTCCGTCAGTGGGACGGTGCCGTCGAGGTACTGCCGGGCCCGGTCGGCCAGGGCGGCGCCGACGACGGTGAGAGCCAGGTCGAGCCGTTCGAGGCGCAGCGGCTCGGGCAGCCCGGTCAGACAGGCCTCGACCCGCTCGATCAGCCGCCAGTACACGGTGCCTTCGAGGGTGGGATGGGGCGTGCGGGTGCGCACCCCGCTCTCGTGGCTGAGCTGCGCTGAGATCCGCAGACAGCGGCGACCGCGCTCGGTGCGCAGCTCGCTCGCCTCGGCGCCGACCAGGGCCCGGAGCAGCTCGTGCGGCTCGTCGCCGGCCTCGGCGAGGAGCGGTTCGAGCACCTGCTCCGTACGTCTCTGGCGGCCGGCCATCACCGCGTCGAGCAGGCCCGCGCGCGAGCCGAAGTGGTACTGCACGGCCGACGGGTTGCTCTGGCCCGCGAGGGCCACGACATCCCGCAGCTGGGCGCCGTCGACGCCCTGCGCGGCGAAGATCTCCTCCGCCGCGCGGATCAGCTTCTCCCGGGTCTCGGGCCCTGACGTCCTTGCCATGTCGCCCATATTAATGCTCGACATTAGAAAGCGGGAAGGGTGTGCACGGGTCCGAACGGTTGACTCGATACATCCGTGTATCCAAGATTCGGTCCATGTCGTACGACGCTGATGTGATCGTGATCGGAGCCGGCCTCGCCGGCCTGGTGGCCACCGCCGAACTCGTGGACGCCGGGCGGAGCGTCATCCTGCTCGACCAGGAGCCCGAACAGTCCCTGGGCGGCCAGGCCCACTGGTCCTTCGGCGGCCTCTTCCTCGTCGACTCGCCCGAGCAACGCCGGCTGCGGATCAAGGACAGCCACGACCTCGCCCTCCAGGACTGGCTGGGCACGGCCGGCTTCGACCGGTCCGAGGACCACTGGCCGAGGAAGTGGGCGGAGGCGTACGTCGACTTCGCGGCGGGCGAGAAGCGTTCCTGGCTGCACGCGCGCGGGGTGCGGTTCTTCCCCGTGGTGGGCTGGGCCGAGCGCGGCGGGTACGACGCGAACGGGCACGGCAACTCGGTGCCCCGCTTCCACATCACCTGGGGCACGGGACCGGGCCTCGTCGCCCCCTTCGAGCGCCGGGTCCGCGAGGGCGTGGCCCGCGGCCTCGTCCAGTTCCGCTTCCGGCACCGGGTGACCGCCCTCGGGTCCACGGCCGGGGCCGTGGACACCGTCAGCGGCGAGATCCTGGAGCCGTCCTCCGCCGAGCGCGGCACCGCGAGCGGCCGGGAGGTGACCGGCTCCTTCGCGCTCCGGGCGCAGGCGGTGATCGTCACCTCGGGCGGCATCGGCGGCAACCACGACCTCGTACGGAAGCAGTGGCCCGACCGGCTCGGCACCCCGCCCGCGAAGCTGCTCTCCGGCGTCCCCGCCCATGTCGACGGACTGATGCTCGGCATCGCCGAGGGGGCCGGGGCCCACCACATCAACCGCGACCGGATGTGGCACTACACCGAGGGCATCGAGAACTGGAACCCGATCTGGGCCAAGCACGGCATCCGCATCCTGCCGGGACCGTCCTCCCTCTGGCTGGACGCGACCGGACGCCGGCTGCCCGTCCCGCTCTTCCCGGGCTTCGACACCCTCGGCACGCTCGAACACATCATGCGGACCGGCCACGACCACACCTGGTTCGTCCTCGACCAGCGCATCATCGGCAAGGAGTTCGCCCTCTCCGGCTCCGAGCAGAACCCGGACCTGACCGGCAAGTCGATCCGGGACGTCATCGGCCGGGCCCGCGCGGACGTACCGGGCCCGGTGAAGGCGTTCATGGACCACGGCGTCGACTTCGTCGTCGAGAACGACCTGCCCGCCCTCGTCCGGGGCATGAACGCCCTCACGGACGAGCCGCTCATCGACGAGGCGGAGCTGCGTCGCGAGATCACGGCCCGCGACCGCGAGATCGCCAACCCCTTCACCAAGGACCTCCAGGTCACCGCGGTCCGGGGCGCGCGCAAGTACCTGGGCGACAAGCTGATCCGTACGGCGGCCCCGCACCGGATCCTGGACCCCAAGGCCGGTCCGCTGATCGCCGTACGCCTGAACATCCTCACCCGCAAGTCGCTCGGCGGCCTGGAGACGGACCTGTCGTCGCGGGTGCTGCGGGAGGGCGGCGAGGTACTGGAGGGGGTGTACGCGGCGGGTGAGGCGGCCGGCTTCGGCGGCGGAGGCGTCCACGGCTACCGCTCCCTGGAGGGCACGTTCCTCGGCGGCTGCATCTTCTCGGGGCGAGCGGCGGGCAGGGCGGCGGCCCGGGCGGTGAGCTGACACGAGTGCTCCGGCCCGGGCCTAGGTGCGGCACGGGCGTGTGGCGCGGCTCACGCGCCCACCCCTTCGTGGCGCCGACCGCCCCCAACTCACCATGAGGGCCATGGACATAGGCATCGCACTGCCCCAGTACGGAACGCACGCCCGCCCCGAGGTGATCGCCGGATTCGCCCGCGACGCGGAGGAGGCGGGCTTCGACTCCTTCTGGGTGGGGGACCGTTCGCTCACCCCGGTCGCGCCGAGCGACCTCTACCCGGGCCACACCCCCGAGAACCCGTACCCCCAGGAGTACCGGACCTTCCTCGACCCGCTCACCGTGCTCACCGTCGCCGCGACGGCCACCACGCGTGCCCGCCTCGGCATGTCCACCCTCAACGCCCCCTGGTACCCGCCCCTGTTGCTCGCCCGCAGCCTCACCTCGCTCGACCGGCTGAGCGGGGGCCGGCTCGACGTCGGCCTGGGCATCGGCTGGCTCCGTGACGAGTACACGGCCGTCAACGCCGACTTCGGGAAGCGCGGCGCACACCTCGACGAGATCCTCGACATCCTCGGGGGCATCTGGACCGAGGAGGAGTTCGGGCACAAGGGCCCGCACTGGACGATCCCCCGCGCGTACGTCGGGCTCCGCCCCGCCCAGCCCGTCGGGCCCCCGGTCTTCCTCGGCGGCTTCAGCCCGGCCGCACTGCGCCGGGTCGGCAGGCGGGCCGCCGGCTGGGTCGGCGCCGTCCTGCCGCCGGAGGCCGCCGCGGGCCTCTGGGCGACGGCCAGGCGTGCCGCCGATGAGGCGGGCCGGGACCCCGACGCGCTGCGCCGCCACATCCGGTACAACGCCACCCCGGGCGCGACGGCCGACGACATCGCCGCGGTCCTGGCGGGCGTCCGGGAGACCGGGGCGGACTCCTGCTTCGTCGACTTCCAGCAGGCGACCCGCGAACCCGACGAGGCACTGGACCTGGGCCGGAACGTACTGGACCGGATCCGGAACGCCTGAGCGGCGCCCGAACCCGGTCCGTACGGCGGGGAGGAGCGGTTACAACACCAGCGACAGCAGCAGGACGAAGACGATGCCGACGACCGAGATGATCGTCTCCATCACCGACCAGGTCTTGATCGTCTGGCCGACGTTCATGCCGAAGTACTCCTTCACCAGCCAGAATCCGGCGTCGTTCACATGGCTGAAGAAGAGCGAGCCCGCACCGATCGCGAGGACGAGAAGCGCCGTCTCGCTCGTGCCCATGCCCTCGGCGAGCGGAGCCACCAGCCCGGCCGCCGAGATCGTCGCCACGGTGGCGGAGCCGGTCGCGAGACGGATCGCCACCGCGATCAGCCAGGCGAGGAGCAGCGCGGGGATCGACCAGTTCTTGGAGAAGTCCAGGATCATCTGGCCGACGCCCACGTCGATCAGGGTCTGCTTGAAGCCGCCGCCCGCGCCGACGATCATCAGCACGCCCGCGATCGGGGCGAGGGACTTCTCGACGGTGGACGAGAGCCGCTGCTTGGTGAAGCCGGCCGCGCGGCCCAGCGTGAACAGGCCCACGAGCACGGCCGCGAGCAGCGCGATGAGCGGCGAGCCGATGACGTCGGTGACCTTCTGCAGCGCGTTGTCGGGGTTGTCCACGACGATGTCGACGAGCGCCTTGACCAGCATCAGGACGACGGGCAGCAGGACGGTCGCGACCGTGGCGCCGAAGCCGGGACGCTTCTCCAGGTCCTCGGAGGGACGCGCGGGGATCATGTTCTCGGGGGCCGGGATGTCGACCCAGCGGGCCGCGTACCGGGAGAACAGCGGACCGGCGATGATCACCGTCGGTATCGCGACCAGGACACCGAGGGCGAGCGTGACACCGAGGTTGGCGCCGAGCGCGTCGATGGCGACCAGCGGTCCTGGGTGCGGCGGGATGAGCCCGTGCATGACCGACAGACCGGCGAGGGCGGGGATGCCGATCCGCATCAGCGAGTAGTTGCCGCGCTTGGCGACGAGCAGGACCACCGGGATCAGCAGCACGATGCCGACCTCGAAGAAGAGCGGCAGCCCGATGACCGAGGCGATCAGCACCATCGCCCAGGGCATCGCGCGCCCGCTCGCCTTGGCGAGGATCGTGTCGACGATCTGGTCCGCGCCGCCGGAGTCGGCCAGCAGCTTGCCGAGGATCGCGCCGAGCGCGATCAGCACGCCCACACCCGCGACGGTCTTGCCGAGACCGGAGGTGAAGGAGTCGATGGTCGCGCCGAGCGGCGCACCGGCGAAGGCGCCCAGGGCCAGCGACCCGATGGTCAGGGCCAGGAAGGCGTGCAGCTTGAACTTGGTGATGAGCAGGACGATGACGGCGATGCCCGCGAGCACGGCGAAGCCGAGCTGGGCGTTGCCGGCCGAGGTGATCGGCTCGACGGCGTCCGCTGCCAGCATCTCGACGCTGAGACTGGTCACGGTGGTTCCTTAGGGACGGGGTGGGGGCAGGAGGGGGTACGGAACAGGAGCGGTGCTGAGGGCTGCGCCGAGGGGACCGGCGCACGGACGGGTCGCCCCGAGGGGACGGGGCGTACGACGGATCAGTCGACGTGTCGACCCAGCGCGGCGACCGCCCGCGCGGCGATCTCCTCGGGCGATCCGGTGACGTCGACGGCGACACCGGCCTCGTCGTCGCCGAGCTGCTCCAGCGTGGCGAACTGGGAGTCGAGCAGGGCCGTCGGCATGAAGTGGCCCTTGCGGTCGGCCATCCGCCGCTCGATCAGCTCGCGGTCGCCGGTCAGATGGAGGAAGACCACGCCCGGGGCGGCCGCCCGCAGCCGGTCCCGGTAGATCCGCTTCAGGGCGGAGCTGCTGACCACCCCGCCGAGTCCTTCCCGGCTGTGCGCCCACCGCCCGATCGCGTCGAGCCAGGGCCCGCGGTCGGCGTCGTCCAGCGGGACGCCCGCGGACATCTTGGCGACGTTCGCCGCCGGGTGGAAGTCGTCGCCCTCGGCATAGGGGACGCCGAGCGCGGCCGCGACCAGCGGTCCGATGGTCGTCTTGCCTGTGCCGGCGACGCCCATCACGACGACGACCCGGGGGACCGTCGGGGAGGTGGTGCTCATGGGTGGTGCCTCGCTGTCTTCTTCGACATCGATCCGTCGCGCTCATGAAACCCATTGGGTACGACGTATTCAAGAGGCTGTGACATTAAAGTCATACTTTTCGTTCCCGATCTTGGTCGCCGCGTAGGCTGACCCCCATGACGACACCGGCCCAGGGGCTTCATCCGCACGTCCTCGCCACCCTGGGTCTCGCGATCACCGCCGGGGAGTACCCGCCCGGCAGCGTGCTGCGCACCGACGAGCTCGCCCAGCGCTTCGACGTCTCCCGCACCGTGGTCCGCGAGGTCGTCCGCGTCCTGGAGTCCATGCACCTCGTCGAGTCCCGCCGCCGCGTCGGCGTGATCGTCCTGCCGACCGAGCAGTGGAACGTGTACGACCCCCAGGTCATCCGCTGGCGCCTGGCCGGCGCGGACCGCCCCCGCCAGCTGCGCTCGCTCACCGTGCTCCGCTCGGCGGTCGAACCCGTCGCCGCCGGCCTCGCCGCCACCCACGCCACCCCCGAGCAGTGCCGCGAGCTGACCGAGCAGGCGCTCGGCATGGTCGCCACCTCGCGCGGCCGGCAGCTGGAGGCGTACCTCGTCCACGACATCGCCTTCCACCGGGTCGTCCTCAACGCCTCCGGCAACGAGATGTTCGCCCGGCTCGGCGACGTGGTCGCCGAGGTCCTCACCGGCCGTACGCACCACCAGGTGATGTTCGAGGACCCCGACCCGGCCGCCGTCACCCTGCACGTCCAGGTCGCCGAGGCGGTACGGGAGAGGGACGCGGTCCGCGCCGAGGAGCTGACCCGCCAGATCGCGGTCGGCGCGCTCAAGGAACTGGACGTTCTCGCGCCGTAAACCCTGCCGATCCCAGGCATTCGCCCTGGAGCAACCTCAGAAGTAGCTCAAATAAGGGCGATCAGTGACATTGGCCACTGCTGAATTCCCGCCTTGCCGTGACGATGTGCGCTGGCCGTAAGAGCCGTGGACGACCTCCACGCGCGCGCGGCCGGGTACCGCACAGACCCTCCCCCTCACGAAGGCGAACAACTCCATGAGTGACCGCACCCCCTCTGCGGCCGACACGCTGTCCGCCACGCCACCTCCGGCGACGGCCACCGGAGCGTCCCCCCACGTCGACGCCGGTGACGCCGGATACCGCAAGGACCTCAAGTCCCGGCACATCAACATGATCGCCATCGGTGGCGCGATCGGCACCGGCCTCTTCCTCGGCGCCGGCGGCCGCATGGCCAACGCGGGACCGTCCCTCTTCATCGCCTACGCCGTCTGCGGCGTCTTCGCCTTCTTCGTGGTGCGGGCCCTCGGCGAGCTGGTCCTCTACCGCCCCTCCTCCGGCGCCTTCGTCTCCTACGCCCGTGAGTTCATGGGCGAGAAGGGCGCCTACACGGCCGGCTGGCTCTACTTCCTCAACTGGTCGACCACCGCCATCGCCGACATCACCGCGGCCGCGACCTACGCCCACTTCTGGGCCATGTTCAGTGACGTCCCGCAGTGGATCCTCGCCCTGATCGCCCTCGCGGTCGTCCTCGCCGCCAACCTCATCTCCGTGAAGTACTTCGGCGAGATGGAGTTCTGGTTCGCGATCATCAAGGTCGGCGCCCTCGTCGCCTTCATGCTGATCGGCATCTTCCTGATCGTGACCTCGCACGACGTCGGCGGTCACACCCCGGGCTTCTCCACCATCACCGACAACGGCGGCATCTTCCCCACCGGTGTCATGCCGATGCTGCTGCTCATCCAGGGTGTCGTCTTCGCCTACGCCTCCGTCGAGCTGTGCGGCGTCGCCGCCGGTGAGACCGAGAACCCCGAGAAGATCATGCCGAAGGCGATCAACTCGATCATGTGGCGCGTGGGCCTCTTCTACGTCGGCTCCGTCGTCCTGCTCGCGCTGCTCCTGCCGTACACCGCGTACTCCGGCGACCAGAGCCCCTTCGTCACGGTCTTCGACAAGCTCGGCATCCCCGGTGCCGCGGGCGTCATGAACCTGGTCGTCCTGACGGCCGCGCTCTCCAGCCTCAACTCGGGCCTGTACTCCACCGGCCGGATCCTGCGCTCCATGTCGCTGTCGGGCTCCGCGCCCAAGTTCACCGGCGTCATGAACAAGGGCGGCGTCCCCTACGGCGGCATCCTGCTCACCGCCGCCTTCGGCGTCCTCGGTGTCGGCCTGAACTACCTCATGCCCGGCGAGGCCTTCGAGCTCGTCCTGAACTTCGCCTCGATCGGCATCATCGGCACCTGGGCCATGATCATGGTCTGTTCGCTGCTGTTCGTGAACCGCTCCAAGGAAGGCCGGGTCACCCGCCCCGGCTACCAGCTGCCCTGGGCCCCGTACACCCAGATCGTCACGCTGGTCTTCCTCGGCTCCGTCCTGGTCCTGATGTGGATGGACGGCGGCATCAGCCGCACCACCGTGAACTGCCTCCCGCTGATCGGGCTCCTGCTCGTCGGCGGTTGGTTCCTGGTCCGCAAGCGGGTCCGCGCGACCGCCGCGGCCTCCCAGGGCTGAAGCCCCCCACGGGAACGAGACCCCCGCAGGCGGCGGCCTGCGGGGGTCTCACCCGTTCCCGGGCCCCTGATCGAGCCCGTCGAGCCGCAGACCGCTCTCGAACCGCATCGGCACCCCCGTGACCGGGTCGGTGAATTCCAGCACCCGTGCGAGCAGTTGCAGCGGCCGCGCGTAGTCCTCAGGCCCGTCCTCCCGGACCACCGGATAGACCGGATCGTGCAGGATCGGCAGCCCCAGGCTGTTCATGTGCACCCGCAGCTGATGGGTGCGCCCGGTCATCGGCAGCAGCCGGTACCGCCCGAGCCCGCCCCGCCGCTCGACCAGCTCGATCCGGCTCTCGCTGTTCGGCTCGCCCGGCTCCTCCCGCGCGGCGATCACCCCGCGCTCCTTCACGATCCGGCTCCGCACGGTCACCGGCAGCGCGACCCCGGGGTCGTACGCCGCCACGGCCTCGTACTCCTTGCCGACAAGCCGGTCCCGGAACAGCGTCTGGTACGCGCCCCGGTCCCCGGCCCGCACGACGAACAGCACGAGCCCGGCCGTCAGCCGGTCGAGCCGGTGCGCGGGCTGCAGCTCCGGCACCCCCAGCTCCCGCCGCAGCCGGGCGAGGGCCGTCTCGGTCACATGCCGCCCGCGCGGCATCGTCGCCAGGAAGTGCGGCTTGTCGACGACGAGGATCCGCTCGTCCCGGTGGACGACCCCGATCTCGAACGGCACCCGCTCCTCGGCGGGAAAGTCCCGGTGGAACCAGAGGTACATCCCCGCGGCGTACGGCTCGTCCTCCCGAAGGGGCCGCCCGTCCGCGCCCACGAACCGCCCGTCCCGCACCATCTCCCGGACCCGTGCGTCCCCGACGGCCCCACCGAACCGTGCCCGCAGGTACGCCCCGACGGTCGCCCACCCCTCGCCTGCCGCCTCGGGCAGCCGCACCCGCACAGGATCGATCCCCTCCCGCTGCGCGAGCGGCGCCCCCGGCGTCCTCGTCCTGCGTCCCACAGCTCCCACCGATCCCGTACAGCCCTGGCCGAAAAGCAAGAAGGACCCCACGTGACGTGGGGTCCTTCGCTGGTGTCCGAGGGGGGACTTGAACCCCCACGCCCGATAAAGGGCACTAGCACCTCAAGCTAGCGCGTCTGCCATTCCGCCACCCGGACAAGGTGTCTGTCTTTCCGGCCGCTGGGCCGTTCCGACGTGGAAAACCATAGCAAACATTGGAGGTGGTCGATCACCACCCCCGTTCCGGCCGGAACCGTGTGACGGGCGGATGTCGGTCGGTGGCCGCCCTTGGGTCCGGGGCGTCGGGCGCGCGAGGATGGGGGCGTCCACCAGCAAGCACGTGGGGCACGTAGTGGGAGGAAGCAGCGTGAGCGAGTCGAACACGGCCCGGAGCGTCACCGGCGAGGACGAGGTCGTCGACCTCTGTCGTGACCTCATCCGCATCGACACCAGCAACTACGGCGACCACTCAGGCCCGGGCGAGCGGGCGGCGGCGGAGTACGTCGCCGAGAAGCTCGCGGAGGTCGGTCTCGAGCCGAAGATCATCGAGTCGCACAAGGGGCGGGCCTCCACCGTCGCCCGGATCGAGGGCGAGGACCCGTCGAAGCCGGCCCTCCTCATCCACGGCCACACCGACGTCGTCCCGGCCAACGCCGAGGACTGGACCCACCACCCCTTCTCCGGCGAGGTCGCCGACGGCTGCGTCTGGGGCCGGGGCGCGGTCGACATGAAGGACATGGACGCGATGACCCTCGCGGTCGTCCGGGACCGGATGCGCAGCGGCCGCAAGCCCCCGCGCGACATCGTCCTGGCCTTCCTCGCCGACGAGGAGGCGGGCGGCACCTACGGCGCCCGGCATCTCGTCGACCACCACCGCGACCTCTTCGACGGGGTCACGGAGGCGATCGGCGAGGTCGGCGGCTTCTCCTTCACCGTCAACGAGAACCTGCGGCTCTATCTGGTCGAGACGGCCCAGAAGGGCATGCACTGGATGCGGCTGACCGTCGAGGGCACGGCCGGGCACGGGTCGATGACCAACAACGACAACGCCATCACGGAGCTCTGCGAGGCCGTGGGCCGCCTCGGACGCCACCAGTGGCCGGTGAGGGTCACCAAGACCGTACGGTCCTTCCTGGACGAGCTCTCGGACGCGCTGGGGACCCCGCTCGACCCCGAGGACATGGAGGCGACGCTCGCCAAGCTGGGCGGCATCGCCAAGATGGTCGGCGCGACCCTGCGGAACTCCGCCGCCCCGACCATGCTCGGCGCCGGGTACAAGGTCAACGTCATCCCCGGCCAGGCCACGGCGCACGTCGACGGACGGTTCCTGCCGGGCTACGAGGAGGAGTTCCTGGCCGACCTCGACCGGATCCTCGGCCCCCGGGTCAAGCGCGAGGACGTGCACGGGGACAAGGCCCTGGAGACCAGCTTCGACGGCGACCTCGTGGACGCGATGCAGCTGGCCCTCAGCGCCGAGGACCCGATCGCCCGGGCCGTCCCGTACATGCTCTCCGGCGGCACCGACGCCAAGTCCTTCGACGACCTCGGCATCCGCTGCTTCGGCTTCGCGCCGCTCAAGCTGCCGCCGGAGCTGGACTTCGCCGGGATGTTCCACGGCGTGGACGAGCGGGTGCCGGTCGACGGACTGAAGTTCGGCGTCCGCGTCCTCGACCGGTTCATCGACGCCTCCTGAGCGCTCTCTCGTTCATCCGTTGCCGATAATCGACCGCGCGTGCGGCTTTGACCGGAAAGAGTGAATGAACTCATAGGCTCGTAGCCCCATTACTTCCCCCTCGTTACAGGTGGTGCGGTCCGCGGCTGGGATCGCATTGCCAACAAGGAGGAATAATGATCAAGAAGGTCGTCGCTGCTGCGGCTGCCACGGGCGGTCTCGTTCTCGCGGGTGCGGGCATGGCCGTTGCCGACTCGGGTGCCCAGGGTGCCGCCATCGGTTCCCCCGGCGTGCTCTCGGGCAACGTCGTCCAGGTGCCGGTTCACATCCCCGTGAACGTGTGCGGCAACACGGTCTCCGTGATCGGGCTGCTGAACCCCACCTTCGGCAACACCTGCGTCAACGCCTGACGTTGTGCCTCGACCCGTGAGGGTCTGAGCCAGGCCGGCCCCGGAGTGCGTGCCATGCACTCCGGGGCCGGCGGGCATTCCGCCCCGGGCGTTCGGGCCCGGTGGCCCCTCTTCTGAAGCCAGAAGGCAGAAGCCGAGAAGGCAGGGAACAAGCTATGCGACAGGTCACGCGCAAGGGCCTGATCACCGTTGCGGCCGCGGGCGGCGTCATCGCCCTCGGTGGTGGTTATGCGAATGCCGATTCGAATGCGAACGGCGCGGCCTCGAATTCCCCGGGCGTCGCGTCCGGAAATTCCGTCCAGGTTCCGGTGCACGCGCCGGTCAACGTCTGCGGAAACACCGTCAACGTCGTCGGTCTGATGAACCCGGCGTTCGGCAACAAGTGCGCCAACGTCTCCAAGCCGGGCACGGGCAAGCACCGCGGCTCCTCGGCCGAGGGTGGCGCCAGTCACTCCCCGGGCGTCGGCTCCGGGAACACCGTCCAAGTGCCGGTCGACGCCCCCGTGAACGCCTGCGGGAACAGCGTCTCGGTCATCGGTGCCATCAACCCGTCGTTCGGCAACGAGTGCGGCAACGGCATCGAGCCCACGCACCCGGGCCACCCTGGCGAGCCGGGCAACCCCGGGAACCCGGGCAACCCGGGCGAGCCTGGTAACCCCGGCAACCCTGGTAACCCCGGCAACCCTGGGAACCCGGGCAACCCCGGCAACCCTGGGAACCCCGGCAACCCTGGGAACCCGGGCAACCCCGGTGAGCCGGGCAACCCTGGGAACCCGGGTGAGCCCGGTAACCCGGGGACCCCCGGCAACCCCGGTGACTCCGGTGAGCACGGGACGCCGCAGGGGCCGAACACGCCTGGTACGCACACGATCACGCAGCCCGAGGCGACCGAGGAGTTGGCGCAGACCGGTTCCGGTCCGCTCGGCATGGCCGTCCCGGCCGGTGCCGCTCTGCTGCTCGCCGGATCGGTGCTCTACCGCCGCGCCCGCCGGTCCGCCTAGGGAAGATCGAGTGACGCAGAGGGGCCCCGCACGGCGGGGCCCCTTCTCGTGTTCACCAGGTGGCGCGAACCTGACGGATGATGCGCCGGCGCAGCCGCACCCTGCGGCTGCCGTCCCGGTGCAGGCTCAGGCGGTCCAACTCCCAGTGCCCGTACTCGGCATGGTCGGTCAGTAGCCGCGTAGCCTCCTTGCGGGAGACGCTGCGCGGCACGTACACGTCGACAAATTCGTATTCCGGCATCGCATCTATTGTGCGGGCACGGGCCCGGTACGGATAGCGTGCGTCCCATGTCTGATGCTGCGCAGCCCACCGCTGCCGAGGTACGTGCCGCCGCCGAGGCGGTCAAAGCCGCACTGGACCGTCACCTTGAGGCGGTCGAACGTCGTTCGGGGGACGACGACCCGGCCGTCTACGAAGCCTTCAATGCCCTCGCCGCGGCGGCCGAGGCCTACGACGAGCGGCTCTACGACCGTTACGACGAGGTCACCCCCTTCGAGATCCCGGGCGCCGACGACTCCCTCCCGCCCTACGCCGGGCCCGAGGAGCCCCACGCCCTCAGTGTGCTGATCCGCCGCGACTACGCCGTCGTGGAACCGCAGCGGCTGCTCGCCCAGGCCCAGCGCATCGCCGATCTGGAGAACGACGAGGAGGGGTCGGACGCGACCGCCGCCGTCGGTGTCAGTACGCACGCCGCGCTCGGTGTGCTCTTCGGGGAGTACGAACCGGACGAAATCGCCTCGCGGCACAAGGAGTTCGGCTTGGAGGAGGGCGACTCCACGCTCTGGGTCTCGGCCGCGGAGGAGCTGCCCGAACCGGGGGAGTGGCTGAACGCCCCCTTCGAGCAGGCCGATCCGGAGCGGATCGTCTGCCGCTTCGACGTCAGCGCGGTCTTCGACGACGAGCTGGACGACGACCTGGAGGAGCAGGACGCGGGGGCGGGGGGGGGGGGGGGGGGGGGGGGGGGGGGGGGGGGGGCGGGGCGCGCGGGCGCGGGGGGGGCGGCCGGGGGGGGGGGGGCGGCCGCGGGC
>NZ_JBICYI010000011.1:50995-141049 GCF_043200825.1 Streptomyces sp. NPDC048370 | reverse complement strand
GCCCCGCCCGGCGGCCGGGCGCCCCCCCCGGGGGGGGCCCCCCCCCCCCCCCCCCCGCCCCCCCCCGGGCCCGGGGTCCCCGGGCCGTCAGTCCTCCGAGGCCGCCAGCAGGGCCTCCAGAAGCGGCCTCAGCCGGGTCGTACGCTCCTGGGTCACGCCCTCGGCCACCGCGCGGGGCAGCGCCTGGTCCACGCCGTGGACGACCGAGAGGTGGCGCTCGCCCCGGCCGAAGGCCGTGTACACCCACGCCCGGCTCAGCCCCTGGGCCGCGTCCCCCGGCAGCACCACGACCGCGGCCGGCCAGCGCATCCCGGCAGCCTGGTGCGCCGTGAGCGCCCAGCCGTGCCGGAGTGCGGACTCCACCCTCTCCTTCGGTACGACGAGTGGTTCGCCCGCGCACTCCAGGCGCAGGCCCTCGGCGTCGGCGCCCACGACCGTCCCGGCGACCGTCCGCCCCGGGGCCGGCACATAGGCCACCCGGTCGCCCGGGTCGAAGCCGCCGAAGCGGCCGGGGCCTGGGTTGAGCCGCTCCTTGAGCGCCGCGTTGAGCGCGCGGGTGCCCGCGGAGCCGCCGTGGCCGACCGTGATCACCTGGGTCCCCCCGGCCGGCACGTCGAACGCCCGGGGGATCGAGTCGGCGACGAGCTGGACCGTGCGGTGCACGGCCTCGCCCGCGTCCCGGACCGGGACGATCACGACCTCCTTGCCGGGCGCCTCCACCTGGTTCAGCTCGCCGATGCCGATGCCGGAGACCAGCTCGCCGATCGGACCGGGGTCGGGGAGGCGGGAGGCGACCGTCGGGCACACCCGAGCGGCCAGCACATCGCCGAACACCCGGCCGGCGCCCGCGGAGCCGAGGACACCGGGGTCCCCACTCAGCACGAGACGGCAGCCGTCGGGCAGGGACTCCACGAGGGTCGTCGCGCCCTCGACGTCCAGCTGCGGCGCGTCCAGGACGACCAGCAGGTCCAGGGCCAGGGCGCCCTCCTCGTCCCGGCCGGGACCTGCGGCGCCGGACAGCAGGGCGGCGACGGTCACCGCCTGCGCGCCGAGGCGGTCGACCCCGTTCTCGCTGTGCGCGGCCACGGCGACCCGCAGGCCCCGCTCGCGGGCGGCCTCGGCGAGCGCGACCGGCTCGCTGCGCGCCGCCTCGCCCCCGGTGTGCAGGACCAGGCCGAACGCGCCGACCGCGCGGACAAGGTCGGGCCCCTCCCAGACCTCCGCGGAGACGGTCTTGACCAGTCGGGCCAGACCGTCGGCGAGGCTCTCCTCGGCCAGGGCGTACCGGTCGAGCCCGAGGAGGGCCGGCACATCGGGCGCCTCGGCGGCCTCGGGGACTTCGGGGGCCTCGGCATCGGACGGTTCCTCGTCCTCGTCCTCGGTCTCCTCGGGGGCGTGCTCTTCCTCTTCCTGGAACAGCAGCACCGCGCCCTCGGCGGCCGCCTCCCGGACGGCCTCGTCCGGGTCGGGCACCGACAGCTTGGCAAGCCCTGCCCGTACGGCCGTGTCCTCCAGGGCCGTGTGCCCCTTCAGAGCGGCCCGTTCGAGCAGCCACGTCACCAGGGCCACGGCCCGGCGGGGGTCGTCGGGCCCGCACTCGGCGCCAAGGAGGGCCCGGGCGAAGCCGTCGGCGTGCTCGGGCTGCACCCCGGGCACGGAGAGCAGCTGCCACGGGTCCTCCCGCAGCGCCTCCGCGGCGCCCTCGCCCAAGGTGGCGGCCACCTTGTCGGCCAGCGACTCCGGCGCCCCGCCGTGCGCCAGGACCTCCCGCACGGCCGCCAGCGTCTCCGGGGCGGCCGCCCGCGTCCGGACCACCGGGCGCACGGCGGCGGCCGGCACGGCTGCGGCGGGCGCGGGGACGGACGCGGGGCGCTGGGCCTCGGGCGAAGGTGAGGGCGCGGATGCGGGCTCCGGCGCCTCGAAGAACGCGGTGCCCGACTTCGTACCGCTCTCCACCGCCCGTACCGCCGCGAGCAGATCGGCCGCCGTGCCGCTCAGCTTCGCGCCCGCCTCCACGGGCGCCGCCTTCTCGGCCTTGCGCTGCTCGATCCGGGCCCGCAGCTCCCGCTGCGCGGCCAGCTCCGCCTGCGCCTCGGACACCTCGGCGGCCTTCGCCTCCCCGTCGGCAGCCGTCGCGTCGGCGGCCTTTGCCTCTCCGTCGGTGGCCGTCGCTTCTTCGTCGGCAGCCTTCGTCTCCCCGTCGGCGGCCTCGGCCTCCGGGGCGCGCTCGGTCGCGGCCTCGTCGGTCTCGCCCGGCTCGGGCTCGGTGGCCTCGGGCGGGGTCTCCCGCGAAGGCTCGGTCACAAGGTGCTCCAGTCCTGGTCCGGATAGCGGTGCACGGGCGCCGACACATCGTCGAGCGCCCGGCAGATCTCGTCAGGAAGACTAAGGCTCTCCACTGACAAAGCCGCCGTGAGCTGCTGCGCGTTGCGCGCGCCGACGATCGGGGCGGCCACGCCGGGTCGGTCGCGGACCCAGGCGAGCGCCACCTGGAGCGGTGTCGTCGCCAGGCCGTCCGCCGCCGTGGTGACCGCGTCCACGATCCGGCTCGCCGCCTCGTCGAGATAGGGCTCCACGAAGGGGGCCATGGTCTCCGAACCGCCCCGCGAGTCCGTCGGGGTGCCCGTGCGGTACTTCCCCGTCAGCACCCCGCGCCCCAGCGGCGAGGACGGCAGCAGACCTATGCCCAGGTCCAGGGCGGCCGGCAGCACCTCCCGCTCGACGCCCCGCTGGAGCAGCGAGTACTCCATCTGCGTCGCCGCGAGGCGCGTCCGTCCCGCCCCGGCCGCCCCCAGCTGCCAGGTGCCCGCCTTCGCCAGCTGCCAGCCGCAGAAGTTCGACACCCCCACGTACCGGGCGCGGCCGCTGCTCACGGCGATGTCCAGCGCCTGCAGGGACTCCTCCAGCGGGGTGTGCGGGTCGAAGGCGTGCAGCTGCCACAGGTCCACGTGGTCCGTGCCGAGCCGGGCCAGGGACGCGTCGAGCGCGGCCAGCAGATGCCCGCGCGAACCGTCCATCCGCCGGTCCGGGTCGGGCACGCTGCCGGCCTTGGTGGAGATGACCAGATCCCGCCGTGGCACCAGTCGCTCCATGAGCTGCCCCAGCACGTACTCGGCCTCGCCGCCGCCGTACACGTCCGCCGTGTCGACGAGCGTGCCGCCGGCGTCCCAGAACGCCTTCAACTGGTCGGCGGCGTCGTGCTCGTCGGTGTCCCGGCCCCACGTGAGGGTGCCGAGCCCGAGCCGGGACACGCGCAGGCCGGTACGTCCGAGATGCCTCTGCTCCATGGGCGCGAGATTACTGGCCAAGACCCCACGCGGAGAGAGCCTGTGGACAACCTCCCCCTGACGGATCCCGCACCCGCGCGCTAGAGTCCGGCGCAAGGGACGTTACTGATCGGTAAAGAGGGTGTGTGGTCATGAGGCTCGGCATCAACCTCGGTTACTGGGGCGCAGGAATGGACGGCGACAATCTCGCCGTCGCCCAGGAGGCGGACCGCCTCGGCTACGACGTCTGCTGGGCCGCCGAGGCCTACGGCTCCGACGCGCCCACCGTGCTCTCCTGGGTGGCCGCCAAGACCGAGCGGATCGACATCGGCTCCGCGATCATGCAGATCCCGGCGCGCCAGCCCGCGATGACGGCGATGACCGCCGCCACCCTCGACTCGCTCTCCGGCGGCCGGTTCCGGCTCGGCCTCGGCGTCTCAGGCCCGCAGGTCTCCGAGGGCTGGTACGGCGTCAAGTTCGACAAGCCGCTGGCCCGCACCCGCGAGTACGTCGAGATCGTCCGCAGGGCCATGTCGCGCGAGCGCCTCACGTACGAGGGCGAGCACTGGACGCTCCCGCTGCCGGACGGACCGGGCAAGCCCATCAAGCTCACCGTCCACCCGCAGCGTGAGCACATCCCGCTCTACATCGCGGCGATCGGCCCGAAGAACCTGGAGCAGACCGGCGAGATCGCCGACGGCGCGCTGCTGATCTTCCCCTCCGCCGAGCACCTGGAGGAGACCGCGCTCCGTCCGCTCCGCGCGGGCCGCGAGAAGGCCGGCCTGACGATGGACGGCTTCGACGTCCACCCCACCCTGCCGCTCGCCCTCGGCGACGACATCGACGCCCTGGCCGACATCTTCCGGCCGTACACCGCCCTGTACGTCGGCGGCATGGGCAGCCGCAAGCAGAACTTCTACAACCAGCTCGCCCAGCGCATGGGCTACGAGAAGCAGGCCGCCGAGATCCAGGACAAGTACCTGGCGGGCGACAAGGCCGGCGCCGCCGCGGCCGTACCGCGGCAGCTGATCGACCAGACCACCCTGCTCGGCTCCGTCGAGCGGATCGCCGACCGGATGAAGGCCTACGCCGAGGCCGGTGTCACGACCCTGACCATCGCCCCGGCCGGCTTCACCCTCGACGAGCGGGTGGCGGCCCTGCGGGCGGGCACCGAGGCCCTGGAGCACGCGGGCCTCGCCTAGCGGAAGTCTGCGGCCGTGGTGGGGGCTCGGGGGTCTTCCCCGCCACGGCCGTCATGCAGCACAACGCTTCACACGGGCGCACGGTTACGAGCGGAGCGCTCCTTCTTTCAGCCGAACGGCCCGCCCCTCCTGTTGCCCACTCGCGCGTACCGCACTTGACTCGTTCTCTGCGGACGTGCGGCGTGCGGACGCCCGTATGGAGGTGGCTGCAATGCTCACGGCCAAGAGCCTGTTCCAGGAAATCATCGACGACGACGAGTCCTTCCAGCTCTTCTGCTCCATCGCCGCCAGCGGCGAGTCCCAGGGAGGCTGGGAGAACGCCCGGATCGCGGCCCTCGTCGCCCCCGGCATGCGGGAACTGGCCCCAAAGATCACCCGGCACGGCGCCGACGAGGACAAACACGGCCGGATCTTCAACGCCCTGCTGAAGAAGCGCGGCCTCGAACCCGTGCCCGTGCCGCCCGAGACCGACTACACGATGCTCCTCGAACAGGGCGGCATCGGCCTCGCCCACGACAAACTCCGCCGTGACGAGCCGCTGAGCGAGGAGGACATCATCGTCTACCTCGCCCACAGCCGGGTCACCGAGCAGCGGGCCGCCGACCAGATGGACATGCTGGTCACGTACTTCGGGAACCATCCCGAGCTCGGCAAGGCCATCCACATGATCGACAACGACGAGGCGAACCACCTCGCGTACTGCCACGAAGAGCTGCTGCGCCTCGCGTACGCCGGACACGGCCCGCTCATCCAGCGCACCCTGCGCGAGTCCGCGCTCGCCGAGATCAAGGTCTACCGCGACGTCAGCCTCGCCGTGATGAACCACATGGGCCGCATCCTGAAGTGGCCGAAGGCCAAGGCGGGCGCGCTCGCCGCCGGGATCCACGGCATGTACGCGTACGAACGCGTCGCCGGCTGGCACAAGATGGTCGACCTCAAGATGCCGGAGCGCCGTGACGCGCTGGGCGGACCCGCGACCCCGGCCCCCGCGTTCTGAACCGCCGGGCCCGCGGCGCCGGGGCTACAGCCAGCCCCGGCGCTTGAACAGCCGGTACAGACCGATCTCGACGGCGACCAGGAGCAGCATCAGGGCCGGATACGACCAGGTCCACGTCAGCTCCGGCATGTGCTCGAAGTTCATGCCGTAGATGCCCGCGACCATCGTGGGGACCGCGGCCATGGCGGCCCACGCCGAGATCTTCCGCACGTCGTCGTTCTGCCGCACACCCATCTGCGCCAGATGTGCCGACAGGATGTCCGAGAGCAGCCGGTCGAGCCCCTCCACCTGCTCGTTGGCGCGGATCAGATGGTCGCTGACGTCACGGAAGAAGGGCCGCGCGCTCTCGTGCACGAACGGCACGTCTCCGGCCGCGAGACGGACCATGGGCCCCGCGAGCGGTCCGGCGGCCCGCCGGAACTCGAGGACCTGCCGCTTGGCCGTGTAGATCCGCTCCGCCGTGTTCGACGGGTGGACGCCCACCGGGGCGAACACGTCCGCCTCCAGCTCCTCCAGGTCGACCTGGAGTTCACCGGCCACGTCGATGTAGTGGTCCACGACCGTGTCGCTGACGGCGTACAGCACGGCCGTCGGGCCGTGCTTCAGGACCTCGGGCTCGGCCTCCAGACGGCTCCGTACGGCCGCGAGGGGAGCCCCCTCCCCGTGCCGGACCGTCACCACGAAGGAGTCGCCCACGAACAGCATCAGCTCGTCCGAGGAGACCCGGTCGCTCTCCGGCTCGTACACCACGGGCTTGAGGACGACGAAGAGCGAATCGTCGTAGATCTCCAGCTTGGGGCGCTGATGGGCCTTCAGGGCGTCCTCGACGGCCAGCGGGTGCAGCGCGAACTCGTCGGAGACGTGGTCGAACTCGGCCTCCGTCGGTTCGTGGAGCCCGACCCAGAGGAAGGCGTTCCCGCTCGTCCGCGCCTCAGCCAGGGCATCGGACAGATCCGCGGGCCCTTCTGTGCGGCGCCCGTCCCGGTAGATGGCAGAGTCCACGATCACGCGCCGCATTCTCCCCCGCCCGACGCCCTCCCGCACCCCCGGACACCCCCCACGCGCGCGTGCGTGCGCCTACCCTTGCCGCCATGGCCACGCTGATTCTCGTCCGGCACGGACGCTCCACCGCCAACACCTCGGGTGTTCTCGCCGGGCGGCTGCCCGGGGTCGCCCTCGACGAGCGCGGGCTCGCGCAGGCCGCCGCGCTGCCCGGGCGACTGGCCGGGGTGCCGCTCGCCGCCGTCGTCACCAGCCCGCTCCAGCGCTGCCGCGAGACCGTGCGGCCGCTCCTCGACGCCCGGCCCGACCTGCCGCTCCACACCGACGAGCGGATCAGCGAGTGCGACTACGGCGACTGGTCGGGACGCAAGCTCGCCGAACTGGCCGACGAGCCCCTCATGCAGGTCGTCCAGGCCCACGCCTCCGCCGCAGCCTTCCCCGGCGGCGAGTCGATGCGCGGCATGCAGGCACGGGCCGTCGACGCCGTACGGGACTGGAACGCGCGCGTGGAGGCCGAACACGGCGAGGACGCCGTCTACGCCATGTGCTCCCACGGCGACATCATCAAGTCCGTCATCGCCGACGCCCTCGGCATGCACCTCGACCTCTTCCAGCGCATCCACGTCGACCCCTGCTCCGTCACCGTCATCCGTTACACCCGGACGCGCCCCTTCCTCGTACGCCTCGGCGACACCGGCGACTTCGCCGCGCTCGCCCCCAAGGAGAGCGCCGATCCGAACGGGGCCGCCGAGGTAGGGGGCGGTGCGGGCGCACCGTGATCCATCCGCGCAGTAGGGTGGACGGGCCGCTGTAGCGCGGGCCTCCATCACTGCCGAGACCCTAGGGAGTCAGGGACGTGTCCCGTCAGGTGTTCCTCTACGACCCACCGGAGCGTTTCGTGGCCGGCACGGTCGGGCTGCCTGGCCGCCGTACGTTCTTCCTGCAGGCGTCCGCGGCCGGCCGGGTCACCAGCGTGGCCCTGGAGAAGACCCAGGTCGCCGCGCTCGCCGAACGCATCGACGAGCTCCTCGACGAGGTCGTCCGCCGCACCGGCGGCAACGCGCCCGTCCCGGCCGTCGCCCCCACCGACATCGCCGACACCGCGCCCCTCGACGTCCCTGTCGAGGAGGAGTTCCGGGTCGGCACCATGGCGCTCGCCTGGGACGGCGAGGAGCAGCGCATGATCGTCGAGGCGCAGGCGCTCGTCGAACTCGACGCCGAGTCCGAGGAGGACCTCGCCGCCGCCGAGGAGCAGATGCTCCAGGACGAGGAGAACGGGCCGCCGATGCTGCGCGTCCGCCTCACCGGCGCGCAGGCCAGGGCCTTCGCCAAGCGCGCCCTCGACGTGGTCAACGCCGGCCGCCCGCCGTGCCCGCTGTGCAGCCTGCCGCTCGACCCCGAGGGCCATGTGTGCCCCCGCCAGAACGGATACCGACGCGGAGCATGAGCGGTCCCGACAACCGGGCGGTCGTCGACCTGCTCACCAAGGGCGAGCTGACCGTGCGCGGTCAGGTCCGTGAGGCGTCCAACGCGGTGCTCGTCTGCTCGGTCTCCCTCGACGGCGTCGAGGCCGACTGCGTCTACAAGCCCGTCGCCGGAGAGCGGCCCCTCTGGGACTTCCCCGACGGCACCCTCGCCCAGCGCGAGGTCGCGGCCTACGAGCTCTCCGAGGCCACCGGCTGGGGACTCGTACCGCCCACCGTGCTGCGGGACGGCCCGTACGGCGAGGGCATGGTCCAGCTGTGGATCGAAGCCGATCCCGGGGCGAGCCTCCTCGCCCTCACCGAGGACGAGGAGGCGGGGGAGGGCTGGAAGGCCGTCGGGCCCGCCCAGGTGGGCGAGGACCGCACCGCCCTGCTCGTCCACGCCGACCGCCCCGAACTGCGCCGGCTCGCCGTCCTGGACGCCGTCATCAACAACGGCGACCGCAAGGGCGGGCACCTGCTGCCCGCGCCGGACGGACACCTCTACGGCATCGACCACGGGGTGACCTTCCACGTGGACGACAAGCTGCGCACGCTGCTGTGGGGCTGGGCGGGCGAGGAGCTGCCCGCCGAGGCCGCCGACGTCCTGGGCCGGCTCGACGGCTCCCTGGCCCCCGGTGCCCCGCTCACCACCCGACTGGCCGAGCTGCTCACCGCCGCCGAGGTGGACGCCCTGCGCGGCCGCGTCACCGCCCTGCGCACCACCGGCCGCCACCCGGAGCCCTCCGGGCAGTGGCCGGCGATCCCCTGGCCCCCGGTCTGACCTTCGGGCGCTGCCCGGTCCTCCGGTCCGACCGATCGGATTCGGCCAACCCGGGTTCGGGGGTGCGGACCCCCAGGGGGTATGCACGAACCGCCGCGAGCTGCAAGAGCGCCTCCTCGGCCAAGATCCCGCATCCGGTTCGTATCCGGAACGAGTGTCCGGTTACGCTCAGGTCATGCATGCCTGGCCCGCTTCTGAGGTCCCCGCCCTGCCCGGCAAGGGCCGCGACCTCCGGATCCACGACACCGCGACCGGCGGACGAGTGACCCTCGCCCCCGGCCCCGTCGCCCGTATCTACGTCTGCGGCATCACGCCGTACGACGCGACCCATATGGGTCACGCGGCGACCTACAACGCGTTCGACCTCGTTCAGCGCGTGTGGCTCGACACCAAGCGGCAGGTCCACTACGTCCAGAACGTCACCGACGTCGACGATCCGCTCCTGGAGCGGGCGATCCGGGACGGCGTCGACTGGGTCGGCCTCGCCGAGCGCGAGACCGCCCTCTTCCGCGAGGACATGACCGCCCTGCGGATGCTGCCGCCGCAGCACTACATCGGCGCGGTCGAGGCCATACCCGGCATCGTGCCGCTCGTCGAGCGGCTGCGGGACTCCGGCGCTGCCTACGAACTCGATGGCGACATCTACTTCTCCGTCGAGTCCGACCCGCACTTCGGCCAGGTGTCGAACTACGACACCGAGCTGATGCGCCACCTCTCCGCCGAGCGCGGCGGGGACCCGGACCGCCCGGGTAAGAAGAACCCGCTCGACCCGATGCTCTGGATGGCCGCCCGCGAGGGCGAGCCGAGCTGGGACGGCGGAAGCCTCGGCGCCGGCCGCCCCGGCTGGCACATCGAGTGCGTCGCCATCGCCCTCGACCACCTGGGCATGAGCTTCGACGTCCAGGGCGGCGGCTCCGACCTGATCTTCCCGCACCACGAGATGGGCGCCTCCCACGCCCAGGCGCTGACCGGCGAGTTCCCCATGGCCAAGGCGTACGTGCACGCCGGCATGGTCGCCCTGGACGGCGAGAAGATGTCCAAGTCCAAGGGCAATCTGGTCTTCGTCTCCGCGCTCCGCCGCCAGGGCGTCGACCCGGCCGCGATCCGTCTCTCGCTCCTGTCGCACCACTACCGCGCCGACTGGGAGTGGACCGACCAGGTCCTCCAGGACGCCCTGGAGCGCCTGGACCGGTGGCGCGCCGCCGTCTCCCGCCCCGACGGCCCCTCCGCCGACGCGCTCGTCGAGGAGATCCGCGAGGCGCTCGCCGACGACCTCGACGCGCCGGCCGCGCTCGCCGCGATGGACCGGTGGGCCGAGCGGCAGCACGCCGAGGGCGGTACGGACGAGTCCGCCCCCGGTCTCGCCTCCCGCGCCGTGGACGCCCTGCTCGGAGTGGCTCTGTAGCCCTGCCCCGTACAACTCCCTTGGGGACGACCGCCCTTGGACTTCTCACGAAGTCCGAGGGCGGTTCCGTTTTGTCCTGGCCCTGGTGCTCGTTTCTGCGCTAAATACCGTCCATGCAATCAACATTGCGCATGAAGGCTGCAATCGCCGGTGCGCTGCTCGGGGTTCTCGCGGTGTTCGCGGGACCGGGCAGCGCCCAGTCCGCCGAGCCGCCACCGACCACCGTCGGCGACGTCACCGGCTTCGAGGCCGACGGTGCCGTCTACCGGCTGACCGCCGGTGCCGCCCAGGCCCGCGTCAGCTTCGTCACCGACGAGACCTTCCGCATCGAACTGGCCCCCGACGGACGGTTCACCGACCCCACGGGCAAGGACATCGTCCAGCCCCAGGGAGCCCCGCCCCGCACCGGCTGGAGCGACCGAGGCGACCGCTACGAACTCACCAGCGCCAAGGTGACCCTGCGCGCCTACAAGTCGCCGCTCCGCTTCGCCGCGTTCCGCGCCGACGGCACCCCCCTCTGGTCCGAGACCACGGGCCTCAGCTGGAGCCAGGACCGCACCGTCCAGTCCCTGGCCCGCGGCGCCGACGAGCAGTTCTACGGCGCCGGCATGCAGAACGGACGCGGCAACACCTCGCACCGGGGCAAGACCGTCGAGGTCGGCGTCGACTACAACTGGAACGACGGCGGCCACCCCAACTCCGTGCCGTTCTACCTCTCCTCGGCCGGCTACGGCGTCTACCGCAACACCTACGCCCCGAACACCTACGTCTTCGGCGAGCCCGTCACCACCACGGCACGCGAACAGCGCTTCGACGCCTACTACTTCACCGGCTCCGGCTCCGACGCGCTCAAGGACGTCATCGGCCAGTACACGAATCTGACCGGCAAACCGTTCCTGCCGCCCGTCTACGGACTGGAGATCGGCGACGCCGACTGCTACCTCCACAACGCCAACCGGGGCGAGCGCCACACGCTCGACGCTCTGAAGGTCGCCGACGGCTACGTCCAGAACGACATGCCCAACGGCTGGATGCTCGTCAACGACGGCTACGGCTGCGGCTACGAGAACCTCGCCGAGACCGCGAACGGCCTCAAGGACCGGGGCATGCAGCTCGGTCTGTGGACCGAGGACGGCCTCGACAAGCTCGGCGAGCAGGTCAAGGCCGGCCAGCGGGTCGCCAAGCTCGACGTCGCCTGGGTCGGTCCCGGCTACAAATTCGCCCTCGACGGCTGCAAGGACGCCTACGCCGGCATCGAGGCGCACAGCGACGCCCGCGGCTTCACCTGGGCCCCCGAGAGCTGGTCCGGCGCCCAGCGCTGCGGCGTCCAGTGGTCCGGCGACCAGTCCGGCACCTGGGAGTACATCCGCTGGCAGATCCCGACCTACGCGGGCGCGTCCATGTCCGGACTCGCCTACACCACCGGTGACGTCGACGGCATCTTCGGCGGCAGCGCCAAGACGTACACCCGTGACCTGCAGTGGAAGATGTTCCTGCCCGTCACCATGACCATGGACGGCTGGGCCGCCAACGACAAGCAGCCCTTCCGCTACGGCGAGCCGTACACCTCGATCAACCGCGACTACCTGAAGCTCCACGAGTCGCTGCTGCCCTACATCTACTCGCACGCCCACCGGGCCACCACGACCGGCGTCGGCCTCGCCCGGCCGCTCGTCCTGGAGTACCCGAACGACCCCAAGGCCGCCTCGGACGCGGCGAAGTACGAGTTCCTCAGCGGCGAGGACTTCCTCGTCGCCCCCGTCCACCAGGACGCGGTCGAGCGCGACGGTATCTACCTGCCCGCGGGCACCTGGATCGACTACTGGAGCGGTCGCACCTACCAGGGCCCGGTCACCGTCGACGACTACAGCGCCCCGCTCGACACGCTGCCGCTCTTCGTCCGCGCCGGAGCCACCGTCCCCATGTGGCCCGGCGGCATCCGCTCGTACACCGACCGCACGCCCGACTCCCCGCTGGCCTGGGACATCTACCCGCAGGGCGACTCGTCCTTCGAGCTGTACGAGGACGACGGCGTCACCCGCGCCCACCGCACCGGCCAGTACGCCACCCAGACCGCCGAGGTCCGCGCGCCCAAGCGCGGGGCGGGCGACGTGACGGTCCGGATCGGCGCGAGCAAGGGAACCTTCGCGGGCAAGTCCACCGCCCGGCCCTACCAGTTCACCGTCCACACCGGGGACGCGCCGAGCGACGTCACGCTCGGCGGCCGCGAACTGCCGCGCCTCACCTCCAAGGCCGCCTTCGAGGCCGCAGGCCAGGGCTGGTGGTACGACCGCGACGACCGCGGGGGAGTGGTGAAGGTCAAGACCCCCGCCCAGCGCACCGACCGGGGCTTCACGCTCGAACTGGAGGACACCAGCGCGGTCGGCGGAGCCGTCCCGGGCGCCGCCGCCACCGCAGCCGTCCCGGCGGGGCAGGAGCTGGGCGCGGGCGCACGCGGCACCGTCGCCGTCGACGTGACGGCGGGCACCAGGGACGCCACCGGCGTCGAGGTGTCGCTCACGGCCCCCGCGGGCTGGCAGGTCACCCCGGCCGCTCCGATCGGCCGGATCCCGGCCGGCACCACGCGGCGGGTCGAGGTCTCCGTCACCCCCGCCAAGGACGCGAAGCCGGGGGAGGCCACGCTCACCGCGACCGTCCGCCACCGCGCCGCGAACCAGGACCGAACCGCCGTACAGCGCTTCGCCGTCGGGGTGATGCCCGAGCCGCCGTCCGCCGGCGTCTGGGCGAGCGACCTCACCTGGCTGACATCCACCAACGGCTGGGGACCGCCCGAACGCGACCGTTCCAACGGCGAGTCGGGCGCGAGCGACGGCCGGCCCCTGACCCTGGCGGGCACGACGTACGAGAAGGGCATCGGCGCCCACGCCGACTCCGACATCGAGGTCTACCTCGGCGGCCGCTGCACCGCCTTCACCGCCGACGTCGGCATCGACGACGAGATCAACGGCTATGGGGAGGTGGCGTTCTCGGTCGAGGCCGACGGCGCGGTGCTGTGGACCTCACCGAAGCTGACGGGCGCCTCGGCGACGCTCCCCGTCCGGGTGGACGTCACCGGCGCCCGCCACGTCCGCCTGCGGATCACCGACACCAACGGTTCCAAGAGCGGTGACCACGGCGACTGGGCGGGCGCCCGCTTCGACTGCGCCTGACGGCACGCCCGGAACCGAGGACCGGGTACGAGGAAGGGCCGCACCGTGATCGGTGCGGCCCTTTCCGTACGGCTCACTCCTCGCCGTCGCCGTCCTCGGGGCCCTCGCCCTCACGGGGCGGCTCCGGCGCCGACTCCGGTGCCGCCTCCGACTCCGGCCCTGCCTCCGACTCCGGTGCCGCCTCCGACTCCGGTGCCGCCTCCGACTCCGGCCCTGCCTCCGACTCCGGCCCTGCCTCCGGCTCCGGCCCTGCCTCCGGGGCCGCTTCCGGTCCCGGCTGTTCCGGCTTCGGCGGACGGGTCCTGCCCCCGCCGGTCTCCCGCAGGTACGAGGTGTCCCCGCCCTCGGTGGCGATCCCAGGTCCCTGACCGGGCCCGGGCCCGGGGCCCTGGCCGGGACCGCCGTCGCGCCGCCGCAGATAGCGCTCGAACTCCCGGGCGATGGCCTCGCCCGAGGCCTCCGGCAGCTCCGCCGTGTCCCGCGCCTCCTCCAGCGTCTGGACGTACTCCGCCACCTCGCTGTCCTCGGAGGCCAGTTGGTCCACGCCCAGCTGCCAGGCCCGTGCGTCCTCGGGCAGTTCGCCCAGCGGAATGCGCAGGTCGATCAGGTCCTCCAGGCGGTTCAGGAGCGCCAGGGTCGCCTTGGGGTTGGGCGGCTGCGAGACGTAGTGCGGCACGGCGGCCCAGAGGCTCACCGCGGGCACGCCCGCGTGCGTGCAGGCCTCCTGCAGGATCCCGACGATGCCCGTGGGCCCTTCGTAGCGGGTCTCCTCCAGGTCCATCGTCCGCGCCAGGTCCGGGTCGGAGGTGACCCCGCTGACCGGGACGGGCCGGGTGTGCGGGGTGTCGCCGAGCAGCGCGCCCAGGATCACCACCATCTCCACACCCAGCTCATGGGCGAAGCCCAGGATCTCGTTGCAGAACGAGCGCCAGCGCATCGACGGCTCGATCCCGCGCACGAGCACCAGGTCGCGCGGCTTCTCGCCGCCGATCCGGACCACGGAGAGCCTGGTCGTCGGCCAGGTGATCTTCCGGACCCCGTTGTCCAGCCAGACCGTGGGCCGGTTGACCTGGAAGTCGTAGTAGTCCTCGGCGTCGAGCGCCGCGAACACCTCGCCCTTCCATTCCCGGTCCAGATGGGCGACCGCGGTGGAGGCGGCGTCGCCGGCGTCGTTCCAGCCCTCGAACGCGGCCACCATGACCGGGTCGATCAGCTCGGGAACCCCCTCGAGCTCGATCACCCAGCGCCTCCTTTTCGACGTTCCTGTCGTTCCTGTCGTACGGACCAACCTTACGGCTTTCCGGGGGCCCGTCCGCAGCCCTCGTGCACCACCGAGCGCCACGCGCGGCCTTGATCGACTACCCAGGAACCGCCCTCGGCACACGGGCTGTAGGTTCTCAGGCTCGTCGTCATACGACGACACCGCGACCTGGGTGTTCTTCCGGGTCTCACACCGTGACATCCGTTGGAACCCAGCACGCGGCGGTCGTTGGGGTGGCGCGCAGGCCGCCAGACGTCACTCACCACTTCCTGGGCGATCTACTCGAGGGTCGATTGCCTACCGCCTCGTACGGCCGCGGCACCCGGTCCACCCGCGCCGCGAGCGCGGCCGCACGCTGCGGGTCCCGAACACGGGGAGCGGCGGCCGGCGTCGGCACCATCAGGTCCGGCCCGACGACGTGCTCGGTTCCGTCCCACTCGAGCCGGCCGCCCACGATCGGCGAGCCGTGGACGACGAACAGCGGCCCCACCGACCCCGCCGACATCCCTGGCGCAGCCGCCACCCGGCGGGCGTACAAGGCGACCGCCGCAACCTGACGGTGCCGGTCCTCCGCCTCGCAGTACACCCGCCCGCGTACCAGGTGGGTGGGCCAGCCGCGATGGCACCGCTTCGTCCTGTGCGAGGGCATCGACGGAACCGTCGGCGCCCGAGGGGCCCCACGCGTGACTCCGCTGGCACCGGCTCCAGGCCGGTGGGAGCCTGGCAGAAAGGCCAGATCGGCCGAGGAGGGACCATGTGCGCAGCCCCCGCAGCCGCGCGAATGGACCGGGCAGCCTTCCAGGAGCTGGAGCGATCCTTCTCCGGCAGGCTCGTCGGCCCCGACGACCCCGCCTACGACGAGGGCCGGCGCATCTGGAACGGGTCCGTCAGCAAGTTTCCCGCCCTCATCGCGTACTGCACCGGTGTAGCCGACGTCGTCGCCGCGCTGGAGAGCGCGACGCGCGGCGGTCTGCCGGTCGCGGTACGGAGCGGGGGCCACAGCTTCCCGGGCCAGTCGCTGTGCGAGGGCGGCATCGTCATCGACCTGTCGGCCATGAACGGGATTCGGGTCGACCCCGTGAACCGCACGGTCAGGGCCCAGGCCGGAGTCCTGCTCGGAGCTCTCGACCGAGAGACGCAGCACTTCGGGATGGCAGTCCCGGCGGGGATCGTGACGCACACCGGCCTCGCCGGGCTCACGCTCGGCGGCGGCATCGGCTGGCTGATGCGCAAGTACGGGCTGACGATCGACCAGCTGCTCTCCGTCGACATGGTCACCGCCGACGGCACCTTCGTCACGGCGAGCGCGAGCCACGACCCCGAACTCTTCTGGGGCCTGCGCGGCGCGGGCAGCAATTTCGGAGTCGTCACGGAATTCGAATTCCGGCTCAACCCCGTGGGACCCACGGTGCTCGCCGGACCAATCCTGTGGCCGCTGGAAGAGGCGCCGCACGTACTGCGCTTCTACCGGGACTGGATCACCGACGTCCCCGACGAGCTGACCACCATCGTCGTCCACCGCAGGGCCGCACCCCTCCCGTCGATTCCGGCCGAATTGCACGGCAGGCCGGTCATCGCGGTGATCAGCTGCTACGCCGGGGACATCGAGACCGGCCAGCGGGTGCTCCGGCCGCTCCGGACGTTCGGGACACCGCTGCTCGACCTCTGCGCGCCCCGGCCCTTTGTGCAGCTCCAGGCCATGTTCGACCCCTCGTTCCGTCCGGGGTGGTGGTACTACGTCCGGTCCTGCGACATCGAACGGCTCGGCGACGAGGTCATCGACATCAGCGCGACGCATGCGCTGCGGATCACGTCCCCCCTTTCGACGTGCAACATCTTCCACCTGGGTGGCGCGGTCGCCCGCGTGGGTGAGGACGAGACGGCGTTCGGCGGCCGGGGCGTGACTCACACACTCAACATCAACGGCAACCGCACCGACGGCGAGGGTTTCGCCGAGGAGCGCGCCTGGGCGCGGGAGTGGTGGTCGGCTCTGGAGCCCTATCACGCCGGTGTCTATGTCAACTTCCTGATGGACGAGGGCGCGGAGCGCGTGCAGCAGGCGTACGGGGCGGACAAGCTCCGCCGCCTGCGCGCGCTCAAGCGGGAGTTCGACCCGGGCAATGTCTTCCGCTCCAATCAGAACATTGCCCCGGCGGCCTGACGGCCCGGGCGAGTGTCAGTGGCGGGTGCGACGCAGCTGGGTATGGACGAGAGATGAGAGGGCGTGTGTACGGCGCCGACCACGACGATCCCGATCCCGGCCTCCCGGCCCCTCCGTCCAGAAGGTTCGGAGGGTGTGCGATCACGAGCGCCGTCGGGTCGAGGACCAGGTGTCACCACCGTGAGCTTGAGGGATGCCGCGAGCCTATGGCGACCGCCGACCCTGAGGAGGGCGAGGTGGGTCCGGCAAGTGGAACCCTAGGCCAATTATCCGCAACAAAACTATCTGCTACGGTCTCTATTGCTGTGTCAACTGACAAGAGAGACCACGTGTTTGCCGCATCCAACTCCGCGCCATCGCGCGCTCCGCCCGCCGCCCCGAGCAGCGGACTGCCCTGGATCCCGTCGCCGATGAGCCGGCTCCTGCCAACGCCGCGGCTGTCCGACCCGCCCCCATCCCTCGACTCGTCCCACCCCGACCACCAAAGGCTGATCCCCATGAGCGAGCACACCGCCACCGAAACCGCCACCACCCAGAACGACGGACCGGCCCCCCGAGCGCTCACCGACCAGGAGCTCTCCCAGCTGTTGAGCCGGCAGCAGTTCGGCGTGCTCGCGAGCGTCAGGAGCACCGGCCACCCGCACCTGTCTACCGTCCTCTACGAATGGAACGCCGGGAAACGCGTACTGCAGGTCTCTTCCACCGCCAACCGTCTCAAGGTCCGCCAATTGCGCAGCGACCCGCACGCCTCACTGCACGTCAGCGGCCCGGACATCTGGTCGTTCGCCGTTGCCGAGGGAGAGGCGGAGATAGTAGACCCGGCCGACGGGGCGGCCCCCGGAGAGCAGCCGCTGCCTGACCGGCGCGTGACCATCCTGCTCCGGGTCTCCCGCCTGTACGGGACTGCCCTGGACATCCCCGCCCAGGGCTGAAGAACCCACGCCGTGCCGGAGCAGGACGACGAGATCAAATCTCCCTTCCGTCGAGACTGGTCAGGAAGGCGACGACTCGGGTTCGTCCCAGTTCCAGCCGGTTTCGGGGAACTGTTCGAGCAGGGCGGAGAGCGACATCGCCTGGTGGATGGCGGATGACCAGTCCTGAGCGGAGACGTCGAGCAGGACCAGCGGCGGGGGTGTCTGCCGGAAGTCGTAGGTGAGCATTTCGCGGCTTCCGTCCCCGCCGATGACAACGCTCCCGGGGAAGCGCTTCTGGAACTCGCCGGCCTCATTGACCTCGATGAGCTCCGCGACGGCATTGATCATGAGGAAGTCGTCCGCAGGAAGAACGAACTGGCTCATGCTCCCTTCCGTGGCCAGGAATTGTCGATAGTCCGCGGGGAATCGGACTCCGAAGTGGCGCTCGGCCTGCACGATCTTGTCGTCGTTCGAACTCATGGGCCCGTTCTAGCAAGGCCGGGGCGGCCCTGCCCGCACGGGAGTCTCAGCAGAGAGGAGTTGCCGCGGGGCGATGCCGAGACGGCGTGCTGCCTCGGCCGGTGACTTGGGGTGGTCTCGCCAGTAGGGCGCGGAGAACAGGCCGGTGAGAGCGACGGCTTCCGGGTAGGTGGCCAGCTCGATCCGGGCCTCGGAGGGACGGAAGGGATCACCGAACGGGTCGTCGTCCAGCACGTCGAGTCGCCGGTTCCAGCGTTGCCGCAGGGGCTCACTGATGCTCTCGCCGTTGAACCACCTGGTCAGGCGGTCACGGGCGTCGATGTAGGCCAGCGCGGTGGAGGGTTGGCCCGCAGGGCCTCGGGTAGCGGACGCGTAAGGGGCGGCCTCCAGGGAGGCCGCCCCTTACATCACGACATCAGCACGTCACGGCGTCAGCGCATCACTTGCGCAGCATGTCGTCGACCTTGCCACGGATCTCGTCCGTAGCCAGGCCCCGGATCGTCAGTGTCGTACGGCGACGCAGCACGTCGTCCGCCGTCTCGGCCCACTCGTGGTCCCGGGCGTAGGCGACCTGCGCCCAGATCTCCGGGGCGTCCGGGTGGACGCGCTCGCCGAGCTCCGGGTTCTCGTTCGCCATCCGCGCGATGTCGAAGGCGAGCGAACCGTAGTGCGTCGCCAGGTGCTTGGCGGTGTCGGCGGCCATCCGCGGGCCGGGGGCCGGTCCGTCGACGAGCAGCCGGTGCGCGACCGCGTTCGGGTTGGCGATACCGGGCAGCGGCAGCCGCTTCGGCAGCGTGGAAACGGACTCGTAGTCCTCGCCCAGGGGGTGACCCGGCAGGGCCTCCAGCTTCTTCATCACCGTACGGCCGATGTGGCGGAAGGTCGTCCACTTGCCGCCGGCCACCGACAGCATGCCGCCTCGGCCCTCGGTGACGACCGTCTCGCGCTTGGCCTTCGAGGTGTCGCCGGGACCGCCCGGCAGCACCCGCAGACCCGCGAAGGCGTACGTGATCAGATCGCGCGAGAGCTGCTGGTCGCGGATGGAGAACGCGGCCTCGTCCAGGATCTGCGCGGTGTCCTTCTCGGTCACCTCGACCTGGCCGGGGTCGCCCTCGTACTCCTCGTCGGTCGTGCCGAGCAGCAGCATGTCCTCCCAGGGGAGGGCGAAGGTGATGCGGTACTTGTCGATCGGGGTCGCGAGCGCGGCCTTCCACGGCGAGGTCCGCTTGAGGACCAGGTGCGCGCCCTTGGAGAGCCGGATGGAGGGCGCCGCGTTCGGGTCCTCCATCTTCCGCAGGTGGTCGACCCACGGCCCGGTGGCGTTCAGCACCAGACGGGCGGTGACGCCGAACTCCTCGCCGCTCGTACGGTCCTTCAGCTCCGCGCCCGTGACCCGGCCCCGGGTGAAACGCAGCCCGGTGACCTCGGCGTGGTTGAGGACGACGGCGCCGGCGTCGACCGCGGCGCGGACCGTCATCAGCGCCATGCGGGCGTCGTTCATCTGGTCGTCGCCGTACACGGCCACGGCCTTCAGGTTGTCCGTCCGCAGCTCCGGCACGTCCTGCGCGGCCTTCGCCGGGCTGAGCAGGTGTCCGACGCCGTCACCGAAGGCGGACAGCGCGCTGTACGCGAAGACACCGGCGCCGAGCTTGGCCGCGCCGTGCGGGCCGCCCTTGTAGACGGGCAGGTAGAAGGTGAGCGGGTTGGCGAGGTGCGGTGCCACCTGGCGGGAGACCGCACGCCGCTCGAAGTGGTTCTCCGCGACCAGCTTCACCGCGCCGGTCTGCAGGTAGCGCAGACCGCCGTGGAGGAGCTTGGAGGAGGCGGAGGAGGTGGCGCCGGCGAAGTCGCCGGCGTCCACCAGGGCCACCCGCAGGCCCGACTGCGCGGCGTGCCAGGCGGTGGAGATGCCCAGGATGCCGCCGCCGATGACCAGGAGGTCGTACGTCGCCTTGGAAAGCTGCTCCCGGGTCTCGGCGCGGCTCGGCAGGGAACCGGCAGCCGGTCGCGTCCCCAGGGCAGGGACGCTCTGCAGGGTGGTCATGTCGATCTACTCCTCGTCCTCGATCCAGCCCATGGTCCGCTCGACGGCCTTGAGCCAGCTCTTGTACTCGCTGTCACGCTTGTCGGCGTCCATGCGAGGGGTCCATTCCGCCGCGCGGCGCCAGTTGGCGCGCAGGGCGTCGGTGTCGGGCCAGAAGCCGACGGCCAGACCGGCGGCGTAGGCGGCACCGAGGCAGGTGGTCTCGGCGACCATCGGGCGCACGACCGGCGCGTCGAGGAAGTCCGAGAGGGTCTGCATCAGCAGGTTGTTGGAGGTCATGCCGCCGTCGACCTTGAGCGCGGACAGCTCGACGCCGGAGTCCTTCGTCATGGCGTCGGTGATCTCGCGGGTCTGCCAGGCGGTGGCCTCCAGGACGGCGCGCGCGATGTGCGCCTTGGTGACGTACCGGGTGAGGCCGGCGATCACACCGCGGGCGTCGGAGCGCCAGTACGGGGCGAACAGTCCGGAGAAGGCCGGCACGAAGTAGGTGCCGCCGTTGTCCTCGACCGAGGACGCGAGGGTCTCGATCTCGGCGGCGGACTTGATCAGGCCCATCTGGTCGCGCATCCACTGCACCAGCGAACCGGTGACGGCGATCGAGCCCTCCAGGGCGTAGACCGGCTTCGCGTCGCCGATCTGGTAGCCGACGGTGGTCAGCAGGCCGCTGTAGGAGTTGATGATCTTGTCGCCGGTGTTCATCAGCATGAACGTTCCGGTGCCGTACGTGGACTTGGCCTCGCCCTCGGCGAAGCAGGTCTGGCCGAAGAGCGCGGCCTGCTGGTCGCCCAGCGCGGAGGCGACCGGGACGCCGTCGAGGGCGCCGCCCTTGACCGTGCCGTACACCTCGGCGGAGGAGCGGATCTCCGGCAGCACGGCGGCCGGGATCTCCATGGACTGCACGATGCGCTCGTCCCACGCCATCTCGTGCAGGTTCATGAGCATGGTGCGCGAGGCGTTGGTGACATCGGTGACGTGGCGACCGCCCTCGACACCGCCGGTGAGGTTCCAGATCAGCCAGGAGTCCATCGTGCCGAAGAGGATCTCGCCGCGCTCGGCGCGCTCGCGCAGGCCGTCGACGTTGTCGAGCAGCCAGCGGACCTTCGGGCCGGAGAAGTACGAGGCGAGGGGGAGGCCGGTCTCGCGGCGGAAACGGTCCTGGCCGACGTTGCGACCGAGCTCCTTGCACAGGGCGTCGGTGCGGGTGTCCTGCCAGACGAGGGCGTTGTGGACGGGCTCACCGGTGGTCCTGTCCCAGAGCAGCGTGGTCTCGCGCTGGTTGGTGATGCCGACGGCCTTGACGTCCGCGGCGGTGATCCCGGCCTTGCTGATCGCGCCGGCGACCACTTCCTGGACGTTGGTCCAGATCTCGGAGGCGTCGTGCTCGACCCAGCCCGGCTTCGGGAAGATCTGCTCGTGCTCCTTCTGGTCGACGGAGACGATCCGGCCGTCCGTGTCGAAGACGATGCAGCGGCTGGAGGTGGTGCCCTGGTCGATGGCGGCGATGAACGGGCCGCTGCCGTGGGAGGAAGAACCGGTGGTGTGTGCGTCGGTCACGGTGTGCTCCTGGGGAAGTCTGGAAGAAGGACGGCTCAGGCGAACGCGATGTTGTAGATACCCGCCGCGACGGCGGCACCGATCAGCGGACCGGCGACCGGGATCCAGGCGTAACTCCAGTCGGAGCCGCCCTTGTTCGGCAGCGGCAGCAGGGCGTGCACGATACGCGGGCCGAGGTCACGGGCCGGGTTGATGGCGTAACCGGTGGGGCCGCCGAGCGAGAGGCCGATGGAGACCACGACGAAGGCCGTGATCAGGGCGCCGATGACGCCCAGACCCTTGCCGCTGTCGTTGAGTCCCTGCGTCAGCACCGCGAGGACCAGCACGACCGTGCCGATGATCTCGGTGACCATGTTCTGCCAGACGTTCCGGACCTCGGGCCCGGTCGAGAAGATCCCGAGCACGGGGCCGGCGTTCGGCGCGGCCTTCTGGTCGACCATGCCCTCCTCGTGCGGCGTGGAGATGATCTCCTGGTCCGTGAGGTGCGCCTGGAACTGGCCGTAGTAGGCCAGCCAGACCAGCGCGGCACCGATCATGGCGCCGAGCATCTGGCCCGCGACGTACACGGGGACGTTGCTCCAGTCCCCGTCCTTGATCGCTATCGCGACCGTGACGGCGGGGTTCAGATGGGCACCCGAGAGGGAAGCGGTCATGTAGACGGCGGTCATGACCGCGAAGCCCCACCCGAAGGTGATCGCGAGCCAGCCCGCGTTGCGGGCCTTGGAGGCCTTGAGTGTGACGGCGGCGCACACGCCACCGCCCAGCAGAATGAGTACGGCGGTACCGATGGTCTCGCCGATGAAGATGTCGGAGCTGGACACCCGCGACTCCTTTGTCCTTCGTCCAGGGGGAAGGCGAACCCCGGGTCCCTCCGGTGGTCCGCGCCCTCCTATGAGGGCGTTGATCCGGCCCTTGGCACTGCCACACTCTAGCGCGTATTGCCGGTAGGTGTTCGACAATGCCGACCGATGCACGGAAGTTTTGCCCTCTGGTTAACAGCGCGTCAAGGGTTGGGGTAACGAAAAACCCGCCGATAACGGGATCGTTACCGACGGGTCGGAGATGACCTTGGGCTGGGATCAGAAGCGGCGAGCCCCGAGGTCGCGCGAGACGGCGCGGGCGCAGTCCCGTACCGCCGCGACCAGTTCCGGACGCAGCTCGCCGTCCGCGCAGACCCGCTCCACGGCGCCCGTGATCGCCACCGCGCCCACCGGCATCCTGCGCCGGTCGTGGATCGGCGCGGCCACCGAGGCCACGCCCTCCCAGGTCTCCTCCACGTCCGCGGCCCAGCCCCGGGCGCGCGTCATGTCGAGCAGCGTCTCGAACTCCGTCAGCTCGGTGACCGTACGCGGGGTGAACCCCTCGCGCGGCACTTCCAGGACCTCGCTGTGCGCCACCGGGTCGTACGCCGACAGGACCTTGCCCAGGGCCGTGGAGTGCAGGGGCTGCATGGCCCCCACCTCCAGGACCTGCCGGCTGTCGTCCGGCCGGAAGACGTGGTGCACGATGAGCACGCCCTGCTGGTGCAGCACGCCCAGATGGACGCTCTCGCCGCTGGAGCGCGCCAGGTCGTCCGTCCAGACCAGCGCCCGCGCGCGCAGCTCGTGCACGTCCAGATAGCTGTTGCCCAGGCGCAGCAGTTCGGCGCCCAGCTGGTAGCGGCCCGAGGCCGCCTCCTGCTCCACGAAGCCCTCGGCCTGCAGGGTGCGAAGGATGCCGTGGGCCGTACCCTTGGCCAGGCCCAGGGACGAGGCGATGTCGGAGAGGCCGAGCCGGCGCTCGCCGCCCGCGAGCAGTCGCAGCATCGCCGCCGCTCGTTCAAGCGACTGGATGTTCTTCGCCATCGCCCGGCCCCTTCTCCCTGTCCATGCGTCCACGACCCCGGGGTTTCCCCGTGGATCCTGAGGACAGGATCGCGTGGATCATGCTGTTCGACAATGCTGAACACTATCGGTCGATGTCGACCGCGCGTTACCTACACAGTGTCGGTCATGAACGGGCCCGACCGGGAGCCCCCGGAAGACAGGATGCCGTCCGCCCAGTGGAACGCGATGTCCACCCCGGCATCCACGCGGTTACGCTGGCCCCGTGCACCCTCCTCCGAGTGTGCAAAGCCGACAGCCGTCGCATCCCAGGGAGCTCATCCATGGCCTCGTCGCCTACCCCTTCCGTTGACAGCCGGACCCGCGCCGCCGCACTCCGCGAGGCACTCGCGACCCGTGTGGTGGTGGCCGACGGAGCCATGGGCACGATGCTCCAGGCCCAGGACCCCAGCCTCGAGGACTTCCAGAACCTCGAAGGCTGCAACGAGATCCTGAACGTGACGCGGCCCGACATCGTCCGCTCGGTGCACCAGGAGTACTTCGCCGCGGGCGTCGACTGCGTCGAGACCAACACCTTCGGTGCGAACCACGCGGCACTGGGGGAGTACGACATCCCCGAGCGGGTGTACGAGCTCTCCGAGTCCGGCGCCCGGATCGCCCGCGAGGTCGCCGACGAGTTCACCGCCTCCACCGGACAGCAGCGCTGGGTCCTCGGCTCCATGGGCCCCGGCACCAAGCTGCCGACCCTGGGCCACGCCCCGTACACCCTCCTGCGCGACGCCTACCAGCAGAACGCCGAGGGCATGATCGCCGGCGGCGCCGACGCGCTGCTCGTGGAGACCACCCAGGACCTGCTCCAGACCAAGGCGTCCGTCATCGGCGCCCGCCGCGCCCTGGACTCCCTCGGCATCGACCTGCCGCTCATCGTCTCCGTCACCGTCGAGACCACCGGCACCATGCTCCTCGGCTCGGAGATCGGGGCGGCGCTGACCGCCCTGGAGCCGCTCGGCATCGACATGATCGGCCTGAACTGCGCCACGGGCCCGGCCGAGATGAGCGAGCACCTCCGCTACCTCGCTCGGCACTCCCGTATCCCGCTCTCCTGCATGCCCAACGCCGGCCTGCCCGTCCTCGGCAAGAACGGCGCGCACTACCCGCTCTCCGCCGAAGAGCTCGCCGACGCCCAGGAGACCTTCGTCCGCGAGTACGGACTCTCCCTGATCGGCGGCTGCTGCGGTACGACCCCGGAGCACCTGCGCCAGGTCGTCGAGCGCGTCCGCGGCCTCACGCCGACCGTCCGCGACCCGCGCCCCGAGCCCGGCGCCGCCTCGCTCTACCAGACGGTCCCGTTCCGCCAGGACACCGCGTACATGGCGATCGGCGAGCGCACCAACGCCAACGGCTCCAAGAAGTTCCGCGAGGCCATGCTCGACGGGCGCTGGGACGACTGCGTCGAGATGGCGCGCGACCAGATCCGCGAGGGCGCGCACATGCTCGACCTCTGCGTCGACTACGTCGGCCGTGACGGTGTCGCCGACATGGCCGAACTGGCCGGCCGCTTCGCCACCGCCTCCACCCTGCCGATCGTCCTCGACTCCACCGAGGTCCCCGTCATCCGGGCGGGCCTGGAGAAGCTCGGCGGACGCGCCGTCATCAACTCGGTCAACTACGAGGACGGCGACGGACCGGAGTCGCGCTTCGCGAAGGTCACCCGGCTGGCCCAGGAGCACGGAGCCGCCCTCATCGCGCTCACCATCGACGAGGAGGGCCAGGCCCGTACCGTCGAGAACAAGGTCGCCATCGCCGAGCGCATCATCGACGACCTGACCGGCAACTGGGGCATCCACGAGTCGGACATCCTCATCGACACGCTCACCTTCACCATCTGCACCGGTCAGGAGGAGTCCCGCAAGGACGGCATCGCCACCATCGAGGCCATCCGCGAACTCAAGCGGCGCCGCCCGGACGTCCAGACCACGCTGGGCCTGTCCAACATCTCCTTCGGCCTCAACCCGGCCGCCCGGATCCTGCTGAACTCGGTCTTCCTCGACGAGTGCGTCAAGGCAGGGCTCGACTCGGCGATCGTGCACGCCTCCAAGATCCTGCCGATCGCCCGGTTCGACGAGGAGCAGGTCACCACCGCCCTCGACCTGATCTACGACTTGCGCTCCGAGGGCTACGACCCGCTGCAGAAGCTGATGGCCCTCTTCGAGGGGGCCACCACCAAGTCCCTGAAGGCCGGCAAGGCCGAGGAACTCCTCGCCCTGCCCCTGGAGGAGCGCCTCAAGCGCCGCATCATCGACGGTGAGAAGAACGGCCTGGAGGCCGACCTCGCCGAGGCCCTGCAGGAGCGCCCCGCCCTCGACATCGTCAACGAGACCCTTCTCGACGGCATGAAGGTCGTCGGCGAGCTCTTCGGCTCCGGCCAGATGCAGCTGCCGTTCGTCCTCCAGTCCGCCGAGGTCATGAAGACGGCCGTCGCCTTCCTCGAACCGCACATGGAGAAGTCGGACGCCGAGGGCAAGGGCACGATCGTGCTCGCGACCGTCCGCGGCGACGTCCACGACATCGGCAAGAACCTCGTCGACATCATCCTCTCCAACAACGGCTACAACGTCGTCAACCTCGGCATCAAGCAGCCGGTCTCCGCGATCCTGGAGGCCGCTGAGGAGCACCGGGCGGACGTCATCGGCATGTCCGGTCTGCTGGTGAAGTCCACGGTGATCATGAAGGAGAACCTGGAGGAGCTCAACCAGCGCGAGCTGGCCGCCAGGTACCCCGTGATCCTCGGCGGCGCCGCCCTCACCCGCGCCTACGTCGAGCAGGACCTGCACGAGATCTACCAGGGCGAGGTCCGCTACGCCCGGGACGCCTTCGAGGGCCTGCGTCTGATGGACGCGCTCATCGCCGTCAAGCGCGGCGTCCCCGGCGCCAGCCTGCCCGAGCTCAAGCAGCGCCGGGTCGCCAAGCGGGACACCCCGGCCGCCCTCCAGGTGGAGGAGCCGGAGCCGGGCGGCCGTTCCGACGTCGCCGTCGACAACCCGGTCCCCACCCCGCCGTTCTGGGGCACCCGCGTCGTCAAGGGCATCCCGCTGAAGGACTACGCGTCCTGGCTGGACGAGGGCGCCCTGTTCAAGGGTCAGTGGGGGCTCAAGCAGGCCCGCGCGGGCGGTGCGACGTACGAGGAGTTGGTCGAGACCGAGGGCCGGCCCCGGCTGCGCGGTCTGCTGGACAAGCTGCACACCGAGAACCTCCTGGAAGCCGCCGTGGTCTACGGCTACTTCCCGTGCGTGTCCAAGGGCGACGACCTGATCATCCTCGACGAGGCAGGCAACGAGCGGACCCGCTTCACCTTCCCGCGCCAGCGCCGCGGCCGTCGCCTCTGCCTCGCGGACTTCTTCCGTCCCGAGGAGTCCGGCGAGACCGATGTCGTCGGCCTCCAGGTCGTCACCGTCGGCTCCAAGATCGGCGAGGCCACGGCCAAGCTGTTCGAGTCCGACTCCTACCGCGAGTACCTGGAGCTGCACGGTCTGTCCGTGCAGCTCGCCGAGGCCATGGCCGAGTACTGGCACGCGCGTGTCCGTGCCGAGCTGGGCTTCGCGGGCGAGGACCCGTCCCAGGTCGAGGACATGTTCGCCCTGAAGTACCGGGGCGCGCGCTTCTCGCTCGGCTACGGCGCCTGCCCCGACCTGGAGGACCGGGCGAAGATCGCGGACCTGCTCCAGCCGGAGCGGATCGGCGTCCACCTGTCGGAGGAGTACCAGCTCCACCCCGAGCAGTCCACGGACGCCATCGTGATCCACCACCCCGAGGCGAAGTACTTCAACGCGCGGTAGCCCCCGCCAACGCGCGGTAGCCCCCCAACGCGCGGTAGCCCCCGCCAACGCGCGGTACCCCCCAACGCGTGGTAACCCCCGCCGACGCGCGGTGAACCCCCACCAACGCGCGGTAACGCCCGCCCCGGGGGTAAATCAGCGCACCTCGCATGCTCTCGACGTACACTGGTCGGTCCAGTGCAGGCCGGTCGCCCTACCCCCGTACCGGGGTGGGAGACCGGCCTTCTCGTCCCTCCATGGAGGTGTGCCGGATGACCAGTACGGTCCCCGCGTCCTTGTTCCGCACCAACGGAAGCTCCGCGCTGCAAGCGGTCTTCCTCGACATGGACGGCACCCTGGTCGACACCGAGGGCTTCTGGTGGGACGCGGAGGTCGAGGTCTTCGCCGACCTCGGACACCGGCTGGACGAATCCTGGCGCGACATCGTCGTCGGCGGCCCCATGACCCGCAGCGCGGGCTACCTCATCGAGGCCACCGGCGCCGACATCACCGTCGCCGAGCTCACCGTCCTGCTCAACGAGAAGTTCGAGCAGCGCATCGGCCTGGGCGTTCCGCTGATGCCGGGCGCCGAGCGGCTCCTCGCCGAGCTGGCCCGGCACAACATCCCGACCGCCCTGGTCTCCGCGTCGCACCGCCGCATCATCGACCGGATCCTCGCCTCCTTGGGCCGTGACCGCTTCGCGCTCACCGTGGCGGGCGACGAGGTGGAGCGCACCAAGCCGCACCCCGAGCCGTATCTGACGGCGGCGAGCGGGGTCGGCGCCGAACCGTCCCTGTGCGCGGTCATCGAGGACACCGCGACGGGCGTGGCGGCCGCCGAGGCCGCCGGCTGCCGCGTGGTCGCCGTGCCCTCCGTGGCCCCGATCGCACCCTCCCCCGGGCGGGTCGTGGTCCGCTCCCTGGAGGACGTGGACGTGCCCTTCCTGCGCACGCTGATCACCGGGCCGTGATCATGTGACCGGCCGTCCGCGGAACGGGCGCGCGCGTGACCTTCGTCACCCAGCGTGCTGGACCGCGGGCGGCCGCCTCGCACCCGATGTCCGTAAGGCCTGGATTGAGGCTGGACGTCTGTCCCGATTCGCGCCTTCCCTGCTGAATCATTCCCGCGCATGACTATCGAGCACCCCGCATTCATGATCACTATCCGCATCCACGGCGGACCCTCGGCGGTCCGGCGTCACGGCGTCGCGCACTAATCTTTTCGAGGACTTCGCCGCACCCCCGCGTGCACCGGCGCCGCATCCAGGTCGCCGCGAACACAGGACCGATCGCTCACCATCCCGGCCCGATCGTCACGCCCCGACCGGGCGGACGCGGCGGATTGTCCGTACGCCGCTGTATCCCAGTGCCGGATGAGGAGAAAGTCCCTGATGCACCGCAAGACCTTGGCCCTGCCGGCCGTCGCCGGTCTGCTCGCCCCCCTGCTCACCGCGTGCGGCGGTGCGGACGAGTCCAGAGCCATCGTCGTCGGCACCACGGACCAGTTCGTCGCCACCAGCGACGCCCCCGCACCCCTCGATCCGGCCTTCGCCTACGACACCGGCACCTGGAACATCCTCCGGCAGACCGTGCAGACCCTGATGCACGTGCCGCGCGGCGGCGGCGAGCCCGTCCCCGAGGCCGCCGAGAGCTGCTCCTTCAGCGACCGGGTCAGCGAGAGCTACCGCTGCACGCTCCGTGAGGGACTCACCTTCGCCGACGGCACGCCGCTGACCGCCGCCGACGTGAAGTTCTCCGTCGAGCGCGTCCTCGCCATCAAGTCCGACAACGGAACCGCCGCGCTCCTCGCCAACATCGACACCGTCGAGACCAAGGGCGAGCGCGATGTCGTCTTCCACCTCAAGACGCCCGACGCGACCTTCCCGTACAAGCTCTCCACCCCCGTCGCCGGCATCCTCAGCAAGGACAAGTACGACGGCAAGAAGCTGCGCGAAGGCTTCGACGTCGACGGCTCCGGCCCGTACACGATGAAGACCGAGCGCGACGGCGACCACTTCGTCAAGGCCGTCTTCACCAAGAACCCCTCGTACAAGGGCGACATCAAGCTCCGTAACGAGAAGGTCGAGCTGCGCTCCTTCGTCGACGCGGCCTCCATGGGTGAGGCCCTGGACAAGCGCGACATCGACATGATGACCCGCGCCATGTCGCTCGAACAGGTCAAGACGCTCACCGAGAAGCCCAAGGACGGGATCGACCTCACCGAGGTCCCCGGCCTGGAGATCCGCTACCTCGCCTTCGACACCGACGCCCCGTCCGTCAAGGACAAGGCCGTCCGGCAGGCCATCGCCGCCGTCGTCGACCGAGGCGCGATCGTCAACGCGGTCTACGGCCCCACCGCCCAGCCGCTCTACTCGCTGATCCCCTCCAGCATCACCGGCCACTCCACGGCCTTCTTCGACGCCTACGGCGAGCCCAGCAAGAGCCGGGCGGCCGACATCCTGCGCAAGGCCGACATCACCGCCCCGGTCGCGCTCACCCTCAACTACACCACCGACCACTACGGCTCCGGCACGAAGCAGGAGTTCGAGGCGCTGCGCGACCAGCTCAACGCCACCGGGCTCTTCGACGTCACCGTCAAGGGCAGCGAGTGGTCCACGTTCCGCCCCGCGCAGAAGCGCGGCGACTTCCCCGTCTACGGCCTCGGCTGGTTCCCCGACTTCCCCGACCCGGACAACTACGTCGCCCCCTTCCTCGACGCGGACAACTTCCTCAACACCCCTTATGTCAACGCCTCCGTACGGGACCAGCTGATCCCGCGGTCGCGTCGCTCGGCCGATCGCACCGCGGCCGGCCCCGTCTTCGGCCAGATCCAGAAGATCGTCGCCCAGGACGTCCCCGTCCTGCCGCTCTGGCAGGGCAAGCAGTACGTCGCCGCTCGCGACGATGTGACCGGCGTCGAATGGGCGCTGAACACCTCCTCCGACCTGCTCCTCTGGGAGCTCGGTCGCGGGAGCGCCTGACCCCTCAACCAGTTCGGCTCCACCGGTCGCGCACCCGCGCGCGGCCGGTCTGGCAAGAGATCAAGAGGCACGTTCTGTGAAGCACAACAAGTGGCTGACGGCTCCCCTCGCCGCGGGCCTGTCCGCCGCACTGCTCAGCGGCTGCGGCACCCAGGAGGGCGGCGGCGCCTCGGGCTCCGGGGGCAACGTCCGCGTCGGCATGTCCGACGAGGTCCTGGCAACCGACCCGGCCGCCGGCTACGACCCCGGCTCCTGGCTGCTGTTCAACAACGTCTTCCAGTCCCTGCTCAGCTTCCCCAAGGGCAACACCGAGCCCGAGCCGGAGGCCGCCGAGAAGTGTGGCTTCGAAGGCGGCAGCAAGGTCTACCGCTGCACCCTGCGCGAGGGCCTGAAGTTCTCCAACGGGAACCCGCTGACCTCGAAGGACGTCAAGTTCTCCTTCGACCGCGCGCTGAAGATCGACGACCCGTCCGGCCCGGCGCCGCTGCTGTCCTCGATCGAGTCCATCGAGACCCCTGACGACCGGACCGTCGTCTTCCGGCTGAAGACCCCCGACGCCACCTTCCCCAGCAAGATCGCCTCGGGCGCCGGCTCGATCGTCGACCACCGCGAGTACGCCGAGGACGCGCTGCGCACCGACGGCAAGGCGGTCGGCTCCGGCCCGTACAAGCTGGAGTCCATCAGCGACAGCGAGGCCGTCTTCTCGGTCAACGCGGACTACACGGGCCACGCCAAGCCGCAGAACGGCGGTGTCACCCTCAAGCTGTACGGCGGTGACCGCGAAGCCCTCTCCAAGGCGCTGGCCGCCGACGACATCGACATCGCCTACCGAGGCCTCGCCGCCGACGACATCGCCACGCTCGAAGCCTCCGCCGACACCGAGGAAAAGGGTGTCGAGGTCGTCCAGGGCACCAGCGCCGAGGTCCAGCACCTGGTCTTCAACGTCAAGGACCCGGTCGTCGGCAAGCTCGGCGTCCGCCAGGCCATCGCCCACCTCGTGGACCGCGAGGCGCTCGTCCAGAATGTCTACAAGTCGACCGCCACGCCGCTGTACTCGATCGTCCCGGCGGGCGTCGCGGGCCACAACACCGCCTTCATCGACACCTACGGCGACCGGCCCGACGCCGCCAAGGCCAAGAAGGCGCTCCGCAAGGCCGGGATCACCGACAAGGTGAAGCTCACCCTCTGGTCCACGCCCAGCCGTTACGGCCCCGCCACCGACCAGGAGTTGAAGGCGATAGCCGAGCAGCTCAACACCAGCGGCCTGTTCGACGCCGAGGTGAAGTCGGTCGAGTTCGAGCAGTACGAGAAGGACATCGCGGCCGGCAAGTACGGCGTGTACGTCAAGGGCTGGGTGCCGGACTACCCGGACGCGGACAACTTCACCGCCCCGTTCTTCGGTGAGGGCAACGTCCTCAGCAACAACTACGCCAACGCCACCATCACCGGAAGCCTGCTGCCGAAGACCTCGGCCGCCGCGGACCGCGCGAGCACCGAGCAGGACTTCGGCAAGCTCCAGGACCTGGTCGCCGAGGAGCTGCCGCTGCTGCCGCTCTGGCAGGGCAAGCAGTACGCCGTCGCCCGTGACGGCGTCAGCGGCCTGGAGTGGACCCTCGACGCCTCGACCGTCTTCCGCTTCTGGGAGCTGAAGAAGGGCTGACGGACCGTCACCGTCCCACGGCGAAAAGGGGCCCGGCACGCATCACGCGCGCCGGGCCCCTTCCCGTTCTCCTGGATGTTCTGTGTGGTCCCGTGCGTTGCGTGCGTGTCGTACGTCCGACACGGGGTCGTACCCACCGGCCTGCCGCTACTGCGCCCCGGGGCGCACCAGACCGCTCTCGTACGCGTACACCGCCGCCTGGACCCGGTCGCGCAGCCCCAGCTTCGTCAGCACATGGCCGACATGCGTCTTCACCGTCGTCTCGCTGACGAACAGATCCGCCGCGATCTCCGCGTTCGACAGACCGCGCGCCACCAGCTTCAGGACCTCGACCTCACGGTCGGTCAGGGTGTTCAGCGTGTCCGGCACCTGCTCGTCGCCCGACGGCAGGTGCGCCGAGTACTTGTCCAGCAGACGACGCGTGATCGAGGGCGCCAGCATCGCCTCGCCCGCCGCCACCACCCGGATCGCCTGCACCAGCTCGTTGGCCGGCGCGTCCTTCAGCAGGAAGCCGCTGGCCCCCGCCCGCAGCGCCTCCACCACGTACTCGTCCAGGTCGAACGTCGTCAGGACCAGCACCTTCGCCGGACCGTCCCGGCCGGGGCCCGTGATCTGCCGCGTCGCCTCGACACCGTCCATCCGCGGCATCCGGATGTCCATCAGCACCACATCGGGCTGCAACGCCCGCACCTGGTCCAGGGCCTGGAGGCCGTCCCCGGCCTCACCGACGACCGCGAGGTCCTGCTCCGCCTCCAGGATCATCCGGAAACCGGTGCGCAGCAGCGGCTGGTCGTCGACCAGTAGGACGCGGATAGCCACGAGAACTCCTTCACGGCGCGGGCTGGACCGGCCCCATTCTGCCCTGCTCCGAATCGTCCGACTCCGGCGGGCGCGCGGAGACGATCTCCGCGCGGATCTCCCCGTCGCCCTCCCGCCGGATCTCCAGCGGATACACCGGGGGAGTCCCACCGAACTCCGGGCACACCGCCTGGTGGTCGCACCAGCCGCACAGCTTCGTCGGCCGGGGTCGCCACTCGCCCGTCTCCGTCGCCAGCCGGATCGCCTCCCACAGCGCCAGCAGCTTCCGCTCCACCCGCAGCAGATCCGCCTCCACCGGGTCGTACGTCAGCACGTCACCGCTGCCCAGGTACACCAGCTGCAGCCGGCGCGGCACCACCTGCTTCAGCCGCCAGACCACCAGCGCGTAGAACTTCATCTGGAAGAGCGCGCCCTCGCTGTACTCGGGGCGGGGCGCCTTGCCCGTCTTGTAGTCGACGATCCGCACCTCGCCCGTCGGCGCCACGTCGACCCGGTCGATCACCCCGCGCAGCCGCAGCCCCGACTCCAGCTCCGTCTCCACGAAGAGCTCACGCTCCGCCGGCTCCAGACGCGTCGGATCCTCCAGCGTGAACCAGCGCTCCACCAGCTGCTCGGCCTGGACGAGCCAGCCCGCCAGACGCTCCCCCTCCGCGTCCTCCGCGAAGAGCTCGGCCAGCTCCGGCCGCGACTCCAGGAGCCGGTCCCACTGCCCCGGGATCAAGGCCTTCGCGCGCGGCGCCGTCCGCTCCACCGCCGGAGCGTCGAAGAGCCGCTCGAGGACCGCGTGCACCAGCGTGCCCCGCGTCGCCGCCTCGCTCGGCTTCTCCGGCAGCCTGTCGATCACCCGGAACCTGTACAGCAGGGGACACTGCATGAAGTCGCTCGCCCGCGAAGGCGACAACGACATGGGCGCCCTGGGGCCCACGGGCGGCTGCTCGCTCGTACTCATGACTCAGACCCTACGACCCGCCACCGACAGCGAGCCGAATACCATCGACGTCGGACCCCGTCACGCTGCATGATCGAAGAGTGACGCACGACGAGGGTCGGGCGGAAGGCTACGAGAGGAACCCGTGAACCAGGACGACGAGCGCGGCGAGAACCAGCGGCCGCGGTCCGGCGACGCGGAACCGCCGGCCGACGCCGACTCCCGCACCCGGCGCGGCGAGGAACCCGGCGGAGGGATCCTCATGGGCCGCCCCTTCGGCGTGCCCGTCTACGTCGCCCCCAGCTGGTTCCTTGTCGCCGCCCTCATCACGTGGGTCTTCGGCGACCAGATCCAGCGCGTCCTGCCCGACCTCGGCGCCGCCCGCTACCTGGTCTCCCTCTTCTTCGCGATCGCCTTCTACGCCTCGGTGCTCGTCCACGAACTGGCCCACACGATCGCCGCGCTCCGCTTCAAGCTCCCGGTGCGCCGCATCCAGCTCCAGTTCTTCGGCGGCGTCTCCGAGATCGAGAAGGAGACCGAGACCCCCGGCCGCGAGTTCGTGCTCGCCTTCGTCGGCCCCCTGCTCTCCCTCGTCCTCGCCGGCGTCTTCTACCTCACGATGTACGCCGTCGAACCCGGCACCGTCCCCGGTGTCCTCCTCGCCGGCCTGATGATCTCCAACCTGATCGTCGCGATCTTCAACCTGCTGCCCGGCCTGCCCCTCGACGGCGGCCGCATGTTGCGCGCCGTGGTCTGGAAGATCACCGGCAAGCCCATGAGCGGCACCATCGCTGCCGCCTGGGTCGGCCGCGCCCTCGCCGTCCTCGTCCTCATCGGCCTCCCCCTCCTCACCCGCACCGGCCTCCTCGGCAACTCCACCGACGAGATCAGCGGCATGGACACCGTCACCGACGCCCTGCTCGCCGCGATCCTCGCCGCCATCATCTGGACCGGCGCCGGCAACAGCCTGCGCATGGCCCGGCTCCGCGAGCACCTCCCCGAGCTCCGCGCCCGTACCCTCACCCGCCGCGCCATCCCCGTCGAGCCCGCCACACCGCTCTCCGAGGCCCTCCGCCGTGCCAACGAGGCCGGAGCCCGCGCACTCGTCGTCGTCGACGGCCAGGGCAACCCCACCGGCCTCGTCCGCGAGACCGCCATCGCCGGAGTCCCACAGCACCGCCGTCCCTGGGTCGCCGTCAGCACGCTCGCCCAGGACCTCACCGACGGCATGAGCGTCCCCGCCGAACTCACCGGGCAGCCCCTCCTCGACCACCTCCGCGCGAGCCCGGCCACCGAGTACCTCGTCGTCGAGGAGACCGGGGAGATCTACGGAGTGCTCTCCACCACCGACGTGGAACGCGCCTTCGTCAAGGCCATGGCAAGACCCTCCGCGTAACCCCGGTAAGCTGGTCACATGTCCGAACCGACCGGTGCCGCCCGCCGACGCGGGCCCTTCAAGGTCGGGGACCAGGTTCAGCTGACCGACCCCAAGGGCCGTCACTACACGTTCACGCTCGAAGAGGGAAAGAACTTCCACACCCACAAGGGTTCTTTCCCGCACGACGAACTGATCGGCGCCCCCGAGGGCAGCGTTGTCCGCACCACCGGAAACGTCGCCTACCTCGCGCTGCGCCCCCTGCTCCCCGACTACGTCCTCTCCATGCCCCGCGGCGCCGCCGTGGTCTACCCCAAGGACGCGGGGCAGATCCTGGCCTTCGCCGACATCTTCCCCGGCGCACGCGTCGTGGAGGCAGGCGTGGGCTCGGGCTCCCTCAGCAGCTTCCTCCTGCGCGCCATCGGAGACAGCGGCATGCTGCACTCCTACGAGCGCCGCGAGGACTTCGCCGAGATCGCCAAGGGCAACGTCGAGCGGTACTTCGGCGGTCCGCACCCCGCGTGGCAGCTGACCGTCGGCGACCTCCAGGACAACCTGTCCGACACCGACGTCGACCGCGTCATCCTGGACATGCTCGCCCCCTGGGAGTGCCTGGAGGCCGTCTCCAAGGCCCTCGTCCCCGGCGGCATCCTCTGCTGCTACGTGGCGACCACCACCCAGCTCGCGCGCACCGTGGAGTCCATCCGCGAGTTCGGCTGCTACGCCGAACCGCAGCCCTGGGAGTCCATGATCCGCAACTGGCACGTGGAGGGCCTCGCCGTCCGCCCCGACCACCGCATGATCGGGCACACCGGCTTCCTCGTCACCGCCCGGCGCCTCGCCGACGGCGTCGAGCCCCCCATGCGCCGCCGCCGCCCCGCGAAGGGCGCCTACGGCGAGGACTACGAAGGCCCCAACAAGGGCTGACGCCCCGACAACGAACGCGTGCCGCCGTCGAGTTCCAGCCTCAGGGCAGGGAACTCGACGGCGGCACCTTCACGTTCGGCATCTTTGCTGCGGTGCCCGCACCCCACCTGTTCCGCCCGCCTGTGACGTATGGCACGATGCCCGCAACTCCTTCCGCACCACGTTCACAGGAGACATCCCGCGTGCAGCCCCCCGCCGTCCCGGACCTCGCGCACACCCACGCCCGGCCGGTGCACTGGCTGGCCACCGCGACCGCCATGGCCGCCGTCGTGGCCGCCGCAGGCCTGCTGCAGCCCGGCCCCGCCACAGCGACCACCGCCGCCCCCGGCGGCGAACCGGCCGTCGCACGCCCCGCGCCCGACGCGTCGTCGGCCGACTACCCCCTGAAGTGCGGAGGGGCCCCCGTCAAGATCGCGCAGCGCGCGAGCGGGGACCTCGACGGCGACGGAAACCCCGAGACCGTCGCAGTCGTACACTGCGAAGCCGGCTCGGGCACGCCCCCGCACGCCCTCTACGTCCTGACCCACGCCAAGACGGGCCCGCACGTGCGCGTGGTCGCCACGCTCGTCGAGCCCAGCCGGCAGCAGAACGTCGCGGAGCTCGCCGTACGCGACGGGGCGGTCACCGCCACCCTGCTCGGCTACTCGTCCCCCGAGGTGCCCAGTTGCTGCCCGGACGAGCGCGAGGACGTCAGCTGGCGCTGGAAGGGCGGAAGCTTCGTGCGCGCCGCCAGGTCCGACGCTCAGCGTGTGTGATCGCTCACTCCGCGTCAGGTCCGTAGACCTCGACCCTGTCCGAAACCCGGCGTACGTGAATGCAGTCGCCCGGGCACTCCTTCGCGGAGTCCACGACGTCCTGGAGCAGCGGCAGCGGCACCGGAGTCGTCGCCCCGGCGTCCTGCAGCAGCTCGTCGTCGGAGCTCTTCACGTAGGCGAGGCCGTCGATGTCCAGCTCGAAGACCTCCGGAGCGTACTGCGCGCAGATCCCGTCCCCGGTGCAGAGATCCTGGTCGATCCAGACCTCCAGCGCCTCGCCGGCGCCCTGCGTCGGGGCCTCGTGCTGCACGGTCATGTCTCCTGCCGTTCCTGAGCGTAGAAAAAGAGCTCGTTCTTCTAAGTCCGGTCAAGCCTGACGGGTGTTGACCACTGACGACGATACAACCGCCCGCTTTCCGATGTTGATGGGTGGGTATTCACCTGGCGTGAGGGGAAGCGCAAGGGTGAAGATCGGACACGCCTCGACAGTCTTTGTGATCTAGGGGTTTCAATCACCACCCACGCAGGTAGGGTCAGGAAGCGTCCAGCTCCCCTTGGAGGAGGTGAGGACCGTGGCAGCCCACGACGACGACATCAACCGCGGCATCCGGCCGGGGCGGGGGTCTGAAGACCCCGCCGGCCAGGTTGCCTATCTTGAGCAGGAAATCGCCGTCCTGCGCCGCAAGCTCGCCGACTCTCCGCGTCATACGAGGATTCTCGAAGAGCGGATCGTCGAGCTGCAGACAAACCTGGCCGGCGTGTCCGCGCAGAACGAGCGGCTCGCCAACACACTCCGTGAGGCCCGCGACCAGATCGTGGCCCTCAAGGAGGAGGTCGACCGGCTCGCACAGCCACCGGCCGGCTTCGGAGTGTTCTTGCACGCCAACGAGGACGGCACGTGCGACATCTTCACCGGGGGCCGCAAGCTCCGGGTGAACGTCAGCCCGAGCGTCGAGCTCGAAGAGCTCCGGCGCGGCCAGGAAGTCATGCTCAACGAAGCGCTCAACGTGGTCGAGGCCATGGAGTTCGAGCGCGCCGGGGACATCGTCACCCTCAAGGAGATCCTCGAGGACGGCGAGCGCGCCCTGGTGGTCGGGCACACCGACGAGGAACGGGTGGTCAGGCTCGCCGAGCCGCTGCTGGACATCACCATCCGCCCCGGCGACGCCCTGCTGCTCGAACCCCGCTCCGGCTACGTCTACGAGGTGGTGCCGAAGAGCGAGGTCGAGGAGCTCGTCCTCGAAGAGGTCCCCGACGTCGACTACAACAAGATCGGCGGCCTCGGCGGCCAGATCGAGATGATCCGGGACGCCGTCGAGCTTCCGTACCTCTACCCGGACCTGTTCAAGGAGCACGAGCTGCGGCCACCGAAGGGCATCCTGCTCTACGGTCCGCCCGGCTGCGGCAAGACGCTGATCGCGAAGGCCGTCGCCAACTCCCTTGCCAAGAAGGTCGCCGAGGTGACCGGGCAGCCCGCAGGGAAGTCCTACTTCCTGAACATCAAGGGCCCCGAGCTCCTCAACAAGTACGTCGGTGAGACCGAGCGGCACATCCGCCTCGTCTTCCAGCGTGCCCGGGAGAAGGCGAGCGAGGGCACCCCCGTCATCGTCTTCTTCGACGAGATGGAATCCCTCTTCCGCACCCGCGGATCCGGAGTCAGCTCGGACGTCGAGAACACGATCGTCCCCCAGCTGCTCGCCGAGATCGACGGCGTGGAAGGCCTGGAGAACGTCATCGTCATCGGCGCCTCCAACCGCGAGGACATGATCGACCCGGCGATCCTCCGGCCCGGCCGGCTCGACGTCAAGATCAAGATCGAGCGCCCGGACGCGGAGGCCGCGAAGGACATCTTCGCGAAGTACCTCACGGCCACCCTGCCGCTGCACTCCGACGACCTCTCCGAGCACCACGGGTCCAAGGAGGCCGCGGCCCACGGAATGATCCAGTCCGTGGTCGAGCAGATGTACGCGGAAACCGAGGAGAACCGCTTCCTCGAGGTCACGTACGCCAACGGCGACAAGGAAGTCCTGTACTTCAAGGACTTCAACTCCGGAGCGATGATCCAGAACATCGTCGACCGGGCCAAGAAGATGGCCATCAAGGCCTTCCTCGACCACAACCAGAAGGGCATCCGCGTCTCCCACCTCCTCCAGGCCTGCGTGGACGAGTTCAAGGAGAACGAGGACCTGCCCAACACCACCAACCCCGACGACTGGGCCCGGATCTCCGGAAAGAAGGGCGAGCGGATCGTGTTCATCCGCACCCTCGTCACCGGAAAGCAGGGCGCGGACACCGGACGCTCCATCGACACGGTGGCCAACACCGGTCAGTACCTGTAGTTCGCACACCGGCTGCGGAGGTCCGGACCCACGGACCTCCGCAGCCGGACGCTTTTCCCCGCAGGAATGACGTAATCGATCTCCCCACCGGCGCGGAGTCGCTCTAGGCTCGTCGGTACTTGTAGCGCCGCACCCGATGGGGAGCGCCGCCGGGCAAGGAGGGCCGCATGACCGTACGGCGAGTAATGGGCATCGAGACGGAGTACGGGATCTCCGTTCCGGGCCACCCGAACGCCAATGCCATGCTCACCTCGTCCCAGATCGTCAACGCCTACGCGGCGGCGATGCACCGGGCGCGCCGCGCTCGCTGGGACTTCGAGGAGGAGAACCCGCTGCGGGACGCCCGGGGCTTCGACCTCGCCCGCGAGGCCGCGGACAACAGCCAGCTCACGGACGAGGACATCGGCCTGGCCAACGTGATCCTCACCAACGGTGCCCGGCTCTACGTGGACCACGCCCACCCCGAGTACAGCGCGCCCGAGGTCACCAACCCCCGTGACGCCGTCCTCTGGGACAAGGCCGGCGAGCGGATCATGGCGGAGGCGGCCGAGCGGGCCGCCCAGCTCCCCGGAGCCCAGCCGATCCACCTGTACAAGAACAACACCGACAACAAGGGCGCCTCCTACGGCACCCACGAGAACTACCTGATGAAGCGGGAGACGCCCTTCTCGGACATCGTCCGCCACCTCACCCCGTTCTTCGTCTCCCGCCAGGTCGTCACCGGCGCGGGGCGGGTCGGTATCGGTCAGGACGGCCGCGAGCACGGCTTCCAGATCAGTCAGCGCGCCGACTACTTCGAGGTCGAGGTGGGTCTGGAGACGACCCTGAAGCGGCCCATCATCAACACGCGCGACGAGCCGCACGCGGACGCGGAGAAGTACCGCAGGCTCCATGTGATCATCGGCGACGCGAACCTCTCGGAGATCTCCACCTACCTCAAGCTGGGCACGACCGCCCTGGTCCTGTCCATGATCGAGGACTCGTTCATCAACGTGGACCTCGCCGTCGACCAGCCCGTCCGCACCCTGCACCAGGTCTCCCACGACCCCGGCCTCCAGCACCTGGTCACGCTGCGCAGCGGCCGCACACTCACCGCGGTCCAGCTCCAGATGGAGTACTTCGAGCTGGCGAGGAAGTACGTGGAGGAGCGCTACGGCGCGGACGCCGACGAGCAGACCAAGGACGTCCTGATCCGCTGGGAGGACACCCTCAACCGGCTCGAGAACGATCCGATGAGCCTGGCCGGCGAGCTGGACTGGATCGCCAAGCGGGAGCTCATGGAGGGCTACCGGCGGCGCGACAGCCTGGACTGGGACGCGGCCCGGCTGCACCTCGTGGACCTGCAGTACGCCGACGTACGCCCCGAGAAGGGTCTGTACAACCGTCTGGTGGCCCGGGGGCGGATGAAACGGCTCCTGGACGAGTCCGAGGTCGAGAGGGCCGAGACGAAGCCTCCGGAGGACACCAGGGCCTATTTCCGGGGCCGCTGCCTGGAGCAGTACGCGGACGACGTGGCGGCCGCGTCCTGGGACTCGGTGATCTTCGACCTGCCGGGCCGGGACTCCCTCCAGCGGGTGCCCACCCTGGAGCCCCTGCGGGGCACCAGGAACCACGTGAAGGAGCTCCTGGACCGTTGCCGTACGGCGGAAGAACTGGTCCGCGTCCTGTCGGGCGGCTGAAATACCCGGGCACTGGGAATCATGGGACTAGTGCCCGGACGTTGTAGCAAACTGCGGGGCCGATGTCAGACCTGGCTTGTAGGGTCTGATCTTGAGAGACCCAACCGAGCGGGCCGATTCGAGCGGGGTGAGGTATATGGCGACCAAGGACACCGGCGGCGGACAGCAGAAGGCGACGCGTTCCACGGAGGAGGTCGAGGAGACGACCACGGAGGCGAGCTCCGACCTCCAGGAGCGCCAGGAGAAGCTGAGCGACGACGTGGACTCCGTGCTGGACGAAATCGATGATGTGCTCGAAGAGAATGCCGAGGACTTCGTTCGAAGCTTCGTTCAAAAGGGCGGAGAGTAAGTTCACCTTAGATTCAAAGGTGTAGGGGTGGGGCTTGGTGGTTGATCGTCCAGAGGGCAAGCGCTGCCCGCGGTGCGGCACAGAGAAGCCGCGCTCGGACTATGCGAGCAATCGTGCGGCGCGCGACGGTCTTCAGGCGTACTGCCGCGATTGCTCCGCCGAGTACTACAAGCAGCGGCAGGAAGCCAAAGGTCGTGCGGTGCGGGTCAAAGTGCCCGTCCCGCACGGTCACAAGCGGTGCCCTCAGTGCGAGGAGATCAAGCCGCACTCGGAGTGGGAGCGCAACAAGACGTCATCCGACGGCTGGGCCAGCTATTGCCGGACGTGTCGGGCGAAGAACAATCGCGCAGCGTACTTCAAGCGCCAGTACGGCATCACCGAAGCCGAACGTGACGAGATGATCGCCGACCAGATGGGTATCTGCACGATCTGCCTGGCTGCCCCGGCAGTCCATGTTGATCATTGTCACGAGACGGGTAGGGTCCGTGGCGTACTGTGCTTCAACTGCAATTCGGCCATCGGCAAGTTGGGAGACGATCCCAACACTCTGCGTCGGGCCATCTCATATCTGGAGGGACACGCGTGGAAGCCAACACTCGTAGCACCGGGCGTCTACCAGCTGCCTTCCTGACGCCGGGCTCGTCGTCGTTCCTGGATTTCCTGTCCGACCACTCGCCGGAGATGCTCCCGGGGAACCGGAAGCTGCCCGAGGGGGTCGTCGAGGCCCCGCACGGCACCACGATCGTCGCCGTGACCTTCCCGGGCGGTGTCGTGCTCGCCGGTGACCGGCGGGCGACCATGGGCAACATGATCGCGCAGCGCGACATCGAGAAGGTGTTCCCGGCCGACGAGTACTCGGCCGTGGGCATCGCCGGCACCGCCGGTCTCGCCGTCGAGATGGTCAAGCTCTTCCAGCTGGAGCTGGAGCACTTCGAGAAGGTGGAGGGCGCGACGCTCTCCCTGGAGGGCAAGGCGAACCGCCTGTCCACCATGATCCGCGGCAACCTCGGCATGGCCATGCAGGGGCTCGCGGTCGTGCCGCTCTTCGCCGGCTGGGACGAGGGCAAGGAGAAGGGCCGGATCTTCTCCTACGACGTCACCGGCGGCCGTTCCGAGGAGCACGGATTCGCCGCCACCGGCTCCGGTTCTGTCTTCGCCCGCGGTTCCATGAAGAAGCTGTACCGCCCCGATCTGACGGAGGAGCAGGCCGCCACGCTGGTCGTGCAGGCCCTCTACGACGCCGCCGACGACGACTCGGCGACCGGCGGTCCTGACCTGTACCGCCGTATCTATCCCATCGTCACCGTCATCACCGACGAGGGCTTCCGAAGGCTCGACGAAGACGAGTCCTCGGCCCTCGCCCGCTCGGTCACCGATCGGCGCCTGGAGCAGCCCGACGGCCCGCGCGCGGCCCTGCTCTGATCCCTCGTCATCCGCAGTACCTCAGAAGAAAGGGACGGGTAGCCGGTGTCGACTCCGTTCTATGTCTCACCCCAGCAGGCCATGGCCGACCGGGCGGAGTACGCCCGCAAGGGCATCGCCCGCGGCCGCAGCCTGGTCGTCCTTCAGTACACCGACGGCATCGTGTTCGTCGGCGAGAACCCGTCCCGCGCGCTGCACAAGTTCAGCGAGATCTACGACCGGATCGGGTTCGCCGCGGCCGGCAAGTACAACGAGTACGAGAACCTCCGCATCGGCGGCGTGCGCTACGCCGACCTGCGGGGCTACACCTACGACCGGGACGACGTGACGGCCCGGGGCCTGGCGAACGTGTACGCGCAGACGCTGGGCACGATCTTCTCCAGCGCCGGCGAGAAGCCGTACGAGGTGGAGCTGGTCGTCGCCGAGGTGGGCGCGGAGCCCGACGGCGACCAGATCTACCGGCTGCCGCACGACGGATCGATCGTGGACGAGCACGGCTCGGTCGCGGTCGGTGGCAACGCGGAGCAGATCGGCAGCTTCCTCGACCAGCGGCACCGTGACGGAATGTCGCTCGCCGAGGCGCTGAAGTTGGCTGTGCAGGCCCTCTCCCGGGACACCAACGGCAGCGAGCGGGAGATCCCCGCCGAGCGCCTGGAGGTGGCCGTCCTGGACCGCACGCGTCCGCAGCAGCGGAAGTTCAAGCGGATCGTCGGACGTCAGCTGGTCCGCCTCCTGGAGGCGGACAACGCGGCGATCGCCAAGACGGACGAGCCGTCCGACGAGATCGCGGAGGACTCGGAGGAGTAGTCCCGCCGACCCGAGAGTGCCTGACGAAACCCCGGTCCGCTTCGGTGGGCCGGGGTTTCGCCGTGCTCAGGCCGTGCTCAGGCCGTGCTCAGGCCGGGGCCGGGCCGGAGGAGTCGCGGGCCATGAGCGTGACCGGGAGGTCCCCGGGCTCGGGGCTCCGGCCCGCCAGGACGGCCAGCAGCGCGGCCATGCCACGCTCGCCGATCCGCTCGGCGGGCAGCCGGACCGTGGTGAGCTCCGGCTCCACGGCGGTGGCGAGGGCCAGGTCGTCGAAGCCGGTGACGGAGACGTCCTCGGGGACGCGCAGCCCGAGGCGGCGGGCGGCTTTGCAGGCGCCGGCGGCGAGGATGTCGTCGTCGCAGATCAGCGCCGTGGGGCGGGGGCCGGGGCCGGTGAGGGCGCGTTCGGCGGCGGTGCGCGCCCCGTCCACGTCGAGGGGCGCGCGGACCGTGCGTACCGTCGCCCCGTCCGCCGGGTCGCCCAGCGCGTCGGCGAGGGCGGCCGCGCGGACGTCGAAGGTCCAGGACGGGACCGCCGAGGCGAGATGGACGAAGCGGCGGTGGCCGAGGCCCAGGAGGTGCGCCGTGACCTGGCGCATCCCGTCGGCGATGTCGAGGTTGACGTGGGCGGCCGCCCCGGCGTCGGAGGGGTCGCTGTCGAGCATGACCAGCGGCAGGTCGGTGCCGTGGAAGGCCTTCAGGGCGTCGGCGGCCATCGACGAGGCGATGATGCCGTCGAGCGCGGCGCGGGCGGAGGCGAAGGGGTCCCTGGCGGGGCCGACGCCGTCGGGGGAGGGGTAGAGGACGACCCCGAAGCCGTGCCGGGCGGCGACCGTGGCCGCGCCGGTGTAGACGCGGGCGAAGAACTCGTTGGTGAGGGCCGGGACGACGAGAAGCGCGGTCCTCGTGCGGCCGAGACGGAGATTGCGGGCGGCGAGATTCGGCCGATATCCGAGCTCGCGGGCGGCCTCCCGTACGGCGTCCGCGGTGCGCTCGGAGACCCTGCCCCGCCACTTGTCGCCGAGGACGAGGGAGACCGTGGCCTGGGACACCCCGGCGACCCGGGCGACGTCCCGGCTGGTGGGCCGCGCTGCGCCGGGGGAGTCTGGGGTCTGCACTCGTGCCTCCGCGAGAGGTGGTCGCCGACCGCGGGGTGGACCCGCGGGATGCCGCCATGGTACGTATGACCCCTGACGTTATACGTAAAACCTCGGGGGTGGACGCCGGGGGAGAGGAGACGGACATGGCCACCGAGGCCAAGGAGAGCGGCGGCTATCTCGACATACTCAGGGCCCCGCACGCCCTGCGACTGCTCACAGGCACCCTCGTCGGCCGGCTCCCCAACGGCACCGGGCCCATCGCCATCGTGCTCTTCGTCCGCTCCGAGGGCGGCAGCTACAGCCTGGCGGGCGGGCTCACCGCCGCGTACGGCATCGCCACCGCCGTCGGCCAGCCGCTCCTCGGTCGCGCGGTCGACCTGAAGGGCCAGCCGCGCGTCCAGCTGCCCGCGGCGCTGGTCTCCGCGCTCGGCATGATCGTCCTCGCCGTGGCCGGAATCAGCCCCCTCGTCCTCGCCTACGCGGCGGTCGTCGTGGCCGGACTCTTCACCCCGCCCCTCGAAGGCGGACTGCGCGCCCTGTGGCCGAGCGTCCTCGGCCGCGAGGACCGGGTCCACCGGGCCTACGCCCTGGACGCGGTGGCCCAGGAAGTCATGTTCACCGTCGGACCGCTGCTCGTGACCCTCCTGGTCGCCCTCTGGTCCCCGGCCGCCGCCCTGCTGGTCATCAACGTCCTCGGCGTCCTCGGCGCCCTCTCCGTCGTCCTCTCCGAGCCCTCGCGAGCGTGGCGCTCGGCTCCCCGCGAGGCCCACTGGCTCGGCGCCCTGCGCTCGCCTGGCCTGCTGGCCCTGCTCGGCTCCTTCTTCTTCGTCGGGCTCGCCCTCGGCTCCATCACCGTCGCGGGCCTCGCCTACGCCGACGAGCAGGGCAACGAGTCGGCGTACGGCTGGCTGATGGCCGCTCTCGGCCTCGGCGCGCTCATCGGCGGCGTCGCCTACGGAGCCCGGCGCTGGGTCGGCGCTCCCGAGCGGCGGCTCACGGTCATCGTCGGCCTGCTCGCACTGGGCTATCTGCCGCTGATGCTCACCCCCGGAGTGCTGCCGATGACGGCCCTCGCCGCGCTCTCCGGTGTCTTCCTCGCCCCGGCCCTCGCCTGCGGCTTCATCGTCGTCGACCGGCACGCGCCCACCGGCACCGTCACCGAGGCCTTCTCCTGGCTCGTCACCACCTTCGGTGTGGGCGCGGCGCTCGGCTCCGCCGTCGCGGGACCGGCCGTCGAACTCGCCGGAACCACCGCGGGCTTCGCCGTCGCCGGAGCCGGCGGTCTCGTGGCCCTCCTGGTCCTCCTGGCGACCGGCCGGGTGCTGTGGGTGCCGGGCCGCAGCGTGCGACACGCCGTCAGCGCGGGCACCGCCGGGGCCGGACACACCGAAAAGAACACGCACTCATCGGAAAATGATCGAAACGGGGTTGTCGAACCCGGTTTCAGCTCAGGCCATCAGGCGTAATGTTCAGACATGGACCGCCGCATTTTCGGGCTGGAGAACGAGTACGGCGTCACGTGCACGTTCAGGGGACAGCGCCGACTGTCTCCTGACGAAGTGGCGCGCTACCTCTTCCGCCGTGTCGTGTCATGGGGCCGCAGCAGCAATGTCTTCCTGCGGAACGGCGCCCGCCTCTACCTCGACGTGGGTTCGCATCCGGAATATGCAACACCCGAATGCGACAACGTGACCGAACTGGTCACGCACGACAAGGCCGGCGAGCGCATTCTCGAAGGTCTGCTCGTCGACGCCGAACGCCGCCTGCACGAGGAGGGAATCGCCGGCGACGTCTATCTCTTCAAGAACAACACCGACTCGGCCGGAAACTCGTACGGCTGCCACGAGAACTATCTGGTCGCCCGGCACGGAGAGTTCTCCCGGCTCGCGGACATCCTCATTCCCTTCCTCGTCACCCGACAGCTCATCTGCGGCGCCGGAAAGGTGCTCCAGACCCCCCGCGGCGCGGTCTACTGCGTCTCCCAGCGGGCCGAGCACATCTGGGAGGGCGTCAGCTCCGCGACGACCCGCTCCCGTCCCATCATCAACACCCGCGACGAGCCGCACGCGGACGCCGAGCGCTACCGCCGGCTGCACGTCATCGTCGGCGACTCGAACATGTCCGAGACGACCATGCTGCTCAAGGTCGGCGCCACCGACCTCGTGCTGCGCATGATCGAGGCGGGCACCGTGATGCGCGACCTGACGCTGGAGAACCCGATCCGGGCCATCCGTGAGGTCAGCCACGACATCACCGGCCAGCGCAAGGTCCGGCTCGCCAGCGGCCGCGAGGCCTCCGCCCTGGAGGTCCAGCGCGAGTACTACGAGAAGGCCGCCGACTTCGTCGACCGCCGGGGCATCCGTACGGGCACGGTCGCCCAGGTCCTGGAGCTCTGGGGCCGCACCCTCGACGCCATCGAGGCCGAGGACCTGGACCGGATCGGCACCGAGATCGACTGGGTCATGAAGTACAAGCTCATCGAGCGGTACCGGGCCAAGCACAACATGACCATGTCGAACCCCCGGGTCGCGCAGATAGACCTCGCGTACCACGACATCCACCGCCGCCGGGGGCTGTACTACCTCCTGGAGCGGAAGGGGCAGACCGCCCGGATCTGCAACGACCTGAAGATCTTCGAGGGCAAGTCCGTGCCCCCGCAGACCACCAGGGCACGGTTGCGCGGCGACTTCATCCGCCGCGCCCAGGAGCAGCGGCGGGACTTCACCGTCGACTGGGTCCACCTCAAGCTCAACGACCAGGCGCAGCGCACCGTGTTGTGCAAGGACCCCTTCCGCTCGGTCGACGACCGGGTGGAAAAGCTGATCGCGGGAATGTAGGACAACGCTGTACGAAGCGCCAGGGCCCCGTGCGTGTGACGTGCGGGGCCCTGGCCCTGTCCGGACGGTCCCCTAGAGTGTCGAGCAACTACTGTGCCGTCTGAGATCTGAGGAACACGTGCGCCGACTTGCCGGCCTACTGGTCGTCCCACTGCTGCTGCTCTCGACAGCGGCGTGCGGCAGCGACGACAAGGGCTCCGATAACGCCTCGATGACGAACGGGCTGCCCGCCATCACCGCGGGTGCGAAGTTCGGCGAGAAGCCCACCCTCGCCAAGGGTGAGGGCGACCCGCCGAAGGAACTCAAGGTCAATGTGATCAGCGAGGGCGACGGCGCCGTCACGAAGAAGGGCGACGCGCTCCAGGTGAACTACCTGGGCCAGGCCTGGGACTCCACCACCCCCTTCGACAACAGCTTCGACCGGGGTCAGCCGTTCGACCTGACCCTCGGCGCCGGCCAGGTCATCAAGGGCTGGGACCAGGGTCTCGAGGGCCAGAAGGTCGGCAGCCGCATCGAGATCGGCATCCCGCCGGAGCTCGGCTACGGGGAGCAGGGCCAGGGCGACATCAAGCCGAACGCCACCCTCGTCTTCGTCGTGGACATCCTGAAGTCCACCACCATCCCGAAGTCCGCCGAGGGCACCGAGGTCGCCCAGGACAACAAGGACCTGCCGAAGGTCGGTACCAACACCGACGGCAAGGCCCCCTCGCTGACGGTGCCGAAGGTCGACCCGCCGACCAAGCTCGTCTCCAACTACGTCCTGGAGTCCAAGGGCGAGGTCGTCGCGGCCACCGACACGGTCGTGGTGAACTACGTCGCCGCGCTGTGGAAGGACGGCAAGGTCTTCGACTCGACGTACCAGACGGGCAAGACCGCCAACTTCCCGCTGGCGCAGCTGACCCTGAAGGGCCTCAAGGACGGCATCACCGGCAAGAAGGTCGGCAGCCGCGTCCTGATCGTCGCCCCGCCGGCCGAGGCGTTCGGCGACAAGGAGCAGCAGGGCATCCCGAAGAACTCCACGCTGGTGTTCGCCGTCGACATCCTGGCGAAGATGTAAGACTGTCCCCGTCGCGCAGTTCACCGTTGCGCGGTTCATCAGTTTGAGGAGCACACTGCAGTGAGCATCGAGAAGCCCGAGGTCGAGTTCCCGGGCGGCGAGCCGCCGGCCGACCTGGAGATCAAGGACATCTGGCAGGGCGACGGCGAGGTGGCCGGCAAGGGCGACTTCGTCAAGGTCCACTACGTGGGTGTCGCCTTCTCCACCGGCGAGGAGTTCGACGCCTCCTGGAACCGCGGCAGCGCGCTGGACTTCCAGCTCGGTGTCGGCCAGGTCATCGCGGGCTGGGACCAGGGCGTGCAGGGCATGAAGGTCGGCGGCCGCCGCCAGCTGGTCATCCCCGCGCACCTCGCCTACGGCGACCGGGGCGCGGGCAGCGCGATCGCCCCGGGCGAGACCCTGATCTTCGTCTGCGACCTGGTCGGCGTCACCAAGCGCTGACCGGATCCGCTCGAACGAGGGCCCGTGCCTGCCCAGGCACGGGCCCTCGGCTTTTGCCACGACACCCCGGGGCGGTACGGTCGGATGTCCCCGAAGTCAATCCGGCAGAAGAGGTGCAGGGCGTCGATGGCGATTGCCAAGGCCGAGCGGCTGATGAATCTGGCCCTCTGCCTGCTCGGGACCCGCAGACCGCTCAGCAAACGTGAGCTGCGCGGCTCCATCGAGGCCTACATGGAAGCCGGCACGGACGACTCCTTCAACCGGATGTTCGAGCGGGACAAGGACGATCTGCGCGAACTCGGCCTGGTCATCGAGACCGTCGAGAACCTGGAGGGCGAGACCGGCTACCTGGCCCGCCGCGACTCCAACCGCCTCCCGCCGATCACCCTGGACGCCGAGGAGGCCGCCGCGCTCGGTCTGGCCGCCAAGGTCTGGCAGCAGGCCCGGCTCGCCGGGGCCGCCAGCGGCGCCCTGCAGAAGCTCCGCGCGGCCGGCATGCCCGAGGCCGAGGACTCGTACGACGCCCAGCACAGCGCCCTCGAACCGCGGATCCCGGTCCACGAGACGGCGTTCGAGCCCCTGATGCTGGCCTGCCGCGACCGCCGCCCGGTCGTCTTCGACTACCGCAAGGCCACGGCCGCCCGCCCGGAGACCCGCCAGGTCGAGCCGTGGACCCTGGAGTGCTGGCGCGGCCACTGGTACCTGGCCGGCTGGGACCGCGACCGCGGCGCCGAGCGCGTCTTCCGCCTCTCCCGCATCACCGGCAAGGTCCGCTCCCGGGCCGGCGCCTTCACCGCGCCCGTGCCCGACGTCGTCACCGTCCGCGAGACCGTGGAGAGCTGGGCCGGCGAGACCGCCACCCGGTCCGCCCGGATCCGGCTGCGCGCCGGCAGCGGCTACCCGCTGCGGGCCCGCGCCCAGTCCGTGCGCGAGGGCGCGGACGGCTGGGACGAGCTGGAGATTCCGTACGGGCACGGCCTGGACGCCTGGCTCGTGGAGTTCGGTCCCGATGTCGTCGTACTGGAGCCCGCGGATCTGCGGGCCGACGTGGTGGACCGGCTGCGCGCCGTGGCCAAGGGCTGAAGGGGGAGACGTACAGCATGGCTGCGAACGCGATCGACCAGACGAGGCGGATGCTCTCCCTCGTCACCTACCTCCGCGAGCGTCCCGGCGCGCATGTCGCCGATGTGGCGCGCGCCTTCGGGATCACCGAGGACGAGCTGATCTCGGACCTCGACGTGCTGCCGATGTGCGGCACGAGCTTCCGTGGTGGCGACCTGCTCGACATCGACACCGACGGCGACCGGATCTGGTGGCACAACCCGGACGACGTGGCCGAGCCGCTGCGGCTGGCCGCCGACGAGGCGACGGCCCTGCTGGTCGCCGCGCGCGCCGTGGCCACCCTGCCCGGGCTGCGCGAGAGCGACCGGGAGGCCCTGCTGCGGGCCACCGCCAAGCTGGAGACCGCCGCCGGTGAGGTCGCCGGGGCGAGCGCGCGGCTCTCGGTCACCTTCGAGTCCGAGGGCGGTGTCTTCGCCGAGGTGGACCGGGCGATCTCGGAGCGCAGGCGGCTGTGGGTGCGGTACTACTCACCCGCGCGCGACGAGCTGACCGAGCGCGAGGTGGATCCGATCCGGCTCTTCGCCGTCGGCCACACGTACATGGAGGCCTGGTGCCGGCTCTCCGAGGCGCGCCGCACCTTCCGTCTCGACCGGGTCGCCGAGATCCGGATCCTGGAGGAGCAGTCCGCGCCGCCGGAGATCGAGCTCAGGGACCTGTCGGAGGGGCTGGTCCAGCCGTCCGCCGAGGACCCCGAGGTCGTCGTCGAGGTGGGCCCCGGCGGCCGCTGGGTCGCGGAGTACTACCCGCACGACCGGGCCGACGAGCTGCCCGACGGCGGGCTGCGCATCACGCTGCGGACCCCCGCCCCCGCCTCGCTGCGGCGCCTCGCGCTGCGGCTGGGCAGCGACGGCCGGATCGTCTCCCCGCAGGACCTCGCCGACAGCGCGCGGGAGGCGGCGACCGCGGCGCTCGCCGCCTACGAGGGCCAGGCCTGAGGCACCGGAGAGGGATTGAGGGACATGTCCTTGATGCACGGAATGACGGCTTCGATCGCACCGGTCCTCTTCAAGGCCGCCTGCCCGGACTGCCGCGCCCGCTTCGAGCTCGCCGCGGGCTCCCTGCGCCTCGCCATCGGCGCCAGCCGCCGTACGACCTTCTACTCGTTCACCTGCCCCGAGTGCGGCAGCTCCGTCCGCAAGCCGGCGGGCGAGCGGATCGTCGAACTCCTCACCGGCGGCGGCGTCCGCACCCTGCGTCTGCACTCCACCGTCTGACGTCCCGACAACCGCACACCGTCTAGGCTCGCCCCATGTTCTGGCCCATGCTCGCCATCGCCCTCGGGTTCCTCGGCATCGCCGTCCTCGGCGTCCTCGGTATCAAGGTCTTCCTCGAAGCCCAGCGGCTCGGCCGCCAGGTGACCCACACCACCGAGCGCATCAACCGCGCCGCCGAGGAGCTGGAGAAGGCCGCCGCGGATCTCTCCCGGACCGGCGGGGCGCTGCGCTAGGGGCTGTCGGGCGGACCGTGGCGCGCGTGCGGGCGCTCCCGTCGGGCGGCCGGTAGTGCTCTCCTCCCGCGCGACACCGCGGGGTACGCTCGTGATCGCGGCCCCGAGATCAAGAGGTGCGGGTCGCAAACGGGTGTACGCACGGGGATTGCCCTGCGTTTACTCGTGCGCGTTACGATCGCTGAGGTCGGAGTTCGGGCACCAGTCCGGGCGGCGACCGCCAGCCCCACCCCAGCCGCCTCGATGAGAAGGTAGACCACGCTTATGTTCCGTCAGATCGGTCCCCTCGAGATCAGCCTGATCCTCCTTGTCATCGTTCTCCTCTTCGGCGCCAAGAAGCTTCCCGAGATGGCCCGTTCCCTCGGCAAGTCGGCGCGCATCCTGAAGAGCGAGGCGAAGGCGATGAAGACGGAGGGTGGCCAGCAGCCCGCCCCCGCCGACCCGCCGGCCGAGCAGCCCGCCGCCCAGCGCACCATCAAGGCCGCCCCCGGCGACGTCACCTCCGCCCGGCCCGTCACCGAGCCCTCGGACACCACGCAGCGCTGACCCCGTTCGACCCCCAAGGCCGCCGCATGCCGGCCTGCCGCACGAGATGAGGACGTGGGTTGCTCAAGCCTGCCCGCACGAAGAAGGAGAAGGACCCCGAGGGGCGGATGCCGCTCGTGGAGCACCTGCGCGAGCTCCGCAACCGGGTCGCCAAGGCGATGCTCGCGGTCGTCGTGGCCTCGGTCGTGGCCGCGTTCTTCAGCCAGCAGCTGATGGAATTCCTCTCCTCGCCCGTCGAGAAGTGCGCGCCCGGCACCTCGATCGCCGAGAACACCGGCGGGCGCTGCGTCGTCATCGCGTACCAGACCGTGCTGTCACCCTTCACCTCGACGGTGAAGGTGGTCATGCTCGCGGGTGTGATCGCCGCCTCCCCGGTCTGGCTGTACCAGCTGTGGGCGTTCGTCGCGCCCGGCCTGCACAAGAGTGAGAAGCGGTACACGTACTACTTCGCGGCCGTCGCCGTGCCCCTCTTCGGCGCCGGTGCCTACGTCGCGTACCTGATCATGCCGGTCAGCGTGAAGGTCCTGATCAGCATCACGCCCGACGTCGCCTCGAACTTCGTCTCGCTCGACGACATCCTGGACTTCACCACCCGCATGGTGCTCGTCTTCGGACTCGCCTTCGAACTGCCCCTGCTGCTGATCATGCTGAACTTCGCCGGAGTCGTGACCGGCAAGCGCATGGCCGGCTGGTGGCGCGGCGTGATCATGGGCGTCTTCGTCTTCGGAGCGATCGCCACCCCGTCGACCGACCCCTTCGGCATGATCGCCCTCTCCGGGCCGATCATCGTCCTCTACTTCATCGCGGTCGGCATCTCGATGCTCAACGACCGGCGCCGTGCCCGCAACGACCCGGATGCCGAGCTGGACGACGACGAGGCCTCCAGCCTGGACCTCACGCCCGAGTCCGTCGGAGCCGTCGCACCCGTCGGTGCGGCCCCTGCCCTGCCCGAGCAGGCCGGCGGACAGGCGGACGGCGGCAGGGCCCTCGGTCCCGGCAGTTACGACGACGTCACCTGATCTTGTAGGGTCCTCCCCCCAGACTCCTCCGGGGGGACACCCATGACCAGCGAGATCACCCTCTTCGTCAATCCCACCGCGGGACGCGGCCGGGGCGCGCACGCCGCGCAGCCGGCCGCTCGCGCGCTCCGGGACGCCGGATTCTCCGTCCGGACCGTCCTGGGCGCCGACGCGGAGGACGCCCTGCGGCGCGCCCGCGAGGCCGTCGCGGGCGGAACCGGTGCGCTGGTCGCCGTCGGCGGCGACGGCATGGTCTCGCTCGCCCTCCAGGCCCTGGCCGGCACCCGCACCCCCCTCGGCGTGGTGGCCGTCGGCACCGGCAACGACTTCGCCAGATCCCTCGGCCTGCCCGTCCGCGATCCGTCGGCCGCGGGACGGCTGGCCGCCGAGCTCCTCAAGGGCGGCGGCGGGCGCGACATCGACCTCGGCCGGGTCGGCGACCGCTGGTTCGGCACCGTCCTCGCCTCCGGCTTCGACTCACGCGTCAACGACCGCGGCAACCGCATGCGGTTCCCCGCCGGGCGGTTCAAGTACGACCTCGCCATGATCGCCGAGCTCGCCGCGTTCCGGCCCGTGCCGTACCGCCTCACGCTCGACGACGGCACCGAGCGGGAGGTCGACGCGACCCTCGTGGCCGTCGGCAACGGAACGTCGTACGGCGGCGGGATGCGGATCTGCGCCGACGCCCGCATGGACGACGGCCTCTTCGACGTCACTGTCGTCGGAGACTGCAGCCGCACGACCCTGATCAAGGTCTTCCCGAAGGTCTACCGGGGCACCCACCTCGACCACCCGGCCGTCACGGTCCACCGCGCCAGATCCGTCTCCGTCGACGCCCCCGGAATCACCGGCTACGCGGACGGCGAGCCGCTCGGACCGCTGCCGCTCACCGCGACGTGCGTGCCCGGAGCGCTGCGGGTGCTGGCGCCGTGAGACGGGCTCCGCGCGGCCCGGATTCCGCTCGGTTCTCGCTCGGTTCTCGCTCGGTCATTAAAGATCGCGTCACTGTCAGAGGTGGCGGGTAGGCTCGACAACAAGATGACAGAGGACCTCACACCAGCCGAAGCGTACGCAGCTGCTCGCGCCCGCAACGCCGAGCAGGCCACGGCGCTGGCCCCCTTCCGCGAGATGTACGAGTTCGGTCTGGACCCCTTCCAGATCGAGGCCTGCCAGGCCCTCGAAGCGGGCAAGGGGGTGCTCGTCGCCGCGCCCACGGGCTCCGGCAAGACCATCGTCGGCGAGTTCGCCGTCCACCTCGCCCTGCTCCAAGGGCGCAAGTGCTTCTACACGACACCCATCAAGGCGCTGTCGAACCAGAAGTACGCCGACCTCGTGAAGCGGTACGGCCCTGACAAGGTCGGCCTCCTCACCGGCGACAACAGTGTCAACGGAGACGCTCCGGTCATCGTCATGACCACCGAGGTCCTCCGCAACATGCTGTACGCGGGCTCCCAGGCCCTCAGCGGCCTCGGCTACGTGGTCATGGACGAGGTGCACTACCTCTCGGACCGCTTCCGGGGCGCCGTCTGGGAGGAAGTGATCATCCACCTCCCCGAGTCGGTGACGCTGGTCTCACTCTCCGCGACCGTCTCGAACGCCGAGGAGTTCGGCGACTGGCTCGACACCGTACGCGGCGACACCGAGGTCATCGTCTCCGAGAGCCGCCCCGTGCCGCTCTGGCAGCACGTCCTGGCAGGCCGCCGGATGTACGACCTCTTCGAGGAGGAGACCGACCACGGCGGCCGCGGCGCGTCCCGCCGCGAGGTCAACCCCGACCTGCTGCGCCTGGCCCGCACGGAGAACACCCGTACGTACAACCCGCGTGAGCGGCGGCGCGGCAAGATGATCCGCGAGGCCGACCGCGAGCGCGAGCGCCGTCAGCGCTCCCGCATCTGGACGCCCGGACGGCCCGAGGTCATCGAACGCCTCGACGCCGAAGGGCTGCTGCCCGCCATCACCTTCATCTTCAGCCGCGCCGGCTGCGAGGCCGCCGTCCAGCAGTGCCTCTACGCCGGACTGCGGCTCAACAACGACGAGGCGCGGCAGCGCGTCCGCGAGATCGTCGAGGCGCGCACCGCCGCCATCCCCTCCGAGGACCTCCACGTCCTCGGCTATTACGAATGGCTGGAAGGCCTGGAGCGCGGCATCGCCGCCCACCACGCCGGCATGCTGCCGACCTTCAAGGAGGTCGTCGAGGAGCTCTTCGTCCGCGGCCTCGTGAAGGCGGTCTTCGCGACCGAGACCCTCGCCCTCGGCATCAACATGCCCGCCAGGTCCGTGGTCCTGGAGAAGCTCGTCAAGTGGAACGGCGAGCAGCACGCCGACATCACCCCCGGCGAGTACACCCAGCTCACCGGGCGCGCAGGGCGGCGCGGCATCGACGTCGAGGGGCACGCCGTCGTCCTCTGGCAGCGCGGTCTGGACCCGGGCCACCTCGCCGGACTCGCGGGCACCCGCACGTACCCGCTGCGTTCCAGCTTCAAGCCGTCGTACAACATGGCGGTCAACCTGGTCGACCAGTTCGGCCGCCACCGCTCGCGCGAGCTCCTGGAGACCTCGTTCGCGCAGTTCCAGGCGGACCGGTCGGTCGTCGGCATCTCGCGCCAGGTCCAGAAGAACGAGGAGGGCCTAGAGGGCTACCGCGAGGGCATGACCTGCCACCTCGGAGACTTCGAGGAGTACGCGCGGCTGCGCCGCGACCTCAAGGACCGCGAGACCGAACTGGCCAAGCAGGGCGCGGCGCAGCGCCGTGCGGCGGCCGCCGCCTCCCTGGAGAAGCTGAAGCCGGGGGACGTCATCCACGTGCCCACGGGCAAGTTCGCCGGACTCGCCCTCGTCCTCGACCCGGGGATCCCGGCCGGGCGGACCAACGGCCACCGGGGCTTCGAGCAGCACGACGGGCCCCGCCCGCTCGTGCTCACCGCCGAGCGTCAGGTCAAGCGGCTCGCCTCGATCGACTTCCCGATCCCGGTCGAGGCGATGGAGCGGATGAGGATCCCGAAGTCCTTCAACCCCCGCTCCCCGCAGTCCCGTCGGGACCTGGCATCCGCCCTGCGGACCAAGGCGGGACACATCAACCCCGAGCGACACCGCAAGGACCGCTCGGCCGCCGCCGACGACCGCGAGATCGCCCGGCTCCGCACCGAGCTGCGGGCGCACCCGTGCCACGGCTGCGACGAGCGCGAGGACCACGCCCGGTGGGCGGAGCGTTACCACCGCCTGCAGCGTGACACCAAGCAGCTGGAGCGGCGCATCGAAGGCCGGACGAACACCATCGCCCGTACCTTCGACCGGATCGTCGCGCTCCTCACCGAGCTCGACTATCTGCGCGGTGACGACGTCACGGACAACGGCAAGCGGCTCGCCCGGCTCTACGGCGAACTCGACCTGCTGGCCAGCGAATGCCTGCGCGACCGGGTCTGGGAGGGTCTCACCCCGCCCGAACTGGCGGCGTGCGTCTCGGCGTTGGTGTATGAGGCCCGGCAGTCCGACGACGCCGTGCCGCCGAAGCTTCCCACCGGGAACGCCAAGGCCGCGCTCGGCGAGATGGTGCGGATCTGGGGGAAGCTCGACGCCCTGGAGGAAGAGTTCAAGATCAGCCAGACGGAGGGCGTCGGCCAGCGCGAACCGGACCTGGGCTTCGCCTGGGCCGCCTTCCAGTGGGCCTCCGACAAGGGGCTCGACGAGGTCCTGCGGGAGGCGGAGATGCCCGCCGGTGACTTCGTGCGCTGGTGCAAGCAGGTCATCGACGTCCTCGGGCAGATCGCGGCCGCCGCGCCGAAGGAGACCAGCACGGTCTCCAAGAACGCGCGCAAGGCGGTCGACTCGCTGCTGCGGGGCGTGGTGGCGTACAGCTCGGTGGGCTGACGTACTGTCATGTCGCTTGTGGGGGCCCGTGGTTGACGCCACGGGCCCTTTGGGTTGGGGGTGGGGGCGGGCGCGGCTCGGGGGTGCGGGCGGGTGCGGCTTGGGGGCGGGTGCGGCTCGGGGGTGCGGGCGGGTTGTCCGAGTCTCCGTACTTTCCTGCGGGGTGTTGTCCACAGGGCGTTGTCCACAGGGGTGGCGGAGGGTCGGAGGTCTCCGATTCCATGGACGTACGCACACACCGGGCAAGACCGCTGGGAGGGGACCCACGTGACCACGCAAGCCGGTTCGGCCGCCGTCGACGAGGCGGCCGACGGACAGAAGATCGTGCCGGGGCCACGGGGCGTACCGCTGCTCGGGAACCTGCCGGAGTTCGGCAAGGACCCGCTCGCCTTCTTCGAGCGGCTGCGCGAGCGCGGAGACTTCGTCAGCTGGCGGTTCGGGTCGGGCCCTGCGCTCTTCATCGCCCACCCCGAGACCATCGGTGAACTTCTCACCGAGGTGGAGCGCACCTTCGACCAGCCCGACCTCGGCATCGCGTTCCGTACGTTGCTGGGGAACGGAGTGGTCGTCGCCAAGGGCGCCGACTGGCGCCGCAAGCGCTCCCTCGTCCAGCCCTCCGTCCGGCCCAAGCAGGTGCGGTCCTACGCCGCGACGATGGCGGAGTGCGCCATCGCCCTGGCCGACCGTTGGGGTGACGGGGAGCGCGTCGACATCAAGAAGGAGATGGCCGCCCTCACCCAGCTGATCGCCGTCCGCACCATCTTCGGTGTCGACACCGCCGCCGACGCCGAGGCCATCGGCCGTGCCATGGATGTCGCGCAGAAGGAGATCGGCGCCGAATTCAGCGGGATCGGCGCGCTGTTGCCCGACTGGGTGCCCACGCCGGGTCGGGCCCGCATCAAGCGCGCGACCGCCGTCATCGACGCCGAGGTCGGTCGGGTCGTCGCCCGCCACCGCGACGGTGACACCGAGCGGCCCGATCTGCTCAGCCGGCTCCTCGCCGCCCAGGACGAGACCGGCGCGCACCTCTCCGACGAGGAGATCCGCGACGAGACCGTCACGCTGTACATCGGCGGACACGAGACCACCAGCTCCACCCTCGTCTGGGCGTGGCAGCTCCTCTCGCACAACCCCCGTGTGCGGGACGCCCTCGCCCAGGAACTCGACCGGGTCCTCGGGGACCGTGAGCCGGGCTTCGACGACTACGCCCGCCTGCCGTACACCCAGGCCGTGGTGAAGGAGACGCTCCGCCTCTACCCGACGATCTGGCTGCTCACCGGTATCGCCCGGGAGGGCGCGACCCTCGGCGGGATGACGATCCCGCCCGGGACCCGCGTGTGGTCCAGCCAGTGGGCCACGCACCGGGACGGGCGGTGGTTCACCGATCCGGAGGAGTTCCGGCCGGAGCGCTGGGGCGCCGCGGAGGGCGAGCCCGCGGAGGAGATACCCGAGTACGCGTGGTTCCCGTTCGGCGGCGGGCCCCGGGTCTGCCTCGGGACCCGGTTCGCGATGGTCGAGGCCGTCCTGATCCTCGCCGTCCTCGCCCGCCGGTTCCGGCTCGACCTGGACCTCGGAGCCGGGGAGATACGCCCCGTGCCGAGCCTGACCCTCCAGCCGGACCGGGAGGTCCTCGCCACGGTCCGAGCGCGTTCGTGAGGTGCGGGATGATCCCGGTATGAAGATCAGCGCGCGGGGGCTCAACCGCTCGACTCTGGCACGGCAGTTGCTCCTTCGACGGGAGCGGATCGGCGCATCCGAAGCGGTACGGAAGGTGGTCGCGCTGCAGGCCCAGCAGCCGGCCTCCCCGTATCTCGCGCTGTGGAACAGGACCGTCGGATTCGACGCCGCCGACCTCGACGGGGCCTTCGCCCGGGGGACGGTCGTCAAGTCGACGCTGATGCGGATCACCCTGCATGCCGTCCACGTCGACGACTTCCGGACCTTCCGTGAGGCAGTGCATCCCCTGCTCAGGGCGGGCAGGATCGGCGACCCTCGGTTCGCGGCGTCGGGCCTGACCGCCGAGGACGCGGACCTGCTCGTGCCGGAGCTGCTGGCCTTCGGCGACCGGCCCCGGACGGGTGCCGAGTACGAGGCCTGGATCCAGGAGCGGGTGGGGGCCGCGCCGAAGTCCGGTGCGTGGTGGGCGCTGCGGCACTACACGCCGCTGGTGCACGCGCCCACCACGCCACCGTGGTCCTTCGGGGAACGCCCGTCGTACGTCGCACCCCCCGACCCGCCGGCGCCGGCGGGTCCGGAGGCGTCCGACGCCGCGCTGCGGACGCTGCTCCTTCGCTACCTCGAAGGCTTCGGGCCCGCGTCAGCGGCGGACATGGCGCAGTTCGCGCTGGTCCAGCGGGCCAGGGTCAGAAGGGTGCTGGAGACGCTGACGGACGACCTGGAAAGGGTCGAGGGCCCGGACGGCGAGGACCTGTTCGACGTACCGGCCGCACCCCGCCCGGACGGGGACACCCCCGCCCCGCCCCGGCTGATGGCCATGTGGGACAGCACCCTGCTGGCCTACGCCGACCGCTCACGGGTCATCCCGCCCGCGTACCGGGCGACGGTCATCCGCAGGAACGGAGACGTGCTGCCGACCCTGCTGGTCGACGGCTACGTCGCGGGCGTATGGAGACCGACCGAGGGAGGCATCGAGGCGACCGCCTTCCACGACCTGCCGGCCGAGACATGGGAAGCCCTCGCGGAGGAGGCCGGCGCCCTGAGGACCTTCCTCGCCACCCGCGACCCCCGCGTCTACCGCCGCTACAACCACTGGTGGACCAAGCTCCCGACCGGCGAGACGCGGGTGCTGCCTGGGGTTTGAGGGGTCGGGCATTATCGATAGTGGCACTCTCTGCTATCTGATAGCGGTGCTATCTATGATGGGTGGGTCGGTCGGCAAGACCGGAGCAGGATCGGGAAGGTGAACGCAGGGTGCGCATCGGAGAGTTGAGTCGTAGGACCGGGGTGTCGGTGCCGACGATCAAGTACTACGTACGGGAAGGGCTGCTGCCGGCCGGGGAGTTGACGAGCCCGAACCAGGCCTCGTACGGGGAGGCGCACGAGCGGCGCCTGCGCCTGATCCGGGCGCTCCTGGACGTGGGCGGGCTGTCGGTCGCCTCGATCCGTGAGGTCCTCGAGGCGATCGAGGACCGCGACCGACCCGTGCACAAGATGCTGGGCGCGGCCGCCGACCGGGTGGTGCCGCGCTACAGCGACGATGCGAGTGAGGGGATCGTCGAGGCGCGGGCGGCCGTCGCCGATCTGATCGAGCGGCGCGGCTGGCACACGTACGAGGGCAGCGCGGCGGCGGAGGCGCTCGCGGTCGCCCTGGCGGCGCTGACGGAGATCGGCCACGCGGGGTTCGCGGAGGTGCTCGACGCGTACGCGGGGGCGGCGGAGCAGGTGGCCGGGGCGGATCTGGAGTACGTCGCACGCAATGTGGAGCGGGACGAGCTGGTGGAGAGCGTGGTCGTGGGGACGGTCCTGGGGGACGCGATCTTCGCGGCGCTACGGCGGCTCGCGCACGTGGACGCGTCGGGGAGGGTGTTCGGTACGGGGAAGTGAGTGGTCGGCTCGCGCGGCGCCGACGCCCGCCCCTCTGCGCTCGGCGGTCTGCGGGCCGTTCGCGACGGCGGCGGGGCCGGGGGCGACGCCCCGGCCCCGCCGCCTCCCGCTCAGTTCTCCTGTTCGCGTTCCACCTGGTCGTTCCATTCGCGCTTGATCGCGCGCCAGGCCTCGTCCGTCTTGCCCTGGCGCCAGTAGCCCGAGATCGACAGGCGCTCGCGCGGGACCTCGCGCTCCAGGCGCAGGTGGCGGCGGAGTTCCTTCACGAAGCCCGCCTCGCCGTGGACGAAGGCGTGGACGTCGCCCGCCGGGAAGTCCAGGGTGCGGACCGCGTCGAGGAGGGCCTCGCCCGCCGGGCGGTCGCCGCGGTGCAGCCAGGTCACCTCGATGCCCGCCGCCGTCGCGAACTTCTGCTCCTCGGCCGCGTCCGCGACCTCCACGAAGGCGTGCACGGTCGCGCCCTCCGGCAGCCGCTCCAGGGCCACCGCGATCGCCGGCAGCGCGCTCTCGTCGCCCACCAGCAGGTGCCAGTCCGCCTCGGCGTCCGGGGCGTAACCGCCGCCCGGGCCCAGGAAGCGCATGGTCTCGCCCGCCGTGGCCCGCGCCGCCCACGGCCCGGCCAGGCCCTCGTCGCCGTGGACCACGAAGTCGACGGTCAGCTCGCGGTGGACCGGGTCCCAGCTCCGTACCGTGTACGTCCGCGTGGTGGGCCACTGCTCGCGCGGGAACTCCGCGCGGATCCGCTCCATGTCGAACGGCTCCGGATAGCTCACGCCCTCGGGCGCGAAGAGCAGCTTCACGTAGTGGTCGGCGTACTCGCCCACCGAGAACGCGTCGAGGCCGTCCCCGCCCAGCACGACCCGCACCATGTGTGGGGTGATCCGCTCCGTGCGTACCACCCGTGCCTCATGGGCCTGCGGTGCCTTGCGCGCCGGCTGCTCTGCCACGACGGTCTCCCTGACTGACTCGCGAACTTAGGTTTGCCTAAGCTAGCACTCCGTACGGTCGACAGCCCAGAGCGCCTCGGAGGCCCGCAGGCCCTCAGCGCTCCAGGACCGGCAGCAGCCGGCCCACCGCCCCGCCGAGACCCCAGCGCGCCACAAGCCCCGCCAGCGCCTCCGGGTCCTTGGGTACGCGAGGCAGCGCAGGATCGAACTCCGGCAGGGGTACGTCCCCGGCCACCCTGACGACCGTGGGGGCCACGTCCAGATACTCCGCCGCCTCCACGATCCCGCGCCGCTTGGCCGGGGTCAGCTTCGACGTACGGTCCACGGCCGCCGCACGCACGCCCGCCAGGTCGCCGTACTCCGTGATCAGCTGCGCGGCCGTCTTCTCGCCGATCCCCTTCACGCCCGGCAGCCCGTCGCTGGCGTCCCCGCGCAGCGCGGCGAAGTCGGCGTACTGGTCCGCCCGCACCCCGTACTTCGTACGGATCAGCTCGTCGTCGACCAGATCGCAGTCCCCGACGCCCTTGCGCGGGTACAGCACGCGCACCGCGCGCTCGTCGTCCACCAGCTGGAAGAGGTCACGGTCGCCCGTGACGATGTCCACCGGGCCCTTCGCCTGCCCGGTCAGCGTGCCGATCACGTCGTCCGCCTCGTAGCCCGCGACCCCGACCCGGGCGATGCCGAACGCGTCAAGGACGTCCTCGATCACCGGCACCTGGGGGGAGAGCGTGTCCGGGATCTCCTCCTCGTCCGGGCCCGTCTCCGTCTCCACAGCGACTCGGTGCGCCTTGTACGACGGGATCAGGTCCACCCGCCACTGCGGGCGCCAGTCGGCGTCCATGCAGGCCACCAGGTCGTCCGGGTGGTGGTCCTGGACGAGCCGGGTGATGAAGTCCAGCAGACCGCGCACGGCGTTGACCGGCGTGCCGTCCGGGGCCCGGACCGAGTCCGGCACGCCGAAGTACGCGCGGAAGTAGAGAGAGGCGGTGTCGAGGAGCATCAGGCGTCGCGTCACACCCCGATCATGCCGCACCCCACTGACACCCGCCCCGACCGACGCCGACTCCCGCCCCGGCCGACGCCGACTCCCGCCCCGGCCGACATGGCCCCGCACGCACGACCGCCCGGACCACTTTCAGTGACCCCCGTCACCTTTGCGTTTGCGTCCGCGACCCCCGGGCAGGCGCGGGCCCGGAGCGGACCCGGTACGGGATTCAAGGTGATTCAACGGACTCACCGACGAATCGACGTACACACGGGAGGCGCGGGCCGAAACCGCCCCGCTCCACGGCCTGGCTGCGGGGGTGGCAGGGCCGTTTTCGTTTCAACGCGTGAGGTATATGTGTCCAGGCTCCAGGCCGACCACCTGTACAAGGTGTTCGGCAGACGACCCGACGAAGCCGTCAAGAAACTCAGTGACGGTGCGGACCGCGACGAGCTCCGCGCAGACGGCACCACGGCGGCGGTGATCGATGCCTCCTTCACCGTCGAGCCCGGCCAGATCTTCGTCGTGATGGGTCTGTCCGGATCCGGCAAGTCCACCCTCCTGCGCATGCTCAACGGCCTGCTGGAGCCCACCGCGGGCCGCGTGCTGTTCGACGGCGACGACCTCACGGCGCTCAGCCCCCGCGATCTGCGCACCGTGCGGTCCACGAAGATCAGCATGGTCTTCCAGCACTTCGCCCTCTTCCCGCACCGCAGCGTCCTCGAGAACGCCGCCTACGGCCTGGAGGTCCAGGGAGTCCCGCGCGCCGAGCGCGAGACCCGGGCCGCCGAGGCCCTGGAGATGTGCGGCCTCGCCGGCTGGGAGAAGTCCTGGCCCGACGAGCTGTCCGGCGGCATGCAGCAGCGTGTGGGCCTGGCCCGCGCGCTCGCCACCGACGCCGACCTGCTCCTCATGGACGAGTCCTTCAGCGCCCTCGACCCGCTGATCCGCCGCGACATGCAGGACCAGCTCCTCGAACTGCAGAAGCGACTGAAGAAGACCATCGTCTTCATCACCCACGACCTCAACGAGGCCATGCGCCTCGGCGACCGCATCGCGGTCATGCGCGACGGCCGGATCGTCCAGCTCGGCAGCGCCGAGGACATCCTGGTCCGCCCCGCCAACGACTACGTCGCCTCCTTCATCCAGGACGTCGACCGCTCCCGCGTCCTCACGGCCGCCGCCGTCATGACGGACGCCGAGGGCCCCAAGGCCGCGGACGCCTGCGGCTGCGAGACCGTCGGCCCCGACACCCTCGTCGCGGACCTGTGCGCGGTCAGCGCCCGCGTCCCGCACCCGGTGGCCGTGAAGGACGGCGACGGCACCGTCCTCGGCGTCGTACCGCAGTCCCGGCTGATCGGCTTCATCGGCGACGAGCAGCGCCCGCCCGTCGCCTGCACCCCCGGCAGCACCGGTACGAAGGAGGTGGCCGCCCATGCCTAGGCTCCCCCTCGGCCAGTGGGTCGACAGCTCCGTCGACTGGCTCCAGGCCCAGCTCTCGTGGCTCTTCGACGCCATCACCACCGTCGTCACCGGTCTCTACGACGGCATCGACGCGGTCCTCTCCGCGCCCGAGCCCCTGCTCTTCGCCGGCATCCTCGCCGTCGTCGCCTGGTGGCTGCGCGGCCTGCCCGCCGGTGTGCTCGCCTTCGCGGGCTTCGCGCTCGTCGACTCCGTCGACCTGTGGGACGACGCCATGTCGACGCTCTCCCTGGTGCTCGTCGCGACGCTCGTGACCCTGGTGATCGCGGTCCCGCTCGGCATCTGGGCCGCCCGGTCCAAGACCGTCAGCGCGGTGCTGCGCCCGGTCCTCGACTTCATGCAGACCATGCCCGCCATGGTCTATCTGATCCCCGGCATCATCTTCTTCGGCGTCGGCGTGGTCCCCGGCATCATCGCCACCATCGTCTTCGCCCTGCCGCCGGGCGTCCGGATGACCGAGCTCGGCATCCGTCAGGTCGACGGCGAACTCGTCGAGGCGGCCGAGGCGTTCGGCACCACCCCGCGCGCCACGCTGATGCGCGTGCAGCTGCCGCTCGCCCTGCCGACGATCATGGCCGGCATCAACCAGGTCATCATGCTGGGCCTTTCGATGGTCGTCATCGCCGGCATGGTCGGCGGCGGCGGGCTCGGCGGCGCGGTCTACCGCGCCATCGGCAACGTCGACATCGGCCTCGGCTTCGAGGCGGGCATCTCCATCGTCATCCTCGCCATGTACCTGGACCGGATGACCGGCGCGCTCGGCCGCCAGGTCTCGCCGCTCGGCCGCCGCGCCCTCGCCAAGGCGCGGGCCGCGACCGCCGCGCGCGCCGGAGCGAAGCTCTGGAACCACCGCCCCCAGCCCGTCACCGCCCTCGTCGGCGTGGTCGTCCTCGCCCTCGTCGCGGGCGGCATGGGCTTCCTCGGCGGCGGTACGGCGTCGACGACGGCCGGCGGCAAGGACATCGGCCACGGCAAGAAGATCAGCCTCGGCTACATCCCCTGGGACGAGGGCATCGCCTCCACCTTCCTCTGGAAGGAACTGCTCGAACGGCGCGGCTACGAGGTCGACACCAAGCAGCTGGAGGCCGGCGCGCTCTACACCGGTCTCGCGGGCGGCCAGATCGACTTCCAGACCGACTCCTGGCTCCCGGTCACGCACGCCCAGTACTGGGAGAAGTACCAGAACAAGCTGGAGGACCTCGGCTCCTGGTACGGCCCCACCTCGCTCGAACTGTCCGTGCCGTCCTACATGAAGGGCGTCGACTCGCTCGACGACCTCAAGGGGAAGAGCGGCGAGTTCAAGGGCCGGATCATCGGCATCGAGCCGAGCGCCGGAATGATGGGCATCCTCAAGGACAAGGTCCTGAAGGAGTACGGCCTGGAGGGCGAGTACAAGGTCGTCGACGGCTCCACGCCCGGCATGCTCGCCGAGCTGAAGCGCGCGTACGACAAGAAGGAGCCGGTCGTCGTCACGCTGTGGTCGCCGCACTGGGCCTACTCCACGTACGACCTGAAGAAGCTCAAGGACCCCAAGGGCACCTGGGGCGCCGGTGACGGCGTCCACACCCTCGCCCGTAAGGGCTTCACCGCCGACAACCCCGAGGTCGGCGCCTGGCTGAAGAACTTCGAGCTGACCGAGAAGCAGCTCACGGATCTCGAAGCGGCCATCCAGGAGACCGGCAAGGGCAAGGAGCAGGAGGCCGTCCGCGGCTGGCTGGAGAAGAACCCCGGCCTCGCCGAGAAGCTCGCCCCGCAGTAGCACCCACGCAGGATTCTGACTCCTGTCCGAAAAGGGGTGGTCGCCGAGCGTGTTCGGCGGCCACCCCTTTTCGCCACGACGCGAAACCCCGTGCCAAAGCTGCGTAAGGTTCAGGTAACCGACCAGTACGCAGGCACCGAGGCACGAGGGAGGGAGCCGACATGGACGACAAGGAATCCCTACGCGTGGGCGCGGCCGTCAAGAAGCGCCGCAGGGCCCTCAAGCTCACCCTGGCCGTCGTGGCCTCCCGCAGCGGCCTGTCCGTGCCCTTCCTGAGCCAGATCGAGAACGAGCGGGCCCGCCCCAGCAAGCGCTCCCTCGAGCTCGTCGCCGGCGCCCTGGAGACCTCGGCCGGCGAACTCCTGGCCGCCGCGGAGGCCGCCCGCACCGTCGATGTCGTACGGGCCGAGGAGCATCCGCACGCGATGCCCGAGGGCGTACGGTCCCTGGTCCGCGGCCGGCACCAGCTGCACGCGCTGGAGTTCACCGGGGAGCGGGACGCGGGCCGCGAATTCCAGCACCGCAACGACGAGTTGCTCTTCGTCGCCGACGGCGCCGCCGAGGTCGAGGCCGAGGGCCGGGCGTACCGGCTGGAGCGCGGCGACACGCTCTACCTCTCCGGCGGCGTACGGCACCGGTGGCGCGCCACCGAGCCCGGCACCCGCCTCCTGGTCGTGGCCGTCGCCGAGCACATCGAGGCCGACGACACGTGAGCGTGCGGCCGGCCCGAGTCGTCTCCCTCGTGCCCTCCCTCACCGAGGCCGTGGCCGTCACCGCGCCCGGCCTGCTCGTCGGCGCCACGGACTGGTGCGAGCACCCGGTGGACCTCGACGTCGTACGGATCGGGGGCACCAAGAACCCCGACGTCACCGCGATCACCGCGCTCCGCCCCGACCTCGTGATCGCCAACGAGGAGGAGAACCGCGCCCCCGATCTGGCCGCCCTGCGCGCCGCCGGGATCGAGGTCCTGGTCACCGAGGTGCGCACCCTCGACCAGGCGTTCCGGGAGCTGGACCGGGTGCTGCGGGCCTGCGGCCTACCGGACCGGCCGCGCTGGCTGGACGAGGCCGAGGAGGCGTGGGCCGCCGTCGAGGCGGTGCCCGTCGGCGCGGCGAAGGGCCGGCCGCCGACCGCCGTCGTGCCGATCTGGCGCCGCCCCTGGATGGTCCTCGGCCGCGACACCTTCGCGGGCGACCTGCTGGCCCGTCTCGGCGTCCGGCACCTGTACGCCGACCACCCCGAGCGCTACCCGCGCGTCCCGCTCGACGAGCTCCGGGCGGCCGGCGCCGACCTCGTGGTCCTGCCCGACGAGCCGTACCGCTTCACGCGCGACGACGGCCCCGAGGCGTTCCCCGGGACCGCCGCCGCGCTCGTCAGCGGGCGTCATCTCACCTGGTACGGACCGTCACTGGCCGAGGCGCCACGGGTCCTCGCCCGGGCCCTGCGAGCAGCGCACCGCTGAACAGCCCGCGCAGGGTGTGGGTTCCGGCCACCAGCCAGGCGGCGACGAGGAACACGTACAGCGCGATCGCGAGCCAGCGGAAGACGGCGAGGCCGGTGTGGTGGGCGAGCCCCTCCGCGCCCGTCACGCAGGTGCCGACGGGGAAGGTGAAGGCCCACCAGGTCATCGCGAACCCCATGCCCTGCCGTCGTGCCCGCAGGACCAGCGCCCCCGCGAGCGCGAGCCACAGCAGGGCGAAGCCCATGACGGGCACGCCGTAGAGGACGGCGAAGGCGGCGAAGCCGTGGGCGTACGGCTCGGGCAGCAGGCCGGGGGCGGCGTCGGCGAACTTGTTCGCGGCGGTCGTCGACTGGCCCAGCGGGCCGAGGACCAGGAAGAGCGTCGGCGTGAGCGCGAGGGGCAGCGGCCCGCCGGTGACCAGCCGGCCGAAGACCAGGGGCAGCATGACGAGGGTGGCGAGCAGGCTGATGCCGAACATGGCGTAGCAGGCGATCAGCAGGGTCTGCTGGGGCTGCCCGGCGGGCAGGTGGGGCAGGAGCAGCGGGCCGACGGCGGCGGAGACCATCGGCGCGACGACGGGCAGCAGCCAGACGGGGGAGGCGCCCTCGATCTTGTGGTGCACCACCATCAGGTACGGGATGGTCACGGCGGCGGCCAGGCCGATGACCGTACCGGCCGTGAAGAGGACGGTGTCGAGGGCGACGGCCGCGGTCGGGCCGATCCAGTCCTGGCCGACGATCAGGGCGCCGGCGCCGACGGCGAGCAGGGCCATCGACAGACAGCCGTAGAACGGGGCCACGGCCGGGTCGAGGAGGTGCTCGCGGGCGCGGTCGCGGTGGTGGATCCAGTGCAGCGCGCGGGCCGTGAGCAGGGTGAGGAGCATCGCGAGGGAGAGCGCCCAGACGGCGGTGCAGGCGGTGCGGAGGCCGGGGGCGTCGACGGGGAGGGTGGCTCCCGCGTTGGCGACGATCGCGGTGCCCATGACCGAGGCGTACCAGTTGGGGCCGAGGTGACGGACCGCGGCCGCCCGCACGCCGGGGGTGGTGGCGAGGGGGGCCGGACGGGAAGGTGCGAGTGTTGCCATGGCTCCACACTCGCGCGGGGGGACGGGCCCGACCAGGGATCTTGGCGCTATGACGTCATAAGCTGACTTTATGAGCAACGAGCCTGCCGAGACCTCGCCCCTGTCCCACCGGGTCCCCGACCTCGGCGCGCTCGAACTGCTGCTCGCCGTCGCCCGGCACGGGAGCCTGGGGCGGGCCGCCCGCGAGGTGGGCATCACCCAGCCCGCCGCGAGCAGCCGGATCCGGTCGATGGAGCGGCAGCTCGGGGTCGCCCTGGTGGACCGTTCGCCGCGCGGTTCTCGGCTCACGGACGCGGGGGCGCTCGTGACGGACTGGGCGCGGCGGATCGTCGAGGCGGCGGAGGCCTTCGACGCCGGCGCGCAGGCGCTGCGGGGGCGGCGGGACTCGCGGCTGCGGGTGGCGGCGTCGATGACGATCGCCGAGTACCTGCTGCCGGGGTGGCTGATCGCGCTGCGCGCGGAGCGGCCGGACACGGCGGTCTCGCTGATGGCGGGGAACTCGGCGGCGGTCGCGGAGCGGCTCCTCGGCGACGAGGCGGACCTGGGGTTCGTGGAGGGGCTCGCCGTGCCGGACGGCCTGGACGGGGCGGTCGTCGCCCGCGACCGGCTCGTCGTGGTCGCCGCGCCGTCGCACGCGTGGGCCCGGCGGCGTCGGGAGGTGGACCCCGGGGAGCTGGCCGCGACCCCGCTGATCCTGCGCGAGCGCGGCTCGGGCACCCGCCAGGTCCTGGACTCCGCGCTCTCCGCCCACGGCGGCCTCGCGCAGCCGCTGCTGGAACTGGCCTCGACCACGGCCGTGAAGGCGGCGGCGGTGAGTGGGGCGGGGCCGGCGGTCCTGAGCGAGCTGGCGATCGCGGAGGAGCTGGCGTCGCGGCGGCTTGTCGAGATCCCGGTCGCGGGGGTCCTGTTGCGGCGTGAGCTGCGTGCGGTCTGGCCTACGGGGCATCGGCCGACGGGGCCGGCGCGGGACCTCCTGTCTTTGACGAGGGCGACGCCGGCGGGGTGAGGGCGGGGGGCGTGGGTGGGGGTGGGAGCGGCCGGTGGGCGAGTGCGGGCGCGCTGTGGTTGTTCGCGCAGTTCCCCGCGCCCCCAAGGCCCCTGAAGGCCCCTGACGTCCCTCAGGTCGTTGCCATGATGAGGCCCTGCATCAGTCTCAGGTCTTCGCCCATCTCCGGGTGCCACTGGACGCCCAGGGCCCAGGTCGGGTCCGGGAGTTCGATCGCCTCGATCGTGCCGTCCTCCGCGTACGCCGACGGGGTCAGGTCCGCGCCGAGGCGGTCCACCGCCTGGTGGTGGTAGGTCGGCACCGAGGTCAGCTCCGGGACCAGGGACGCGTACCGCGTGCCCGGGACCGGCTTCACCGCGTGGCGGCCGATCACGCCGACCGCATCGACATGGCCGTCCAGGTGCTGGACCAGCGTGCCGCCGAGGGCCACGTTCAGGAGCTGCATGCCCCGGCAGATGCCGAGCACCGGGGTGCCGGAGGACAGGGCCGCGTCGATCAGGGCCAGCTCCCAGGTGTCCCTGGCCCGGGCCGGCGGGCCGGTACGGGGGTCGGGCTCGGCCCCGTACCGTACCGGCTCGACGTCCGCCCCGCCCGCGATCACCAGGCCGTCGAGGCGTGCGACCACCGACGCGGCGGCGGACGGCTCGTCCGGCGGGAGCATCGTCGCGAGACCCCCGCTCGCCTGCACCAGACGCGGGTACTGCGCGGGCAGCAGCGCCGCCGGCATCTCCCACACGCCCCAACGGGCCTGGTCCAGATAGGTCGTCACGCCGATGAGCGGCTTGGACACGGATGTTCCTCCAGAAGTACGGGATGGACGGTGGGTCAGTCGCGTCCGCCGTCGGCGCGGTCGCGTTCGAGCTCGGCCTCGGCCGCCGCAAGCGCCGCGAACTCCTCCTCCGGCGCCTTGGCCACCAGATGGTGCCGACTGTAGAACGCGAAGTAGGCGAGGGCGATCACATAGACCCCGAGCGCGATGAACGCCGCGTCCTTGTCGACAAGGAACGTCGCCACGAGCGCCGACAGGGCGAGGACGAACGCCACCGACGAGGTCACGACACCGCCCGGCGTCCGGTACGGGCGCGGCAGCTCCGGCTCGCGGCGCCGCAGCACGATGTGCGAGAGCGCCATCAGGGCGTACGAGATGGTCGCGCCGAACACCGCGATGTTCAGCATCCGGGCGCCGTCCCCGGTCCCCGCCGCCAGGGCGAAGCCGATCCCGCCGGGGATCAGCAGCCCCAGGTACGGGGACTTCCGGCGGCTCGTCAGAGAGAGGAACCGGGGAAGGTAGCCGGCCCGGGAGAGGGCGAAGAGCTGGCGCGAACCGGCGTAGATCAGCGAGAAGAACGAGGCCACGAGCCCCGCGAGCCCCGCGTAGTTGACGAAGCGGCTGAGCGTCGTCGGGTCGCCTTCGCCCTGCAGCGCCACGACCAGCGGGTTGCCCGCCTCCTGGATCGCGGCCGAGCCGCGCGCCCCCGTCGCGGCGACGAAGGTCACCACGGCGAGCAGCACCAGGATGCCCATCGAGAGCGCGAGCGCCCTGGGCATCGAGCGGACCGGGTCCTTGGCCTCCTCCGCCGCGAGCGGCACCCCCTCGACGCCGAGGAAGAACCACATGCCGAAGGGGAACGCGGCCCAGATCCCGAGGAGGCCGAACGGCAGCCAGGAGTTGGCGCCGAACGCCTCCCCGTCGACCGGGATGTCGTCGAGACCGTCGACGTGGAAGTCGCTCAGCGCGCCGAGCGCGAAGATGACGAGCGCGGCGACCGCGATCGCCGTCACGATCAGGCTGAAGCGGAGCGCCTCGCCCACGCCCCAGAGATGGATGCCGATGAAGACGGCGAAGCAGGCGAGATAGACCGGCCAGCCGGACTCCAGGCCGAAGAGGCCGAGCGATTCGACGTAGTCGCCGATGAAGATGGAGATCGCGGCGGGCGCGAGGATGTACTCGATGAGGATCGCGGTGCCGGTGAGGAAACCGCCCCAGGTGCCGAGCGCCCGGCGGGCGAAGCCGTAGCCTCCGCCCGCGGTCGGCAGGATGGCGGAGAGTTCGGCGAGCGCGAAGACGAGACAGGCGTACATCGCGCCCATCAGGACGGTCGCGATGGCGAGGCCGCCGAAACCGCCCTTGGACAGGCCGATGTTCCAGCCGGAGAAGTCGCCGGAGACGACGTAGGCGACGCCGAGCCCGGTGAGCAGCAGCCAGCCTGCGCTGCCCCGGCGCAGGGCCCGGCGTTCGAGGTAGTCGTCCGGTGCGGTCCCGTTCCCTGGTGCCGTCTTGTCCCCGGTGGTGTCTTCGAGCGTCATGGCAGCGTCAGCTCCCGTGTCGGGCCCAATGGATTGGTGCCATACCTTTGCGCCGCCCCGGCTGGAACGCAACCCCCGTGCGTTACTTTCGGGTTACGTGAGCGCCCGGCCCCCCTCGCGACAGCGGCCCCTCACGTCAGGAATCCCCGCAGCAGCGCCGCCGTACCCCCGCAGTGCTCCCGCATCACCTCGCGCGCCGCGTCCGCGTCGCCGTCGAGGACCGCCTCCACCAGGGCCGTGTGCTGGTGCTGGGAGTGCTCCAGGTTCCGTACGAGCAGCGGGATGCAGTCCAGGAGGTCGTTGACCGTCGCCCGCACGGCGGCGTACTGCGCGGTCAGCGTCGGGGAGCCGGAGAGCTCGGCCAGCGTGAGGTGGAGCAGCGTGTCCTGGCGCCGGTAGTCGGCCAGCGGGGCGTCGTGCGTGGCGGCGAGGGCGGTACGGAGCCGCTCCGCGCCCTCGTCGTCGAGCCCGTGCGCCGCGCACAGTCCCGCCGCGCCGACCTCCAGGACCTCCCGGAACCGCAGCGTGTCCTCGACGTCGACGGAGGCGATCCGGCGCCGCAGCTCGTCCTCGTCGGCCCTCTGCGGGCGGGCGAGCACGAACGTTCCGCCGTACCGCCCGCGCCGGCTCTCCACGAGCCCCTGCTCCTGGAGGACCTTCAGGACCTCGCGCAGGGTGACCCGGCTGATCCCCATCCGGTCGGCGAGTTCCCGTTCGGCGGGGAGCCGTTCGCCGCCGGGGACCAGCCCGAGCCGCACGACCTGGAGGATCTGCTCCAGGGCCTCCTCGAAGCCGTTGCCCGCCCGGACCGGCCGCAGCACGGGCGTCAGCCGGTCAACCTGCGGGGCGGGCGATTCACTCGTACTGGACACGTTCCCGTTTCCCCTTCCCAAGCAATGGTCTTCCGCAATACCTTATGGCTTCCGGCTGACCCAAGGAGGAACAATCCCGTGGCAGACCGCAAAGCCCCGCTCTCCGTCGAGGAGCTCCGCGCCCTCGTCGCGAGCGGTGAGATCGACACGGTCGTCCTGGCCTTCCCCGACATGCAGGGACGGCTCCAGGGCAAGCGGTTCGCCGCACCGTTCTTCCTCGACGAGGTCCTCGACCACGGCACCGAGGGCTGCAACTATCTCCTCGCCGTCGACGCCGAGATGAACACGGTCGACGGATACGCGATGTCCTCGTGGGACCGCGGCTACGGCGACTTCGCCATGCGCCCCGACCTCGCCACCCTGCGCCGCGTCCCCTGGAACGAGGGTACGGCGATGCTCGTCGCCGACCTCGCCTGGAGCGACGGCTCGCCCGTCGTCGCCGCGCCCCGCCAGATCCTCCGCCGCCAGCTGGAACGGCTCGCGGAGCACGGCTACACCGCGCATGTCGGCACGGAGCTCGAGTTCATCGTCTTCAAGGACACCTACGAACAGGCCTGGGACGCGAACTATCGGGGCCTGACACCGGTCAACCAGTACAACGTCGACTACTCGGTCCTCGGCACCGGCCGCGTCGAGCCCCTCCTGCGCCGGATCCGCAACGAGATGGCCGGCGCCGGCCTGATCGTCGAGTCCGCCAAGGGCGAGTGCAACCCCGGCCAGCACGAGATCGCCTTCAAGTACGACGAGGCCCTCGTCACCTGCGACCAGCACGCCGTCTACAAGACCGGTGCCAAGGAGATCGCCGCCCAGGAAGGCGTCTCGCTCACCTTCATGGCGAAGTACAACGAGCGCGAGGGCAACTCCTGCCACATCCACCTCTCGCTCCAGGACGCGCAGGGCACGAACGTGATGGCCGGGGACGGGCCCGCCGGGATGTCGGAGGTCATGCGGCACTTCCTCGCCGGGCAGCTCGCCGCCCTGCGTGACTTCTCCCTCCTCTACGCCCCCAACATCAACTCCTACAAGCGCTTCCAGCCCGGCTCCTTCGCCCCCACCGCCGTGGCCTGGGGCGTCGACAACCGCACCTGTTCCCTGCGCGTCGTCGGCCACGGCCGCTCCACGCGCTTCGAGAACCGGCTCCCGGGCGGAGACGTCAACCCCCACCTCGCCGTCGCGGGCCTGGTCGCCGCCGGCCTGTACGGCATCGAGCAGAAGCTCGAACTCCCCGAGGGCTGCGACGGGAACGCCTACACCGCCGACTACGCCCACGTCCCCACCACCCTGCGCGAGGCCGCCGAACTCTGGGAGACCAGCCCCATCGCCAAGGCCGCCTTCGGCGACGAGGTCGTCGCGCACTACCGCAACATGGCCCGCGTCGAACTGGACGCGTACGACGCCGCGGTGACCGACTGGGAGCTGCGCCGCTCCTTCGAACGCATGTGAGGAACGAGTTGCCGCACGAACTGCTTGTCCTGAACCCGGCGACCGAGGAGCTCGTCGCCACCGTCCCCGCCGCCACGCCGCAGGACGTCGACGCCGCCGTCGTACGGGCCACCGAGGCCCAGCGCGGCTGGGCCGCGGCCGCCCCCGCCGACCGGGCCCGGCTGCTGCGCCGCTTCGCCGCCGTCGTCGACGCCCACACCGAGGAGCTGGCCCTCCTCGAAGTCCGCGAGGCCGGCCACACCCTCGGCAACGCCCGCTGGGAGGCGGGGAACGTCCGCGATCTGCTCGACTACGCGGCCGGGGGAGTGGAACGGCTGAACGGCCGTCAGATCCCGGTCGCCGGCGGGCTCGACGTCACCATCCTCGAACCCCTCGGCGTCGTCGGCGTGATCGCGCCCTGGAACTTCCCCATGCCGATCGCCGCCTGGGCCACCGCCCCGGCCCTCGCCGCCGGCAACGCGGTCATCCTCAAGCCGGCCGAGACCACCCCGCTCACCGCACTCCGCCTCGCCGAACTCGCCCTGGAGGCCGGGCTCCCCGAGGGCCTCTTCCAGGTCCTCCCCGGCGAGGGCGCCGTCGCGGGCGACGCGCTCGTCGAACACCCCGGCATCGCCAAGATCGTCTTCACCGGCTCGACGCGGGTCGGCAAGAGCATCATGGCGAAGTGCGCCGACCAGGTGAAGCGCCTGACGCTCGAACTCGGCGGCAAGAGCCCGAACATCGTCTTCGCCGACGCCGACATCGAGGCGGCGGCGGCCGCCGCTCCGATGTCCTTCCTCGACAACAGCGGCCAGGACTGCTGCGCCCGCACCCGCATCCTGGTCCAGCGGAGCGTGTACGACCGCTTCCTGGAGCTCCTCACCCCCGCCGTCGAGGAGATCGTCGTCGGCGACCCGACCGACGAGAAGACCCAGATGGGCCCGCTGATCTCCAAGGCCCAGCTGGAGCGCGTACGGGCGTACGTCCCCGACGCCCTGCCCGGCATCCGGGGCAAGGCACCCGAGGGCCCCGGCTTCTGGTTCCCGCCGACCGTCCTCACCGACATCGCCGAGGACGCGCCCTGCGCCGTCGAGGAGGTCTTCGGACCGGTCGCCGTCGTCCTGCCCTTCGAGGACGAGGCCGACGCCGTACGGCTCGCCAACGCCACCGAGTACGGCCTCTCCGGCTCGATCTGGACCCGCGACGTCGGCCGTGCCCTGCGCGTCTCGCGCGCAGTCCGGGCCGGCAACCTCTCCGTCAACTCCCACTCCAGCGTCCGCTACTGGACCCCCTTCGGCGGCTACCGGCAGTCCGGCCTCGGCCGGGAGCTCGGCCCCGACGCACTGACCGCCTTCACCGAAACCAAGAACGTCTTCATCAGCACGGAGGGCCCCGCACTGTGAGCAACGAGACCCTGAGCAACGAGACCGTCTGCCGCCGCCTCGTCGGCCGCACCGCCGTCATCACCGGCGCCGGCAGCGGCATCGGCCTGGCCACCGCCCGCCGCCTCGCCTCCGAGGGCGCGAACGTCGTCTGCGGCGACATCGACGAGACGGCCGGCAAGGCCGCCGCCGAGGAGGTCGGCGGGACCTTCGTGCAGGTCGACGTCACCGACCCGGAGCAGGTCGAGGCGCTCTTCAAGACCGCCTTCGACACCTACGGCTCCGTCGACATCGCCTTCAACAACGCGGGCATCTCGCCGCCCGACGACGACTCGATCCTCACGACGGGCCTGGAGGCCTGGAAGCGCGTCCAGGACGTCAACCTCACCTCCGTCTACCTCTGCTGCAAGGCCGCCCTGCCCTACATGCGGCAGCAGGGCCGGGGCTCCATCATCAACACCGCCTCCTTCGTCGCGATCATGGGCGCGGCCACCAGCCAGATCTCGTACACCGCCTCCAAGGGCGGCGTGCTCGCCATGTCCCGCGAACTGGGCGTCCAGTTCGCCCGCGAGGGCATCCGCGTCAACGCGCTCTGCCCCGGTCCTGTCAACACCCCGCTCCTGCAGGAGCTGTTCGCCAAGGACCCGGAGCGCGCCGCGCGCCGGCTCGTCCACATCCCCGTCGGCCGGTTCGCCGAGGCCGAGGAGATCGCCGCCGCGGTGGCCTTCCTCGCCAGCGACGACTCGTCCTTCGTCAATGCCACCGATTTCCTTGTCGACGGCGGCATTTCGGGCGCGTACGTGACCCCGCTGTAGCGGCCGCGACCCGGGTCCTAGGCTTGCGGGATGAGCATGACGACCCCGCCGGGCTGGTACCCGGACCCGGCAGCGCCCACCGTCGAACGATGGTGGGACGGCACGAACTGGACCGCGCACACCCGGCAGGCCCCGACAGGCGCCTACCCGGCGACGCCCATGGCGCCGTCCACGGTCGTCGCACCGGCTCCGTCCGTACGCAACGGGCGGAGCCGGGCCGTCGTCCTCGGCGCCGTCGCGGTGGCCGTGGTCGCGGCGGTCGTCGCGGGCGTGCTCGTGTTCGGCGGCGACGACAAGGGGGACGCGCCGCCCGCGGCGGGTCCGACCGGGGCCACGCCCACCGCGCCGACCACCTCGGCCACCTCCGACGCGCCCGTCGACGAGGAGGAGGACGAGAAGCCCACGCAGGTCGACGACCAGCTCAACGGCATCACCCTCCCCGTGATCAAGGGCTGGGAGAAGCCGGAGTTCTCCTCGGACCCGGCGCCGACGATCACGACCGTCGGCACCTATCAGTGCCCCGGGGCCGCCACGAAGAAGTGCCGCCACGGCACGGTCTCCTCCCACCCGGTAGGGGGCAGCAGCACCGCGACCCCCGAGGCCGTCGCCAAGGAGGACATCGTCCTGGCCGTCAAGGAGACCTTCCAGGAGGACATCCTCGACACCTTCCCCTACGGCACGATGGTCTCCCACAAGGTGGTCGCCGCCCGCCCCGCCGTCGTCGCGGGCCGCACCGGCTACCTGGTCCGCTGGCAGGTCGTCACCGACAAGGGCCCCGGCGGCTACGTCCAGTCGCTCGCCTTCCCGTCCCCGACGGGCAGCGAGTCCCCGGTCGTCGTGCGCTTCCTCTTCGACGCCGGTCCGGACGGACCCGCGCTCACCGTGATGGACGAGATCACGCGCGGCATCCGCCCCATCGGCAGCGACACCAACGGGGGAGTGGGCACCTCGATCACCCCGGGTACTCCGGGCACCCCGGGTACGTGAGCGGCGCGCAGCCCGGTCCTACAGGAACGTGCGGCCCTCGCCCCGGTACGTCGGTACGGTCGCCGTGATCCGGTCGCCCTCGATCAGCCGCAGGCTGTCGAACCGCTCGCACAGCTCCCCTGCCTTCGCGTGCCGGAACCACACCTTGTCCCCGATGAGGAGATCGTCCGCCGCCGAGCCGAGCAGCGGGGTCTGCACCTCGCCAGGACCCTCCTTCGGGTCGTAGCGCAGCCCCTCCGGCAGGTACGGGACCGGCAGCCGGTCCGCCCCCGCCGCGCCCGAGGCCGGGTAGCCGCCACCGAGCACGGTCACCACACCGACGCCCGGGCGGCGCACGACCGGCTGGGCGAAGAGGGCCGCGGGACGGCCGGTGAAGGACGTGTAGTTGTCGAAGAGGCGCGGGACGTAGAGCCCCGAACCGGCCGCGATCTCGGTCACCGCCTCCTCGGCCGCCGTCTGCTGCACGCTGCCCGTGCCACCGCCGTTGACGAACTCCAGGTCCGGCGCCACCGCCCGTACGGCACGGACCACGGCCGCGCGCCGGGCCGCCAGCTCCCGGCGGGCGGCCGACTGCATCAACCGGATCGCCCGGGACCGCAGCGGCCGCCCTGCCACCGCGTCCCCGACCCCGGCCACGTGCCCCTCGTACGCCATGATCCCGACGAGCCGGAAACCGGGGCGGCGGGCGATCGAGCGGGCCAGCTCGGCGAGCTGGGCGGGCTCGCGCAGCGGCGAGCGCAGCGCGCCTATCCGCACCTTGCCGCCGAGCAGCCGGAGGGAGGTGTCCAGCTCCAGGCAGACCCGGATCTCCTCGCCGCCGCCCGCGCGGGCCGCGTCGATCAACTCCAGCTGCGCCGGGTCGTCGACCATCACGGTCACGGCCGCGGCGAGCTTCGCGTCGTTCGCCAGCTCGCCGAACGACGTGCGGTCGGCGGACGGATACGCGAGCAGCACGTCCTCGAACCCGGCCCGGGCCAGCCAGAGGCTCTCGTCGAGCGTGAACGACATGATCCCCGCGAACCCCTCGCGCGCCAGGACCCGCTCCAGGAGCGCCCGGCACCGCACCGACTTGCTCGCCACCCGGATCGGCTTGCCCCCGGCCCGCCGTACGAGATCGTCGGCGTTGGCGTCGAAGGCCTCCAGGTCGACGATGGCGACGGGCGCGTCGAGATGGGCGGTGGCCCGGTCGTACCGGGCCCGGTCGGCGGCGCGGGGAGTCATGGCCCGAGCTTGCCAGACGGGTTTACGGGTGGGTAGCCCCTGAGTTCCCGTGGTGAGGGGAACAGCCCGTAGAGTGGCGGGCATTGCGAGGGCAGGCACGACGTAGGAACGACCAGGGGGGCGGGCATTGACCACTGACGCGCACCGTCCCGGCTCCCGCATCCCGGACGCCCTGCTGCCGCCCTCCGAGCCGACCGGCCGCGACGCCGACGCACCGGGCGAGGAGAGCGCTCCCGGCCCCGCCCCTCGGGGCCCGCTCGTCCCCCCGAGGCCCACGGCACCCCCGCCGACGGCCGAGCGCCCCACGACCGTCCCCTCCGCACGCCCCACGACCGTCCCCTCCGTACCCCCCACCAACGTCCCCTCCGCGCGTCCCGCGCCCACCGTCCCGGCCCCACCGCCCGGCCTCCCACCGCGCCCGTCGACCGCTCCGAGCACCGCGCCCGTGGCCGCGATCCCGCCGCGGCCGACTTCCGCGCCGCGCACGGGTGCCGCGTCCGACCGTGCCACCGGCCCGGTCGCCGGCCCACGTCCCGCACCCGGCACCCCGCCGCGTCCGGGCGTCGCCGTGCCCCGCCCCGGAACCGCCGGGGACGACGTGCACCGCGTCGAGACGACCACGCGGCTGCGGCCGATCCGTGATGCCGCACCCGGTACCGACGCCGTGCCCCGGAGTGCGCAGACGTACGGGACGTACGGCGCCTACCGCGCCTTCACCGCGCCGCCCGAGACGCCCGTCGAGACCACCACCCGCCTCCGGCCCATCCGTGAGCGCCGCGTCGGCCGGGTCGTCGCGGCCGGGGCCTGCCTCGTCCTCGGCGTCGGCCTCCTCGGCGGCGCCCTCGCCGGAGCCGTCCTCGCCGCGACCGACGCCGGAGCGATCCCCGAGCCGGAGGGCTACACCGAGGCGGGCACCCTGTGGCACAGCGTCCCCGTCGACACGCTCTTCCCCCGTACCCTCGCCGGTCCCCGCAAGGGCCCCGGCGCCGCCGACCGCACCTGGACGCGGATCGTCGTCGCCCCCGACACCCCCTGCACGGCGGCCGTCCTGCCCAAGAGCGTGCTCACCACCCTCGGGCCCGTCGGCTGCGACCGCGTCCTGCGCGCCACCTACACCGACGCGACCTCCTCCAGCGTCATCACCGTCGGCCTCGTCTTCACCCAGGCCGACCCCACGACCAGCCGTACCCTCGCCACCGGGTCCGCCGCCCGCCTCGCCGCCGACGTGCCCCCCGCGCTCGCCGGCCCCGGCACCGTGGCCGCCCGCTTCGGCCCCGCGCAGCGCGCCAGTTGGTCGACCCGCGCCCTCGCGGACCTGCCCGTCCTCGTCACCGCCGTCTCCGGCTTCGCCGACGGCCGCCCCGTCGCCACCCCCGAACCCGCCGCCAAGGCCATGGCCGACGGACAGACCAGCCCCACCGCGCAGTCCGGCCTCGGCCACGAGGCCAAGGGCGTCGCCGACCAGATCGAACGCACCCTGCGCGCCACGGTCGCCACGGCAGCGAAGGACGCCGACACGTGAACCGGACCCTCCGCGGCCCCCGCACCCTCGCGGGCCTCCTCGCCGCCGCCTTCGCCGTCCTCCCGGCCACCACCACCCCGGCGTACGCCGACACCATCCGCGCCCGCCAGTGGGGCCTCGAAGCCCTCCACACGACCGAGGCCTGGCGCACCACCAAGGGCGAGGGCATCACCGTCGCCGTCCTCGACACCGGTGTCGACGCCGACCACCCCGACCTCGCCGGCTCCGTCCTCCCCGGCAAGGACCTCGTCGGCTTCGGCGCCACGCCCGGCGAGCGCGCGTGGGCCCGGCACGGCACGGCCATGGCCGGCATCATCGCCGGTCACGGCCACGGCAGCGGCCGTCAGGACGGCGTCCTCGGCATCGCGCCCAAGGCCGAGATCCTGCCCGTCCGCGTCATCCTCGAAGGCGCCGACAAGGCCCGCGACAAGGCCCGCAAGACCCGTGGCACCGCCCTCGCCGAGGGCATCCGCTGGGCCGTCGACCACGGCGCCGACGTCATCAACCTCTCCCTCGGCGACGACTCCAAGTCCGCCCACCCGGACGCGGGCGAGGACGCCGCCGTCCAGTACGCCCTGGCCAAGGGCGTCTCCGTCGTCGCCTCTGCCGGCAACGGCGGCGAGAAGGGCGACCACATCTCGTACCCCGCCGCCTACCCCGGCGTCGTCGCTGTCACCGCCGTGGACCGGTGGGGCACCCCCGCCGCCTTCTCCACCAGCCGCTGGTACTCCACCGTCAGCGCCCCCGGCCTCGACATCGTCATCGCCGACCCGGACCGCCGCTACTACTCGGGCTGGGGCACCAGCGCCGCCGCCGCCTTCGTCTCCGGCGCCGTCGCCCTCGTCCGCTCCGCCCACCCCGGCCTGACCCCCGCCCAGGTCAAGCAGCTCCTCATCGACACCGCCCGCAACCGTCCCAAGAACGGCCGCAGCGACGAGAAGGGCTACGGCACGGTCGACCCGGCCGCCGCGATCAAGGCGGGCCTCCGGCTCAAGGCCGCCGACCCCAAGAACGCGGCCGCCGGGTACGCGGGCCGCTTCTTCGGTCCGGGACCGCAGCCCGTCGCCGACGACGAGAGCAAGCCGATCGGCCTGCTCGCCCCGGCCGCCGGCGGCCTCGGCGCCGTCCTGCTCGTCGCGGCGGTCGTCCTCTGGCGCGGCGGCCGCACCACCGGGCCCCGCCCTCCGCGCTGACCGCCCCGCCACGGCGGTTAGGCTCGGTGCGTGGCGCTCAAGAACATCCCTGACCCCGGTTTCTCCGACGACGACGGAACCGCCGACCCGCGGCTCGCCGAGGCCCTCGCGGCCTGGGCGACGGACAGAACCGCCCACGGCCCCGTCCTGGCGGCGCTGAAGGACGCGCGACTCCTCGTCCCCGTCGTCGCCGTCCTCGGCGAGGTCGAGGAGGACCCCGGGACGGGGCTGCGCCGCGAGAAGACCAGCGACATGGCGGTGCCCACGCTCACCGCGGGCGACCGCCGCGCGCTCCCCGCGTTCACCTCGATCGCCTCGCTCGCGCTCTGGGACCCCGAGGCCCGCCCGGTGGCCGTCCCTCTGCACCAGGCCCTGCAGGCCGCCGCGCACGAGAAGGCGGACACCGTCGTCCTCGACCTCGCGGGCCCCGTCCCGTACCAGCTGACCGGACCGGCGCTGCTCGCCCTCGCGGAGGGCCGCACCAGCCTGGACCCGCTGGACGACCCGGCGGTACGGGAGGCGGTACGGAACGCGGTCGCCGCCGAGCCCGCGGTCCTCCGCGCCCACCTCGGCCCCGGCACCGCCGACGGCACCCTCGCGCTCGTCCTCGCCGACGACGCGGCCCCCGCGGAGGCCGCCCAGCGGGTGGCCCGTGGTCTGGCCGCCGACGAAACACTGAGGGCCCGCCTGGTACGCGGCCTCGACCTGGCACTCCTGCCGGCCTCGGCCACGCCTCCTGGCGAGCCCTTCTACGTACGGAACTGACTGACGGGGTCGGGGCCCCCGTACCCCCGACCGTGGGCTTATCCGTACACCGGCCCCGTGGCTGTGATCTCCCGGGGGGCGACCCCCGTACCCCCGACCGTGGGCTTATCCGTACACCGGCCCCGTGTACTTCTCGCCCGGGCCCTGGCCCGGCTCGTCCGGGATGATCGACGCCTCGCGGAAGGCCAGCTGCAGGGACTTCAGGCCGTCCCGCAGCGGCGCCGCGTGGAAGGAGCTGATCTCCGTCGCGCCGGCGTCCAGGAGCCCGGCCAGGGCGTGGACCAGCTTGCGGGCCTCGTCGAGGTCCTTGTGCTTCTCACCGTCCTCGGTGAGACCGAGCTTCACCGCGGCGGCGCTCATCAGGTTCACCGCGACGGTCACGATGACCTCCACCGCGGGGACCTCCGCGATGTCACGGGTCATGTCGTCGAAGTCGGGGGACTCGTTCTGGGGCGTCTCGCTCATGCCCCACACGATATGCGGACCCGGGCGCACTCCCGGCGCCGCCGTCCCCGTTCGCGAACCGGGACGGTCCCTGCTAACCTGGTGTAACGACCGGCCGGACACCTATGTGCCCGGCCCACAAGTGGAGGCTCCGATCTCCCACCTGGCCGCCCTCGCGGGCGGCGGGTCACCGGTCAGGTGGTGCCCATCGTTCCGTACGGACGATGGAACCGCCCGATGTGCGCCCCGCGGTTGACCGCGGCGGTGCTCCGGTATTTCCGTGGAGCCCCGCCTGTGTCCCGTCCGGGGCGTTTTTCATGTTCCGGCGCGGTTGGTCTCACTGTTACAGACATACGTGTCCGTCCGCCAGGCGGTCACGTGGTGCTACCGAGGAGGATCCATCAGCGCCGAGCCCCGCATCAACGACCGGATTCGCGTTCCCGAGGTGCGACTTGTCGGTCCCAGCGGCGAGCAGGTCGGGATTGTTCCGCTTGCCAAGGCCCTGGAGCTCGCACAGGAGTACGACCTCGACCTGGTCGAGGTCGCGGCGACCGCCCGTCCGCCCGTGTGCAAGCTCATGGACTACGGGAAGTTCAAGTACGAGTCGGCCATGAAGGCCCGTGAGGCGCGCAAGAACCAGGCGCACACGGTCATCAAGGAGATGAAGCTCCGGCCGAAGATCGACCCGCACGACTACGACACCAAGAAGGGTCACGTCGTCCGGTTCCTCAAGCAGGGTGACAAGGTCAAGATCACGATCATGTTCCGTGGTCGTGAGCAGTCCCGCCCCGAGCTTGGCTTCCGGCTGCTGCAGCGGCTGGCTTCGGACGTCGAGGAGCTTGGCTTCATCGAGTCCAACCCGAAGCAGGACGGCCGGAACATGATCATGGTTCTCGGCCCGCACAAGAAGAAGACCGAGGCCATGGCCGAGGCGCGTGAGGCTCAGGCCGCGCGCAAGGCGGAGCGTCAGGGCGTCTCGTCCGACGAGACCGCCGAGGCTCCGGCCGAGGAGGCTTCGGCCGAGGCTCCCGCCGAGGCCGAGAACCCCGAGGCGTGACCCGAGGGGCTGCCATCCAGGCAGCCCCGGGCCTCGCCCGGAACCACCACACGAGAACTGACGCTCCTGGATGTCCGGTGTCCGCACCGGGGGAGCGCCACTGACGAGGAGATAACGGCGCGATGCCGAAGAACAAGACGCACTCCGGTGCCAAGAAGCGCTTCAAGATCACCGGCTCCGGCAAGGTGCTGCGCGAGCGCGCCGGCAAGCGCCACCTGCTCGAGCACAAGTCGTCCAAGCTGACGCGTCGCCTCACCGGCAACGCCGAGATGGCCCCGGGCGACGCGGCCAAGATCAAGAAGATGCTGGGCATCTGATCTTGATCTCCCGCCCTCGGCGACGAGGGCATCCGGCCAAGACCGGGACCCATCCGTTTTCCGGGTCGTGTGAGTACCCCCACGGCCCCGCTACAAGGAGTTAAGAAGTGGCACGCGTCAAGCGGGCAGTCAACGCCCACAAGAAGCGCCGGGCGATCCTCGAGGCGGCCTCCGGCTACCGCGGTCAGCGTTCGCGTCTGTACCGCAAGGCCAAGGAGCAGGTCACCCACTCCCTGGTCTACAACTACAACGACCGCAAGAAGCGCAAGGGCGACTTCCGTCAGCTGTGGATCCAGCGCATCAACGCCGCTGCCCGCGCCAACGGCATGACGTACAACCGCCTCATCCAGGGTCTGAAGGCCGCCAACGTCGAGGTGGACCGCAAGATCCTCGCCGAGCTGGCCGTCAACGACTCGAACGCGTTCGCCGCGCTCGTCGAGGTCGCGCAGAAGGCCCTCCCGGCCGACGTCAACGCCCCGAAGGCCGCTGCCTGATCTCCAGGCCGCAGATCTTCTGCACCGGACCCGCAGGCCTTCGGGCCTGCGGGTCCGGTCGTGTTCGGGGCGCACAAGCCCCGAGCACGCCCCGGACCCCCGACCCGCCCGGACCCCGAAAAGAGCCACCGACCCCATGGGTACCCCCGAGCTGATCTCCCCGCGTTCGCCGCGCGTCGTCGCCGCCAGGCGGCTCGCCAAGCGCAACTTCCGGGGCAAGGACCGCCTCTTCATCGCCGAGGGCCCGCAGGCCGTCCGTGAGGCCGTCGAGCACCGCAGCGGCTCCGGTGAGCCCACCCTCGTCGAGCTCTTCACCACCGTCGAGGCCGCCGAGCGGTACGACGGGATCGTCGACGCCGCCCGCGCGGCCGGCGCCCGGGTCCACTACGCCGACGCCGCCGTCCTCGCCGAGGTCTCCCAGACCGTCACCCCGCAGGGCCTCGTCGGGGTCTGCCGCTTCCTCGACTCGCCGTTCGAGGAGGTCCTCGCGGCCAAGCCCAAGCTGGTCGCCGTCCTCGCCCACGTACGGGACCCCGGGAACGCGGGCACCGTGCTGCGCTGCGCCGACGCGGCCGGCGCCGACGCCGTCATCCTCACCGACGCCTCCGTCGACCTCTACAACCCCAAGTCCGTCCGCGCCTCCGTCGGCTCCCTCTTCCACCTCCCGGTCGTCGTCGGCGTACCGGTCGAGCAGGCCGTCGCCGGTCTGAAGAGCGCGGGCGTACGGATCCTCGCCGCCGACGGCGCAGGGCAGGACGACCTCGACGACGAGCTGGACGCCGGCACCATGGGCGGCCCCACCGCCTGGGTCTTCGGCAACGAGGCCTGGGGGCTGCCCGAGGAGACCCGGGCCCTGGCCGACGCCGTGGTCCGCGTACCGATCCACGGCAAGGCCGAGAGCCTCAACCTCGCGACGGCCGCCGCCGTGTGCCTCTACGCCTCCGCGCGTGCGCAGCGCCCCCGAACCTCCGGCTGAGGGGCTCCTAAGCGTCACCCGCACCTAGTAGGGTGACGAACTCGGGGGCCCACTGCGCTACACGGAGGGGTGGGGAACGGGGATGACGGTCGGCACGGACAGTCCCGCACAGGCACGGAGCGGCGCGCCGGATGCCCCGGAGGACCCGGACGGGTCCTCCACCGCGGCGCCCGGCATCCTCGGCATCGACCCCGACGAGCTGCCCGACGGTCTCGTCGTCGCCGACGCCACCGGACACGTCGTCTGTTTCAACGCCGCCGCCGCCCGCATCACCTCCGTGGCCCCGGGGAAGGCCCTCGGCCTCCCGCTCGACCAGGCGCTGCCCCTGGAGGACCTCAAGGGCCGCCGCTGGTGGACCCTCACCGACCCCTACGGCGGCCTCGCCACCCGGCGCGGCCAGCCGGAGCGCAATCTGCTCCTGCCCGGCGGCCGCGAGGTCCTCGTCTCCGCCCGGTACGTCCGCGAGCACCCCAAAGGGCCGGTCCGCCGCGTCGTCGTCTCGCTGCGCGGCACCGAGGCCCGGCGTCGTACCGAACGCAGCCACGCCGAGCTCATCGCCACCGTCGCCCACGAACTCCGCTCCCCGCTGACCTCCGTCAAGGGCTTCACCGCGACGCTGCTCGCCAAGTGGGAGCGGTTCACCGACGACCAGAAGCGGCTGATGCTGGAGACCGTCGACGCCGACGCCAACCGCGTCACCCGGCTCATCGCCGAGCTCCTCGACATCTCCCGGATCGACTCCGGCCGTCTCGAGGTGCGTCGCCAGCCCGTCGACATCGCCGCCGCCGTCGGCCGCCACATCCAGGCCCACACCACCGGCGGCCAGTCCCCCGACCGCTTCTTCGTCCGCGTACGGCCCCAGCTGCCCGACCTGTGGGCCGACCCCGACAAGGTCGACCAGGTCCTCGGCAACCTCCTCGAAAATGCGGTGCGCCACGGCGAGGGAACCGTCACCATCGAGGTGGCACCCACCTGCGACACCCCCGACGGAGAGAAGGGAACGGCGGTCACCGTGAGCGACGAAGGCCCCGGCATCCCCGAGGAGTCGATGGGCCGTGTCTTCACCCGCTTCTGGCGGGGGAGCAAGCGTGGTGGCACCGGACTCGGCCTCTACATCGTCAAGGGCATCGTCGAGGCCCACGGCGGAACGATCACCGTCGGACGCGGTCCCCGCGGCGGCGCCGAGTTCCGATTTATCCTGCCCGTCGGCGCCCCGGCCTATCTCGCCTGACGAGATCACCAGCCGCCCGGGCCGCCCACGGGCTCATTCGCGTCCCCGCGCCCCGTTAGACTCGACCTTTGGCACGTTTGCGCCCTTGTCGTCGAGCGGGGCCGCCCAGCCAGCCAAACGGAAGCACGGGAAGAGATGTCCGCACCCAATAAGTCGTACGACCCGGTCGAGGTCGAGGCCTTGAAACCGGCAGAGATCGAGCGCATGCGGGACGAGGCGCTCGCCGCCTTCGCCGCCGCGGGTGACCTCGACGCGCTCGCGCACGCGAAGGTCGCGCACACGGGCGGCACCTCGCCGCTCGCGCTGGCCAACCGCGAGATCGGCGCGCTGCCGCCGCAGGCCAAGGCCGCGGCCGGCAAGCTCGTGGGCCAGGCCCGCGGCGCGGTCTCCAAGGCCCTCGCCGCCCGCCAGGCCGAGCTGGAGGACGAGCGCGACGCCCGCGTCCTGGTCGAGGAGGCGGTCGACGTCACCCTGCCGTACGACCGCGTTCCGGCCGGCGCCCGCCACCCGCTGACCACGCTCATGGAGCGGGTCGCCGACGTCTTCGTATCCATGGGGTACGAGGTCGCCGAGGGCCCCGAGGTCGAGGCGGAGTGGTTCAACTTCGACGCCCTGAACTTTGTGCCGGACCACCCGGCGCGCCAGATGCAGGACACCTTCTTCGTCCAGGGCCCCGAGGGGACGACCGGCGACGAGTCCGGTGTCGTGCTGCGGACGCACACCTCCCCGGTGCAGGCCCGCACGCTCATCGAGCGGAAGCCTCCGGTCTACGTCGTCTGCCCCGGCCGCGTCTACCGCACCGACGAGCTCGACGCCACGCACACCCCGGTCTTCCACCAGATCGAGCTGCTCGCCGTCGACGAGGGCCTGACCATGGCCGACCTCAAGGGCACCCTCGACCACATGGTCCAGGCGCTCTTCGGGGCCGACATGAAGACCCGGCTGCGCCCGAACTTCTTCCCCTTCACCGAGCCGTCCGCCGAGATGGACATGCTCTGCTACGTCTGCCGCGGCGAGTCCGTCGGCAACCCCGACCGGCCCTGCCGCACCTGCGGCAGCGAGGGCTGGATCGAGCTGGGCGGCTGCGGCATGGTCAACCCCAAGGTGCTCGTCGCCTGCGGTGTCGACCCGGAGAAGTACAGCGGATTCGCCTTCGGGTTCGGCATCGAGCGGATGCTGATGTTCCGCCACAACGTCGATGACATGCGAGACATGGTCGAGGGTGACGTCAGGTTCACCCGGCCGTTCGGGATGGAGATCTGATGCGGGTCCCGCTTTCTTGGCTGCGGGAGTACGTCGACCTGCCGGCGACGGAGACCGGACGTGACGTCCAGGCCAAGCTCATTTCGGCAGGGCTCGAGGTCGAGACCGTCGAGCGGCTCGGCGCCGGCCTGACCGGCCCGCTGGTCGTCGGCAAGGTCCTCACCATCGAGGAGCTGACGGAGTTCAAGAAGCCCATCCGCTTCTGCACCGTCGACGTCGGCCAGGCCAACGGCACCGGCGAGCCCCAGGAGATCATCTGCGGCGCCCGGAACTTCGCCGAGGGCGACAAGGTCGTCGTGGCCCTGCCCGGCGCCGTGCTCCCCGGTGACTTCCGGATCGCCGAGCGCAAGACGTACGGCCGGGTCTCCCGCGGCATGATCTGCTCCGGCGACGAGCTCGGCATGGGCGACGACGGCTCGCACGGCATCATCGTGCTGCCGCCCGAGCTCGAGATCGGCATCGACGCCGCCGCGCTCCTGGAGCTGCACGACGAGGTCCTCGACATCGCCGTCACGCCCGACCGCGGCTACTGCCTCTCGATGCGCGGCGTCGCCCGCGAGACCGCCATCGCGTACGGCCTGCCGCTGCGCGACCCGGCGTTGCTCGACGTGCCCGCGCCGAACTCGTACGGCTACCCGGTCCAGGTCACCGACCCGATCGGCTGCGACCGCTTCACCGCGCGCACCGTCGTCGGCCTGGAGCCGGAGGCGCGCACGCCGATCTGGATGCAGCGCCGACTGCAGAAGGCCGGCATGCGCCCGATCTCGCTCGCCGTGGACATCACCAACTACGTGATGCTGGAGCTCGGTCAGCCGCTGCACGCCTACGACCGCACCCGGCTCGTGGGCCCCATCGGGGTCCGCCGCGCCGAGCAGGGCGAGAAGATCACCACGCTCGACGGCACCGTGCGCGTCCTGGACGCCGCCGACCTCGTCATCACCGACGACCGCGGGCCGATCGGCATCGCGGGCGTCATGGGCGGCGCCAACACGGAGATCGCCGATCACGCGGACCTCGCGGGCGCCACCACCGAGGTCGTCATCGAGTCCGCGCACTTCGACCCGATCTCGATCGCCCGTACCGCTCGTCGGCACAAGCTGGCCTCCGAGGCGTCCAAGCGCTTCGAGCGCGGCGTCGACCCGCAGGCCGCGGCTGCCGCCGCGCAGCGCACCGTCGACCTGCTCGTGCTGCTCGCGGGCGGCACGGCCGAGGCCGGCGTCACCGAGATCCTCGCGCCGTCCGCACCCCGTACGGTCACCATGCCGGCGGACCACCCGGACCGCGTCGCCGGCGTCGCCTACGGTCGCGAGACCGTCGTCCGCCGCCTCCAGGAGGTCGGCTGCGACGTCTACGGCCAGGACGAGCTGATCGTCACCGTCCCGTCGTGGCGTCCCGACCTCGCCGAGCCGAACGACCTCGCCGAAGAGGTCATCCGGCTGGAGGGGTACGAGAACCTGCCCTCGACGCTGCCCAAGCCGCCCGCCGGGCGTGGCCTCACCGAGAGCCAGCGCACCCACCGCCGGGTCGGCCGCGCGCTGGCCGGCGCCGGTTACGTCGAGGCGCCGAACTACCCGTTCATCGGTGCGCAGGTCCTCGACCAGCTCGGCCTGGACGCGGACGACGCCCGTCGTCGCGTGGTCACGCTGGTCAACCCGCTCTCCGACGAGGAGCCCGCGCTCCGTACGACGCTGCTGCCGGGCCTGCTCGGCGCGCTGCGCCGCAACAACGCGCGCGGCAGCCACGACCTGGCGCTCTTCGAGACCGGTCTGGTCTTCCGGCCGGGCGACCGTCCGGGCGTCGCCGTCCGGCTGCCCGTCGACCGCCGTCCCACCGACGAGGAGATCGCCACGGTCAACGCCGCGCTGCCCGCGCAGCCGCGCCGCGTGGCCGTCGTCCTCGCCGGGGCGCGCGAGCAGGCCGGCTGGTGGGGCAAGGGCCGCCCGGCCGACTGGGCCGACGCCATCCAGGCGGCGCGTACGGTGGCCGCCGAGGCCGGTGTCGAGCTGATCATCAGCTCCGACCAGCACGCCCCCTGGCACCCGGGCCGCTGCGCCGCGTTCCACGTGGTCGCGGGCGGCGAGAAGGTCCTCGTCGGCCACGGCGGCGAGCTGCACCCGCGCGTCGTCAAGGCGCTCGGCCTGCCCGACCGCACCTGTGCGATGGAGCTGGACCTGGACCTGGTGGAGCAGGCCAACGAGGGCCCCCTGAAGGCCCCGAGCATCTCCTCCTTCCCGGTCGCCACGCAGGACGTCGCCCTGGTCGTCGACGCGTCGGTCCCGGCCGAGACGGTCGAGACGGCGCTGCGCGACGGCGCCGGTGAACTCCTCGAGGCCATCCGGCTGTTCGACGTGTACACCGGCGACCAGGTCGGTGCGGGCAAGAAGTCCCTGGCGTACGCGCTGAGGTTCCGCGCCACGGACCGTACGCTCACGGTCGACGAGGCCAGCGCCGCGCGCGACGCGGCCGTCGCCCTCGCGTCCGAGCGCACGGGAGCCGTGCTCCGCGGCGCCTGACGCGTCCCGCTCACGGAGGGGGGGGGGGGGGGGGGGGGGGGGGGGGGGGGGGCCCCCGGCGGGGGGGGGGGGGCGGGGCCGGGGGGGGGTTGCCCCCCCCCCCCCCCCCCCGTGGGGGTGGCCGTCAGAAGGGCCAGTTGTCGCTGTCCAGGACGTCCTCCCAGGCG
>NZ_JBICYI010000011.1:0-50985 GCF_043200825.1 Streptomyces sp. NPDC048370 | reverse complement strand
GGGCCGGCGGCCGCCGGGCCCGGGGGGGGGGCGCGGGGGCCCCGCCCCCCGCCCCCCCCCCCCCCCCCCCCCCCCCCCCCCCCCCCTCCGGCGTTCCGGGACCCCGCGCGGGGCCCGTCCGTCGAGTCCCCGTGCGAGGCCGCCGCGCGTGTGCGGGTGGCGGAGGTGTGGCGCGGGGCGGCGCGCCGGTGGCGCTCACTCCTTCGGGTGAGATGCCCAGGGGCCGTTCCCCCGTGCCCGGTGCGATCGGGAGAATCGACGCGGCCACAGGGGCGGGCCTGTGTGCCGCAGGGCCTTCGGGCGCTGCAGGGCCTCAGGAAGGGCCGTGCATGATCCGTACCAGGACGTTGCTCTCCGATGGCTCCCGGCTGCGCAGGCTGGGACCTCTCGCCCTTCCCACCCTCTGGGGTGCCGTTGCCGTGACCTGGAAACTCGGCTGTCCGCTGGCCCAGCAACCGGGGCTCGCCATGCGGATCGCGACCAGCGTGGTCTTCTTCAGCGTCGGCACGGGGCTGATCCTCGGTCTCCGCCGGGGCCTCTCGCGCGAGCTGGAGCGGATGCGGGCCATCGCCGACGCCACCCAACGGGTCCTGCTGCGCCCACCCCCGCCCCGGCTCGACGGCCTCGCCGTCGCGGCAGGACAGCTCTCCGCCTCCCGGGGCGCCGCCGTCGGCGGTGATCTCTACGAGGCGGTGGCCACGCCCTACGGCGTGCGGGTCGTCATCGGAGACGTCCGGGGCCACGGTCTCGCCGCACTCGGCGCGGTGGTCGCCGTCCTCGGCAGTTTCCGCGAGGCCGCCCACGACGAGCCCGAACTCGGCGGGGTGCTGCGACGCCTCGACCGGGCGCTCGCCCGGCATCTGCGGGAGCGGGCGCGGGAGGAGCACCCGGCGTCCTGCTCCGGACGGGAACCGGAACATCCGGCGGCCGAGGAGTTCGTGACCGTCCTGCTCCTGGAGATCAGCAAGGACGGGGAGGTGTACGCGCTCAACTGCGGGCACCCCGGCCCGTACCGGATCGGCCGCCGGGTCGAGGCCCTCCCCGCAGGCGACCCGCTTCCGCCGCTCGGCACGTTCCCGCTGCCGGCCGACCTCACCCCGTACCACTGCACCCGGCTCCTGCCGGGCGAGGCGCTCTTCCTGCACACCGACGGCGCGGAGGAGGCCCGGGACAGGGCGGGTCGGTTCTTCGGCCTCGAAGCGGTCCTCACCGAGGCCGCCCGTGACGTGCCCCTCTCGCCGGCGGCGCTGGTTCGCCGCGTGCACGGCGCCCTGCTGCGGCACACCGGTGGTCGACTCGCGGACGACGTGGCCCTGTTGGTCGTCCGCAACGACCGGATGCGGGTTCCGGCGCAGCCCGCCGAACCCGGGCTGCGCCGTACCCGACCTGAACCCTCCCCTCACTGTTGAGCGGACAGGGCCTGAGGCCGGCGCCGCCCGGACCGCCTGGGAGTGTCGGGCAGGTCGGCGGGCGGGCGGCGCGGGGCGGGCCGCCGCACTGTACGAGGGGGGAGCCCGGCGGCCCGGGTCGCCTTGCGGCGAGGCGCTCAGTCAACCGGCCCCGAGGGGACGGCGGCAGAGTGCACGGACCGGAAGAACGGGCACTTCATTCACACCCCGTGCGAAACCGCCCACCACTACGCTGTGCGCACCGAGTCATCGGAGGGGCCCATGCACCCCAACACCCTGCTCGACGCCCTTCTGGACGAGGCGGGCGTCTCGCACGCCGGCCTGGCCGCCCATGTGAACCGGGCGGGCCGCTCCCGAGGCCTGGCCCTGCGCTACGAACACACCGCCGTGGCCCGCTGGCTGAAGGGCCAGCGACCGCGCGGCCAGGTGCCCGACCTGATCTGCGAGGTCCTCGCGGCGAGGCTGCACCGGGCGGTCACCCTGGACGACATCGGTCTGGGCGTGACCGGTGGCGCCGTCGCCCACGGCTCGCCGCTCTCCGCGTTCGTCGAGCGGGCCACCGCCCTGTGGCGCTCCGACGAGCAGCAGCGGCCGCACATACTCGGCGTGCAGGCGGTCACCGGCACCCCGGCCGTGATGCCGGTCTGGGAGTGGGAGAACCCGCCGGAGGACTCCGACGTCTCCCGCGACGGCCGGACCCGGGTCTCGACGGCCGACATCGCCATGCTCGGCGCCGCCCGGGCGCACTACGAGCAGATGTACCGGAAGACCGGCGGAGTGGCGACCAGGCAGCGGATCGTCGGCTTCCTCAACTCCGAGACGGCGCCGCTGCTGCGGGGTGCGTACGGCGACAGCCTGGGCCGGCAGCTGCACCGTGCCACCGGCGGTCTGGTGGCCGTGGCCGGCATCTGCGCGTACGACTCCGACGCCCTCGGTCTCGCGCAGCGCTACTTCCACCAGGCGCTGCGGCTCGCGAAGGCGAGCGGGGACCGGGGCCTCGGCGCGTACGTGGTCGCGCTGCTCGTCAATCAGTCGCTGTTCATGGGGGAGTACCGGCAGGCGGTGGCGTTCGCCGAGGCGGCGCTGCGGTCGGCGGGAGGGCGGATCACCCCGGCGCTCGCCGCCGACCTCTCGGCGATGCAGGCGAAGGCGTACGCCCATCTCGACGACGGGGCCGCCGCGTTGGCCTGCATCCGGCGCGCGGAAGCGGAGGCGGAGCGGATCAGACCCGGTTACGAACCGGCCGAGACGGGTTACGTCCAGCCGGGTCTCGTCAACGTGCAGGTCGCCGAGGCCTTGCTCAGCCTGGGTGATCTTCCGGCGGCCCGGGAGCACGCGCGGGCGGCCGTCGAGACGCCGGCGCACGACAGGGGCCGGGTGCACCGGCTGGCCATGCTCTGCCAGATCGAGCTGCGGCAGGGCGAGGCCGACGCGGCCGCGCGGACGGCGGTGGAGATGACCGAGCGGGCGCGGGGGATGGAGTCCCAGCGGCTGCGCGACCGGCTGCGACTGGTGCGGGAGCATCTGCTCGCGAGCGACTGCGGTGACGCGCGGCAGGCGGCCGAACTCATCGACGGGGCACTACGCGTTCCCCTGTGAGCCTGGGGCTGCTGCCATATTGCCACCGACCAATCGGAAGGTGGCAGAAACGTGCAGTGGACGAAACTGAGCGAACAACCTGTCTATGAGAACCGCTGGTTCCGGGTGAACCTCGCGGACGTCGAGCTCCCGGACGGCCGCCACCTCGACCACTATCTGATCCGGCTCCGCCCGGTCGCCGTCGCGACCGCCGTCAACGAGGCCAACGAAGTCCTCATGCTCTGGCGGCATCGCTTCATCACCGACAGCTGGGGCTGGGAGCTGGCCGCCGGTGTCGTCGAGGACGGCGAGGACCTCGAAGCGGCCGCCGCCCGCGAGATGGAGGAGGAGACCGGCTGGCGCCCGGGGCCCCTGCGCCATCTCCTCACCGTCGAGCCGTCGAACGGCCTCACCGACGCCCGGCACCATCTCTACTGGGCGGAGGAAGCCACGTACATCGGCCCGCCCGAGGACGACTTCGAGTCCTCGCGGCGCGAGTGGATACCGCTCAAGCTGATCCCGGACATGATCTCCCGGGGTGAGATCCCGGCCGCCAACATGGCCGCCGGGCTGCTGATGCTCCACCACCTGCGCCTCGGCTGACGCGCTCGTGGTCGGAGCGGCTCGGGAACGCCGAACGGCCCGTACCTGTGCGGTGTACGGGCCGTTCGGACGTCGGGCGGCTCAGGCGTACGGGTAGAAGCCCGAGCCCGTCTTGCGGCCGAGCCGGCCCGCGTCCACCATGCGCTGGAGCAGCGGGGGAGCGGCGTACAGCGGCTCCTTGTACTCGGTGTACATCGAGTCGGCGATGGAGGCGATCGTGTCCAGGCCGATCAGGTCCGCGAGCTTCAGCGGACCCATCGGGTGGGCGCAGCCGAACTCCATGCCGTTGTCGATGTCCTCGCGGCTGGCGATGCCCGACTCGAACATCCGGATCGCGGAGAGCAGGTAGGGCACCAGCAGCGCGTTGACCACGAAGCCGGAGCGGTCCTGGGCGCGGATCGCGTGCTTGCCGAGCACCTTCTCGGCGAAGACCTGGGCGCGGCTGATCGTGCCCTCGGAGGTGGTGAGCGCCGGGATCAGCTCCACCAGCTTCTGGACCGGGGCCGGGTTGAAGAAGTGGATGCCGATGACCTGGTCAGGGCGGGAGGTGGCCACCGCCAGCTTGACCAGCGGGATGGACGAGGTGTTGGAGGCCAGGATCGCGTCGGGCCGGGTCATCACCTGGTCGAGGACCTTGAAGATCTCGGTCTTGACCTGCTCGTTCTCCACCACGGCCTCGATGACGAGGTCGCGGTCGGCGAACTCGCCCAGGTCGGTGGTGAAGCTGAGCCGCGCGAGCGTGGCGTCGCGCTCCTCCTCGCTGATCTTGCCGCGTTCGGCGGCCTTCGCGAGCGAGTTGTAGAGCCGCGTACGGCCGATCTCCAGCGCCTCGCCGGTGGTCTCGGCGACCATCACCTCAAGACCGCTGCGGGCACACACCTCCGCGATGCCCGCGCCCATCTGGCCGCAGCCCACCACTCCGACGCGCTCAATGTCGGCCATGGAGTCCGTCACCTCGTGCCTTTCGCTCTTCTCTGGCGGCGGGCCCCGTCTGATTCCGGTGCGTACGCCTCGACCCCACGACGTTACCGCTCATTAACCGATGATCGATCGGCCGGGGCGGGCATGCTCTGACTGTGGGTGTGACGTATCCGACACAAAGGGACGACAAATGGGTCTGATCGGGAGAAGGGGGTTCGTGGCGGGCACGGCCCTCGCGATGCTCGGCACGACGGGCGCGAGCGCGAGCGCGAGAGCGGGATCGGGAGCGGGATCGGGAGGGGGAGTGGCGAGGGAAGTGGGTACGGGAGCGGGCAGGGGGGCGGGTGCGGAAGCGGAGACCGGCACCGACAACGGCGGTGCGCGGGCGGAACCGAAGAAGGCGCCCGCGCGCGAGTTCCGGGGCATGTGGATCGCGACGGTCTACAACCGCGACTGGCCCTCCCTCGCCGGGCTCAGCGCCCAGGCGCAGCGGTCAGAACTCCTCGCCCACCTCGACCGGGCCGTCGCCCGCCGGCTGAACGCCGTCGTCCTCCAGGTGCGGCCGACCGCCGACGCCCTGTGGCCCTCGCCGCACGAGCCGTGGGCGGAGTGCCTGACCGGGGTTCAGGGCCGCGATCCCGGTTGGGACCCGCTGGGCACGGCCGTCGCGGAGGCCCATGCGCGGGGTCTGGAGCTGCACGCCTGGTTCAACCCGTACCGTGTGGCGAACCACACGGACCCGAAACGGCTCTCGGCGGACCATCCGGCCAGGCGTCACCCGGAGTGGATCGTTCCGTACGGCGGGAAGCTGCACTACAACCCCGGCCTTCCCGAGGTGCGCCGGTTCGTCCAGGACGCGATGCTCGACGCCGTCCGCCGCTATGACATCGACGCCGTCCACTGGGACGACTACTTCTACCCGTACCCGGTGGCCGGGCAGACCTTCGCCGACGACCAGGCCTACGCGCGGTACGGCGGCGGCTTCCGGGACAAGGCGGCCTGGCGGCGGAACAACACCGACCTGCTCGTCTCCGAGATGGCCGCCCGCATCAAGGAGATCAAACCCGGGGTCGCCTTCGGCATCAGCCCCTTCGGCGTCTGGCGCCACGCGACGACCGACCCCGGGGGCTCGGACACGCGGACGGGCGTGCAGAGCTACGACGACCTGTACGCGGACACCCGGAAGTGGGTCAGGGAGCGCTGGATCGACTACGTGATCCCGCAGCTCTACTGGCACATCGGCTTCGAGGCCGCCGACTACGCCAGGCTCCTGCCCTGGTGGGCGGCGGTGGCACGGGGCACCGGCGTCGGGCTCTTCGTCGGTGAGTCGCTCTACAAGGCGGGCGACCCCGCCCAGCCCGCCGCCTGGCAGGACCGCAAGGAACTCTCCCGTCACCTGAGCCTCGCCGCCCGGTATCCGGAGGTCGGCGGGCACTGCTTCTTCGCGGCGACGGAGGTCAGGAAGGACCCGATCGGGGCGATGACCACCGTCGTGGCCGACCACTACCCGACCTACGTGCCTCCGCCCGGCTAGGCACCCTGTCCGTGCCTGACCGGGCGGCTCTCCTCACGACTTCTCGTGGTGGCGTACGACGGTGTCGGGGCCCGGAGCCATCAGGGCCTCGTGGCCGTCGTCGTCGAACTTGACGCGGTACGGGGGGTTGCCGTTCTCGCCGAGCACCTGAAGGACCTCGGCCGTACGGTCGTGCTGACCGACGGTCCGGCCGTGCACCAGCAGTTTGTCGCCCACGCGCGCTTCCATCGGTGTGGCCTCCTCGCGGCCGTGCTTGTCCTCGATCCGAGCCTATGTCCGCCATTGTGACCCGCATCACCCCCGGGCGCGCGCCCAGTCCCGAGCCGCGCCCCTCAGCTCCGCGCGCCGGGTCAGCTCCGCGCGCGCTGTGTCACCGCGATGCAGGCGAGCACGGCGGCTGCCGCCACCGGCGCGGCGGGCGAGAGCGTCTCGCCGAGCAGCGTGACCGACCAGACCAGGGTCAGCAGCGGCTGGGCGAGCTGGAGCTGGCTGGCCTTGGGGATGCCGATGGCCGCCATGCCCCGGTACCAGACGTACAGGCCGAAGAAGGTGGAGCCCGCCGCGACCCAGATCAGGCCGACGACGCCGTGAGTGGTCAGGTGGACGGGCTCGAAGGAGAGGGCGACGGCCGAGCCGACGAGCATCAGCGGCAGGCAGAGCATCAGGGCCCAGCCGGTGACCTGCCAGCCCGGCATGAGCTGGGCCAGCCGCCCGCCCTCGGTGTAGCCGGCGGCGCAGACCAGGAGCGCGCCGAAGAGGTACAGGTCGCCCGTGGACAGGGCGCCGCCGCTCTGCTGGAGCGTGAACGCGAGGACGACCACCGCGCCGGCTACGGCCGCGATCCAGAACGTACGGGACGGGCGGCGGCCGGTGCGGATCGCGGCGAAGGCCGCCGTGGTGAGCGGCAGCAGGCCCACGACCACGGCGGCGTGCGAGGTGGTCGAGGTCTGCAGGGCGAGCGTCGTCAGGAGCGGGAAGCCCACCACGACTCCGCAGGCGACGACGGCGAGGCCCGCCCAGTGGCGGCGCTCGGGCAGCGGAACCCTCATCGCGAGCAGGAAGGCTCCCGCGATGAGCGCGGCGAGCGTGGAGCGCACGGCGACGAGGGACCAGGGGCCGAAGCTCTCCAGGCCCCAGGCGGTGGAGGGGAAGGTGAGCGAGAACGAGAAGACGCCCAGGCCGGCGAGGAGCGTGCCGCGTGTCTGCGGGGAGACGCCCCGGGTGATTCCCGTGGGGACCGCAGGGTCGGCCGCAGGGTGGAGCGCCGGGTGGACCGCGGGGTCGGCCGCCGATTCGGCCGCCGATTCGACCGTCGAGTCGAGCGCCGCGTCGAGCGCCGGAGAGACCGTCCCGGCGGTGCCGACCGCTATCGTGGTGGTGGGAGTAGCGCTATCCTGTGCTGTCATGCATGAGCGTAGCAGTGTCGCTGAACTGGCCACATCTCTGAGGGGCGAGCTGAACCGCTACTCACCCGGCGGGAAGCTGCCGTCGAGCCGCGCCCTCGTCGAGCGGTACCGCGTCTCCCCGGTGACCGTCACCCGCGCCCTCGCCCAGCTCGCCGCCGAGGGCCTCGTCGTCACCCGGCCGGGAGCCGGGGCGTACCGCGCGGAGCCGCGCGAGCGGACGGCCGTGGCGGGCGACACCTCCTGGCAGGAGGTCGCGCTGAGCGCCGACACCGCGACGGAACTGGTCCCGCGCAGCGTCGACGCCTCCGGTGTCCTGGTGACCCTGTCGGCGCCGCCGCCGGGCGTCATCGAGTTCAACGGCGGCTATCTGCACCCCTCGCTCCAGCCGGAGCGGGCCATGGCGGGCGCCCTCGCCCGCGCGGGCCGCCGCCCCGGCGCCTGGGGCCGGCCGCCCACCGACGGTCTGCCCGAGCTCCGCGAGTGGTTCGCCCGCGAGATCGGCGGCACCGTCACCGCCGCCGACGTCCTCGTCACCGCCGGCGGCCAGCCCGCGATCGCCACCGCCCTGCGGGCCCTCGCCCCGCCCGGCGCCCCCGTGCTCGTCGAGTCGCCCACCTACCCGGGCATGCTCGCCGTCGCCCGTGCGGCCGGCCTGCGCCCCGTACCCGTACCGGTGGACGCCGACGGAGTCCGCCCCGAGCTGCTCGAAGCGGCCTTCAAGGCCACCGGCGCCCGGGTCTTCGTCTGCCAGCCGCTCTTCCAGAACCCGACCGGCGCCGTGCTCGACGCCGAGCGGCGGCGCGCCGTGGTCCGGATCGCCCGGGCCGCGGGGGCCTTCGTCGTCGAGGACGACTTCGCGCGCCTGCTCGTCCACGAGGACGCCGGACCGCTCCCCGCGCCGCTGGCCGCCGACGACCCCGACGGCGTCGTCGTCCACGTCCTGTCCCTGACCAAGCCGACCTCGCCCAGCCTGCGCGTCGGAGCCCTCGCCGCGCGCGGCCCCGTCCTGGAACGGCTCCGCGCCATCCAGGTCGTCGACAGCTTCTTCGTCTCGCGCCCCCTCCAGGAGACCGCCCTGGAACTCGTCGGCTCGCCCGCCTGGAGCCGCCATCTGCGCGCCGTCTCCCAGGAGTTGAAGGAGCGCCGCACCGCCATGGCCGGCGCCCTCGCCCAGCGCCTCCCCGAGCTGGCCCTGCCCCACATCCCCTCCGGCGGCTACCAGCTCTGGCTCCGGCTCCCCGACTCCCTGCCCGAGGCAGCGCTCCTCGCGGGCGCCCTGCGGGCCGGGGTCGCCGTCGCCCCGGGACGCCCGTACTTCAGCGCCGAACCGCCCGCGGGGTACATCCGGCTCAGCTTCGCGGGCCTGGCCGGGCGCGCCGAGATCACCGAGGGCGTGCGCCGGCTGCGGACGGCCGTCGACGAGCTGACCGGCTGAGCCCACCTGGAGCGGTGCGGTTCGCGCCGCATCGTTCCGGCCACGGACGAAGCGCGCGATCTGTGCGGGAAGGTCGGATTCGGGCCCCGGCGGAACCGGGACAACTGCAGAGCTGCCGGACAGCGCGGACCCGCGACCGGCCCACGGCTGTGACCGGAGCCCGCGCATATGCCCTCTTGACCTGCCAGGCGTCCGGCCTCACGATCGCGGCCATGGGTCTACGGGTCACGCTCGTCGCAGCGGCGCGCAGCTCCTCCCTGCTCGCCGAGCGCTTCGACGACGACCGGCCGCTCGACGAGGCCGGCTGGTACGAGGTGCAGCTCGCCGCGCAGTCACTGGTCCCGCTCGGCGCGGCCGAGCTGCGCTACTGCTCCCCGACGCCCCGCAGCAGGGCCACCGGCACCGCGCTCGGCTACGCCCCGCTCGCCCAGCCCGCCCTGCGCGACTGCGACATGGGCCGCTGGCGCGGCCTTACCCTCGCGGAGGTCGCGGCGCTCGAACCCGCCGCCGTCGACGCCTGGCTCAGCGACCCGCGCATCGCCCCGCACGGCGGCGAGACCCTCCTCGCCTTCATCTCGCGGATAGGGGGCTGGCTCGACACCCGCCCCGCCGACGACGGGGCCATCGTCGCCGTCGCCGAACCCTCCGTCGTACGAGCCGCGCTCGTGTACGCGCTGAAGGCGCCGCCCGCCACGTTCTGGAGCGTGGACGTCCGCCCGCTGTCCACGGTCACCCTCACCGGCCGCCCCGGCCTCTGGCACCTCCACCTCCAGGCGGCCGTCGGCTAGGGCCTTTCGTTCTGGCAGCGGTTCCGGGCGACGGTCGGCCGGGCGAGGCGCGGCGACCGGCTAGCCTGAGGGCACGATGAACCGTTTGACCACGTCATGGGGCGAGTTCCCGCTCACCCGCTTCCCCGAGGACCCCCGCGACCAGCTCCGTGCCTGGGACGCCTCCGACGAGTACCTGCTGCGCCACCTGGCCGAGACGGACACCGATCTGTCCGGCTCGGTCGCCGTCGTCGGCGACCGCTGGGGCGCCCTCGCCACGGCGCTCGCGGCCCGCCGGCCCGGTGCGCTCGCGCAGATCACCGACTCCTACCTCGGCCGCCGGGCGACCGCCGAGAACCTGGCCCGCTCCGGCTTCGCCCCGGACGCGGTACGGCTCCTCACCACCCAGGACGCGCCGCCCGAGCGCATCGACGTGCTGCTCGTCCGCGTCCCCAAGAGCCTCGGGCTCCTGGAGGACCAGCTGCACCGGCTGGCGCCCGCCCTGCACGAGGGCACCGTGGTCGTCGGTACGGGCATGGTCAAGGACATCCACACCTCCACGCTCCAGCTCTTCGAGTCGATCCTCGGCCCCACGCGCACCTCGCTCGCCGCCAAGAAGGCCCGGCTCATCTTCTGCACCCCGGACCCCGCGCGTGAGCGGTCCGCGAACCCCTGGCCGTACCGCTACGACCTCCCCGCCGACGCCGGGACCGTCGCCGGGAGGACCGTCGTCAACCAGGCCGGCGTCTTCTGCGCCGACCGCCTCGACATCGGCACCCGCTTCTTCCTGAAACACCTGCCGACCGGCCTCGGTCGCGCCCGGGTCGTGGACCTGGGCTGCGGCAACGGAGTCGTCGGCCTTGCCGTCGCCCTCGCCGAGCCCGAGGCCGACGTGGTCTTCGCCGACGAGTCGTACCCGGCCGTCGCCTCGGCCGAGGAGAACTTCCGTACCCACGTCGGGCCCGCCCGCACCGCCGAGTTCCTGGTCGGCGACGGGACGGCCGAGCTCGCCCCGGAGTCGGTGGACCTCGTCCTGAACAACCCGCCCTTCCACAGCCACCAGGCCACCACCGACCGCACCGCCCGCCGGATGTTCACCGACGCGCGGCGCGTCCTGCGGCCGGGCGGCGAACTGTGGGTGGTGGGCAACCGGCACCTCGGCTACCACGTCACCCTGCGCCGGATCTTCGGCTCCTGCGAACTGGTCGCGAGCGACCCGAAGTTCGTGGTCCTGCGGGCGGTCAAGCGGTCGGGCGGACGGGCCCGCCGGGACGAGCGGCCCTAGGGCCTTTCGTCTGGATCAGGCCAGGGCGACGAGGTCCCGGTACTCCTCGCTCCAGAGGTCCTCGTCGCCGTCCGGGAGCAGCAGCACCCGGTCGGGCCGCAGCGCGTCGATCGCGCCCTCGTCGTGCGTGACCATCACGATCGCGCCCGGGTACGTGCCGACGGCCGCCAGGACCTCGTCGCGCGAGGCGGGGTCCAGGTTGTTCGTGGGCTCGTCCAGGAGCAGGACATTGGCGCCCGAGTGGACCAGTCCTGCCAGCGCGAGGCGCGTCTTCTCGCCGCCCGACAGCACCCCGGCCGGCTTGTCGGCGTCGTCGCCCCGGAAATGGGGCGCCGCGGCGGACAGGTTCGCGCGGACCGTGTGCCCGAGGTCGAGCGTCTCGTGCTCCTGGGCGAAGTACCCGATCCGCAGACCGTGCCCGCGCACCACCCGCCCCGAGTCGGGCACCTCCACGCCCGCGAGCAGCCGCAACAGGGTCGTCTTGCCCGCGCCGTTGAGGCCGAGCACGACCAGGCGGGTGCCCCGGTCCACGGCGAGGTCGACGCCGTCGAGGACCGGGCGCCCACCCCCGTAGGACTTGGTCAGCGACAACGCGCCCAGCGGCGTCCGGCCGCACGGCGCGGGCTCGGGCAGCCGGATCCGCGCCACGCGCTCGGCCTGCCGTACGGGGTCGAGCCCGTCGAGCAGCCGGTCGGCGCGGCGCGCCATGCTCCGGGCCGTCGTCGCCGTCGCCGACCGGGCCTTCATCCTGTCCGCCTGGGCGTGCAGCGAGGCAGCCTTGCGTTCGGCGTTGGAACGCTCGCGGGTCCGGCGGCGCTCGTCGGCGTCCCGCTGGGCGAGGTACCGCGCCCAGCCGGTGTTGTGCACGTCGATCGTGGCGCGCGCCGGGTCGAGGTGGAAGACCCGGTTGACCGTGTCGGCCAGGAGCGCCACGTCGTGGCTGATCAGGACGAGACCGCCCTGGTGGGCGGAGAGGAAGCCGCGCAGCCAGCCGATCGAGTCGGCGTCGAGGTGGTTGGTGGGCTCGTCGAGCAGCAGGGTGCCCTCGCGGCCGTGCCCGGCGAACAGGATCCTGGCCAGCTCGACCCGGCGCTTCTGGCCGCCCGAGAGCGTGCCGACGGCCCGGTCCATGACGTCGGCGGGCAGCCCGAGGCCGGCCGCGACGCGGGCGGCCTCGGCCTCGGCGGCGTACCCGCCCCGGGCCTCGAACTCCGCCTCCGCACGGGCGTACGCGGTCATGCGCCGCTCGTCGGGGGCCTCGCCGAGCGCGGCGGCGGCCGAGTGGAGCTCGCGTACGGCCCGGTCGAGTCCGCGCGCGGAGAGGATCCGGTCGGTGACGGTCACGGTGGGGTCGGCGGCGCGGGAGTCCTGCGCGAGATGACCGATCTCGCCGGTACGGGTGAGGGCCCCGGCGGCCGGCGGGCGCAGCCCGGCCAGGGTGTCGAGCAGGGTGGTCTTCCCGGCTCCGTTGCGGCCGACGAGGCCGATCCGGTCGCCCGGGGCGACGTGGAAGGAGAGGTCGGACAGCAGGAGCCGGGCGCCGACGCGCAGGTCGGCACCACGAACGGTGATCATGAGGTAACGCTCCGAAGAAGCAGAAGGACACACGGGTGGCGTGGGAGTGGGTCCTCGAGCTAGGAGATTCGGGGCGTAGACATACGCCCCAGGCTAACGGGGGTCCCGGCCCGGGCGCACGTGACTTTCCGCAGCGCCGCCCCGGACGCGCCGCCGGGCGCGTTCGGCGAGGCACGCCGCCTCCGCCGCCGTACGGCCGGTGAGGCGGGCGACCTCGGGCAGCGGAAGGGCGAAAAGGTCGTGCAGGACTAGGGCGAGCCGCTCGTCCGGGCTGAGGGAGTCCAGGACCACGAAGAGCGCCAGACCGGTTCCGTCCGCGAGCGCCGCCCCCTCCGGCGTCACCTGCGTCACCTTCGCCATCGGCTCGGGCTGCGCGCCCGCCCGGGCCCGCAGCCGCTCCACGCAGGCCCGTGCGACCACCGTCGTCAGCCAGGAGTCGATCCCGGTGAGCCCGGCCGCCTCCCTCGCCGTGCTCAGCGCCTCCTCGGCCTCGTGCCGAGAGCCCAGCATCCGCCGGGCGACGCCCCGCAGCCGCTCGTGGTGCAGGTCGAACTGCCCGGCCAGAAACGTGTCGCCGTTCATGGGCCCTCACTACTCCTCTACATCGGCCTTCGAAGCGATGACGCGTCCGTCGGGGCCGATGTGACAGCCGCTAGAGCGGCGGCCGGCGGGGGTGGGGAACGGTCGGGGCGGAGCGGGACGGCCGGCCGAGGCGGACCGGGACCCCCGGCGAGTACAGGACGCTGACCGGGGCCTCGCGGGGCGTCGGGAGCCCGGCCGAGGCGAGCAGGTTCTCCTCGCACGCGAGCAGCTCCGCGCGGTACAGCGGCCAGCGCGGATGGTCGTTGGGCAGAAACGCCGCCGCACCGAAGAAGGCGTTGTGCAGCCCCCACCGGGCGGTGAGGAAGTGCTCGAGCTCGGTGGGTTCCTCGACGCGCTCGCCCCGCTCCACGGTGAGGCGGCTGTACGCCCCGCGCGGGCCCGGCCAGCGGCGGGAGCTGGCGTAGTCGACCGTTTCGCCCTCGGTACGGACGCTCATCCGGGACCACAGGTACGGCAGCTGGAAGCCGACTCGCCCCATCACCACCGGGACAAGCCGTGACGCGTCCATCGACCGGAAGACGACACCGCGCCGCCCGTGGGAGTCGACCGAGTACAGGCGCACGTTGGTCTCGGGGAAGGAGCCGAAGTACGGGATCCCCGGCAGCCGCAGCCACCCGACCTTGTGCATCCGGAAGGCCACGAGCCCCACGTACGTGAGCCCGTCGTGGGTGTCCGGCACGGTCCCTCTCGGCAGCAGCGGGGCCACGACGTCCGGGTCGACGGCCCAGTGGACGAAGGTGAGGTCGAGCCACTCCTGCGTGAGGAGCGGGTCGCGTACGGGCGCGGGGGCGTCGGGCACGACGGACTCGGGCTGCGGCACGGCGTAAGAATGACAGAACGCTCCGGGCGGCAGACGCGCGGCCCGGCCCCCCCGTCCCGCGCGTGCGGCCCGGCCCCCCCGGTCCCGCGCGTGCGGCCCGGCCCCCCCGGTCCCGCGCGTGCGGCCCCGCCCCAGACGCGTCCCCCTCAGCTTCCCCCGGCTGTCGTACCGGTCTGCGATGCTGGTTGATGTGACGCTCGAAGACCTGGTGCGCCTGCGCCGCGCACGCGACGCGATGGACCGCGACTACGCGCAGCCGCTGGACGTCCCTGCGCTGGCGCGCATCGCCCTCATGTCGGCCGGGCACTTCTCCCGCAGCTTCCGCGCCGCCTTCGGGGAGACGCCGTACAGCTATCTGATGACCCGGCGCGTCGAGCGGGCGAAGGCGCTGCTGCGCCGCGGTGACCTGAGCGTCACGGAGGTCTGCTTCGCCGTGGGCTGTACGTCTCTGGGCTCGTTCAGCACGCGCTTCACCGAGCTGGTCGGAGAGAGCCCCAGCGCCTATCGGGCCCGCTGCCACGAGGCGGGCGCCCCGATCCCGGCCTGTCTCGCGAAGATCCACACGCGACCGATCAGGAACGGCTCCCCGGTCACCTAGCGCCGACGCCGGGCGGCCTCGACGCGAAACGGAAGCGGAATCCGGCGCCGCCTCCTATCGTCGGAGCCATGACCATCAAGCTCGCACAGTGCTTCATCGCGGTCGACGACCATGACAAGGCGCTCGCCTTCTACCGCGACGTCCTCGGCATGGAGGTCCGTAACGACGTCGGCTTCGAGGGCATGCGCTGGGTGACCGTCGGCTCGCCCCAGCAGCCCGACGTGGAGATCGTCCTGGAACCGCCGCTCGCCGACCCCAACGCCTCTCCCGCGGACCGCCAGGCGATGGCGGAGCTGCTCGCGAAGGGCATGCTCCGGGGCGTGATCTTCCAGACGGACGACTGCGACGCCACCTTCGAGCGCATCCGGGCCGCCGGCGGCGAGGTCCTCCAGGAGCCGGCCGACCAGCCCTACGGCGTCCGCGACTGCGCCTTCCGCGACCCGGCGGGCAACATGCTCCGCTTCAACCAGCCCCGCACCGGCTGACGCCTCCTCCGAGGGCGAGAGCGAGGATTCAGACTGTCCGCCGATCGGTGAACACTCTCTGTGATCCTCGGCGAGTAATTTTCCATTGCGCGCATTCTCGGACGTGCTCTGAGTAGGCTCCCGATTGTTGGTTCACGACCGCGCTATCAACTGCGGCGCCGATGATTGGGCACGAATTGACCGTCGAGACTGGTGCGGCAACTGGACAGGTAGTTCTGTGGAAGTCACGGTGGAGCATTCTGCTTCGGCGTGTCATCTTGTCGTATCGACGCGCCCAACTGGCACTCATCGGCTACCTGGTATGCAAGGTCGTAGGGGTCGCCTGGATTGCGACGCAATCAGCCGAGAGTGACAAGTCTCTTGCGACACTGCTGGGCCATGTATGGGATGCGCAGTGGTACCTGGGAATTGCGCAGCACGGCTACGGGCAGGCAGAGCTGATTCCCGGCTACGGCGGTGGCCCGGCCGGCAGATGGCAGGACCTCGCGTTCTTTCCGTTGTATCCGGGGGTCGTGCGAGCGGTCAGCGAACTGCTGCCGATGACCATCGTCGGTACCGCGCTGCTGGTCACATGCGTGTCCTCCTTCGTCGCGGCATGGGGGATCCACGCTTTCGGAACAGTCCTGCACAGCAACCGTGTTGGGGTACTGCTCGTCCTCCTGTGGGGTCTGCTGCCGCAGGCATTCATCCAGTCCATGGCCTACCCGGAGGCGCTGTTCACCGCGCTGTGCGCCTGGTCGCTGTATGCCCTGGTGAAGCAGCGTCTGATCACGGCGTCCCTCCTTGCCGTGGCCGCGGGCCTGACCCGCCCGTTGGGCGTGGCACTGGTGGCTGCCGTCGTCATTACGGCGGTGCTCGCATCTCCGCGCGGGCGTCGAACGCTCGCCGCGATCTTCATCGCGCCGCTGGGATTGCTCGGCTATTTCGTGTGGGTCGGACTGTGTACCGGGCGACCGATGGGCTACTTCGATGTGCAACGCGACTGGAAAACGCGCGTCGACTTCGGCCAGTCCGTCATCGAGGCCACCAGCAGGGTGGCCGCCGGCAACGTGAGCACGGTGGAGCAGGTATCCGTGCTCATCGTGATCGGAGGCCTCGTACTCCTTTGGATCCTCGTGAGTTCGCGTCCGCCGACAGCCGTAATCGTCTTCAGCTTGATCCTGGTGGCCATGGCTGTGGGCGTGAGCGGCTTCATTCAGATCAAGCCCCGCTTTCTGTTGCCGGGATTCACTCTGCTGCTGCCCGCGGCCACCTTCCTGGCCAAGGCAAGACCGATCTCGCTGGCTGTCACGTTCGCCGTACTGGCGGCCATTTCCTTCAAGTACGGGGCCTTCTTCGTCACCACCGGATATACGCCGTAGCGCAATGTGGACGCAACGCAGCATTGTGGGGCCAAAGATCCACAAGCCATCCGCCCGCCCGTAAACTGAAGTCCTCGATCACGGAGGGGTGGAGCGAGCGACATGCAGCGCGTTGCATAAAACTGCGGGTGCACGTATAGTCATGCCATCCATGAGGAGGGTTCTGATGACGGCACGAGCAGCAGTGGCGGGTGCGAGCGGATACGCGGGTGGAGAGCTCCTGCGCCTTCTCCTCGCCCACCCCCACGTCGAGATCGGCACCCTGACCGGCCACTCCAACGCCGGTCAGCGGCTCGGCGGCCTTCAGCCGCACCTGCTCCCGCTCGCCGACCGCGTCCTCGCGCCGACCACCGCCGAGTCGCTGGCCGGCCACGACGTCGTCTTCCTCGCGCTGCCGCACGGGCAGTCCGCCGCCGTCGCCGAGCAGCTCGGCCCGGACGTCCTCGTCGTCGACATGGGCGCCGACTTCCGGCTCGAGGACTCCGCCGACTGGGAGACCTTCTACGGGTCCCCGCACGCCGGCACCTGGCCCTACGGCCTTCCGGAACTGCCGGGTGCCCGCGCCGCGCTGGAGGGGTCCAAGCGCATCGCGGTGCCCGGTTGCTACCCCACCGCCGTCTCCCTCGCGCTCTTCCCCGCGTACGAGAACGGCCTCGCCGAGCCGGAAGCGGTCGTCGTCGCCGCCACCGGCACCTCCGGCGCGGGCAAGGCCCTCAAGCCGCATCTGCTCGGCAGCGAGGTCATGGGCTCCATGTCTCCGTACGGCGTGGGCGGCGGCCACCGGCACACGCCCGAGATGATCCAGAACCTCAGCGCCGCGGCCGGCGAGCGCGTCGGCGTCTCCTTCACACCGGTCCTCGCGCCCATGTCCCGGGGCATCCTCGCCACCTGCTCCGCCAAGGCGAAGCCCGGGGTCTCCACGCAGACCGTGCGCGCCGCGTACGAGAAGGCCTTCGCGGACGAGCCCTTCGTCCATCTGCTCCCCGAGGGGCAGTGGCCCGCCACTGCGTCCGTATACGGTTCCAACGCCGTTCAGATCCAGGTCGCCCACGACGTCGCGGCGGGCCGGATCATCGCGATCAGCGCCATCGACAACCTGACCAAGGGCACCGCCGGCGGCGCGGTGCAGAGCATGAACATCGCCCTCGGGCTCCCCGAGGACACCGGACTTTCCACGATTGGAGTCGCTCCATGAGCGTCACCGCAGCGAAGGGATTCACGGCAGCGGGCATCGCCGCCGGGATCAAGCAGAACGGCAACCCGGACCTGGCCCTCGTGGTCAACACCGGGCCGCGCCGCGCCGCCGCGGGAGTCTTCACCTCCAACCGCGTCAAGGCCGCGCCCGTCCTGTGGTCGCAGCAGGTCCTGGCCGACGGCGAGCTGGCCGCCGTCGTCCTCAACTCCGGTGGCGCCAACGCCTGTACGGGCCCGCAGGGCTTCCAGGACACCCACGCGACCGCCGAGAAGGTCGCCGAGGTGCTCGCCGCGCAGGGCGAGGACATCGGCGCCGGTGAGGTCGCCGTCGCCTCCACCGGCCTCATCGGTCTCCTCCTGCCCATGGACAAGGTCCTGGCCGGTGTCGAGAAGGCCGCGGGCGAGCTCTCCGAGCACGGCGGCGAAAAGGCCGCCATCGCCATCAAGACCACCGACACCGTCCACAAGACCTCCGTCGTCACGAAGGACGGCTGGACGGTCGGCGGCATGGCCAAGGGCGCGGGCATGCTCGCCCCCGGCCTCGCGACCATGCTCGTCGTCCTCACCACCGACGCCGACGTCGCCGGCAAGGACCTCGACACCGCGCTGCGGCAGTCCACCAAGGTCACCTTCGACCGGGTCGACTCCGACGGCTGCATGTCCACCAACGACACCGTCCTCCTCCTCGCCTCCGGCGCCTCCGGCATCACCCCGGAGCAGGCCGAGTTCGCCGAGGCCGTGACGGCCGTCTGCCAGGACCTCGCCCGCCAGCTCATCGGCGACGCCGAGGGCGCCAGCAAGGACATCCGTATCGAGGTGATCAACGCGGCGACCGAGGACGACGCCGTCGAGGTGGGCCGCTCCATCGCCCGGAACAACCTCCTCAAGTGCGCCATCCACGGCGAGGACCCCAACTGGGGCCGGGTGCTCTCCGCCATCGGCACCACCGGCGCCGCCTTCGACCCCGACCAGCTGAACGTCGCCATCAACGGCGTCTGGGTCTGCAGGAACGGCTCGGTCGGCGAGGACCGCGACCTCGTCGACATGCGCTACCGCGAGGTCACCATCACCGCCGACCTCGCCGCCGGCTCCGAGACGGCCGTCATCTGGGCCAACGACCTCACCGCCGACTACGTCCACGAGAACAGCGCGTACTCGTCATGAGCGACTCCACGAACCCGACCCGCAAGCACACCGCGCTCCCGAAGGCCGAGATCCTCATCGAAGCGCTGCCGTGGCTGACCCGTCACCACGGCAAGACGGTCGTCATCAAGTTCGGCGGCAACGCGATGATCGACGACGAGCTCAAGGCGGCCTTCGCCCAGGACGTCGTCTTCCTGCGCCACGCCGGCCTCAAGCCGGTCGTCGTGCACGGCGGCGGCCCGCAGATCAGCGCCGCGCTCGACCGGCACGGCATCGTCAGCGAGTTCAAGGCGGGGCTGCGCGTCACCACCGAGGACGCCATGGACGTCGTACGGATGGTGCTCGCGGGCCAGGTCCAGCGCGAACTGGTCGGCCTGCTCAACCAGCACGGCCCCTTCGCCGTCGGCATGACCGGCGAGGACGCCCACACCATCACCGCCACCAAGCACCAGCCGATCATCGAGGGCGAACAGGTCGACATCGGCCGGGTCGGCGAGATCACCGCCATCGACACCGGCGCCATCGAGGCGCTCCTGGAGGACGGCCGGATCCCGGTCATCTCCTCCATCGCCCGCTCCGAGGACGACGGACATGTCTACAACGTCAATGCTGATACGGCGGCTGCGGCTCTCGCTGCGGCGCTGGGCGCCGAGACCCTGATGGTCCTGACCGACGTCGAGGGCCTCTACGAGGACTGGCCGAACAGCGACGAGGTCATCAGCCGGCTCACCGCGAGCCAGCTGGAGAAGCTGCTGCCCGAGCTCTCCAGCGGGATGGTCCCCAAGATGGAGGGCTGTCTGCACGCCGTACGGAACGGGGTCACCACGGCCCGTGTGATCGACGGCCGCGTCCAGCACTCGATCCTGCTGGAGATCTTCACCGACTCGGGCATCGGCACGATGGTCGTGCCCGACCAGACCACGGGGGACGGGAAATGAGCAACGCGGAACTGGGCCGGCGGTGGCAGGGCTCGCTCATGGACAACTACGGCACGCCGAAGCTGTCCCTCGTCCGCGGTGAGGGCGTCAAGGTCTGGGACGCCGACGGCACCGAGTACCTCGACTTCGTCGGCGGCATCGCGGTCAACGCGCTCGGCCACGGCCACCCGGCGATCGTCGAGGCCGTGTCACGGCAGATCGCCTCACTCGGCCATGTCTCCAACCTCTTCGTCGCCGAGCCGCCCGTGGCGCTCGCCGAGCGGCTGCTCCAGCTCTTCGGCCGGACCGGGCGGGTCTTCTTCTGCAACTCGGGCGCCGAGGCCAACGAGGGCGCCTTCAAGATCGGCCGGCTGACCGGCCGTACCCACATGGTCGCCACCCAGGGCGGCTTCCACGGCCGGACCATGGGCTCGCTCGCCCTCACCGGTCAGCCCGGCAAGCAGACCCCGTTCCTGCCGCTGCCCGGTGACGTCACGCACGTGCCGTACGGAGACGTCGAGGCGCTGCGCGCCGCGGTCACCGAGGAGACCGCGCTGGTGATCATCGAGCCGATCCAGGGCGAGAACGGCGTGGTCGTGCCGCCCGTCGGTTACCTCCGGGCCGCCCGCGAGATCACCCGGGCCACCGGCACCCTCCTGGTCCTCGACGAGGTCCAGACGGGCATCGGCAGGACCGGCCACTGGTTCGAGTACCAGGGCCACGACGGCGTGGAGCCGGACATCGTGACCCTGGCCAAGGGGCTCGGCGGCGGGCTGCCGCTCGGCGCGACCGTCGCCTTCGGCCCGGCGGCCGAGCTCTTCAAGCCCGGCCACCACGGCACGACCTTCGGCGGGAACCCGGTCGCCTGCGCCGCCGGACTCGCCGTGATCGACACGCTCGCGGCGGACGGAACGCTCGACGAGGTCAAGCGACTGGGCGAGAAGCTGCGGAGCGGAATCGAGGGTCTGAACCACCCGCTGGTCTCCCATGTCCGTGGTGCGGGCCTCCTGCTGGGTATCGTGCTCACCGAGTCCCTCGCGCCCCAGGTGCAGCAGGGGGCTCAGGACGCCGGTCTCCTGGTGAACGCGCCCGCCCCCGATGTCGTACGGCTCATGCCGGCACTGATCATCACCGACGCGGAGGTGGACGTGTTCCTGGCAGCGCTGCCCGGTGTCCTCGACGGAGCGGTGAACGGGGAAGGACCAACCGGAGAATGAGACGACGATGACCGATGCGCAGGAAACCGAGCACGGCGGGCCGTCCGTTCCGCAGACCCGTACCGCACGCCACCGCAGGATCGTCGACATCCTCAACCGGCAGCCGGTGCGCTCGCAGAGCCAACTCGCCAAGCTCCTCGCGGACGACGGGCTGAGCGTCACCCAGGCGACGCTCTCCCGCGACCTCGACGAGCTCGGCGCGGTGAAGATCCGCAACACGGGCGGCGAGCTGATCTACGCGGTCCCCAGCGAGGGCGGCTTCCGCACCCCGCAGGCGCCGCTCGGCGAGTCCGCCAAGGAGGAGCGCATGCGGCGCCTCTCCGGCGAACTGCTGATCTCCGCCGAGGCCTCCGCCAACCTGGTGGTCCTGCGGACCCCGCCGGGGGCGGCCCAGTTCCTCGCGTCGGCCATCGACCAGGCCGAACTCCGGGCGATCCTCGGCACGATCGCCGGCGACGACACGCTGCTGCTGATCTCCCGCGACCCGGCGGGCGGCCAGGCCCTCGCCGACCACCTGCTGCGGCTCGCGCAGAACGACCGCTAGGGGCTGCCCGGCGGATCATGGCCGGGGCCGGCGGGGCGACCCGCCCGGCCCGGCCCAGGGGCTGTCCCTAGTGCTCCGGCCGGGGGAGCGGCGGCAGGGGCAGCGGCAGTCCAGGCAGTCCGTCCATGCTGACGCCTATGTGGTCCTTCTTCTCGAAGTACGCGCTCAGCGAGGCGTCGTCCTCGCGCGCGAACCGCCTCCCGTGCAGATCGCGGTCCTGGTCGTACGTCATGAACGGCACGGCGTACCCGCAGGAGTCCCGAATCACCTCGGCCGTGACGACGATGATCGCGCGCAGCCCGTGCTGCGTCACGTCGATCGAGGGGAAGTGCGCCATGAGCCCTTCCCACCGCGGATCGTCCCGGAACACGGGCTCGCCCCGCCCGTGCACCCGCACGATGCTCGGCGGCCCCTGGAACGCGCACCACATGAGCGTGATGCGCCCGTTCTCGCGCAGATGCGCGACGGTCTCGGCGGTGGACCCGGCGAAGTCCAGGTAGGCGACGGTCAGTTCGTCGATGACGGCGAAGGATCCCGTCAGTCCCTTGGGCGAGAGGTTGACGGTGCCGTCGGCGTCGAGCGGGGCAGTGGCGTGGAAGAAGATCGGCTGGGCCTCGATGAAGGTCCGAAGCCGACCCTCGATGCGTTCATATGTCTTTCCCATGCGGCTCATTCTGCGCGCCGGCCTCCCGCCGGAGCCGTCCGCCCCCTCCGACCAGCGAGTTTCGACTCGATTGACAAAACATACGGAGGACCGCATAGTTATACCCATCAGTGCTTGCAAGGTAAGGAGGAACCCGTGACCGAGCGTGTCGTACTCGCCTACTCCGGTGGTCTGGACACCTCCGTCGCCATCGGCTGGATCGCCGAGGAGACGGGCGCCGAGGTCATCGCGGTCGCCGTGGATGTCGGTCAGGGCGGCGAGGACCTGGACGTCATCCGCAAGCGCGCCCTCGCCTGCGGGGCCGTCGAGGCCGAGGTCGCGGACGCGAAGGACGAGTTCGCCGAGGAGTACTGCCTCCCGGCGATCAAGGCCAACGCCCTCTACATGGACCGCTACCCCCTCGTCTCGGCCCTCTCCCGGCCCGCGATCGTCAAGCACCTCGTCGCCGCCGCCAAGAAGCACGGCGCCGGGATCGTCGCCCACGGCTGCACCGGCAAGGGCAACGACCAGGTCCGCTTCGAGGCCGGCATCCAGGCCCTCGGCCCCGAACTGACCTGCATCGCCCCGGTCCGTGACTACGCCATGACCCGCGACAAGGCCATCGCCTTCGCGGAGAAGGCGGACCTGCCGATCGCGACCACCAAGAAGTCCCCGTACTCCATCGACCAGAACGTCTTCGGGCGCGCCGTCGAGACCGGGTTCCTCGAGGACATCTGGAACGCGCCGATCGAGGACATCTACGAGTACACCGCGAACCCGGCCACCCCGCGCGAGCCCGACGAGGTCGTCGTCTCCTTCGAGGCGGGCGTCCCGGTCGCGATCGACGGCAGGCCCGTCACCGTCCTCCAGGCGATCCAGCAGCTCAACGAGCGCGCCGGAGCCCAGGGCATCGGCCGGATCGACATGGTCGAGGACCGGCTCGTCGGCATCAAGTCCCGCGAGGTCTACGAGGCTCCCGGCGCGATCGCCCTGATCACCGCCCACCAGGAGCTGGAGAACGTCACCGTCGAGCGCGAACTCGCCCGCTACAAGCGGCAGGTCGAGCAGCGCTGGGGCGAACTCGTCTACGACGGCCTCTGGTTCTCCCCGCTCAAGCGCGCCCTGGACGGCTTCATCGAGGAAGCCAACCAGCACGTCACCGGCGATGTCAGGATGACCCTGCACGGCGGCCGCGCCGTCGTCACCGGCCGGAGGTCCGAGGAGTCGCTCTACGACTTCAACCTCGCGACCTACGACTCGGGCGACACCTTCGACCAGTCCAAGGCCCAGGGCTTCATCGACATCTTCGCCCTCTCGGCGAAGATCGCCGCCCGGCGTGACCTCGCGTAACCACGACTCGTTCCACAGCCGCCTCCCCACCGCTGGGACCGGGGAGGCGGCCTTGTACCCACCCTCCTGAGGAGCAGTAGCTGTGAGCAGCAACAACGGTGACGTCCGGCTCTGGGGCGGCCGTTTCGCCGACGGCCCGGCCGAGGCCCTGGCGAAGCTGTCCGCGTCGGTCCACTTCGACTGGCGCCTCGCGCCGTACGACATCGCCGGTTCCCGCGCCCACGCGCGCGTGCTCCACAAGGCCGGACTGCTCACCGAGGACGAGCTGACGCGCATGCTGGCCGGCCTCGACCGGCTCGAAGCCGATGTCGCCGACGGCTCCTTCGTCGGCACGATCGCCGACGAGGACGTCCACACCGCCCTGGAGCGGGGCCTCCTGGAGCGCCTCGGCCCGGACCTCGGCGGCAAGCTGCGCGCCGGCCGGTCCCGCAACGACCAGGTCGCCACGCTCTTCCGGATGTACCTGCGCGACCACGCCCGGATCATCGGCGGGCTCATCGCCGACCTCCAGGACGCGCTCGTCGGCCTCGCCGAGGCCCACGCGGACGTCGCCATGCCGGGCCGGACGCACCTCCAGCACGCCCAGCCGGTGCTCTTCGCCCACCACGTCCTCGCCCACGTCCAGTCCCTCTCCCGGGACGCGGAGCGGCTGCGGCAGTGGGACACCCGTACCGCGGTCTCGCCGTACGGCTCCGGCGCCCTGGCGGGCTCCTCGCTCGGGCTCGACCCGGAGGCGGTCGCCAAGGACCTGGGCTTCGAGCGGGGCTCGGCGGGGAACTCCATCGACGGCACCGCCTCGCGGGACTTCGTCGCCGAGTTCGCCTTCATCACCGCGATGATCGGGGTCAACCTCTCCCGTATCGCGGAGGAGATCATCATCTGGAACACGAAGGAGTTCTCCTTCGTGACCCTGCACGACGCCTTCTCCACCGGCTCGTCGATCATGCCGCAGAAGAAGAACCCGGACATCGCGGAGCTGGCCCGGGGCAAGTCCGGCCGCCTCATCGGCAACCTCAGCGGCCTGATGGCCACGCTGAAGGCCCTGCCGCTCGCCTACAACCGCGATCTCCAGGAGGACAAGGAGCCGGTCTTCGACTCCTGTGACCAGCTGGAGGTCCTGCTGCCCGCGTTCACCGGCATGATGGCCACGCTCACCGTCAACCGGGAGCGCATGGAGGAGCTGGCCCCGGCCGGCTTCTCGCTCGCGACGGACATCGCCGAGTGGCTGGTCAAGCAGGGCGTGCCGTTCCGGGTGGCGCACGAGGTCGCCGGCGAGTGCGTGAAGGTCGCGGAGGCGGAGGGCAAGGAGCTCGACGAGCTCACGGACGAGCAGTTCGTCAAGATCTCCGAGCACCTGACCCCGGAGGTCCGCACGGTCCTCGACGTCCCGGGCGCGCTGGCCTCCCGCGACGGCCGCGGCGGCACGGCCCCGTCGGCGGTCGCCGCCCAGCTGGTCGAGGTCAAGGCCGACCTGGTGATCCAGCACGCCTGGGCCACCGCGAAGAAGTAACCCTCAGAGCGTCACAGCGCCGCCGTCCAGTCCGCGAGCGCGTCGAAGTCCGGCCGGAGCAGTCCGAACCGCTCGTCGACGTGCAGCAGCAGGGCGGCGGCGAGGTGGTTCCGCTCCACGTACGCGTGGTCGTACGACGTGATGTCGTCGTCCACCCAGGCGAACGGCCGCCCCTCCGCGTACTCCAGGATGTACTGCGTCTTCCAGAAGGTCCCGTGGGGGGCCTTTCCGTGCATCTGGGGCCAGTCGACGAACGGCAGCTCGGGCAGCCCGAGGTGCGGCCCTATCCAGTCGTTGGCCTCGCCCTTCCAGGTCGTCGCCCACACCAGCTCGTACGCCTCGGCGAGCGCGAGCAGCTGAGGCCCGTGCGCGGGGTTCAACCAGACCCGCAGGGGCTTCGTCATGATCACAGGATTCCTTCCCGCCATCCGGTGAGGCGCGGATTTATCGAATGAGACAGTGGCGTCTCATTCGGTGTATGGTTGTCTCATGACAGTCGACCGCGCCCAGGTGCTCCGCGCCGCCGCCGCCCTGCTTTCCCGGAAATCGACCGCCACCATGGACGAGGTCGCCCGGGCCGCAGGGATCGGCCGTGCGACCCTGCACCGGCACTTCGCCGGGCGGGACGCCCTGGTCAGAGCGCTCGAGGCGATGGGCATCGAGGAGTTCGAGGCCGCGCTCGACGCCGCGAACCTCGGCGAGGGGCCTGCCGACGACGCCATCCGACGGCTCGTCGCGGAGTTCGAGCCCAACGCCCAGCTGATGGCCTTCCTCGTCACCGAGAACCAGCTCTTCGAGGGCGACCAGGTCAACGAGGGGTGGGCCCGGCTCGACGCCCGCGTCAGCGACCTCTTCAGGCGCGGCCAGGAAGAGGGCACCTTCCGGATCGACCTGAGCCCCGCGTGGCTCACCGAGGCCCTGTACGGCCTCGCTTCCTCCTGCGCCTGGGCCGTCATGGACGGCCGGGTCGCGGCCAAGGACTTCCAATTCATGATCACCGAGCTGCTGCTCGGTGGCGCACGACGGAGCGTGGAGAAATGAGCGGCACCCGCCAACTGAACCCGACGACAGGGACCGAGGTGAAGAGCCCCGGCCGCTGGCTCGCCCTTTCCGTTCTCGTCCTCGCCGTGCTGCTGGTGGCCGTGGACGCCACCGTCCTCGGACTGGCGACCCCCGCCCTCAGCGAGGACCTGAAGCCGACCGGCACCCAGCTGCTCTGGATCGGCGACATCTACTCCTTCGTCATCGCCGGACTCCTCGTCTCCATGGGCTCCCTCGGTGACCGCATCGGCCGCAAGAAGCTGCTCCTGATCGGCGCGACCGCCTTCGGCGCCGTCTCGGTCCTCAACGCGTACGCCACCAGCCCCGAGATGATGATCGTCGCCCGCGCGCTCCTCGGCGTCGCCGGTGCCACCCTGATGCCCTCGACGCTCGCGCTGATCCGGAACATCTTCCACGACCCCAAGGAGCGCAGCCTCGCCATCGGCATCTGGGGCGCCACCGCCTCGGCCGGCGCCGCCGTCGGCCCGGTCGTCGGCGGAGCGCTGCTCCAGCACTTCTGGTGGGGCTCGGTCTTCCTCATCAACCTGCCCGTCATGGCCGCCCTGGTCCTCGTCGGCATCAAGCTGCTGCCCGAGTCCAAGAACCCGGTCTCCGGCCCCTGGGACCTGATCAGCGTCGGGCTCTCCCTCGTCGGTGTCATCGGTGTCGTCTACGCCATCAAGGAAGCCGCCTCCCACGGTCTGTCCTGGGAGATCGGGGCCGCCGTCCTCATCGGCGCCACCGCCCTGTGGGCCTTCGTACGCCGTCAGCACCGGCTGACCGCACCACTGCTCGACATGCGGCTCTTCAAGCACCGCGGCTTCTCCGGCGCGGTCCTCGCCGACCTGCTCACCGTCTTCGGCCTCTCCGGGCTGGTCTTCTTCCTCTCCCAGTTCCTCCAGCTCGTCCAGGGCCGTGAGCCGCTGGAGGCCGGTCTGGCCGAACTGCCCGCCGCCATCGGCGCGGTGGTCACCGGTCTGATCGCGGGCCGGTACGCCCGGCGATTCTCCGTACGGGGAGTGGTGGCCGGCGGTCTCGCGGCGATCGGGCTCGCCCTCGCCGTGGTGACCGTGATCCACAAGGAGACCGGCTACCCGCTGCTCGGCGCGGCCCTCCTCGTCGTCGGCCTCGGCGCGGGCTTCTCGTTCACCGTCACGGCGGACGTGATCCTCTCCAGCGTGCCCAAGGAGCAGGCGGGTTCGGCCTCCGCCGTCTCCGAGACCGCGTACGAACTGGGCGCGGCACTCGGCATCGCGCTCCTCGGCTCGATCGTCACCGGCGTCTACCAGGGCTTCGTGACCCCGGCGGGCGTCCCCGCGGACGCCGCAGCCGCGGCGCACGAATCGCTCGGCGGCGCGGTCGAGGTCTCCGCGGGCCTCGCCCCCGACTCGGCGAACGCCCTGGTGGCCGCGGCCCAGGACGCCTTCGTCGACGGCCTGAACCTGGCGGCGGGCGTCGGCGCCGCGGTCCTCCTCGCCACGGCTGCCGCGGCCTGGTTCCTCCTGAAGGGCCAGAAGCTGGAGGACGGCATCGAACACTGACGCGCGAGCGTCACGACAGACGGGTGGGCCCCGCACGGCGAAGACTGCCGTGCGGGGCCCACCCGTCTGTCACGTCCTGACGGCTACGCGGCCTTCGCCTTCGTGGCGTACATGTCCACGTACTCCTGGCCCGAGAGCCGCATCACCTCGGCCATCACCGAGTCCGTCACCGCCCGCAGCACATAGCGGTCGCGGTCCATCCCCTCGTACCGGGAGAATTCCATCGGCTCGCCGAAGCGGACCGTCACCCGGCCGGGCCGGGGCAGCCCCGCCCCACCCGGCTGGATCTTGTCCGTGCCGATCATCGCGAACGGCACCACCGGCGCGCCGGTCATCAGCGTCAGCCGCGCGATACCGGTACGGCCCCGGTAGAGTCGGCCGTCGGGGGAGCGGGTGCCCTCCGGGTAGATGGAGAACATCCGGCCCTCCTCCAGCACCCGGCGGCCCGTCATCAGCGCGGCGACACCGCCACGGCCGCCGTCGCGGTCCACCGGGATCATGCCGACGCTGGTGAAGAACCAGGCCATCAGCCGGCCCTTCAGCCCCTTGCCCGTCACGTACTCGTCCTTGCCGATGAAGTAGACCGGGCGGTCGATGCAGATCGGCATGATCATCGAGTCGATGAACGTGAGGTGGTTGCCCGCCAGGATCACCGGACCCGTCCCGGGGATGTTCTCCGCACCGTCGACACGGGGACGGAACATCAGGCGCAGGAGCGGTCCGAGCACTGCCTTGATGAGTGCGAGACGGGACAACGGTTCCTCCGGTGTCGGGGGCGGGCGGCGTCGTACGGGGGCTGTGCAGGTGAGGACGATACTCGCGGGTCACCCTCGTCCGCACATCGGGTTCACCGAGTGGATACGCAGTGTTGACGTGTGTTTCCACCGTGTTCGGCCAAGGTCTCCCGCACGGAAGGGGTCAATGCCTAGGGTCGGAGCGGCGTTTGACAGGTGCGGGACATCACATTGAAGGAGCCTCCATGACACAGGGTGAGCACGCGAGCCCCGCTCGACGCACGGTCCTCGGAGCGGCGGGCGCGGCGGTGACCGGAGTGGCGGGAGCAGCCGTCCTCGGCGCCTCCTCCGTCCTCGCCGCCGGCACGGCGCAGGCCGCGGAGGCGCAGGGCGGGAACCAGGCCGGGGGACACGGCCACGGTCGCGGATACCGCTCGCTCCCCGCCCCCACCGTCATCGCCCACCGCGGCGCGAGCGGCTACCGCCCCGAGCACACGTTCGGCTCCTACCAGCTCGCCCTCGACCTCGGCGCCCACGTGATCGAGCAGGACCTCGTCCCCACCAAGGACGGCCACCTGGTCTGCCGCCACGAGAACGACATCACCGGCACGACCGACGTCGCCGACCACCCCGAGTTCGCCTCCCGCAGGACCACCAAGTCCGTCGACGGCGTCTCGTACACCGGCTGGTTCACCGAGGACTTCACGCTCGCCGAGCTCAAGACCCTCCGCGCCAAGGAGCGCATCCCGGGCACCCGCCAGGAGAACACCCTCTACGACGGCCGCTGGCAGATCCCGACCTTCGAGGAGGTCCTCCGCTGGGCCGAGCGCGAGGGCCGCCGCCGGGGCCGCGAGGTCTGGCTGCACGTCGAGACCAAGCACCCCACCTACTTCCGCTCCCTCGGCCTCGGCCTCGAGGAGCCCCTCGCCAAGCTGCTGCGCCGGTACGGCCGGCACCGCGCCGACTCCCCGGTCTTCCTGCAGTCCTTCGAGCCGAGCAGCATCCAGCGCCTGGCGAAGCTGGTGAACTCGCCGCGCGTCGTGCTGCTCTCCGCCGCGAGCAGCCGCCCCTGGGACTTCGTCCAGGCGGGCGACCCGCGCACCGTCGCCGACCTGGTCACCCCGCAGGGCCTGCGCTGGATCGCCTCGTACGCGCAGGGCATCGGCCCCACCCTGGACCTGGTCGTCCCGCGCGACGCGAACGGCCGCCTCGGCAGCCCGACGACCCTGGTGCGCGACGCGCACGCGCAGGGCCTGATCCTCCACCCGTACACCCAGCGCAACGAGAACAGCTTCCTGCCCGCCGACTTCCGCCGCGGCACGGACCCCAACGCCTACGGAGACGTCTTCGGCGCCCTGAAGACCTACCTGGCCACGGGCATCGACGGCATCTTCTCCGACAACCCGGACACGGCCCTGCTGGCGGCGGCGGACGCCACGAGCGGCTGAGCCCCGCGCCACGGGGATCCGAGTTCCGTGCCACGGGGTCCGAGTCCCGCGCCACGGGGATCCGAGCCCCAAACCACCCGGCCGGAACGCCCGGCCGGGTGGTTTACGCCCGGGACCGCAACCGCCCGCGCCGGCGGGCCGTCGTGCCGGACATGACCGACCCCCACCTGCTCCGCACCCTCGCCCCCCTCCTCGCCGCCGAGTCGAAGGCCGAGGCCCCGGCTGCCGGCGTCGACGCCGGGGACCTCGAACAGGCCGTGTGGCTGAAGCTCCTGGAGCGCCTCGTGAAGGACGACGCGCCCACCCACCCCGCCGACTGGCTCCGCCGAGCCGTCCGCGCCGAAGCCCGCCGCGCCCGGCGCGCCGCGCTGCGGGAGCGCCCGTACCGGGGCGAGGAGGCCGGCGAGCCGCACGACGCCACCCCCGAGAGCACCGCCCTGACGACCGAACGCCGCCGCGCCGTCCGCGCCGCCGTCCGTCGCACCCCCGGTCATTGCCCGCGTCTGCTCACTGCGATGCTCGACCCGGCCGACCCCACCTACCGAGAAATCGCAGGGGAGTTGGGTATCTCACAGGGCAGTCTGGGGCCCATGCGTTCCCGTTGCCTGGGATGCCTGCGCAGAATGCTGGCTGCAGAGGTTCCCGCGGCGACCCGGAAGGGAAGGGTGCGGGAGACCGACCGGTGGACCAGGTGAGCGGGAGGCATGCGCACATGGGCATGAGCGTGACCATCTCAGCGGCTGACGCGCAGGACGCGGAGCACATACTGAAGCTGCAGTACCTCTGTTACCAGAGCGAGGCCGAGCTCTACGGCGACTACGCCATCGAGCCGCTCACCCAGACGCTGGACGCGCTGCGCGCCGAACTTGCCGAGGGACACGGGCTCGTGGCGCGCCTCGGCGACGAGATCGTCGCCTCCGTACGCGGGCGGGTCGACGAGGCCGGAACCGTACGGATCTCCAAGCTCATCGTCCACCCGCGCATGCAACGCCACGGCCTCGGCGGCCGGCTCCTCGACGCCATAGAGGGCCACTTCGCCGGCGACCCGGCGCCCACCGCCAAGCGCTTCCAGCTCTTCACGGGCCACCGCAGCGAGGGCAACCTCCGCCTCTACCGCAGCAAGGGGTACGAGCAGGTCGCCGCGCGCGAGATCGGGCCTCGACTGACGCTCGTGACCCTGGAGAAGGCGGCCTAGGAAGCCTGGGCGGCGGTCGTCCGCGACCGCCGCAGCCACCAGATCCCGGTCACCGGCAGCAGGATCGGGATGAAGATGTAGCCGTAGCCGTAGTCCGACCAGACCGTGGCGTCGGGGAACGCGGACGGGTCGGCCAGCGTCCAGGTCCCCACGGTCAGCACGCCCACCAGCTCGGCGGCGCAGCACACCAGCGCCGCCCTGCGGGCCGTCTCCCCGCCGCGTACCAGCGTGTACGTGATGAAGGCGTACACCACGGCCGCCACCGCCGACAGCGCGTAGGCGAGCGGCGCCCGGTCGAACTCGGTCGCGATCTGGTAGATCGAGCGCGAGACCGCGCCGACCGACATCACCCCGTACAGCCAGACCAGCAACAGGCCGGGGCCCGTGACCAGGCGGGTGCCCGCGCCGGTCTCCTCCGTCGCGGTCATCAGCCCACCGTCCAGATGTCGAAGAGACGCACCTCGAGGACCGCGAGCACGACCCCGCTCGCCGCCACCGTCGCCGAACCCCACCGGCTGCGCTCCGTCAACGACATGAAGCCGGCCGCGGGCACCGCGCACAGCGCGCCCAGCAGGTACGCGACGAAGATCGTCGTCCCCTCCTCGGCCTTGTCGCCGCTCGAGAGCCGCACGATGCCGACGACCAGCTGCACCAGGGCGAGGAAGGTCACCACGGCCATGCCGATGAAGTGCCAGTCCTTGGTCGGCTGGTCGCGGGTGAAGGCGAAGCCGCACCAGGCGGCGAGGGCGAGCGCGGCCACCGAGACCGCGACCGTCAGGGCGTCAAGCATGCGCCCGAGGGTATTACGGGCCGAAAGGCCCGATGCGCTCACCCCCCACCCGGCCCGTAGGGTCGGGGGCCATGAAGATACGCGCGGAAGCCCTCCTGTTCGACAACGACGGAACACTCGTCTCCTCCATGGCGTCCGTGTACCGCTGCTGGACCCGGTGGGCGGGGGAGTACGGGATCACGGCCGAGGACTTCGCCCGCGTCGAGCTGCACGGCCGCCCCGCCGCCGAGATCATCGCCGACCTGCTGCCCGCCGCCCGGGTGCCCGAGGCCCTGCGCCGCATCGAGCAGCTGGAGGTCGAGGACGTACCCGGCGGTGTCGAGCTGCTGCCCGGCACCAAGGAACTGCTCTCCTCCCTCCCGGCCGACCGCTGGGCCGTCGTCACCTCCGCGACCAGGCCGCTCGGCGAGGCGCGGCTGCGCGAGGCCGGCATCGACTTCGCCACCCTCGTCGCCGCCGACGACATCACGCGCGGCAAGCCCGACCCCGAGCCCTTCCTGCTCGCCGCCGCCGAGCTCGGCGTCGACCTGGCCGCCTGCGTGGTCTTCGAGGACGCCCCCGCAGGGCTCGCAGCCGGCCGCGCCGCGGGCATGCGGACCGTGGCCTTGGCCACAACCCACGACCGTGCCGAGCTCGACGCGGACTTCGTCGTGACCGACCTCTCCGCGGTATCCGCGCAGGCCACGGACGGGGGAGTGGAGATCGTCCTCGGCATCTGACGCCCGCCGGGGGTGTCCGCATACTGTCTCAACCGCGTCCGCTATTCGGACACCCCCGAAGCCGTCGTACCCCTGCGTGCTTTACTTGCAGACATGACCACGACGAGCAGCCGCACCCTTGCGACCGAGGCGATCACGACGCCCGGTGCTCGTTGTATGTGTCGAATGTGCGCCTTCTGAGGGCCCCCGCCTGCGTCTCGCGCCCCGAAGCGAGACACCGACGGCCGAGCCGATCCGTACGCCCCGAGCGACGGACCGTGCCTGCCCCGCGCACGTGCTGCCTCCGGTCACCCACCGATGCGGCCGATCTGCGCCTGACTGTCCGAACGACGAATGCCCCGTGCCCGGCGGACCCCGCGCCGCGCACTCGACAGTGACGGAAACCCCTGTGATCACCACTTCGGGCCTGACCAAGGTCTACGAGTCGCGAGGCCGCCAGGTCACCGCTCTGGACGGTGTCGACCTCCACGTCCGCGAGGGCGAGGTGTTCGGCGTGATCGGCCAGAGCGGCGCCGGCAAGTCCTCGCTCATCCGCTGCGTCAACCTCCTGGAGCGCCCCACCTCCGGCACCGTGACCGTGGACGGCGTCGACCTCACCGCGCTCGCCTCCACCGGCCGCCGCGCCGGCAAGGACCTGCGCCGCGCCCGCAGCAGCATCGGCATGGTCTTCCAGCACTTCAACCTGCTGTCCTCCCGCACGGTCAAGGACAACATCGAGCTCCCCCTGGAGATCCTCGGCGTCTCCGGCGCCGAGCGCACCCGCCGCGCCCTGGAACTCCTCGACCTCGTCGGCCTCGCCGACAAGGCGAAGTCCTACCCCGGCCAGCTCTCCGGCGGCCAGAAGCAGCGCGTCGGCATAGCCCGCGCCCTGGCCGGCAACCCCAAGGTCCTGCTCTCCGACGAGGCCACCAGCGCCCTCGACCCGGAGACCACCCGCTCCATCCTCCAGCTGCTGCGCGACCTCAATCGGCAGCTCGGCCTCACCGTCCTGCTCATCACGCACGAGATGGACGTCGTCAAGACGATCTGCGACTCGGCCGCGCTGATGCAGAGGGGCAGGATCGTCGAGTCCGGCACCGTGAGCGAACTGCTCGCCACCCCTGGCTCCGAGCTGGCCGCCGAGCTGTTCCCGGTCAGCGGCGCCGCCACCGGTCCCGACCGTACGGTCGTCGACGTCACCTTCCACGGTGAGGCCGCCACCCAGCCGGTGATCTCCCAGCTCTCCCGTACGTACAACATCGACATCTCGATCCTCGGCGCCGCCATGGACACCGTCGGCGGCAAGCAGATCGGCCGGATGCGGATCGAACTGCCGGGCCGATACGAGGAGAACGTCGTGCCCGTCGGCTTCCTGCGCGAGCAGGGACTCCAGGTCGACGTCGTCGAAGAGGACGCCGCCGCCGGCGCCGTACTCGTCAAGGAAGGTGCCAAGTGACCTGGTCGGAGATGCAGCCCCTCCTCGAGCAGGGCACCGTCGACACCCTCTACATGGTCCTGTGGGCCACGGTCGTCACCGTCCTCGGCGGACTGCCGCTCGGCATCCTCCTCGTCCTCACGGACAAGGGCGGACTGCTGAAGAACACCGTGGTCAACAAGGTCGTCGGCGTGATCGTGAACATCGGCCGCTCGCTGCCGTTCATCATCCTGCTGATCGCCCTGATCCCCTTCACGACCTTCGTCGTCGGCACCTTCATCGGCCCCACCGCGATGATCGTTCCGCTCGCCATCGGCGCCATCCCGTTCTTCGCGCGCCTCGTCGAGACCTCGATCCGCGAGGTCGACCACGGCCTGGTCGAGGCCGTCCAGTCCATGGGCGGCTCGGTGCCGACGATCATCCGCAAGGTGCTGCTGCCGCAGGCGCTGCCCTCGCTGGTCTCCGGGACCACCACCACCGTCATCGTGCTCATCGGCTACTCCGCGATGGCCGGCGCGGTCGGCGGCGAAGGCCTCGGCTCCAAGGCGATCACCTACGGATACCAGCGCTTCGACACCCAGTTCATGCTGGTCACCGTCGTCGTCCTGATCGCGATCGTCACCGTCGTCCAGCTCATCGGCGACCTCGCCGTCCGGCTCCTCGCCCGCCGGGGCCGTACCGCGTAACCCCACAGACTTCGTTCTTCGAAGAAGAGCCCGGACTTGTTGTCCAGGCGTCCACCGCACCACCAGAAAGAGGCACTTTTCGTGCGTAAGAACATCAAGCTCACCGCCGGTATCGCCGCCACCGCCGCGCTCGCCCTCGGCCTCACCGCCTGCGGCACGGCCTCCGACCCGTCCTCCGCGAAGGACTCGGCCGGCTCCGCCGACAAGCCGCTCGTCGTCGCCGCGTCCCCGACGCCGCACGCCGACATCCTCAACTACGTCAAGGACAACCTCGCCGCGAAGGAGGGCCTGAAGCTGGAGGTGAAGGAGTTCACGGACTACGTCCTGCCGAACACCGCCACCGAGTCCGGCCAGGTCGACGCCAACTTCTTCCAGCACAAGCCGTACCTCGACGACTTCAACAAGAAGAACAACACCCACGTCGTCCCGGTGGTCAACGTCCACCTGGAGCCCCTCGGCCTCTACTCCAAGAAGGTCAAGGCGCTCTCGGACATCAAGGCCGGCCAGACCATCGCCGTCCCCAACGACACCACCAACGGCGGCCGCGCGCTCCAGCTGCTCGCCGAGAACGGTCTCATCACGCTCAAGGACGGCGTCGGCACCAACGCCAAGCTCTCCGACATCACGGACAAGAAGGGCCTGGAGTTCAAGGAGCTGGAGGCCGCCACCGTGCCCCGCGCCCTGAACGACGTGGACGCCGCCGTCATCAACGGCAACTACGCCATCGAGGCCAAGCTCTCCCCGGCCAAGGACGCCATCGCCCTGGAGAAGTCCGAAGGCAACCCGTACGCCAACTTCCTCGCCGTCAAGGAGGGCAACGAGAAGGACGCCCGCGTGCAGAAGCTCGCCAAGCTCCTCAACTCGCCCGAGGTGAAGAAGTACATCGAGGACACCTACAACGGCTCGGTCATCCCGGCCTTCGGCGCCGTCGCCAAGTAAGGCCCGCCGTACGGTTCCTGTGCCGAAGGCCCCCGCACCCGGTCCGGTGCGCGGGGCCTTCGCCGTCCTACGCCCCGTCATCTGACGCCACATCGGACCCGGTCATGCACACCGACAGCAGCATGCTGCATGCTGTGCGTTCACGGTCGATTCGGACGGTCCACGGCATGGAGCTGCGCATGACTACCACCTTTCCGGACATCTCCATCAACACGGACCGGTTGGTGCTGCGCGCGCTCGAAGAGGTGGACGCCCCCGCCCTCGCCGAGATGATGAACGACGAGATGGTCGCCGCCTGGACCGCCGTCCCCCAGCCCTACACCGAGGACGCCGCCCGCCGCTGGATCACCGAGCACGCCCCCACGGAGCGCACCGCCGGCCGAGGCCTCGACCTCGCCGTCACCGAGTTCCTCACCCAGCGCCTGGTGGGCGTCATCCAGCTCACCCACACCAACTGGCACGTCCGCTCCACCGAGATCTCCTACATCGTCGCCCCCTGGGCCCGCGGCGAGGGGTACGCCACCGAGGCCGCCCTCGCCACCGCCCAATGGCTCTTCGGCGACCAGGGCTTCGAACGCATCGAGCTGCGCACCGCCGCCGACAACACCGCCTCCCAGCAGGTCGCCCAGAAGATCGGCTGCATCAGCGAGGGCGTCCTCAGAGGTGCCTGCATAGCCCGCACCCGCACCGAGGACGGCACCTGGGCCGACCTGCGCACCGACTTCATCGTCTGGGGCCTGCTCCCCGAGGACCTCGAAGGCGTCGCCGACCAGATGGCGGAGGCCGGATACTCCTCCTTCACCGACTGGAGCTGAGCCCGCAACCGATGCCGGGTACCCTCGACACGCCCCCGACCTGCGACAAGACCTCAGGAGACAGACGACGATGGCCGACCGGGTCACGGTGATCGGCTGGGACGGCTCGCCCCTCACCGCAGCGGCCCGGTCCGCGCTCTCCGCCGCCACGCTCGTGGCGGGCGCCGCGCACCACCTCGCACTGCCCGAGGTCCCTCCCACCGCGGAAAGGATCCGCCTCGGCAGCGTCGACCTCGCCGCCCGCCGCATCGCGGGACACCGCGGCACCGCCGTCGTCCTCGCCGACGGCGACCCCGGCTTCTTCGGCGTCGTGCGCACCCTGCGCGCCCCCGAGCACGGCCTGGAGGTCGAGGTCGTCCCCGCCGTCTCCTCCGTCGCCGCCGCCTTCGCCCGGGCCGGCATGCCCTGGGACGACGCCCGGATCGTCGTCGCCCACCAGCGCACCCTGCGCCGCGCCGTCAACGTCTGCCGCGCCCACCCCAAGGTCGCCGTCCTCACCTCGCCCGGCGCGGGACCCGCCGAACTCGCCCTCCTCCTCGAAGGCGTCCACCGCACCTTCGTCATCTGCGAGGAGCTCGGCACCGACCGCGAACAGGTCACGGTCCTCACCTCCGACAAGGCCGCCGACCACGTCTGGCGCGACCCCAACGTCGTCATCGTCATCGGCGGCACCGCCGGAGCCCCGCCCGGCGGCTGGCTCATGGGCCAGGAGACCCCGTCCGTACGCGGCTGGGCCCTGCCCCCGGACGAGCCGGCCGCCGCACGGGGCGGCAGCGGCGAGGACCACACCCTGCGCGCCGGCCAGCTCGCCCGCCTCGGCCCCCGCGTCGGCGACCTCGTCTGGGACATCGGCTGCGGCGGCGGAGCCCTCGCCGTCGAGGCCGCCCGCTTCGGCGCCGCCGTCATCGCCGTGGACGCCGACCCGCAGGCCTGCGCCCGCACGGAGGCGGCCGCCCGCCGACACGGCGTCCAGCTCCAGGCCGTACGCGGCCGCGCCCCGCACGTCCTGGAACGGCTGCCCGAACCCGACGTCGTACGGATCGGGGGCGGCGGCGTCCCCGTCGTCACCGCCTGCACCGACCGCAGGCCCGAACGGATCGTCACCCACGCCTCCACCCGCGACGAGGCCGAGGCCATCGGAGCGGCCCTCGCCGACGGCGGCTACGACGTCGAATGCGCCCTGCTGCAGAGCGTCGGCCTCGACCCGGGCGACTGGTCGGAGCGCGAGCGCACCGTCGTCTTCCTGCTCTCCGGGCGCCGGATCGACCGCGCCCCCTGATCATGCCGCCGCATCGGGCCAGGTAGGCTGGCCGATCGTTGTACCGCACCCGGCGCTTCGGTGTTTTGTTCGCCAATGTCCGGACAGAGGGGCCCAGTAGGGCCCCTGATGTGGTACGGGGCAACGGGGGGACGCGCGACGTGGCGCAGTCCACAGCAAACCGTGGCGGATCCGCCTGTCACGACGGCCGATGGCCGCGACAATGCTGGGGTGCCCGCGCGTCATTCGTGCCGCACGGCGCGCACGCTCGTTCTTGTTGACGGGCGAAGGTCTGAAGGAACACAAGCGATGGGCGAGGGGTACGCATGACGGACACCGGCCAGGTCCCCGGCGAGGGGCTGCCGGAGAACGCAGGCATGGTCGAGCAGCCGGGCATCCCCGCTCCGGGCGCGTACACCTTCCTGGACCCCTCCGAGAACGCAGCCGAGGACGACGACCTGCTCCTGATGCCGGGCGCCCAGGGCGCCTGGAGCGAGCACCAGCCGGGCGCCCTCGGTGCGCCGCCCGTCGCGGTCCCGGCCCCCGGGATGATGCCGGGCCGGCCGCCGGTCGGCGACCCGCTCACGGACCCGCTGGCCGGACCGATCGCGGACGCCCTCGCCGCCCAGACCCCGATGACCCCGCCCGCGCCGGTCGCCCACGAGCCCATCGCCACCCCGGCCCACGGCGTGCCCCTGCCGTCCGTCTCGACCCCCGCGCACGGCGTGCCGGTCGGGGCCGAGGTCGTGACCGACCACGGGTACGAGCCCGGGATCCTGGACACCGGCGCCCACGAGGCCGCCGGCCGCGACTCCGGTTCCGTCGACCTCGGGGGCGTACGCGTCCCTCCGCCTGCCGCGGCCGCGACCCCGCCGCCCGCCCGCCGCCCGCTGCACCTGGGCCCGCCGGTCCCCGACAACGGCGGAGTCGTCCGCTCCCTCGCCGACCGAGGCCCCGCCGCCGCCCCGGCGCCCGCGCCCATGCCCGTCGCCACCCCGGTCGCCGCGACGGCGCCCGCGCCGATGCCGACCCGGGTCGCGGGCCCGCCGACCACCGGCCCCGAGTACCTCGACATCCCGCAGGAGCAGCCGGCCGCGCCGGTCGCGCCCCAGCTCGGCGAGGCCCCGCCGCAGGGCGCCGTGCCGTGGGACCCGCAGCCCCAGGAGCCCGTGCAGCAGCAGCCGGTGCCCGCAGAAACGGTCGGCCAGTTCGTCCCGGTCGAGGGCACGGTCCCGACGACCCCGCACCTGGCACCCACGCCTGTGCCGGAGGAGCCGGTCGCCGAGGCGCCCGAGGAGCCCGTTGTTCCTGCGGCTCCCGTTGCTCCCGTGGAGGACGCCCCCGCCGTAGTACCGGCGCCGCGCGACGGCGGCCCGACCGCCGCCGTCCCCGTACCGCCGGTCGAGGAGCCCGCCGCCGAGGCGTCGCCGGAGCCCGAGGCCGTCGAACCCGCCGTGGAGCAGGCCGAGCTGATCGAGGAGACACCGGCTGAGGAGCCTCCCACGGAGGAGCCCCTGGCAGAGCCCGTCGCGCCCGAACCGGTCGCCGTGGCCGAAGAGCCCGCCGCCGAACCGGCCCCGGTTGCCGAGGAACCCGCGGCCGAGCCCGTGGCCCAGGAGCCCGCGGCCGAGGAACTCGCCGTTCCGGCAGCACCCGTCGCCGAGCCGACCGTCACGGAGCCGGAGACGACGGCTCCGGCCCTGGAAGAGTCCGTCGAAGCGGAACCCGTCACCGAGGACCTCGTAGCCGAGGATCTCGCCGTGGCGGAACCCACGGTCGACGAACTCATCGCGGAGGAACCGGCCGCAGAGGCACCCGTGACCGCGGAACCCGCCACCGCGGAACCCGTGACCGCGGAACCCCTCGCCGTAGATTCCGTGGATTCCGTGGATTCCGTGGATCCGGTGGATTCCGTAGATTCGGTCATCTCCATCGAATCCGTCGAATCCGTCGAATCCGTCGAATCCGTCGAATCCGTCGAATCCGCTGAATCCGCCGAATCCGCCGATTCGGTCGGCGCGCCGGCACCCGCCTACGACGACGCCGAGCGCGAGGCCGTGCTGCGGGTCATGCGCGAGCGTCGCGACATCCGCAACGGCTTCCGCTCCGACCCGATCCCGCACGAGGTGCTGCTCCGCGTCCTGGAGGCGGCCCACACGGCCCCCAGCGTGGGCCACTCCCAGCCCTGGGACTTCGTCGTCATCCGGTCCGCCGAGACCCGCCGGACCATGCACGAACTCGCCCAGCGCCAACGCGAGGCCTACGCCAAGTCGCTGCCCAAGGCGCGGGCGAAGCAGTTCAAGGAACTGAAGATCGAGGCCATCCTCGACACCCCGGTCAACATCGTGGTGACCGCCGACCCGACGCGGGGCGGCCGGCACACCCTGGGCCGCTACACGCAGCCGCAGATGGCCCCGTACTCCTCGGCCCTCGCCGTCGAGAACCTCTGGCTCGCCGCCCGCGCCGAGGGCCTCGGCGTCGGCTGGGTCAGCTTCTTCGACGAGCGCGAGATGGTGCGCGCCCTCGGCCTGCCCGAGCACCTCGAAGTGGTCGCGTACCTGTGCGTGGGTTACGTCGACGAGTTCCCCGAGGAGCCCGAGCTGATGCAGGCGGGCTGGTCCAAGCGCCGCCCGCTGTCCTGGGTCGTCCACGAGGAGACGTACGGCCGCCGCGCGCTGCCCGGCGAGGAGCCGCACGACCTGCTCCAGGAGACCGTCGCCAACATCCGCCCGCTGGACGCCAAGGCGCTCGGCGAGGCGTGGGAGCGGCAGAAGCGCATGACCAAGCCGGCCGGGGCCCTGGGCATGCTGGAGATCATCTCCGCGCAGCTCTCCGGCCTCTCCCGGATGTGCCCGCCCCCCATCCCCGAACCGGCCGCCGTCGCGATCTTCGCGGGTGACCACGGCGTGCACGCCCAGGGCGTCACCGCGTGGCCCCAGGAGGTGACCGGCCAGATGGTCGCGAACTTCCTCGGCGGGGGAGCGGTCTGCAACGCGTTCGCCAACCAGGTGGGCGCCGAGGTCTGCGTGATCGACGTAGGCGTCGCCTCCGACCTCCCGGCGACGCCGGGCCTCCTGCCGCGCAAGGTCCGAGCCGGTACGGGCGACTTCACCACAGGCCTCGCCATGACCCGCGAAGAGGTCCTGGCGGCGATCGAGGTGGGCATCGAGACGGCCCGCGACCTCGTGGCGGCGGGCAACAAGGCCCTCCTCACCGGCGAGATGGGCATCGCGAACACCACCGCGTCCGCCGCGTTGATCTCCGTCTACACGGGCGTCGACCCGGTCGAGGTGACCGGACGCGGCACGGGCATCAACGACGAGATGCACGCGCGGAAGGTGGACGTGGTCCGCCGCGCCCTGGACTTCCACCAGCCGGACCCGGCGGACCCCATCGGAGTCCTCTCGGCCATCGGCGGCCTTGAGCACGCGGCCATCGTCGGCATGATCCTGGGCGCGGCCTCGCTGCGCGTCCCGGTCGTCCTCGACGGTGTCTCCACGGGTGCGGCGGCGCTGGTCGCCCGGGCGATCGCGCCCGAGTCCCTGGCGGCCTGCATCGCCGGCCACCGCAGCGCGGAGCCGGGCCACGTCGCGGCCCTCAACAAGCTGGGCCTGCGCCCCCTGGTCGACCTCGACCTCCGCCTCGGCGAGGGCACCGGTGCCCTCCTCGCCCTCCCCGTGGTCCAGAGCGCGGCCCGTGCGATGCACGAGGTGGCGACCTTCGATTCGGCAGGCGTGACGGAGAAGTAGAAGCAGCAGCCCCCGCGTGCCCCGCCCCCACTCCCACGGGAGTGGGGGTCGCGCAGGGTCCGTGTTCGGGACGTAAAGCGTGATTTGTGGCGCGCGAGAGCGCCGCCTACAGGGTCCTCTGCGCGCCGTAAATCATGCAGTCCCGAACGCGGACCCGGAGCGGCCCCCACGGCACCGACAACGGCGCGAGGGACATGCGTCACAGGTCGCCCACCCCCGGTGACCGATATCGTGGACATCAGCGCACCGCACCGGGCCCCGCGACCGGCCCCCCGGCCCCAGCGACCGGCCCCACCAGCCGCCCCACCAGCCGCTTCACCGCCGCAGCGGCCAGCAACCCCGCCCCTCCGAGGAGCCGCACACCCATGGCCGAGACCGTGCCGCACGCCGCGCACGCAGCGCACCCCGCCTACCCCGTAGGGCTCCGCCTCTCCGGCCGCCGCGTCATCGTCCTCGGCGGCGGCCAGGTCGCCCAGCGCCGACTCCCGGCCCTGATCGCGGCCGGCGCGGCGATCACCCTCATCTCGCCCTCCGCGACCCCCTCCGTCGAAGCGATGGCCGAGACCGGCGAGATCACGTGGGTCAAGCGACGCTACGAGGACGGGGACATCGCCGACGCCTGGTACGCACTCGTCGCCACCAGCGACCCCGTCGCCAACGCGGCCGCCTCCGCCGAGGCCGAGCGTACGAAGACCTGGTGCGTGCGCTCCGACGACGCCGACGCGGCCACCGCCTGGACCCCGGCCACCGGCCGCAGCGAGGGCGTCACCGTCGCCGTACTGACCGGCCACGACCCCCGCCGCTCCGCCGCCGTGCGCGACGCGATCGTCGAGGGCCTCCGGGACGGCTCGATCGCCGCCCCCGCGCGCCGCACCCGCACCAACTTCGTCGCCCTGGTCGGCGGCGGCCCCGGCGACCCCGACCTGATCACGGTCCGCGGCCGCCGACTGCTCGCGGAGGCCGACGTGGTCATCGCCGACCGCCTGGGCCCCCGCGACCTCCTCGCCGAGCTCCCGCCGCACGTCGAGGTGATCGACGCGGCGAAGATCCCGTACGGCCGCTTCATGGCGCAGGAGGCCATCAACAACGCGCTGATCGAGCACGCCAAGGCCGGCAAGTCGGTCGTACGGCTCAAGGGCGGCGACCCGTTCGTCTTCGGCCGGGGCATGGAGGAGGCCCAGGCGCTGGCGGCGGAGGGCATCGCGTGCACGGTCGTTCCCGGCATCTCCAGCTCGATCTCCGTCCCGGGCGCGGCCGGCATCCCGGTCACGCACCGCGGAGTGGCACACGAGTTCACCGTCGTCAGCGGCCATGTGGCGCCCGACGACCCGCGTTCCCTCGTCGACTGGGCGTCGCTCGCCAAGCTCACCGGCACGCTGGTGATCCTGATGGGCGTCGACAAGATCGGGAAGATCGCCGAGGCGCTGATCGCGCACGGCAAGTCCCCCGAGACCCCGCTCGCCCTGGTCCAGGAGGGCACCACGGCCACGCAGCGCCGTGTCGACGCCACGCTGGCCACGGTGGCGGAGACGGTGGTGGCCCAGGAGGTCCGCCCGCCGGCCGTCATCGTGATCGGCGACGTGGTCAAGGAGAGCCCCGACAAGCTGACGCGCTAGCCCCCCCGCACCCTCCCCACCCCCCGCACCCTCCCCCCGCGTCGCACACATTGGCACCGCACCCCGGACAAGGCAGTATCACCACGTGGCCGAACTCATCACGATCGACGACCCCGACGACCCGCGCCTGCGCGACTACACCGGCCTGACCGACGTGGAGCTGCGCCGCAGGCGCGAGCCCGCCGAGGGCCTGTTCATCGCCGAGGGCGAGAAGGTCATCCGCCGGGCCCGGCAGGCCGGGTACGAGATGCGGTCGATGCTGCTCTCCGCCAAGTGGGTCGATGTCATGCGCGACGTCATCGACGAGGTCCCGGCTCCCGTGTACGCGGTGCAGCCGGAGCTCGCCGAGCGCGTCACCGGCTACCACGTGCACCGCGGCGCCCTCGCCTCCATGCAGCGCAAGCCGCTGCCGAGCGCGGAGGACCTGCTCCGCCAGGCCCGTCGGGTCGCCGTGATGGAGTCGGTCAACGACCACACCAACATCGGCGCCATCTTCCGTAGCGCGGCCGCGCTCGGCATGGACGCGGTGATCCTCTCCCCGGACTGCGCGGACCCGCTGTACCGCCGGTCGGTGAAGGTCTCCATGGGCGCGGTCTTCTCGGTCCCGTACGCCCGTCTGGAGACCTGGCCGCGTGGCCTGGAGGCGGTACGGGAGGCGGGCTTCAAGCTGCTGGCCCTCACCCCCGACGAGAAGGCCTCCCCGATCGACGTGGCGGCCCCGCACAAGCTGGAGCGGGCGGCGCTGATGCTCGGCGCGGAGGGCGACGGCCTGTCGACCCAGGCGCTGCGAGCCGCGGACGAGTGGGTCCGCATCCCGATGGCGCACGGGGTCGACTCGCTCAACGTGGGCGCGGCGGCGGCGGTGGCCTTCTACGCGGTGGCGAGCGGCCGCCCGCAGGACTGACCCCCAGCCCAGCTGGACGTTACGGCCTACGGCCTACCGCCTACCCCTGAAGGGCCTGCGCGGCGGCAATCCCCAGCGCGACAACGAGCGTCACCACAACGAAAACGAAGAGCCGCTGACGCAGCAGCCGAGGATTGGCGGGCCGCCGCCCGGTCGAGGTGGTGCGCGCACCGCCGGGCCGGGAGGGCGTGGGACGCCCGTTGGGTCGGGACTGCGGCGCGGACCGGCCGCCGGTACGTGACGGGGACGGCGGCCGGGAGTCGGTGGTGCGCTCGGTGTACCGCTCCGTCGGACGGCTGCCGGTCGACTGCTCCGTACGCTCCCGTTGCACCGGGGGACGGGCGGCGGGCAGCCCCTGGGCCTCGCGTGCGGCGATCTCCTTGAGCCGCATGGACAGCTGCAGGGTGCTGGGACGGTCCTCGGGATCCTTGGCCAGACAGGCCCGTACGAGGGGGGCAAGGGCGTCCGGTACGCCGTTCAGCTGCGGCTCCTCGTGCACCACCCGGTAGAGCATGACCTCGGAACTGCCGTGCCCGAAGGGCGAGTCCGCCATCGCCGCGTACGCCAGGGTGGCGCCGAGCGAGAAGACGTCCGTCGCCGGGGTGACGGCCGCGCCCCGCACCTGCTCGGGCGCGAGGAAGCCGGGGGAGCCGACGGCGGTGCCCACGTGGGTGAGGGTGCTCGCGCCGGTGGCCCAGGCGATGCCGAAGTCGATGATCCGGGGGCCCTTGGGGGACAGCAGGATGTTCGACGGCTTGAGGTCCCGGTGCACGACGCCCGCCTCGTGGACGGCGACCAGGCCCTCCGAGAGCGCGGCCCCGATCGAGGCGACGTCGGCGGCGCGCAGCGGACCCTCTTCGGCGACCCGGTCGTGCAGGGAGGGGCCGGGCACGTACTGGGTGGCGAACCAGGGGCGGTCGGCCTCCAGGTCGGCGGCGACGAGCCGGGCCGTACAGCCGCCCCGGATCCGCCGGGCGGCGGAGACCTCACGGGCGAACCGCGAACGGAACTCCTGGTCCTCGGCCAGATCCGGCCGGATCACCTTCAGCGCCACCCGCTGCCCCCGCCGGTCGGATCCGAGGTACACGACCCCCATCCCGCCGGCCCCGAGCCGGCGGTGGAGCCGGAACGACCCGACGATCCGCGGATCCTCGCGCCGGAGCCGCATCATCGCCATGTCCGTCCCCTCGTCCGTTCGACGTGGCACAGCTTACGTATTGACGCCCCGGTGTGCTCATAGGCCGCGCCCTCGCCAGGGGATCGATTGTCAGTGCTGGGGAGGACACTTGAGGGTTGGTCAGAACACGGACGGATCGACCCGTCCGGAGCACAGGATTCTCCAACATCCAATCGCAGAAGGGGTATTCGGAGCCTGAAGGGTGACCGCGTGGAGAGGGTCGCGGGCGCGGGGGACACGGCGCGGAGGCACGCAGTGGTGGCCGACGGGCTGGTCCGCAGGGGGGCGGCGGCGGTACGGCGAGAAGGGGCGAAAGTGAGCGAAGTCACGCGCGAGGGCGTGGTCCTCGGGACGCCCCACGTCACGGCAGGCCGAACCCCCTCCGGGAAGACCCTCATTCCCGGACCGGCCTCTCCACCCTGGGGAGTACGCCATGGGGGTACGCGTCATCCTCCCGTAGGCCCGGTAATCGGTACGCGGGCATGACGTCCGGGCGGTGCCGGGTCCCTAGTGTTGAAGTCAAGCGGCGGGTGCAGCACTCGTCCCCCGAGGTCAGACACCCGCCGCTGCCAACACGACAGGAGAGGAACCATGGCGTACCCGGCATCGCGGATCACCACCCGTCCTTCGGGCCGCCGCCACCCCCTGGTGGCGACCGCCATGGTCCTCCCTCTCGCGACCCTGCTGGTCGTCGTCTTCGGCGGCTGGGACGCAGTGGTCACACAGGCGTCGTCCGTGGGCGTGATGCTGGGGCGCTGAGCGGCGCCCCGGACCCGGGAGAGCGGCCCGGGTCGGGGACATCCGGCCAACAACCCCGTGGGGACGGGGGTGCGGCGGACGGCAGCGTGCGGCCGGTCAGCTGGGGAGCTGACCGGCCCTCGCGCTTTTCCAGGCAGGGCCCCACGCCCGAGGTCCACTCGACACGACACCCGCACCGTCCAACGACGCCCACCTGGCGGCGCGAAGCTGCCGCTGGCCGTGCCCGGGGGCGAAGCCCCGGTAACCCCACCCCCACCAGCCCCCGGCAGGGTTTCGGGAAGGGGCGGGGTGGGGGAGAGGCCCCCCGAGCCCACGGCCGCAGCGCGTACGCTCCCCGGGTGGAGCCCGCCGAACTCGAACAGCTCAGCGCCCTCGCGCGCAGCGCCGCGCACCTGGCCGACCCGGCGTGCCCGTGCGCCCCGGACGCCACCACCGTGCTCGCCGATCGTGACGACGGCACCGTCGTCCGGCACGGCGCCGTCGTCGTCAAGGCCCACGCCCCCGGCACCGACATCCCCGCGCACCGGACCCGGATCGCCGTCGCCGGACTCCGCGACCTGGACGGGGTCCTCCTCCCACCCCACCCCCACGACCCGGACGACCCCCACACCCCCCGCCCCCTCACCGTCTGGCCCTACGGCACCCCCGTGGACCCCGCCGATCCCGACGCCGCCCCCTGGGAGGACGCCGCGCGGCTCCTCGCCCGGCTCCACCGGACCCCGGCGCCAGGCCACCTCCCGGTCCCGCCCATGCGCGCCCCCGTGAAGGCCGCGCTCGCCGTCGAGCGGATGCGTCGGTCCGGCGCGCCCCGTCCCGCCGTCGAGACCGTGCTCCGTGCCTGGCGCACCCTCCCCGAGGAGCCGGCGGACCGTCCGCTCCTCTGCCACGGCGACTTCCACCTGGGCCAGCTCGTACGCGACCCCCGGGTGCCCGGCGCCCCCTGGGTGCTCATCGACGTGGACGACCTCGGCCTCGGCGACCCCGCCTGGGACCTGGCCCGCCCCGCCGCCTGGTTCGCGGCCGGCATCCTGCCTCCGGACGTCTGGTCCCGCTTCCTCGACGCGTACCGCGAGGCCGGCGGACCGGCCGTCGACGCGCACGCCCCCGACCCCTGGGCCCAACTCGACGTCCCCGCCCGCGCCCTGACCGTCCAGACCGCCGCGCTCGCCCTCGCCAAGTCCACCGCCGAGCGCCGCCTCCTGGACGAGGTCGAGGAAGTGATGATCGACACCTGCGCCCGAATCGGCTCACTCCGAACCGAGTTGGCCCGGCCCGCGTCCCCATAAGCTGAAAGCACCATTCGAACGGCAGGGAGTTGAGCCGAGCATGCAGTGTCCCAAGTGCCACGCAGCGATGCACACGTACAACCGCAACGGCGTCCAGATCGAGCAGTGCAGCGGCTGCCGCGGGATATTCCTCGACTACGGCGAGCTGGAGTCCCTGACCCGGCTCGAGTCCCAGTGGGTGCAGCAGGCCCCGCCCCCGCCCGCCCCGCCGGCCTACCCGGCGCAGGGCGCCCCCGCCGCGCCCGCCTGGGGCGCCCCGCAGCACCACGGTGGCCACCACGGGGGTCACGGCGGTCACCACCGCCAGCGCGGCTTCGGCCGGATGCTCTTCTCCTCCTGACGAGGAGCGGGTACGAAGAAGCCCCCGGTCGCGAGAGGCGACCGGGGGCTCCGTCGGATGGTGCGCGATACTGGGATTGAACCAGTGACCTCTTCCGTGTCAGGGAAGCGCTCTCCCGCTGAGCTAATCGCGCGGGACGGTCCCAAACCATACAGGACCAGGGTGTTGCTGCGTGCGCGATACTGGGATTGAACCAGTGACCTCTTCCGTGTCAGGGAAGCGCTCTCCCGCTGAGCTAATCGCGCGGGACGGTCCATGCGGACCGGATCTTCGGTTGTTCTGCGTGCGCGATACTGGGATTGAACCAGTGACCTCTTCCGTGTCAGGGAAGCGCTCTCCCGCTGAGCTAATCGCGCTTGGAGGTGGAGACGGGATTTGAACCCGTGTAGACGGCTTTGCAGGCCGTTGCCTCGCCTCTCGGCCACTCCACCAGGAGTGAAACAGGGGTTCGGGAAGATCCCCCACATCGAGCGGACGACGAGATTCGAACTCGCGACCCTCACCTTGGCAAGGTGATGCTCTACCAACTGAGCCACGTCCGCTTGTCGTTTCCGTTTCGCTTGCGCGTCCCGGCGACGTGTTGAACTCTAGCGGATTCCTGGGCCAGCACAAAAACGCGTTTCCGCAGCGTGCTGAGCCGCACACGGAGCCGGGCCGCCGGAGAGGGTTCCCGTGACGTTCACTCCCCGTGTCCCCGAGGTGGCAGCCGGCCGTCCCCCGGTCGGTGTTCCGCGCCGGCCTCCGAGCCCGCCCTAGACTCGATCCGTGCACGACCTTGCTCCCCTGGCCCGCTTCGGCGGCCTCGTCGCGACCGACCTACGGGATGTCACCAGCGATCCCGCGGCCCTGGACTCCGCCGGCTTCTGGGCCGTCTCCGCGGACTTCGAGGGCCGTCTGACCTGCGCCCGCTTCGGTGACGTACGGAGTGACCCCGTACCCGCACCCGTCCCGGGCGCCTGGCGCGGTCCCGGTGCCGGTGACTGGACGTCCTCGCTCGACCGCGCCGCGTACACCGCGGGCGTCCGTCGCATCCGGGAGCACATCGCGCGCGGCGAGGTCTATCAGGCCAATCTCTGCCGTGTGATGTCCGCGCCGCTGCCCGACCCCCGCGCCGCCGACGTCGACGCCCTCACCGCGCTGCTGGCCCGCGGCAACCCCGCCCCGTACGCCGGAACGATTCGGCTGCCCGGGCACGGGGTGGAGATCGCCACCGCGTCCCCCGAGCTCTATCTGCGCCGTACGGGCCGCACCGTCGAGTCGGGGCCGATCAAGGGCACCGGTCGCACCGCCGAGGACCTGCTGGAGAAGGACCACGCCGAGAACGTGATGATCGTGGACCTCGTACGGAACGACCTCGGCCGGGTCTGCGCGACCGGCTCGGTCACCGTCCCCGAGCTCTGCGCCGTCGAGCCCCACCCGGGCCTGGTCCACCTCGTCTCCACCGTGCGCGGCGAGCTCGGCGAGAAGGCGGGCTGGCCGGAGCTGCTCGCCGCGACCTTCCCGCCCGGATCCGTCACGGGCGCCCCGAAGTCGAGCGCGCTGCGGATCATCGAGGCCCTGGAGACCACCCCGCGCGGCCCCTACTGCGGAGGCATCGGCTGGGTCGACGCCGACCGTCGTACCGCCGAGCTGGCCGTCGGCATAAGGACCTTCTGGATCGACCGCCCCGAGGGCGTCCTGCGCTTCGGCACAGGGGCCGGCATCACCTGGGGCTCGGACCCCGAGCGTGAGTGGGCGGAGACCGAGTTGAAGGCGTCCCGGCTCCTGGCGGTAGCGTCGGGCGCGTACGAGGCGAGCGGAAAGGCCATATCGCGATGAAACTGTGGGTCAACGGCGGACTGCGCGACGCTGAGGAAGCCCGGGTGTCCGTCCTGGACCACGGGCTGACCGTCGGCGACGGCGTCTTCGAGACGGTCAAGGCCGAGCGCGGCGGGACCTTCGCCCTCACCCTCCACCTGGAGCGGCTCACCCGCTCCGCACGCGGCCTGGGTCTGCCCGACCCCGACCTCGACGAGGTCCGCCGTGCCTGCGCCGCGGTCCTCGAGGCCAACCCGATGGAGCTCGGCCGGCTCCGCATCACGTACACCGGTGGGCTCTCCCCGCTCGGCTCCGAGCGCGGCGACGAGGGAGCCAGCCTCGTCGTGGGGCTCGGCGAGACGGGGCGGCGCCCCGACTCCACCGCCGTGATCACGGTCCCTTGGACCCGCAACGAGCGCGGGGCGCTCACCGGCCTGAAGACCACCTCGTACGCCGAGAACGTCGTCGCCCTCGCCAGGGCGCGCGAACAGGGCGCCTCCGAGGCGCTGTTCGCCAACACGGTCGGGCAGCTCTGCGAGGGCACGGGCTCCAACGTCTTCGTCGTGCTCGACGGCCGGATCCACACCCCGCCCGTCTCCTCCGGCTGCCTGGCGGGCATCACCCGCGCCCTCGCGGTCGAGTGGACGGGGGCGGTGGAGACCGATCTGCCGCTGGACGTACTGGAGAGCGCCGACGAGATCTTCCTGACCTCGACCCTCCGTGACGTCCAGGCCGTGCACCGGGTCGACGGCCGGGAGTCCCTCCCCGCGCCGGGACCGGTGACGGCCAAGGCGATGCGGATCTTCGACGAGCGCGCGGCGGCGGACCGGGACCCGCGCCTCGCCTGAATCCGCATGACCGCGGAAGCGGTCGACCGCAAGACCGGACGACCGCGGAACCGGATGACAGCAAAACCGGATGACGTAGTGCCGTGGCGTGGGTAGAACACCCGTGATGACCACCACCCTGCGGCCGACCGTGCCGCTTCAGCAGACCCCGGACGGCGGACGTTCACGCACCTACGACGTGTGCGTGAACAGCCGTCGTGTCGGTTCCGTGCGCCTGGCGGCCGCCCCCGGCACCGGATCCGGGGTGATCGCGGCCCTGGGTATCGACGAGAAGGACCGACGCCGGGGCCGGGGCACGGTCGCCGCGCTCGCCGCCGAGGAGGTGCTGCGCGGCTGGGGCTGCGGTGAGGTCCAGATCTCCGTACCGGTGGCGGCGGAGGCGGCGCTGCGCATGGCGGAGGTGCTCGGCTACACCGAGCGCGGCAGGAACATGATCAAGGAACTCCCGGCCGAGCCGCCCGCGCTGCCGTCCGACATCGAGGTCCGCCCGATGACGGACGCCGAGTTCGGGCCCTGGGAGGTGAACGCCCGGGCGAGCTACGCGCGGAGCTGGGCCGCGCGGGGCGTCCCCGAGGACCGGGCCCGCACCAGGTCCGATGCCGCCCACCGGCTGCTGCTGCCCGACGGCCTGGACTCGCCGGGTACGGCGATCAACGTGGCGGTACGGGACGGGGAGACCGTCGGTCACGTCTGGACGGCCGCCCGCGAGCTGGAGCCGGGCGTCCAGGGGAGCTACGTCTACGGCATCGCGGTCGCCGAGGGCCACCGGGGCCGCGGCTACGGCCGGGCCCTGATGCTGGTCGCCGAGCGGGTCGCGCTCGGCGGCGGGGATCGCCTGCTCGGACTGCATGTCTTCGCGGGCAACACCCCGGCGATCCGGCTCTACACCTCGCTCGGCTACCGGACGACGCACGTCAACAGCTACAAGCCGCTGCTCTAGGGCCTTTCGTTTGGATCATGCCGGGCTCGCGGGCCCTGGCACCGCTCCCCCAAGCTCTTCGAGCAGGGGGCACCCCCAGCCGCGTTGTCGT
>NZ_JBICYI010000010.1:0-298552 GCF_043200825.1 Streptomyces sp. NPDC048370 | reverse complement strand
GTTGATTTTTGGCACGCTGTTGAGTTCTCAAGGAACGGACGCTTCCTTCGTACTCACCCTCTCGGGCTTTCCTCCGGGCTTTTCCCTTCGGTCTTTCGTGTTTCCAGCTTAGCAGATCCGATTTCCCGTTTCTGCCACCCGCTGGAGCGGGCTGCCGGGCTGTTCTTCGCTTTCGCGTTTCCCTTTCCGGCGATTCCGACTTTATCAGATTCATTCCGGCCGACCTAATCGGTGGCTTTCGTGATTCGAATAAGGAATCGGGGTGGCTCCGTGGAAATCGAATTCCGACCGGAGCGAGAGAGATTCTAGTCGGCCGCCACCGGACTTGTCCAGTCCGAGGCAACCGTTTGAATCTACCTCCCCACGCGCACCGTGTCAACGGTTTTTGTGGGCGAAGAGGAGACTAGCAGGTCAGCGGGGTCGTACGCACATCAGGCGGCGGTGGGCAGCTCGGCGCTGCGGTCCGCGTCGTCGAGGTCGCCCGTCTCACCCGCGCGGGCAGCGCGGCCGCCCAGGACGTAGACGTAGACGAGGAATGCCAGCTCGGCGGCGATGCCGATCGTGATGCGCGCCCAGGTCGGGAGGCCCGACGGGGTCACGAAGCCTTCGATGAGGCCCGAGAGGAACAGGACGACGGCGAGGCCGATGGCCATGCCGACGGCCGCGCGGCCCTGTTTGGCCAGGGCTGCTCTGCGGGTCGTCGGGCCCGGGTCGATGACGGTCCAGCCGAGCTTCAGGCCGGTGCCGGCGGCGACGAAGACCGCCGTCAGTTCGAGAAGGCCGTGCGGGAGGAGCAGGCCCAGCATGATGTCGAGGCGGCCGGCGCCGGACATGAGGCCGATGGCGACGCCGACGTTCAGCATGTTGAGGAAGAGGATCCAGAGCACCGGGATGCCCAGGAACGCGCCGAGGACCAGGCACATGGCGGCGGCCTGGGCGTTGTTCGTCCAGACCTGAGCGGCGAACGAGGCCGCCGGGTTGCTGGAGTAGTACGTCTCGTACTGGCCGCCCGGGCGGGTCATCTCGCGCAGTTCCGCGGGGGCGCCGATGGCGGACTGGACCTCCGGGTGCGTACCGATCCACCAGCCGATGATCACCGCGAGGAGGGTGGAGAGGACGGCCGTCGGGATCCACCAGTGGCGGGAGCGGTAGACGGCGGCCGGGAATCCTGCCGTCAGGAAGGAGACCGCGTCGCGCCAGGAGGATCGGCGGGTGCCGGTGACGGTGGCTCGGGCGCGGGCGACGAGCTGGGTGAGCAGGGGGTCACGGGCACTGGACTGGATCAGGGAGAGGTGCGTCGCCGTCCGCTGGTACAGGGCCACGAGCTCGTCGGCCTCGGCACCGGTGAGCTTGCCGCCGCGGCGCAGGAGGTGTTCGAGGCGGTCCCACTCGGTGCGGTGGGCGGTGACGTAGACGTCAAGGTCCATGATCGGCTGCTGCTCCAGGGCACTGGGTGCGTACGGGTCCGTACTACTGCGGCGCGCTGCGGGTCAGCTTGGCAGACTGTCGTACCGAGGGGCCGGGGTAGGTCGGAGAAGGGTGGGTGCCGTGAGCGGGGTCGTGACGGGGGACGCCGTCGTCCTGGGGTTGCAGCCGGCGCGGCTGCCGAGCCGGGCTCTGGCGCTGTTCCTCGATCTGCTGGTGGTGTGGACGGTCTTCGTTCTCGTCTCGGTCGGGCTCACGATGGCCACGGCTTCGCTCGACGAGGCCGCGCGGATGGCCATGTCGATCGCCACGTTCCTGCTCGTGCTGGTGGGGGCGCCCATCGCCGTGGAGACGCTGTCGCACGGGCGGTCGCTGGGGAAGATGGCCTGCGGGCTGCGGGTGGTGCGGGACGACGGCGGACCGATCCGGTTCCGGCACGCCTTGGTGCGGGGCGCGATGGGGGTCGTGGAGATCCTGCTGACCTTCGGGGTCGTCGCCTGTATCGCCTCGCTCGTGTCCGCCAGGGGGCGGCGGCTCGGCGATGTCTTCGCCGGGACGCTCGTCGTACGGGAGCGGGTGCCGGCGGCGCGGACCGCGTTCGTGCCTCCTCCCCCGCCGTGGCTCGTGGGGCGCTTCACCGAGCTGGATCTCTCCGCCGTGCCGGACGGACTGTGGCTGGAGATACGGCAGTACCTGACGCGGGCGCGGCAGCTGGACCCGGAGGTGGGCCGGCGGATCGCGGAGCGGCTGGCCGACGAGCTGGTCGCGCGGACGGGGACTCCGCCGCCTGCCGGGGTGCCGGCGGACGCCTATCTGGCCGGTGTCGTCGGCGAGCGTCAGGCGCGGGACGCCCGGCGGGCCTTCTCCCCTGTTGCCCCGGCGACAACCGACATGGGGATGGGGACAGGCATGGCTATGGGGCCGTTTTCCCCTTCTGTCGGTGGCTCTCCGGCCGTTCCGTCCGGCGGGGCGGCTTCTTCGGGGGCGCCTGCCGTCGAACCTCCGCGTTCCACCGGGTTCGCGCCGCCGGCCTAGGGCCTTTAGATCTGGGCGTCGGGGAAGACGGACGGCGGGGTGTCGAGGGATTCCAGTTCGATGCCGGGGGCTGCCAGGACCACGTCGCCGGTGATGTGAACCGTGTGCTGTTCGCCCGTGTCCAGGGCGTTGACCTGGTACTCGTCCACCATCAGACGGCCGTTGTCAGTGGCGTGCGCTTCACTGTTCACCAGGGCCCAGGACTGGTCGATCGTGAGGGGGGCGAGCACGGGATCCGTGAAGGCGACGAGCCGGACGCGGGTCGCGGGGGAATTGGGGGTGAGACGCAGCAGTCGTGTGATCGCGACGAGGAACGCCGGGGACGTGCCGGTGAAGGCGTGGGCGCGCACATTGCCTTCGGTGGCGTGGGTTCCGGTGGGGTCCGTACGGACCCAGGTGACGCCGTCGAGGGCGGCGCCGCGGACCTGCCAGCTCGCGGCGTGGAGTTCGAGTCGGAGGGGGCGGCCGAGTTCGTCGATGGCCAGGTCGACGGAGCCGGCGTGGTCGCCCGAGGGGGTGGTGGTCTGTGAGACGTAGCGCCAGCCGGAGGGGCCGGGCGCGCAGTTGAAGTGTTCTTCGCCGAGGGGGGTGTGATCGTGCGGATCATGGAGCGAATAGCGGCCGCGGGGCATGGGTCCTCGGGGTGCTTCGTGGGGCGGCGGTAGGCCCGGGTTCGGGCCGGTCGGACGGGGCAGGCCCCCGACACGGGGGTGCGGGGGCCTGCCTGATTCCTCTACGGGTGCGGGCGACGGGCGTGCGTCAGTGCACGGGCGCCGTCGGTGTCGGCATCAGTAGCGGTAGTGGTCCGGCTTGTACGGGCCCTCGACCTCGACGCCGATGTAGGCGGCCTGCTCGGGGCGGAGGGTCGTGAGCCTCACGCCGAGCGAGGCGAGGTGGAGGCGGGCGACCTTCTCGTCCAGGTGCTTCGGGAGCACGTAGACGTCCGTCGGGTACTGCTCCGGCTTCGTGAACAGCTCGATCTGGGCCAGGGTCTGGTCCGCGAAGGAGTTCGACATCACGAAGGACGGGTGGCCGGTCGCGTTGCCGAGGTTCAGCAGGCGGCCCTCGGAGAGGACGATGACGACCTTGCCGTCGGGGTAGGTCCAGGTGTGGACCTGCGGCTTGACCTCGTCCTTGACGATGCCGGGGGTCGCGGCCAGGCCGGCCATGTCGATCTCGTTGTCGAAGTGGCCGATGTTTCCGACGATGGCCTGGTGCTTCATCTTGGCGATGTCGGACGCCATGATGATGTCCTTGTTGCCGGTGGTGGTGATGAAGATGTCGGCCGTCTCGACGACGTCGTCCAGGGTCGCGACCTGGTAGCCGTCCATCGCCGCCTGGAGCGCGCAGATCGGGTCGATCTCGGTGACGATGACGCGGGCGCCCTGGCCGCGGAGGGACTCGGCGCAGCCCTTGCCGACGTCGCCGTAGCCGCAGACCACGGCGGTCTTGCCGCCGATGAGGACGTCCGTGGCGCGGTTGATGCCGTCGATCAGGGAGTGGCGGCAGCCGTACTTGTTGTCGAACTTCGACTTCGTCACGGCGTCGTTCACGTTGATCGCCGGGAAGAGGAGGGAGCCGGCCTGCTGCATCTCGTACAGGCGGTGGACGCCCGTGGTGGTCTCCTCGGTCACGCCGCGGATCTCGGAGGCGAGCTGCGTCCACTTCTGCGGGTTCTCGCCGAGGGTGCGGTTGAGGAGACGGAGGATGTAGCCGTACTCCTCGCTGTCCGCGGTCGACGGGTCCGGGGCGGAGCCGGCCTTCTCGAACTCGACGCCCTTGTGGACGAGGAGGGTGGCGTCACCACCGTCGTCGAGGATCATGTTCGGGCCACCGGTGGGGGTGTTCGGCCAGGTCAGGGCCTGCTCCGTGCACCACCAGTACTCCTCGAGCGTCTCGCCCTTCCAGGCGAAGACCGGGACGCCGGCGGGGGCCTCGGGGGTGCCGGTCGGGCCGACGGCGATGGCCGCGGCGGCGTGGTCCTGGGTGGAGAAGATGTTGCAGGACGCCCAGCGGACCTCGGCGCCGAGGGCGACCAGGGTCTCGATCAGGACCGCGGTCTGCACGGTCATGTGCAGGGAGCCGGTGATGCGGGCGCCGGCGAGCGGCTGCTGCTCGGCGTACTCGCGGCGGATCGACATCAGGCCGGGCATCTCGTGCTCGGCGAGGGTGATCTCCTTGCGGCCGAAGGTGGCCAGGGAAAGGTCGGCGACCTTGAAGTCCTGCTGGGTGGCGGCAGTCGTCATGACTGGGCTGCTCCTCGTGGATCGGTTTCGAGGGTCGATCGGGCGCGCCTGACACCGCGACATGAGGTGGCGCGGGCACACGAATGCCCGAGCTCTCACACGGTGCAGTCGTCGGAGGCCCTCTCTCCCTCGGCCGGTCCTCGAAGGGACCGCCCGACCGCCATCAGCAGCGACGTCTGGCTGGTCACGAATCTACACCGATCACCGGGGCGACCCACAGTCCGCCTGGTGCGGGGATCGGCCGGATCCTGCCTCGACAGCGGGCCCTGTGGCCCGGGTATCCGGGGCCTTACGCACTTTTGACAGCGTTGCCATCTGAGGCACGATGCTGGGGAACCAGCGGGGGACCCGGCGGATCGCCCGCTGTAGAACCAGCGGGGGATCCGGCAGGGAACCAGCAGCGAGTGCGAGGAGAAGCCTGTGACCAGTCCAGCGAGTGAGGGGCGGCAGGTGAGGCTGCTCGCGGTGACCGCCTGTCCGACCGGTATCGCCCACACCTATATGGCGGCGGAGAAGCTGGCGCAGGCCGCGCAGGCGCTCGGCGTCGAGATCAAGGTGGAGACGCAAGGATCCATCGGGGCCGAGAACGTACTCACTGACAACGATGTCAGGGACGCGGACGGGATCATCATCGCGTCCGACAAGGATGTGGACCGCAGTCGGTTCGTGGGGAAGCGGGTGCTCGCTGTAGGAGTCGCCGAGGGGATTCATCATCCGGAGCGGCTGATCGAGCAGGTGCGGAGTGCGCCTGTGTACCGGCCTGGGGGTGGGGGTACGGCCGCCGAGCCGGTGAGTGGTGGTGGGAAGGAGCGGAGTATTGCTTACAAGGCGCTGATGAACGGTGTCTCGTACATGATTCCGTTCGTCGTGGTCGGCGGGCTGCTGATCGCGATCTCGCTCGCCATCGGTGGGCACGCGACCCCCGACGGACTGGTCATCCCGAAGGACTCCTTCTGGATGGACGTCAACAACATCGGTGTCATCGGCTTCAAGCTGATGGTGCCGATCCTGTCCGGCTACATCGCCTACGCGATCGGCGACCGGCCCGCGCTCGTGCCGGGCATGATCGGCGGCTGGATCGCCAATGACGGTTCGCTGTACCACTCCGAGGCGGGCGCGGGCTTCATCGGAGCGATCGTCACCGGCTTCCTCGCCGGCTATCTGGTGCTGTGGATCAAGAAGGTCCGTGTGCCGAAGTTCGTCCGGCCCATCATGCCGATCATCGTGATCCCCATCGTGGCGACTACGGCCTTGGGACTGTTCTTCATCCATGTGATCGGGCAGCCGATCTCCTGGGTCTTCGAGCATCTGACGAGCTGGCTCGGCGGGATGACGGGGACGAGTGCGATTCTGCTGGGCGCGATTCTGGGGCTGATGATCGCGTTCGACATGGGCGGGCCGGTCAACAAGACGGCGTTCCTCTTCGGCGCGGGGCTCATCGCCACGGGCAACATGACCGTCATGGGCATGTGCGCCGCCGCCATCCCCGTGATGCCGCTCGGCCAGGGCCTGGCGACGCTGATGCGGCGCAAGTTGTACTCGGAGCAGGAGCGGGAGACCGGAATGGCCTCGCTCTTCATGGGCATGTTCGGCATCTCCGAGGGTGCGATCCCCTTCGCGGCGGCTCGGCCGGCTCAGGTGATCCCCGCGAACATACTCGGTGGCGCCGTCGCCGGTGCGATCGCGGGCATGGCCGGGGTGACGGACGCGGTGCCGCACGGCGGGCCGATCGTCGCGGTGCTCGGTGCGGTGGGCGGTGTACCGATGTTCTTCCTGGCCGTTGCCGTCGGCACGGCGGTCACCGCGCTCACCACGAATGCGCTGATCGATATCCGGGAGCGGCGGAATCGGGGTGGCGGTGTGGGGGTGCTTGTGCCGGGTGGGGTTCCGGTTTCTGTTCCTGTTCCACCTGCCGTTGCCGTTCCCGTTCCCGTTCCCGTTGCTGCGGGTGGGGTTCCTGGGGGTGGGGTTGCTTCGGCTGCGGATGTGCCTGCTCCCGTAGCCCCCGTACCCGAGCAGGTGCTGTCCGGGTATCTGACGGGGCAGACCGTGAAGGTGCGACTTTCCGCGGGCGACAAGGACGCCGCGATCCGGGAGATGGCCGCGATGCTCGCCACGACCGGGAAGGTCGCGGACCTCGACGGGCTCGTGCGGGCGGCGTTCGCGCGGGAGGAGCAGGGCACGACCGGGCTCGGCGAGGAGATCGCCATCCCGCACGCCAAGACCGATGCCGTGACGGCGCCGATCGTCGGCTTCGCACGGTCGGACGAGGGTGTGGAGTGGGGTTCCCTGGACGGGACGAAGGCGCGGCTGATCTTCATGATCACCGTGCCGGAGGCTGCCGCCGGCGATGAGCATCTGCGGATTCTGGCCATGCTGTCGCGCAAGCTGATGGATTCGGGGTTCCGGGAGCGGCTGCTTGGCGCGGCGGACGAGGCGGAGGTCCTTCGGGTGCTCGGCGAGGTCGAGTAGGCACGCATACGACAGGGGCCCGGGTCTTGGTGACCTGGGCCCCTGTCGTGCGGGGCCTGGAAGCGGCGCCGCTCGTCGTGGGTTGTGCCCCTCCCCCTAGGGCGTGTTTCGAAAGTCCCGCCTGCCTGGCGACGCCTGGCACGCACGCTCGCCGCGTTGTCGGGATCACCCCGATACATCCAGTATCGGGGCGACCCTCCGCCTTGCGATCGCACGCACCAGACGCCGCCAGGCCTGCCCTTCGGGCAGACGGCGCTACTTTCGAAACACGCCCTAGGACTTTGTTCCAGGGGGACCGCCCGGCGTCAGTGGTCCGGGGTCGGGGTGGCGCCCGGGGACTTGGCCGGGTTTTGGCCTGAGGCTGCTGCCGACTCGCTGTAGATGTCCGGCTCCAGGTAGATGACCCTGGCGATCGGGACGGCGGCGCGGATGCGGTCCTCGGCCGCGTTGATGGCGGCTGCGACCTCGGTGGCCGTCTCGTCGTGGCGGACGGCGACCTTGGCGGCCACGAGGAGCTCCTCCGGGCCGAGGTGGAGCGTGCGCATGTGGATGAGGCGCGTGACCGTCTCGCCGTCGACGACGGCATCCTCGATGAGCTTCACCTGGTCGATGCCCGCGGCCTCGCCGAGCAGCAGCGACTTGGTCTCGGCCGCGAGGATGATCGCGATCGCGATGAGCAGGATGCCGATGCAGAGGGTGCCGATGCCGTCCCAGATGCCGTCACCCGTCAGGAGCGCGATGCCGACGCCGCCGAGGGCGAGGAAGAGGCCGACGAGCGCGCCGAGGTCCTCCAGGAGGACGACCGGCAGCTCGGGGGCCTTCGCCCGGCGGACGAACTGGGTCCACGACAGCCCGCCGCGGATCTCGTTCGACTCCTTGATGGCCGTACGGAACGAGAAGGTCTCGGCGATGATCGCGAAGACGAGGACGCCGACCGGCCAGTACCAGGCCTCGATCTCGTGCGGGTGCTTGATCTTCTCGTAGCCCTCGTAGATGGCGAACATGCCACCGACGGAGAAGAGCACGATCGAGACGAGGAAGGCGTAGATGTAGCGCTCGCGGCCGTAGCCGAAGGGGTGCTGCGGAGTCGCCTCGCGCTTCGCCTTCTTGCCGCCGAGCAGCAGCAGACCCTGGTTGCCCGAGTCGGCCAGCGAGTGGACGCTCTCGGCCAGCATCGAGGACGAACCGCTGAAGAGGAACGCCACGAACTTGGCTACCGCGATCGCTAGGTTCGCGGCGAGCGCCGCCACGATCGCCTTGGTTCCGCCTGACGCGCTCATGGGTGTACGTGTTCCCTTCGTCGGTACTCCGGCACTGCTGCCGCCATTCGGCCGGTCATTGTTGCATCAGGCGACGACGGTGGCGCGGAAGACCGTTCCCGTACCGGACAGTTCGGTCGATTCGCCTGCGGGTACGAAGACGGACTCGCCCGGCGCCAGGGTTACTTCGCCCGCCTTCGGGCGGCCCGCGACGGCCAGCAGGATCTGCGGGGTGGTGGCGGTGACGTCGGTGGGGGCCGCGCCCTCGGCCCGTACGAAGCGGGAGAGGCGGAACTCGTCGATGGGGGTGTCGTAGACCTCCTCGCCCGACGGGGACGCCTCGGGGCGCAGGACGCCCGGGTCGGTCGGCTCGAAGCGGACGATCTTGAGGAGCTCCGGGACGTCGACGTGCTTCGGGGTGAGGCCGCAGCGCAGGACGTTGTCGGAGTTGGCCATGATCTCGACGCCGAGGCCGTCGAGGTAGGCGTGCGGGACGCCCGCGCCGAGGTAGAGGGCTTCGCCGGGCTGGAGTTGGACGAAGTTGAGCAGCATGGCGGCGATGACGCCGGGGTCGCTCGGGTAGTGGTGGGCGAGCGCGGCGTACGGGGCGTGGGCGCCGCCCAGACGGTCGGCGGCGGCCGCGGCCTCGGTGACGGTGTGCGCCATCTCCGCCGGGTCGGCGGTCAGCAGGGCCGTCAGGACCTCGCGCAGCGCCGCCTCTTCGGGGTGGGCGTGCAGCAGGTCGACGTACGGCTTGAGGGAGTCGACGCCGAGCGCGGAGATCGCGTCGGCGGCCTCGACCGGGTCGCGGAAGCCGCAGAGCCCGTTGAACGGCGTCAGGGCGCAGATCAGTTCGGGCTTGTGGTTGGCGTCCTTGTAGTTGCGGTGCGGCGCGTCGATCGGGACGCCCGCCGCCTCCTCGGCGGCGAATCCGGCCTTCGCCTGGGCGAGGTCGGGGTGGACCTGGAGGGAGAGCGGGGCGCCGGCGGCGAGCAGCTTGAGGAGGAAGGGCAGGCGCGGGCCGAACTTCTCGACGGCCGGCGCACCCAGTTCGCGTACGGGATCGGCGTCGACGACCTCGTTGAGCGGTCCGCGCTCCGTGCGGGAGGGGGCGCCGGGGTGGGCCCCCATCCACATCTCGGCCTGGGGTTCGCCGGTGGGCGGGGTCCCCAGGAGTTCCGGGATGGCCGTGGTGGAGCCCCAGGCGTAGGGGCGGACGGTGTTGACGAGGCGGTCCATGGAGCCTTCCAGCTTTCCTCAGTGCGGTGGTGCGGGCTGCGTGATGGAAGTGGCGGTGGGGGCGTCTGGGACGTGGCGGCGTCGTGACGGGGTGGGTGTGTGTACGAGTGGCCTTGTGCGGGTGGGTTTGTGCGGGTTGGTTTGTGCGGGTGGGTGTTCGGGTGGCTTTGTGCGGGTGGCTTTGTGCGGGTGCCTCAGGACGGGGGTGCGATGCCGGCCGAGGCCAGGGAGAGGTAGACCGCGGCGAAGTCCGTCACCGCCAGCAGTTCGGCCAGGATCTCCAGGAGTTCGCCGGCCTCGCCCGGCGCGTCCTCCGGCACCAGCGGTTCCAGCTCGCTGATGGCCGTGCCGTGGCTGAGCGCCAGTTCGCGGGCCGCGGGTGCGGCCGTCAGGCCGCCCGCGGCGGCCGGGCGGTCGCGCAGCAGGACGACCCGGGCGCGCAGGGCCTGCTGTTCGTCGACGCGGTCGCGGAAGAAGTCGTCGGGGTCGGCGCCTGCCGCGTAGTCACCCGCGAGCAGGACGCCGTGGGCGGGCAGGGCCTCCGGCAGTTCGGCGGCGAGTGCGGGCAGGCCGGCCAGTTCGGCCAGGACGGCCGCGAAGCGGCGGCCCACCGGGCCGGCGGCGTCGCCCTCGGTCCAGATCAGCGGCAGCGAGTCGGCGAGCTCGGCGGCGAGCGTCTTGGCCGGGTTGCTGTACGTGGCGATGGCCGGGCCGCAGCGCTCGGCCGTGTGGTCCAGGCGGTCGGCGACCTTCTCCAGCATCTCGGACGGGGCCTCGACGAGGCCGACGCGGTCGAGCAGCGCGAGGAGCGGGGTGAACAGGGCCCACAGCGCGCCGGGTCCCGCGCCGAGGGTCTCCTCGTACTCCGCGGGGCTCTCGTGCGGGGCCATCGCCATCGGGACGAGCAGTCCGCGGGGTGCGCTGACGGTCTCGGCGAGCGGGGAGGTCTTGGGGGCGACGGCGACGACCGTGATGCCGCGCCGGTACGCCTGCTCGGCGAGGAGCGCGAGGCCGGGCTCGGAGCCGTCGGTGGTCGGCATCAGGAGGAGGTCCACGGAGCCCGCCCAGCCGGGCAGGGCCCAGCGCAGGGCGCCGGCGGCGGGCGCTACGCCGGTGGGCTGGAGGCGGATGACGGGGGCGGCGGCGCCGGCGAGGGCGCCGACCAGGTCCGCGACGCCTGCGGCGGCGGTGCCGGGGCCGGCCACGAGGACGGCGCGGGGGCGACCCTCGGGGCTGAGCTCGGAGATTCCGGCTTCGGTGGCGTGCCGGGCGGCGGTCCGCACGCGTGCGCCGGCTTCGGCGGCGCCGCGGAGGAGGCTGCGGCGGTCGGCGAGGGCGAGGGCGTCCGGGGCGTCGAGGAGGGTCTCGTCGAGCATGGGGCGGTGCCTCCGGGTACGGGGCGGGCTCGTGGTGTGCGGGGACGTGCGGCTGCGTGCGGGGCGTGTGGGCCTGGCGTGCGGGTGCGGGTCCGTGGATGGTGCGAGGTCCTGTGCGCCCGGCCTTCGGCCGGGCTTGGTGTTCCTACCCGCACCACCCGTGCAACTCCGAGGTCGGCTGACGGCCCACCTGTGGGTGGTGACTCGCCGTCGGCGGCTGCGGCTTACTGCGGGCGGCGGGCCTCGTCGACCAGCAGGACCGGGATGCCGTCGCGGACCGGGTAGGCGAGGCCGCAGTCGGGGCTGGTGCAGATCAGTTCGGGGGTGTCGGCCGCCGTGCGGTCGTTCAGCGGCGCGTGGCACGCCGGGCAGGCCAGGATCTCCAGGAGGCCGGCTTCGAGCGGCATGAGGTGTCCCTTCGAACAGACGAATGGTGGTGCTGCCCTTTGGGCCAGGTCAGCCTACCGCCGGGGAACGGGCGGCGCGGCTGGGGAGTGTCGTCGAAGCAGCGTCGTCCGCCCGTCGGGCGGGCCCCGCCGGGCACACGGGAGTGTGACGACACTCCCCGGCCGTCCGCGTCGTTCCCCGGCGGGGACGGTCGGTCAGGACGTCGCGCGGACCAGGGTCAGGACGTCGCGCGGACCAGGGCCAGGACCTCGTCGCGGACCTTGGTCATGGTGGCCTCGTCGCGGGCCTCCACGTTCAGGCGGAGGAGTGGCTCGGTGTTCGACGGGCGGAGGTTGAACCACCAGTCCGCCGCCGCCACCGTCAGGCCGTCCAGCTCGTCGATGGTGATGCCGTCCTGGTCCGCGTACGCCGCCTTGACGGCCGCCGCGCGGGCCGACTGGTCGGCGACCGTGGAGTTGATCTCGCCCGATCCTGCGTAGCGGTCGTACGAGGAGACCAGCTCCGACAGGGGCCCGTCCTGGCCACCGAGGGCGGCCAGGACATGGAGCGCCGCGAGCATGCCCGTATCGGCGTTCCAGAAGTCCTTGAAGTAGTAGTGCGCGGAGTGCTCGCCGCCGAAGATCGCGCCCGTCTTCGCCATCTCCTCCTTGATGAAGGAGTGGCCGACGCGGGTGCGGACCGGCACGCCGCCGTTCTCGCGCACGACCTCGGGGACCGACCAGGAGGTGATCAGGTTGTGGATGATCGTGCCGCCGGGGTTCTTCGCCAGCTCGCGGGCGGCGACCAGGGCCGTGATCGCGGACGGGGAGACCGCCTCGCCGCGCTCGTCGACGACGAAGCAGCGGTCGGCGTCGCCGTCGAAGGCGAGGCCCAGGTCGGCGCCCTCGGCGCGGACGCGGGCCTGGAGGTCGACGATGTTGGCCGGGTCGAGCGGGTTGGCCTCGTGGTTCGGGAACGTGCCGTCGAGCTCGAAGTACATCGGTACGAGGTTCAGCGGGAGGCCCTCGAAGACGGTGGGGACGGTGTGGCCGCCCATGCCGTTGCCGGCGTCCACGACGACCTTCAGGGGGCGGATCGCGGTGAGGTCGACCAGTCCCGTCAGGTGGGCCGCGTACTCCTTCAGCGTGTCCCGCTCGGTGATCGTGCCGGCCGTGGCGGCCGCCTCCGGCGCGCCCTGCCGCGACCACTGCTCCACCAGGGCGCGGATCTCGGAGAGGCCCGTGTCCTGGCCCACGGGGGCGGCGCCCGCGCGGCACATCTTGATGCCGTTGTACTGGGCGGGGTTGTGGGAGGCGGTGAACATCGCGCCGGGCAGGTTCAGGCTGCCGGAGGCGAAGTAGAGCTGGTCGGTCGAGCAGAGGCCGATCAGGGTGACGTCGGCGCCGGACCGGGCCGCGCCACGGGCGAAGGCGCCCGAAAGGCCCGGCGACGAGGGCCGCATGTCATGGCCGATCACGATCGCGTCCGCGGCCGTCACCTGGACGAACGCGGCTCCGAACAGCTCCGCGAGCGTCTCGTCCCACTGATCCGGCACCACCCCGCGGACGTCGTACGCCTTCACGATCTGCGACAGATCAGCAGCCACGGAACAACCCTCCTGAATACGCCTGCATCGGCACGCGCGTGCGGCGCGTGTACGGAGGCCCAACCTACCGGGGGCCGTGCGTGGGAGGGCAGAGCGCCTTCGCGGCGGGGACCGGAATCAGTTGTCCGGGGAGCGCAGGACGCGCAGGTGGCCTCGGCGGCCGACCTCCACGGGGTCTCCGCCGCGACCGCCGCCCTTGCCGCCGGCCTCCGCCGCGCGTTCCTGGGGGCGTGCCGCCTCCCGTACCGCGTTGGCGAGGGCTTCGAGGTCGTCACCGCTGGGGCGGGACGGGGCGGAGCCGTCGGAGAGCCGCACGACCTCCCAGCCGCGTGGCGCGGTGAGGCGCTCGCTGTGCTCGGCGCACAGGTCGTAGCAGTGGGGCTCGGCGTAGGTGGCGAGCGGGCCGAGGACCGCAGTCGAGTCGGCATAGACGTACGTCAGTGTCGCGACGGCAGGGCGGCCGCACGCGGTGCGCGAACAGCGACGTACAGGGCTCACGACGTTGGACGGTACCGCACTCTTGAGCGGGCCGCGACGACTCTCCACCACGTCACTCCACCGTGTCGCGGTGTGACCTCGGACACGGACCGTCTTCGAGCGGCCGTCCTGACCTGCGCGTAAGGAGGGGAACGGGGGTGGGGACGGCGGTCGATCCGGACAACGTCCGACGGGAATCCGGTCAACCACGGCCAGATGGCCGATCGCGGGAACCTATGGAATCGAGCCCGCGCTTGGCTGGAATGTTCAAGTATCGACAGACCGGGTGGGGGCGACACCGAGGTGGCACGTGTGCACCACGGTCACGGAACACCGAGGAGAGTTACGCTGCGTCAGTGATGGACAGTCCTGTGCCGCCGCGTCCCTCGTCCCGCTCGGCCGAGTCCCACACGGGCGACTCCCCGGTGAACGAGCCCCGCTCGGGCGAAGTTCTCCCGGGCGGGTCCCGCGCGGGCGAGTCCGGCCCCGCCGAGCCGGGCACCGCCGAGTCCGGCACCGCCGAGGCACGCCCCGATCCGGTGGAGCCCCGGACGCGCCGTCGTGACCGTCATGGCCGCGGGATGCGGGGGCCCGTCGCCCCGCCGCAGGTGCCGTTGTCCACGAGCCGGTCCGACACCTTCCGCGACCTCGTCCTCGACTCCGTGGAGCGCCTGGAGCGGCGCTGGCCGCAGCTCGCGGACGTCGAGTTCATGGTGCTCGACGTGCCGCCCGCCGCGCCCGGCGAGGCGGTGCCGCTGGGCGGCTCCGCTCCGGCGGCGAAGGACGACCCCGCCCGGGTGGTCGTCTACCGGCGGCCCGTCGAGATCCGCTCGAAGAGCCGCGACGAACGGGCGCTGCTCGTCCACGAGGTCGTGGTGGAGCAGGTGGCGGAGCTGCTGGGCCTCTCCCCCGAGTCCGTCGATCCTCGGTACGGGCAGGACTGACGCCCGTACCGGCGGGACTGATGCCCGTACCCGGCGGGACTGATGCCCGTACGGCCCGGCTGATGCCCGGTCCGGGTGACCGGCCCGGGCGTGCGGCCGTCCCTCAGTCGTCCAGGACCGAGAGGTCCTGCTTCGCCGTCGGGACCGCGACCGTGCCGCGGTCGTCCACCAGGGTCTGGACCGTGAACATCGGGATGCCGTCCTCCGGGACCGCCAGCAGGCGGGACGCGTGGACCGGGCCGCCGGAGACCCGCTCGACCGTCAGGGCGTAGGAGCCCTTGAGGCCGGCCGGGACCAGGTCGGTGACCTTCGTCGTCGTCCCCGCCTTGACCGTGACGGTCTTGGAGACCGGCGTGCCGCCCCCCGTACCGGCCGAGGCGGTGACCTTGACCTGGGCCGCCTCGCCCGGCGCCGTCAGCGAGAGCGTCGAGCCCGCCGCGCGGTTGTCGGCGACGGTCGCGCGGGTGCCGATCGCGGCGGTGGCCGGGATGAACGCGACCTCCTGCTTGTCGCCCTTGCCCCGCGTGACGCGCAGCGCCGCCACGAACGGGGTCGACTTCTTCGGGTCCGAGGGGCTGAGCAGCAGGGAGCCGGTCTCGCCCCGGGTGAGGTCCGGGAGGTCGACGGCCGCGGTCATGCCCGACTTCACGTGCAGGGACTGCGCGCTCGCGGGGACGATCGTGCCCGTCTCGCCGACCAGCTGGATCTTCAGCTCGGCGTCGTTCTCGCCGGGGGCGTACGCCACCAGGCGCACCGAGGTCGCGTCGGCCGGGATGCCGGGCAGTACGGCGGTGCCGGCCGGGTCGGCGGAGGCGGGGAGCCAGTCGCTGCCGAGCTTGTCGTCGGCGGCGCCGACGACCGCGCCGACGCGGCCGCTGCGGGTGGTGACGTGGACGGTCAGGTCGGCCGCCGGGGCCTCGCCGGTGAGCGTGGAGAGCAGGACGGGGACGGTGGAGTGGGCCGGGACGGGGATGCCCTCGGTCAGCTGGGACTTCAGCGCGCCCTCGGGGCCGTGGAGCTCGATGTCGGCGACGGCCGCGCTGTCGTCGGGGTTGGTGAGGTGGACGTAGTCCTGGCGCCCCTTGGCCGTGGAGGCGGCCGGGAACCAGAAGTCCGTGTCGGGCGCGGTGCAGGTGACGCCGAGCAGACCGCGCGCGCCGCCCGCCGTGACGACGGTGGTCTGCTGGACGGTCCAGCCGGGCGCGAGGCCGCCGGTGGCCGAACCCGTCAGGGCGGGGGCGGTGGGCCCGTTCGCCTCGGCGGCGACGGGCTTGCCGGGCTGGGTCACGGTCGCCGGGGCCTTGGCGGCGCCGGGCTTCTTCGCCGTGGTGCCGCCGGGGGTGGCGGCGGTCGGGGCGGCCTTGAGCTGGGCCGTGGCGGGGGAGGCCTGGGCGGCGGCCGTGGAGGAACCGCTGCCGGTGGTCCCCGGGGTGTACGAGGTGTAGTCCGTCTCGGCCAGCTCGGAGCTGCTGGGCGCCGGGCAGAGCAGGCTGGAGCGCTCCACGGGCAGCTTCGCCGGGGCCTTGGCGCCGACGGAGGTGGAGCCGTCGGGGGCGGTCAGGGCGGCGAAGCCGGTGACGGCGGCGAGGGCGGTGGCGGCCGCGATCAGGGAGAGGGTGGTCCGCTTCACTGGTTGCTGCTCCCGTCGGGACGCTGCTCGGTCTCGTAGCCGTACGCGTACGGGTCGTAGGCCTGCGGCTCTTCGTAACCCTGCTGCTGCTCGTAGCCCTGCTGCTGTTGCTGGTACTGCTCGTACTGCTGCTGTTGCTGCGGGTCGTAGCCCTGCTGGGGGTACTGGTCGTACTGCTGCTGGTACGGGTCGGTGCCGTAGTCGGCGTACTGCTGGGGCTGCGCGTAGTAGCCCTGCTGGGCGTACTGGTCCTGCCGGCCCTGCCACTCCTCGGCGGCGTACGGCTGCTCCTGCGGTACGGGGACGGGCTCGGCGAAGCCCTGAGGCTGGGGCTGGGGCTCGAACTCCGCTTCCTGGTCACGGCCCTGCTCGTACCCCTGGACCTGGTCCTGCTCCTGCTGCTGAGCGGCTTCGGCTTCCGCTTCCGCCGCCGCGCGCAGGCGGCGGGCACGGCGGCCGTCGCCCTCCATCGCCTGGGCGGGGATGACGACCTCCTCGTCCGGCAGGTCGTCGTCGATCTCGCGGCGCCGCCCGGGCAGGGCGAGGACGAGCAGGACGACGGCGAGGCCGACCTGGGTCCAGATCCACAGCGTGTGGGTGAGCGGCTGGTCGTACGTGAGGTCGAGCCTGCCGCCGTCGGCGGGGAGTTCGAAGCCCTGCGCCCAGCCGTCGACGGTGGTCTTCTTCAGCTCCTTGCCGTCGAGGGTGGCGGTCCAGCCCTCGTCGGCACGGTCGGCGATGCGCAGGACGCGGCCGGCGGGGCCGGCCGGGATCTTCGTGTGCGCCTCGACGGGTCCCGCGGCGACGGCGACCGGCTTGGCCGCCGCGTCGGAAGCCCCCGCGTCGGCCTGCGCGTCGGCCCCCGTCTCGCCCTTCGTCCCGCTCTTGGCGGCGGGGACGATGGTGGCGCGGGCGACCACGCGCTCACGGTCGACGCTCCAGAGGGCGCTGCCGTCGAGCTGGCTGAGCCGGCTGAGGCCGGGGGTGGCGTCGAGGACGCGGCCCATCTCGCGCGGCGCCCCGTCCCGTACGAGGACGTAGCGGATCGCGAAGCCGCTGAGCTCTTCGGTCTGGTCGGCGCCGGAGCCTGCCACGAGGTGGGCGACGACCTTGTCCAGGCGGGCGTCGCCGCCGGCCTCCGCGGCCAGTTCGGCGTCGCCGAGGCGGCCGCCGGAGCCGCGGACCAGGGTGTACGCGACCTCGCCCGGCGAGGTGCCGCCGAGGACGAGGGTGCGGGGCTGGTCGTCGGTGTCGCTCTCCTCCGCGACGAACGCCGGGACCTGGACCGGGTCGCGCCGGGTCAGCGGGCCGTCGGCACCGCCGATCATCCAGCCGACGGCGGCCACGACCGGGCCGAGGGCGGCGGCGAGCGCGATGAGGGCGGCGACCGGCTGGCGCCAGCCGAAGCCGTGGGCGGCGACGCGGGTCCGTCCGTACTCGGCGCCGATCATGCCGGCGGCGAGCAGCGCCGTGCCGTAGACGAGGGTGGCGGGGCCGGCCCAACCGGTGCCGTCGGCGCCGTTGGAGAGCGCGGCGAAGAGGAGGCCGACGAGGGCGGCGGTCCAGGCGGCGAGGACGGCGAACCGGCGCTCCTCGCGCAGCAGTCCGGCCAGGGCGGCGAGGACGATGCCGATGAGGAGGAGGCCGCCGGTGGTGCCCGGGCCGCCGGGGCTGATCCCGAGCAGGTCGAGGGCGGAGGCCGTGCCCGTACGGATGTCGAGTCCTGCCTCGCGCAGGAAGGCGGAGGGGCTGGTCAGCAGCGAGAGCGACCAGGGGGCGAGGACGAGGATCGGGGTGCCGACGGTGGCGAGGAAGCGCAGGCCGTAGGCGGCGATGTCGTCGCGGCGCAGCGCGAGGACGGCGAGGCCGAGGACGACGGCGATCGGCCAGACGATCGGCGTGAACGCCATCGTGAACGTCAGCAGGAAGGTGTACGCCCAGGTGGCGCGCCAGCTGCCGCGGGTCGAGCCGCCGATGCCGCCGGTCAGTCCGTGGGCGGCGACGGCGGCGCGGGCGATGAGCGGGAGCAGGATCGCGAGGACGGCGGTGCCGAGGCGGCCGGCGGCGAGGGCGCCGGTGGCGGCGGGCAGGAAGGCGTACGCGATGGCGCCCCAGGCGCGCAGCAGCGCGGACTCGACGATCGGGCGGGCGGCGAAGTAGGCGGTGAAGCCGGCCAGCGGGACCGAGCAGACGAGCAGCACGGTGAGCGCGAAGGAGGTGGAGCCGAGGAAGAGGGTGGAGAGTCCGGCGAGGACGGCCAGGTACGGCGGTGCGGTCTGGGTGCCGCCGGCGCCGAGGGCGTGCCAGCTGTCCGCGTACCGTCCCCACAGCTCGGAGACCGTGTCGGGGGCGGGCAGCAGGACGCCGCCGGCGAGGGAGCCGCCGCCAAAGAGGCCGCGGCAGGCGACGACGGCGATGACGAGGAGGAGGGCGAAGAGGACGGGCCCGGGTTTGCGGGCGATCTTCTTGAGCCGGGCGAACTGCTCGACTTCGAGGAAGTCGGCGTCGTCGCCGCCTGGGCCGGTTTCGACGGCTCCGTGCCGCGAGCCGCCGGAATCGGCGTCGGAGCCGCCGAAGTTCGCGACGACCTGTTCGGCGGCGGCGCGGATCGTGGCGCCGGGCGGCGGGAAGAGCGGGCGGAGTTCGCTCGCGGCGACTGCCGGGTTCTTGCGCCGCTTGCGGGCGGCGAGGATCTTCTCGGGGCGCAGCAGGGTGGCGAAGAGGCCCATGACCTCGTCGACGGCCTGGCCGGGGACCTTGCCGACGAGGTAGGCGAGGGTGCGCAGGAGCGTGCCGAGGACCAGCCGGATCAGGACGTACGGCAGGGTGGCGCCGCGGCTGTTGGCGAGGAGGGTGTAGACGGCGCCGGCCTTGTCGACGCGGTGCGGGTTGGCGACGGAGCGGCCGGCGCAGTCGACGGTGCGGCGTTCGCGGGCGGAGGCCTCGGCGTGCCGCAGGACGGCGTCGGGGGCGACGAGGACGCTGTGGCCGGCGGCGTGGGCGCGCCAGCAGAGGTCGACGTCGTCGCGCATGAGGGGCAGGCGGCGGTCGAAGCCGCCGAGCTCCTCGAAGACGTCGCGGCGGATGAGCATGCCGGCGCTGGAGACGGAGAGGACGGAGCGGACCTGGTCGTGCTGGCCCTGGTCCTGCTCGCGACGGTCGAGGCCGGTCCAGCGGCGGCCGCTGCGGGCGATGGAGACGCCGGCTTCGAGCAGCTGCCTGCGGTCGTACCAGCCGCGGAGCTTGGGTCCGACGACGGCGGCGTACGCGTCCGCGTCGGCGACGCGCAGGAGCTCGGTGAGGGCGTCGGGCTCGGGGGCGCAGTCGTCGTGGAGCAGCCAGAGCCACTGCACGGGCTCGCCGTGCGGGAGTTCGGGCAGGTCGTACGCCTCGTCGCTCCAGGTCCTGCTGACCGGGTCCCAGCCGCTGGGGCGCTTCAGATACGTGAGTTCCTCGGGTCCGAGCACGGGGGCGGTGCGGGCCGCCTCCTCGACGGCGGCGCCGAAGCCCGTACGGCGGGCCAGGTGCAGCACGCGGTCGGCGCCGATCGACTCGGCGAGCAGCCGCGCGGAGTCGTCGGCGCTGCCGGTGTCGGCGGCGACGACGTTCTGCACGGGGCGTTCCTGCGCGAGCAGCCCGGCGAGGGCGTCCGGCAGCCAGCGGGCGCCGTCGTGGGCGACGAGCACGGCGGTGACGACGTGTCGCGGAAACTCAGGAGTTGAGGACATCGAGGTACGGGCCCTCCGGCCGGGGGGGGTCGCCCGCGGGGGGCGTGGGTGCGTCTCGGACGGGGCCCCACACTAACGGCTGTCAAGAAAACGGTCCGCCCCCTGTGGACAGAGCACAGGGGGCGGACCGTTCGATGTGTACGGGTGTGGGTGGTTCGGAGGGCGGGTGGTTCGGCGGGTGAGTGCCGAAGCCGCCGGGTCGTGCGTCGGGCCGGGCGTCGGGTCAGACGGCGGCCTTCTTCAGGCGGCGGCGTTCGCGTTCGGACAGACCGCCCCAGATCCCGAATCGTTCGTCGTTCTGGAGGGCGTACTCCAGGCATTCGGAGCGGACCTCACAGGCGAGGCAGACCTTCTTGGCCTCGCGGGTCGAGCCGCCCTTCTCGGGGAAGAAGGACTCGGGATCGGTCTGGGCGCACAGCGCGCGCTCCTGCCAGCCGAGTTCCTCGTCCGCGTCCTCGACCAGCAGTTCCTGGAACAACTCGGTCATGTGCGCCCCTCGTCTGTCTTCGCGTCCCCGTGATGTTGCCGTTACCGATTCCGGCCGAACGACACGAGTGAAATTACAAGTTCGTGCTCTGTGCGAGTCAAGCCGGAATCTGCTATTGGGCCCGGTATTCACTCTGCGGAACCAAGGCTATGCGGAAAGTGTTCAAATCACCAAAAACCTGACACATGCCACTGGCCTGGCCACACCGTCCCCTCTCGCAGAGAGAGACGTCCGGAGCGTGGATCTTGTTGCGATCCAGCCACGGAAGCGATCCGGATCACAGTCTGATCACAGGACCTCAGCTGCGTTTACGGGCACGGATGTTGCGCCATGTCTCCCGCTCAGCGGCTGCACAAACCTTTCTCCGGGCGCTGTAACCGGATGAGGTGAAACATTACCCCCAAAACGGGCATTGGGTTGACAGTCGGGTGGCCCGCCCGTCACCTTTGGTGGCATGCCAGCGACCTCAGCGCCCTCCGCGACCCACGCCCGTGGGTTCCGCCGCGCTGTCCAGGCGCGCTGTTGCTGTTGCTGTTCCAGCTGTTGATGCCCCCGAGCTCCAGCGCCTTCTCTCCGCGTCACCCGCGTTTCCCGCGTTGCCCCGCGTGACCCCCTGCACGACTCCCGTGTGACCCCCCTGCACGACTTCTGTTACTGCCGAGGAACCACCGCACCCATGAACAGCGACAGCGACCTTCAGATCGCCGGCGACATCCTCGAGGTCCCCCACCTCCTGCAGCCCGCCCGCGAGCACCCCGCCACCGTGGCCGAGTTCGTCGGCCTCGCCCACTCCATCGCCGCCGACCGCGCGCAGTGGGCCCCGCACGTCGAGTACGACGCCACCACCCGCTGGTACCACCGGCTGCGCACCGGCCCCGGCTACGAGGTCTGGCTGCTCTCCTGGGTGCCCGGGCAGGGCAGCGGACTGCACGACCACGGCGCCTCGTCAGGCGTACTGACCGTGCTTCAGGGCGAGCTGACGGAGCGTACGGAGAGGGGCGTACGGAAGCTCGACGGGGGCGCGACGCGGGTCTTCGCGCCCGGGTACGTCCACGAGGTCGTCAACGACTCCCTCGAACCGGCGGTCAGCCTGCACGTCTACTACCCGGGCCTCACCGAGATGCCCATGCACGAGTCCCGGCAGGCGCAGTGCGCCCCGATCTCCCCCGGTGTCGTACCGGCCTGACACACTGATCCACATGCGCATTGTGGTTCTGGCCGGTGGCATCGGTGGTGCCCGCTTCCTTCGCGGCCTCAAGCAGGCCGCGCCGGACGCGGAGATCACGGTCGTCGGCAACACCGGTGACGACATCCATCTCTTCGGGCTGAAGGTCTGCCCGGACCTCGACACGGTGATGTACACCCTCGGCGGTGGCATCAACGAGGAGCAGGGCTGGGGCCGTGAGGACGAGTCCTTCACGGTGAAGGCGGAGCTCGCGGCGTACGGGGTGGGGCCGGAGTGGTTCGGCCTCGGCGACCGCGACTTCGCGACGCACATCGTCCGTACGCAGATGCTGGGCGCGGGCTATCCGCTCAGCGCGGTCACCGAGGCGCTGTGCGCGCGCTGGCAGCCGGGCGTGCGACTGCTTCCGATGTCCGACGACCGCGTCGAGACGCACGTCGCCGTCGAGATCGACGGCGAGTCGCGGGCGGTGCACTTCCAGGAGTACTGGGTGCGGCTGCGGGCGTCCGTGGACGCCCAGGCCGTGGTGGCCGTCGGCGCGGAGGCGTCGAAGCCGGCGCCGGGCGTCCTGGAGGCGATCGCGGAGGCGGACGTCATCCTGTTCCCGCCGTCCAACCCCGTCGTGTCGGTCGGCACGATCCTGTCCGTGCCGGGCATCCGTGAGGCGATCGCCGAGGCGGACGTGCCGGTGGTCGGCCTCTCCCCCATCGTCGGCGACGCTCCGGTACGGGGCATGGCGGACAAGGTCCTCGCGGCGGTGGGCGTGGAGTCCACGGCCTCCGCGGTGGCGCGGCACTACGGCTCGGGGCTGCTCGACGGCTGGCTGGTCGACACGGTCGACGCGGGCGTGGTGGAGGACGTCGAGTCGGCGGGGATCCGCTGCCGGGCGGTGCCGCTGATGATGACGGACCTGGACGCGACGGCGGCGATGGCGCGCGAGGCGCTGGCGCTGGCGGAGGAGGTCCGGGGATGACACGTCCCGCGCGTCCCGCGCGTCCCGCGCGTCCTGCGCGTCCCGCGGACGGCGACGCCCTCGACGGGCAGGCCGCTGAGGCGCCCGGGTATCGGGTGTGGGCGCTCGGCGGGTTGCCCGAGGTGAAGGGCGGGGACGATCTCGCCAAGTTGATCGCCTCCGTCTCCCCCGGGCTCGAGGACGGGGACGTCCTGCTCGTCACCTCCAAGATCGTGAGCAAGGCCGAGGGGCGGGTGATCGCCGCCGACGACCGCGAGGAGGCGATCGACGCCGAGACCGTACGGGTCGTGGCGCGGCGCGGATCGCTGCGGATCGTCGAGAACCGGCAGGGGCTCGTCATGGCCGCCGCCGGGGTCGACGCCTCCAACACCCCTGCCGGGACGGTCCTGTTGCTGCCCGTCGACCCGGACGCCTCGGCCCGCGCGATACGGGACGGACTGCGGGACGCCCTCGGCGTCGACGTCGGTGTCGTCGTCACGGACACCTTCGGGCGGCCCTGGCGCAGCGGATTGACCGACGTGGCCATCGGCGCGGCCGGCGTGCGCGTCCTCGACGACCTGCGGGGCGGGACGGACGCGTACGGCAATCCGCTGAGCGCCACGGTCGTCGCCACGGCCGACGAGCTCGCCGCCGCGGGCGACCTGGTGAAGGGCAAGGCGAGCGGGCTGCCGGTCGCCGTCGTGCGCGGGCTGCCGCACGTCGTGGACGGTTCCGCCGAGGAGGGCGCGCGGGCGCTGGTCCGCGGGGCGGCCGACGACATGTTCCGGCTCGGGACGTCGGAGGCGGTACGGGAGGCGGTGACCCTGCGGCGTACGGTCCGGGAGTTCACCGACGAGCCCGTGGACCCCGGGGCCGTGCGCCGTGCCGTCGCGGCGGCCGTCACGGCCCCGGCGCCGCACCACACGACGCCGTGGCGGTTCGTGCTCCTGGAGTCGAAGGCCTCGCGGGTGCGGCTCCTCGACGCGATGCGGGACGCGTGGATCGCGGACCTGCGGCGGGACGGCAAGTCGGAGGCGTCCGTCGCCAAGCGGGTGCGCCGCGGCGACGTGCTGCGGAACGCGCCGTACCTGGTGGTGCCGTGTCTCGTGACGGACGGCTCGCACCACTACGGCGACCCGCGCCGGGACGCCGCCGAGCGCGAGATGTTCGTGGTCGCGGCAGGCGCGGGCGTCCAGAACTTCCTGGTGGCCCTCGCGGGCGAGCGGCTGGGGTCGGCGTGGGTCTCCTCGACGATGTTCTGCCGTGACGTCGTACGGGAGGTCCTCGAGCTCCCGGAGGACTGGGACCCGATGGGCGCGGTCGCGGTCGGGCACGCGGCGGCACCACCGAAGGAACGGCCGGCGCGGCAGGCGGGGCGGTTCATCGAGGTGCGGTAGTGCGGCGGCGCCCGGGGGGCTCGGGGGGCTGGGGGCTCGGGGGGCTCAGAGGGCCGCGATGTTGCCCGGGGTCATGCGCGGTGCCCTCCGCGGTGGGGTGCGGCCGCTGAGGAGGATGAGGCGGGCCGCGCGGTGGCGTTGGCCCGCGTACGGGGCGAGCAGTTCGAGCATGGCCGCGTCGTCGGTGGTGCGGTCGCCCGCGAGGGCGTAGCCGACGATGCCGGGCAGGTGGTAGTCGCCGACGGTCACCGCGTCCGGGGCGCCATTGCTCCGCTGGATCGTCTCGGCCGAGGTCCAGGGGCCGATGCCCGGGATCAACTCAAGGCGTTGCTGGGCCTGTTCGGGTTCCATGGCCGCGGCTTCCTCCATGCGGCGGGCGACCTTGGCGGCGCGCAGGATCGTGGCAGCGCGCTTGTCGTCGACGCCGGCGCGGTGCCACTCCCAGGACGGGATCAGTGACCAGGTGCGGGGGTCGGGCATGATGTGGAGGCGGTGCTGGTCTCCGGAGCCGGGGGTGGGGCCGGGGGCGGGTTCGCCGAATTTCCGTACCAGCAGGCGCCAGGCTCGGTAGGCCTCGTCCGTGGTGACCTTCTGCTCCAGGATCGAGGGGATCAGCTCCTCCATCACCAGGCCCGTACGGGTCAGCCGGAGGCCGGGGCGGCGGCGGTGCGTGGCGGCGAGGAGGCGGTGGCGGGGGACGAAGGCGGCGGGGTCGTCGTCGGCGCCGAGGAGTTGGGGGAGGCGGTCGAGGAGCCACTGCGCTCCGGGGCCCCATGCTTCGGCCTCCGCCGTGCCCTGGCGGAGGGCCACCCGGAGGGTGCCGGGGCCTTCCGGGGTGCGGGTGGCGCGCCAGACGGAGCCGTCGGGGGTCGTACGGAAGGTGGGGTCGCCGACGCCGCGGCGGAGGGGGCCGAGCGTGAGGCCCAGGTCGGTGGGGGCGTCGGGGGTCCAGCGGCGGGTGGCTCCGGCGGCGGGAGCGGCCTGTCGCGAGGCGGGTACGGGGATGTGGCCGCCGCGAACGGTGGTGCGGGTCGTGGGGGTGCGGGGTGCGTAGCGGCCGGCCATGTGTACGAGCGTAGCCGGGCGGGTGCCGCCCGGCGGGTGGTGCGCCCGGCCTCCGGCCGGGCTTGTGTTTCCCACCCGCACCACCCGTGCGACTCAGAACACAGAGGTGCGGGTCCTCCCGTGGGCCGCGCCCGCCGTCGGCGGCCGTCGCGTCCGAACGGGGCGCCGGGCCGCGCAGCGGGGCGGCTACTGGTCCGAGGAGAAGCGGACTGCGCCTGGAGGGAGGGTGGTGTTGCACCAGATGCGGATGCCGTCGCGGAGTTCGTTGTCCGGGCCCACGTGGGCGCCGTCGCCGATGACCGCGCCCGTGAGGACCGTACGCGCGCCGATGCGGGCGCCCGCGCCGATCAGGGAGTCGGTGATCACCGCGCCCGGCTCCACCACCGCGCCCTCGTGCAATGTCGAGCCCGTGATGCGGGCGCCCTCGCCGACCTGCGCGCCCTCGCCGACGACCGTGCCGCCCGTGAGCTTGGCGGCCGGGGAGACGCGGGCCGTCGGCAGGACCAGGCGGTCGCCGCAGCGGCCCGGGACCGCCGGGGACGGGGCGCGGCCCAGGACCAGGTCGGCGGAGCCGCGGACGAAGGCCTGGGGGGTGCCCAGGTCCAGCCAGTACGTCGAGTCCACCAGGCCCTGCAGGTGCGCGCCCGTGGCCAGGAGCTCCGGGAAGGTCTCGCGCTCCACCGAGACCGGGCGGCCCGTCGGGATCGTGTCGATGACCGAGCGGCGGAAGACGTAGGCCCCCGCGTTGATCTGGTCCGTCACGATCTCCTCGGGCGTCTGGGGCTTCTCCAGGAACGCCGTGACCCGGCCCGTCGGGTCCGTCGGGACCAGACCGAACGCCCTCGGGTCCTCGACCCGGGTCAGGTGCAGCGAGACGTCCGCGCCCGAGGCGTCGTGCGTGGCGACGAGCGCGCGGATGTCCAGGCCGGTCAGGATGTCGCCGTTGAAGACGAGGACCGGGTCGTCCGGGCCCGAGTGCAGGCGCGAGGCGACGTTGCGGATCGCGCCGCCGGTGCCGAGCGGCTCCTCCTCGGTGACGTACTCCAGGCTGAGCCCGAGCGACGAACCGTCCCCGAAGTGCGGTTCGAAGACCTCCGCCAGGTAGGAGGTGGCGAGGACCACGTGCTCCACGCCCGCCGCCCTGGCCCGTGCCAGCTGGTGCGTCAGGAACGGCACGCCCGCCGCCGGGACCATCGGCTTCGGTGTGTTCACCGTCAGGGGCCGCAGCCGTGTGCCCTTGCCACCGACCAGGAGGATCGCTTCTGTCACCTGTCGTCTCTGCTTCCTGTCCGGGGCCGGTCTCGTCGCCCGTCTGGCTTGATTCGCTCGTCCGGGCGATATGACCGGTCAGTTTATGCAGATGGTCGGACCGGCGACCGCATCACGGCCGCCCCTGGTACTTCGCCGAGGCGGTACGGGTGGTGCCGAGCTTCCCGTAGAGGCGGGCTCCGGGGCAGGCCGTGGCGTAACCGTCACGGTGTCCGGCGATGGCGTTGAACTTGACCTTCGTGCCCTTCTTGTACCTGTTTCCACCGCCCGAGGTGAGCGTCGCCTTCCCCTTCGGATTTCCCCCGTGCAGCCCCAGCTTCCATGCGGTCAGCTTCGCGATCGCGGTCGTCACCGCGGCCGGCGGATTCGTCGAACTGTAGGTACCGAGGACGGCGATGCCCATGCTGTTCGTGTTGAAACCGAGCGTGTGGGCCCCCAGGACCGGCTTGGCCACTCCCCCGGCGCGGCCTTCGTAGATGTTTCCGCACTTGTCGACGGCGAAGTTGTAGCCGAAGTCGCGCCAGCCGCTGCTCTGGGTGTGGTAGCGGTAGATACTGCGGAGGACGGAGGGCGCCTGCTTGCAGGTGTAGTTGTTGCCGGTCGCGCTGTGATGGACGAAGGCGGCCTTGATCGACTTGGTGTAGACGAAGCCCTTCTCGCGCAGCTTCTCGTCCGCCCCCCAGCCCTTGCGCGTGATGATCTTCGGGCGCGGTCCGATGTACGGCTTCGCGGCGGCGGCCGCCGGGATCACGGCCGTACCGACCGGGGCGAGCTGTGCGTTCACGGAGAACGCCGCCGCCTCTTCCACGGTCGGGCCCCGGTGCACGCCCAGCGTTCCGTGCGTCACAGCCCCCGCGTAGGCACCGCTCTTGCCGTCGTCCGGGGATGCTGCCCGGTCGGGGACCGGCGCCGGTTCCTCGCCCGGGTCCACCAGTTCCAGGCGGAGGCCTTCCGGCAGCCGCTCGGCCGCCGACTCCTCCGCCGTGCGGTCCGTCCGCCCCTGCGGCTGTACGCGGACCTCGACGCCGTCCGAGTCGCCGACCCACAGCGGAGCCGTGGCCCCGCGGACCGCTCCCGACGCGGCCTCCGCGGTGCCGGGATCGGCCCCGTGCTCGTCGTTGTGGACCTCCAGGGCCTGCCACGGCGACCAGTCGGGGCTCCCGGTCGCCCGGGTGCGGACCTGGACGGTGCCGTGCAGGGGGGCGCGGACGTCGTCCCAGACGACGCCGACGAGTGAGAAGGGTCTGACGTCCCGTCGGGTCAGCCCCTGCGCCGCCCCGGCCGCGTCGGGCGCGCCGATGGCCCGGCGGCCGTTCCCGAGCGGGGCGAGGGGCAGGGACTCGGTGGACCCGGCGACGTCCGCGTCCGGTCGCGCGGCGAGGTCTCGTGCGGCGAGGTCTGGTGCGGGGAGGTCTCGTGCGGGGAGGTCTGGTGCGGGGAGGTCTCGTGCGGGGAGGTCTGGTGCGGCGAGGTCTCGTGCGGCGACGTCCGGCGCGGCGTCGTCCGCCCGCGCGGCACCTGGCGCGCCGGAAGCGGCCGGCTGGAGCGACGCCGCCGGCGTCGCGAGGGACAACGGCAGGGCGAGCACCGCCGCGCACGTGACGGCGATCGAGGAGACGAGGTAGGCACGCATGTAGGGATCGTCCGCACCCCGGGCCCGTTCCGCTCGGCGGGATCCCGGCCGGAAACTGACGGCCCGTCGGTCCGACCGGAGGACGGCGTCACCGGTACGGCGGGTCCCCGCACCCCTCCCCGCGTACCCTTGCCCGCGTGAACGCCAGCGACCGCACCCCCGCCGACCTGCTGCGATCCGCGCTCGCCGCGGACCCCGCACGCCCCTTGGTCACCTTCTACGACGACGCCACCGGTGAGCGCGTCGAATTGTCCGTGGCCACCTTCGCCAATTGGGTGGCCAAGACGGCCAATCTGCTCCAGGGCGAGCTGTCCGCCTCCCCCGGCGACCGGCTCGCGCTTCTGGTGCCCGCGCACTGGCAGACCGCCGTGTGGCTGTTGGCCTGCTCCTCCGTCGGCGTGGTCGCGGAGATCGGCGGCGACCCGGCGGACGCCGACTACGCCGTGGCGGGACCGGACGGCCTCGACGCGGGGCGCGCCTGCTCGGGGGACCGGATCGCGCTCTCCCTCGCCCCGCTGGGCCGCCGCTTCCCCGCTCCGCCCGCCGGGTACGCGGACTACGCGGTGGAGGTGCCGAGCCAGGGTGACCGGTTCGCCCCGTTCGTCCCGGTGGACGCGGACGGTCCTGCGCTCCTCGTCGACGGTACGGAACTGACGGGCGCCCAGCTCGTCGCACGGGCCCGCGCGGACGCCGAGGCCCTCGGCCTCGCGCCCGGGGCGCGGCTGCTCTCCGGGCGTCCGTACGACGGCTGGGACGGGCTCTCCGCCGGGCTGTACGCGCCGCTGGCGGCCGGCGCGTCCGTCGTCCTGTGCCGGAACCTGGACCAGCTGGCGCCCGAGTCGCTCGACAAGCGGGTGGAGAGCGAGCGGGTCACCGCGACCGCCGTATGACGAGCCACCGCACGGGCCACCGCCGTACGACGGGTCGCCGCACCGGCCCTCGCCGTATGACAACCAGCTGACGTTCCACCCGTATGGCGCACGGACTCGCCGAGTCCCCGGGTCCGTGCGTCAACTCCGGTACATGATCGGCGGGTACGCACCCCTCCCGCACAACCATGCGTCCGGTTCGGCCGTCCCACTCTTCGAACGGCGGCTTCCGGGCGCGCCGCCGACGCCGACGCCGTGAAGGATGGACTCAGACGTGACGGACAGTGCCGGCACGCCCGCCGAACCCCCGGAGGCCGAACCGGAGGCCGAACCGGAGGCTGGATCCGAGGCGGAACCGGAGACCGATCCGGAGGCCCCGCGCAAGCGTCACTGGCTGCGCTGGACGGCTCTCGGGTGTTCGGTGGTCGTCCTCGCCGCGGCGGGTACCGGCTGGTGGCTCTACCGCAAGCTCGACAACAACATCACCACCGACACCGACGCCGCCGCCGAACTGCTCAAGTACGAGAAGGAGCGTCCGACGCCGGTCGCGATGGGCGCGCAGAACATCCTGCTCATCGGTTCGGACACGCGGTCCGGGGCCGGCAACACGAAGTACGGGAAGGACAAGGGCACCCAGCGCTCCGACACCACGATCATTCTGCACATCGCGGCGGGTCGGTCGAGTGCGACGGCCGTGTCGATTCCGCGTGACCTGATGGTGAACATTCCGAGCTGCCGGACATCGGGCGGAAATCGGACCCAGGAAATGTTCGCCCAGTTCAATTCGGCCTTCGAGATCGGCGGCACGGCCTGCACGATCCGGACCGTCGAGCGGCTGACCGCAATCCGGATCGATCACCACATGGTGATCGATTTCCGGGGCTTCAAGAAGATGGTCGACGCGGTCGACGGGGTGGAGATCTGCCTCAAGGAGCCGATCGACGACAAGGACGCCAAGCTGAAGCTGCCGGCCGGGCGCCAGACGCTCCACGGCGAGCAGGCGCTGGGCTTCGTACGGGCCCGCAAGACGCTCGGCAACGGCAGCGACACGGAACGCATGGACCGCCAGCAGCAGTTCCTCGGCGCGCTGGTCAACAAGGTGCAGAGCAACGGCGTGCTGCTGAATCCGACCCGGCTCTACCCGGTCCTGGACGCGGCGACGAAGTCGATCACGACCGACCAGGGCCTTGACTCGCTGCGGGACCTGTACGACCTGGCGCGGTCGATGCGGGCGATCCCGACGGAGAAGGTGCAGTTCCTCACGGTGCCGCGGCGGCCGTATTCGTACGACGCGAACCGGGACGAACTCGTACAACCCGAAGCGAGCCAACTCTTCAAGCGACTGCGCGAGGACAAGCCCGTCACCGTGGCTCCGGGCACCGAACCGTCCCCCTCCCCCGGCGCGACCGGAGAGGGCGGAATGGGCCCGCAGGGCACGGAGAGCGACGGAAAACCGGACGACGCGGCATCCCCGAGCACGTCACCCGCGCCGACCTTCACGGGGCGCAGCGCGGCGGAGGGAGCATGCTCCTAGGGCTGGGTGAGTAAAGGAGAGTCCAAGGAGTCCGGGGGGAGGACGGTGACGGAAGAGGTTTGGGCTTATTGCCCAGTTGTAAGGGGCGTGGAATTTGTCACGGACGTCGCCCCACGCTGAACTGGGCGGATAGTGTGACGCGATCCGGTGCGCCGACCGCATGGTCGTGCACTCGACGGATCGAACGACCGAGCGCCAGCCGGGGGAGGCGCCTCGCGTGGCACCGACGGAGGATTCAAGTAACCGTGGACGCGCACAGCCGTGGACAGGCGGATGAGATCGACCCCGCCGACCAGTGGGTCCTCAACCCGCAGACGGGCAATTACGAACTGCGACTGAACCACTCCGCTGGGCAGCCCCCGGCGCCGTCGCAGCACCGAACTCCGTCGCAGTCCCGCCCTCGTGGCGCCACCACTCCGGGCCCGAGAACCGCCGAGGGGTCGGGGTCGCGATCCGGCCAGCGCTCGCGTACGACCGGCGCGCCGACCGAGGCTCCCGTGCCCGGCCAGCGCCGCCGCCGCGCCCCCGAGGGGCCGGCCGGAGGTCCGCCGCAGCCGGGCCGACGCAAGCGCAAGCCCGCGAAGTCCCGCAAGAAGAAGGTCCTGCTGTGGACCGGCGGGGCGATGGCCCTGGTGCTCGTGGCGGGCGGTGTGGGCGTGTACGCGTACTACGAGCACCTCAACGGGAACATCAACAAGGTCGACGTGGTCGGCGCCGAGAGCACCGGCTTCAAGAAGGACCAGGCCGTCAACATCCTGCTGATCGGCACGGACAAGCGGACCGGTGACGGCAACGAGGGCTACGGCGACAAGAACAGCCCCGGCCACGCCGACACCACGATCCTCTTCCACGTCTCCAAGGACCGGACGAACGCCACGGCGATGTCCATCCCGCGCGACCTGAAGACCGAGATCCCCGAGTGCCAGACGAAGATGCCGGACGGCACCATCAAGACCATCCCGGGCCAGGCCGACGAGCGGTTCAACGTCAGCCTCGGCCAGTCCGACCGTGACCCCGGCTGCACCATGCGTACGGTCAAGAAGCTCACCGGGCTGACCGTCGACCACTTCATGATGGCCGACTTCAACGCCGTCAAGGAGCTGACGACGGCCGTCGGCGGCGTGAAGGTCTGCCTGGCCAAGCCGGTCAAGGACAAGGACTCCAAGCTCAACCTGCCCGCGGGCGAGTCGACCATCCAGGGCGAGCAGGCCCTGGCCTTCGTCCGTACGCGCCACAGCTTCGGCAACGAGAGCGACCTGGACCGGATCAAGGTCCAGCAGCAGTTCCTCAGTTCGATGATCCGGCAGATGAAGTCGGACGAAACCCTGACAAGTCCGGGCAAGTTGCTCGATCTCGCCGAGGCGGCCACCAACGCGCTGACCGTCGACTCCGGCATAGGAAGCATCGGGAAGCTCAAGGCACTCGGCGAGGAACTCGCCAAGATCGACACGAAGAACATCACGTTCACGACGCTTCCGGTCATCGACAACCCGGCCGAGAAGATCAAGGCGACGGTCGTGCCCGACCCGACCAAGGCGCCGCAGCTCTTCGCGAACCTGAAGTCCGACACCTCCCTCACCGAGGTGAAGAAGAAGCAGCAGGACGCCAAGAACGCCCAGGCCGCCCTGTTGCAGGGCACCCGGTCCACCGCGCGCGAGGTGCGCGTCGACGTCTATAACGGCAGCGGCATCACCGGAGCGGCGCAGAAGACGCTGGACTGGCTCCAGAACGAGCAGGGCGTCACGAGGTCCACGAACAAGAGCAACGCCCCGGAGAAGGCGGCGAAGACCACGCTCACCTACGCTCCGAACCAGGCCGCTCAGGCCCGCAAGCTGGCAGACCTGATGGGGCTGCCCGCCACGGCGCTCAAGCCGGGCACGCAGGACGCCGAGGCGCTCGCACCCATGACGCTCGTCCTCGGTTCCGACTTCAAGGGCGCGGGGGTGCCCATCACCGGTCCGGCAAAGGCGCCGGAGGGTGCGCAGACCGCAGACAAGAAGGTGTGCGCCGCGTGACCCGGAAACACCGGGCCGCGGCGCGTTCCTGAGGAGGGGGACCAGGGGTGGGACAGAACAGCGTGCGTGGGGAGGGGACCCGGGGTCGCGTTCCGCACGCCCGCGAATTGGGCTGGGACGAGAGTCTCTACGGGGACGAGGGCGAACCGGGGGCGGGCGACCGCGCACCGGGCGACCGCACGCCGGGAGACCGGCCGTCCGACGACCGGACCGCGGGTGAAGGGGACAGGAGCGGCCCGGGCCGGAAGGCCGGCGAGGGCCGTGCCAACCACCGGCGCAAAGGGCCGCGCAGGCGTGCCAAGAAGAGCGGCAAACGCAAGATACTCCGCTGGGTCGCGGCGACCCTGTCGTTCCTGATACTTGGCACGGCCGCCGCCGGATACCTGTACTACCAGCACCTCAACAGCAACATCCGCGGCGGGGAGCGCGCGGGCGGCGACAGCGGTGTGAAGAAGGCCGCGCCGAACGCGCTCGGCGACACCCCGCTCAACATCCTGCTGATCGGCTCCGACAGCCGCGCCGACGAGAAGAACGTGGCGCTCGGCGGCGGCAAGAACGAGCGGGACCGCAAGGCCCTCGCCGACGTACAGATGCTGCTGCACATCTCCGCGGACCGCAAGAACGCCAACATCATCTCGATCCCGCGCGACACGATCGTCAAGATCCCCCAGTGCAAGGACGAGAACGGCACGCAGTACGCCGAGACGACCACGAGCCCCATCAACGAGACCCTGGCCCGCGGCGGTCCCGGCTGCACGCTGACCACCTGGGAGAGCATCACCGGGGTCTACATCGACCACTGGATGATGGTCGACTTCGCGGGTGTGGTCGCGATGGCGGACGAGGTCGGCGGTGTCCCGGTCTGTGTGAACACCGGCGTCCACGACAGGTCGACCCGCCAGGTCAAGGGTGGTTCCGGCCTGAAGCTGAAGAAGGGCACCACCGAGATCAAGGGCGAGCAGGCGCTGCAGTGGCTGCGCACCCGGCACGCGTTCGGCAGCGACCAGAACCGCGCCAAGGCCCAGCACATGTACATGAACGGCATGATGGAGAAGCTCCAGGGCCAGAACGCCTGGACCGACACCGGACGCCTCATGGGCCTCGCCGAGACGGCCACGAAGGCGCTTCAGGTCTCGGACGAGATCCGCTCCGTGGGGAAGCTCTTCGATCTGTCGATGCAGCTCAAGAACGTGAAGCTGGACCGTCTCACGACGGCGACGGTCCCCACGTCCGAGTGGACGCAGGACAGGAACAAGCTCGTCATGGTGCCGAGCGCCGCCGACAAGATGTGGTCGATGCTCCGCGACGACGTCGCCTTCGACAAGAACGGCGACCCGGCCGGCGCGAAGCCGTCCGCGTCCGCGAAGCCGAAGCCGCAGGGCCCGGCGGCGGCCGCGCCCGCGACGCTCGCCGTCACGGTCGTCAACGGCACGGCCGGGGACGGCCAGGCGCCCACCGAGGGCCGGGCCAACGCGATGGCCGAGACCCTGAAGGGCAAGGGGTTCACGCAGGCGGGGGCCTCACGGGACGCCGAGCCCCGCAAGGACACGGTGATCAAGTACCCCAAGTCCGGCGGCGATCAGGGCAAGGCGGACGCGCTGTCCGTGGCCAAGGCGCTCGGTCTGCCCGAGTCGGCCGTCCGCGCGGACGCGAAGGCGGAGAGCATCACCCTGGTCATCGGCTCGGACTGGCGCGAGGGCGCCACGTACAAGAAGCCGAAGACCGAGGCGGGCGATCTGCCGGCCGGCGCGGACGACAAGACGGAGTGCATGGACGTCTACAGCGTCTACCGGTGGGACGGCAAGAGCTGACCACCTGAGCGTGCGACGACGGCGAACGGCCGGGCCCCCGAGGGGACCCGGCCGTTCGCCGTGCGAGCCGTGCGAGCCGTGCGAGCCGTGCGAGCCGTGCGAGCCGTGCGAGCCGTGCGAGCCGTGCGAGCCGTGCGAGCCGTGTGACGTACGTGTCAGACCTTCGCGGTCGTCGTCACCGCCGGGCGGCGGCTCGCGATGACCTTCTTCGCGAGGGCGCGCGGGCTCGTCAGGAAGCCGTAGCCCCAGGACATGTGCATCGTCGCGAGGGCCACCGGGATCTGCAGACGGGCCTTGAGCGGCAGGCCCTTGCCCGCCGGGATCGAGCCCGCGGCGATCGCGGCCAGGTAGCCGGCCGGGATCAGGAAGCCGAGCGGGGTGAGGGCCGCGCCGACCACCGCACCGGCCGCGATCGCGCAGACGGCGGTCGGCGGGGCGAGGTAGCGGAGGTTGATCGAGCCCTGGTGGTAGCGGGCCACGACGTGGCGCCAACGGCCGTAGTCCTTGTACTGCTTCGCCAGCGCGCGCACGCTCGGCCGCGGGCGGTACTGGACGCGCAGCTCGGGCGAGAACCAGATCAGGCCGCCCGCCTCGCGGATCCGGAAGTTCAGCTCCCAGTCCTGGGCGCGGATGAACTCGACGTTGTAGCCGTCCTGCTGCTCCAGCGCCTCGCGGCGGAAGACACCCAGGTACACGGTCTCGGCCGGGCCCGCCTGGCCGCCGGTGTGGAAGGCCGCGTTGCCGACACCGATCTTCGACGTCATCGCGGCGGCGACCGCGTGCTCCCAGTCGTTCTCGCCCTCGGCGTGCATGATGCCGCCGACGTTCTGCGCGCCCGTCTCCTCCAGGAGGCGGACGGCGGTGGCGATGTAGTTGGGCGACAGCATGCCGTGACCGTCGACCCGCACCACGATCGGGTGGCGCGAGGCCTTGATCGCCGCGTTGAGGGCGGCGGGCGTGCGGCCCGTGGGGTTGGGCACGGTGTGGACGCGCGGGTCTTCTCGTACGAGTTCGGCGGCGATCTCGTCGGTACGGTCCGTGGACGGGCCGAGCGCGATCACCACCTCCATCTCGCCGTCGTACTCCTGCTCGAGGATGTGACGGACCGAGTTGCGCAGGTGCCGCTCCTCGTTGAGGACCGGCATGATCACGGAGACGGGGGGCGTGGCGTTCATTGCCGGTCACGTTACCGCGAACGGGGGACAGGAAGCGCGTCCCGGGGAGCGCTGCACCCTTGCGCTGATCGTATGGGCCTACGGTGCTCACGGTTCCCCTTGTCACACCCGCGGAGGTGTCCCCCGGTGCCCACACCGCCCCGCACGCCCCGTCCCCGCCCGGCCGCCCGTCCCGTACCGGCTCGCCGCGTCAGACGGACCGCGCGGCCCCGGTGGGGCATGCGGATGGCGACGACGCTCTCCGTCGTCGTCCTGGGCGCGGGCGGCATCGGGCACGCGCTGGTCACCAGCCTGGACACCGGGATCAAGCGGATCGACCCGTTCAAGGACATGAAGAACCGCCCCCAGGCCGGGCACGGCATGAACGTGCTGGTCGTGGGCACGGACGGGCGCGACAGCATCACCGAGGAGCAACGCAGGGCGTACAAGCTGGGCGGGGCGCCCTGCCACTGCACGGACACCGTGATGCTGGTGCACATCAGCGAGGACCGGGACCGGGCGAGTGTGGTGAGCCTCCCCCGCGACTCGTACGCCGAGATGCCCGAGCACGTCGACGCGACGACGGGGAAGCGGCACCAGGCGCACCCGGTGAAGCTGAACGCCGCGTACGCCGAGGGCGGGCCCGGGCTGACGGTGCGGACCGTCGAGAACATGACGGGCGTGAAGATCGACCACTATCTGGAGGTCGACTTCACCAGCTTCATCAAGACGGTCGACGCGGTCGGCGGGGTGGAGATCTGTACCACCCGGCCGATGAAGGACACCTACACCGGCCTCGAGCTGGCGGCCGGGCCGCACAAGCTGACCGGCGGGCAGGCGCTGCAGTACGTGCGCTCGCGCCATGTCGACGGGGCGGCCGACATCGGCCGGATGCAGCGGCAGCAGCGTTTCCTCGCCGCGCTCATCGACCGGACGACGAGCGGCGGGGTGCTGCTGAACCCGGTGCGGTTCCGTGAGGTGGCCACGACGATGCTGAACTCGGTCCGGGCCGACGAGGGCTTCGGTACGGAGCAGCTGCTGGCCCTCGCCAAGGCGATGCAGGGGTTCACGCCCGCGTCGTCGGAGTTCGTCTCCGTGCCGATCGGGGACATGAGCTTCCCGGTGAAGGGCATCGGCTCGACGGTGAAGTGGGACGCGCCCAAGGCGCAGAAGCTCTTCCAGGCCCTGCGCGACGACCAGCCGCTCGCCCCGCGCCCGGCGGGGCCGGCGGAGGGCGGGCAGACCGGGAAGGCCGCGGGGACCGCGGAGGCGAAGGGCCGGCCGAGGCCGACGGTGGTGGACGTGGCCCCGAAGACGATCCGGGTGCAGGTCTACAACGGGACCCGGACGGACGGGCTCGGCCGCAAGGTGGACGACGCGTTGCGCGCCACGGGCTTCGACACGACGCGGGCGCCGCGCACCGGGGAGGGGGCGGAGCTGCGGCGGACGCTGGTGGAGTACGACCCGCGCTGGGACCGCTCGGCGAAGTCCCTGGCGGCGGCCTTGCCGGGGGCGGAGCTGCGGGCGGTGAAGGGGCGGGGGCCGACGATGCGGGTGGTGGCGGGTCTCGACTACAAGGGGGTCACGCCGGTCAGGGCGGACGAGCCCGAGACGGGCCCGTTCGAGGCGGTCACCGGGGACCGGGTGGTCTGCCCGTAGGCGCGGGCCCAGGACCTCGTCCCGGGCCCCACCGCTCCGGAGGAACGTTTACCCACGGCAGGAGCGCGGCGGCTCAGTCCTCGTAGCCCTCCGCCGCCCTCTGCTCCCGCAGCTCCTTGATCGCTCGGCGGCGGGCCAGGCGGTGGGTGCGGCGGATCTGGGCCTCCTGGTAGCGGCGCTTGTCCTTCTCGGTCTCCGGGACGACCGGCGGGACCACGCGCGGCTTGCCGTCGGCGTCGACCGCCGCGAAGACGAGGTACGCGGAGCCGACCTGCTGGGCGGGCGTGGACTCGTTCCAGCGCTCGGCCATGACCCGGACGCCGACCTCCATGGAGGACCGGCCGGTCCAGTTGACCTGTGCCTTCACGTGCAGCAGGTCGCCGACGCGGACCGGCTCCAGGAAGACCATCTCGTCCATGGACGCGGTCACCGCCGGTCCGCCCGAGTGGCGGCCCGCGACCGCGCCCGCCGCGTCGTCCACCAGCTTCATGATCACGCCGCCGTGCACCGTACCCAGGAGGTTGGTGTCGTGGCTGGTCATGATGTGGCTGAGCGTGGTGCGGGACGCCGAGGTGGGCTTGCCCGGGATATCGCCCTGATCTGTCATGCCCTCCACCTTATGCCGGGTCCCGGCCCCGTCCTCTTTGCATCAGCTTGGCAACAGCGCCGCCCCGATTCCCCACCCGCCCTGTCGGCCCCCGAAGGGCGGCCTGCAAGATGGTCCGTATGAATGACTGGCCGAACTCGCAGCCCGACGGTCCCCGCCGGATGCGGCACGTGCAGCGCCCGCAGGTCCCTCAGCAGCAGCCGCAGTACGACCAGGGCTACGACCAGGGCCAGGGCTACAACCCGAACTACACGCAGCAGCAGGCGTCCGGCTACGACAGCGGCTACAGCAGCGGCCAGGTCTACGGCTCCCCGCAGGGTGGCGGGCGTGGGACCGTGCCGCCGCAGCACGACCCCCGGTACGCGCCGCAGCCGCAGCCGCAGCCCGGTGCTCCCGCGCCCGACTGGCGCCGCCGGATCAAGATCGGCTCGATCGTCCTGGTCGTCGCGGTGCTCGGCTGGAGCGTCGGCACCTACGCCTGGGCCAGCTCCCAGATGCGTAACGAGGTCGATCTCGGCAAGGTCATCGAGCGGCCGGCCGAGGGCGACTGCACGACGTACCTGATCGTCGGCTCCGACAGCCGTGAGGGCATGTCGGCCGAGGAGAAGAAGAAGCTGCACACCGGTTCCGCCGAGGGCAAGCGGACCGACTCGATGATGATCCTCGCGGCCTGCTCCAGCGGGAACACGATGGTCTCGCTCCCCCGTGACTCCTGGGTCACCATCCCGTCCTTCGTCGGCTCGGAGTCCGGCAAGAAGTTCGGGGCGCGCGGTGGCTCCAAGCTCAACGCGGCGTACGCGATGGACGGCCCGGAGCTGCTGGTCCGCACGGTCGAGTTCAACACCGGCCTTCGCATCGACCACTACGCGGAGATCGGCTTCGCCGGCTTCGCGAACATCGTGGACGCGCTCGGCGGTGTCGACCTGAACATCGAGAAGGGCTTCAAGGACAAGAAGTCCGGCGCCGACTTCCAGGCGGGCGAGCAGACACTCAACGGCGAGCAGGCCCTCGCCTTCGTCCGTACCCGGTACGCCTTCGCCGAGTCGGACCTCGCGCGGACGAAGAACCAGCAGAAGTTCCTCTCCGCCCTCGCCAACCAGGCGGCGACGCCGGGCACGATCCTCAACCCGTTCAAGCTGTACCCGACGCTGGGCGCCGGTCTTGACACGCTGATCGTGGACAAGGACATGTCTCTGTACGACCTCGGCAAGATGTTCTTCGCGATGAAGGGCATCAGCGGCGGCGACGGGAAGTCGATGAACATCCCGATCTCCGGCAGCGCGCCGCAGGGCTCCCTGAAGTGGGACATGCCCAAGGTGAAGCAGCTGGTGTCGCAGATCAGGAACGACGAGCCGGTGACGGTGACGTCGGACCGCTGACCTGCGGACGGGGCCCTTCCGGGCCCCGGACCAGGGCACGAGAGCGCCCGACTATGCTCGGGCAGGCATTCCGCCCGACCTCACTGGAGTCCCGTATGGCCCTCAAGATCACGGTGATCGGCACCGGCTACCTCGGCGCCACGCACGCTGCGGCCATGGCGGAGCTCGGCTTCGAGGTCCTCGGCCTCGACGTCGTCCCCGAGAAGATCGAGCTGCTCGCCACCGGTCGCGTACCGATGTACGAGCCCGGCCTGGAGGAGCTGCTCTCCCGGCACGTCGCCGGGATCGAGGGGTCGACGGGCCGGCTGCGCTTCACCACCTCCTGGGAGGAGGTCGGGGCCTTCGGCGACGTCCACTTCGTCTGCGTGAACACTCCGCAGAAGCACGGCGAGTACGCGTGTGACATGAGCTACGTCGACGCGGCGTTCGGCTCGCTGGCCGGTGTGGTGCGCGAGGGCGCGCTGGTCGTCGGCAAGTCGACCGTGCCCGTCGGCTCGGCCGAGCGGCTCGCGGAGCTGCTGCCGGAAGGCGTGGAGCTGGCCTGGAACCCGGAGTTCCTGCGGGAGGGCTTCGCCGTCAACGACACGCTGCACCCGGACCGGGTGGTCGCGGGCGTGGCGAGCGAGCGGGCGGAGAAGGTGCTGCGCGAGGTGTACGCCGGGCCGATCGCCGAGGGCACGCCCTTCGTGGTGACCGACTTCCCGACGGCCGAGCTCGTGAAGACCGCCGCGAACTCCTTCCTGGCGACCAAGATCTCCTTCATCAACGCGATGGCGGAGGTCTGCGAGGCGGCGGGCGGCGACGTCGCGAAGCTGGCGGAGGCGATCGGTTACGACGAGCGGATCGGGTCCAAGTTCCTGCGGGCCGGGATCGGATTCGGCGGTGGCTGCCTGCCGAAGGACATCCGCGCGTTCATGGCGCGCGCCGGCGAGCTGGGCGCCGACCAGGCGCTGACCTTCCTGCGCGAGATCGACTCCATCAACATGCGGCGGCGCGGCCAGATGGTCGAGATGGCGCGGGACGCGGTCGGCGGCGACTCGTTCCTGGGCAAGCGGGTCGCGGTGCTCGGCGCGACGTTCAAGCCGGACTCGGACGACGTACGGGACTCGCCCGCGCTGAACGTGGCGGGTCAGATCCACCTCCAGGGCGGCCAGGTCACCGTCTACGACCCGAAGGGCATGGAGAACGCGCGTCGGCTGTTCCCGACCCTCGGGTACGCGGAGTCGGCTCTTGAGGCGGTGCGCGGGGCGGACGTCGTGCTGCACCTCACGGAGTGGCGCGAGTTCCGCGACGCGCTGGACCCGGCGGAGCTGGCGGCGGCGGTGAGCTCGCGCGTGATCCTGGACGGCCGCAACGCCCTTGACGGCGCCCGGTGGCGCGAGGCGGGCTGGGTGTACCGCGCGATGGGCCGCCCGCGCGCGTAGCGAGAATTTACGGACGGAAGGGTCCCGCCACCCGTGAGGGAGGCGGGACCCTTCCGTGTTCGGGCCGCGCGAAACTCAGGCCGCGCGGCGCAGACGCTTCGAGCGGGAGTGGAACTCCGCCTCCCGCAGGGCCCGGGTGGCGTTGTCGTGGGAGAGGGCGACCAGGTCAGGGGCGGGCCAGTCGCGGCGGAGGAGCTCGGCGAAGAGCGGGGCGTAGCCGTCGGCCGGCTCGGTGGCGGGCGGGAGGCCCATGGCGTGTGGGAGGCCCATGGCGTGTGGGAGGCCCGTGGTCTGCGCGAGGGCCGTGGCGTGTGGGAGGTCCGTGGCGTGCGCGAGGGCCGTGGCGTGTGGGAGGTCCGTGACGTGCGCGAGGGCCGTGGTGTGGGAGAGGCCCACGCACTGCGGGCCCGCCAGGGCGCGGACGCGGTCGAGGACGTCGGCGGTCGCCGACGGGTCCTCGGTCACGGGGACCATGCAGACGCCGCCGTTCCGGCCCAGGAGGCCGAGGACGTCGTCCGGCAGCTCCCCCGGATCCGCGCGGGTCAGCAGGACCGGGGTCCTGGTGAGCGCGAGGGTGCGGCGAACCGAGTCCGGGTCGGCCCCGGAGAGGTCCACGACGAGGCCCAGGCGGTTCATCTCCCGTACGGCCTCGCGGGCGAAGTCGTCGAAGCGGGTGAGGTTGACCGCCCGTACCCCGAGCGCGTGGTACGCCCGCAGCGCGGCGATCGAGCTGGCAAGGGCCGACCAGCTCACCGGGCCGAGGACCACCGCGACCCGGCCGCAGTTGACGGCGTGAGCCATCTCGGCGGTGGTGGTCGCGAGGCGCAGGTCGTCGGGGCAGGCGTCGACGAGCGCGCGGATACCGTCGATCCGGCGCAGGGTGCCGATGACGTCCGCCGCGTCCTCATCGGGCTCGACGCGCAGGGACCAGAGCTGCGCGCCGGCCTCCGCCGCCCGCACCGGTGGCAGGTCCTCGGGGTCGAACACCCGGGGTGGGTCCGTGTGTCCCTCGACGACGGGCTGCGCGGCGAGAAGTGCCCGCGCACGGGTCAACTCGTCAAGCAGCGGCTCTTGTTCGGCGGCATCGAGCTCGCCGGACGCGGCGCCGGTGTGCTCGACGGCGAAGGGATGGTGATCTTCAAGATCTGCCATGGCGTGACAACTCCGAACTGAACGAGGCAGTACCGTCCACCGTGGCACGGAGCCCCTCGTGAGGGGCGGTGGAGTAGCCCGTTCGGGGGACGGGCCCGGTCCGGCACCGTCCCCCTGTCGCCGCGCCTTGGACGTCGAGAGGCCTACGCGTCCAGGGAGGCGAGCGTCGCGTTCGACGGGCCGCGCCGGGCGCTCAGGTCGCGGGAGACCGCCTCCGCGTCGCGCAGCGCGCGGACCGCGTTGGACCAGGTCAGCTTCGCCAGGTCGGCGTGGGACCAGCCGCGGTGGAGGAGTTCGGCGATCAGGTTCGGGTAGCCCGCGACGTCGTCGAGTCCGGCCGGGGTGAACGCCGTACCGTCGTAGTCGCCGCCGATGCCGATGTGGTCGACGCCCGCCACCTCCCGCATGTGGTCGAGGTGGTCCGCCACCGTCGCCGCCGTGGCGATCGGGCGCGGGTTCTCGGCCTCGAAGGCGCGGTGCAGCTTCATCGCCTCTGCGGTGGTGTCGAGGTGGTGGAAGCCGTGCGCCCGCAGGTTCTCGTCCGCCCGGGCCGTCCACTCCACCGCCGCGGGCAGGATGAACTTCGGTACGAACGTGGCCATCGCGACCCCGCCGTTCGCGGGCAGTTGGGCGAGCACGTCGTCCGGGACGTTCCTCGGGTGGTCGCAGACCGCGAGGGACGAGGAGTGCGAGAAGATCACCGGCGCCACGGAGGTGGCGAGCGCGTCCCGCATCGTCGTCGCGGCGACGTGGCTGAGGTCGACGAGCATGCCGACCCGGTTCATCTCCCGGACGACCTCGTGGCCGAAGGCGGAGAGCCCGCCGACGCCCGGCTCGTCGGTCGCCGAGTCCGCCCAGGGGGTGTTGTCGTTGTGCGTGAGCGTCATGTACCGCACGCCCAGGGTGTGCAACGCGCGCAGCGTGGCGAGGGAGTTGTTGATGGAGTGGCCGCCCTCGGCGCCCTTGAGCGAGGCGATGCGGCCCTGCTTCCGCGCCGCCTCCATGTCGTCCGCCGTCAGGGCGGGGGCCAGCTCGCCCGCGTACCGCTCCAGGAGCTGGTCGACGATGTCGATCTGCTCCAGGGTGGCGCTCACCGCGTCGTCGCCGGTCAGCTCGCACGAGACGTACACCGACCAGAACTGGGCTCCGACGCCGCCGGCGCGCAGCCGGGCGAGGTCGGTGTGGAGCGCGCCGGTCTGGTCGGCGGCGATGTCCAGCCGGTCCAGGTCGTAGCCGACGTGCTTGCGCAGCGCCCAGGGGAGGTCGTTGTGGCCGTCGACGACGGGTGCGGAGGCGAGGAGTTCGAGCGCCTCGGCCAGCCGGTCGGTCGCGCCCGTCCGCTCGCTCACGGTGCCGCCGCTCACTTGGCGAAGCCGAACGACTCCGAGCCCTCGACCTTGGCGCGCAGCCGCTTGCCCTTGTCGGTGGCCTGGTCGTTCAGCTCCTGCTGGAACTCCCGCATGCGGACGAGGAGTTCGGCGTCGTGCGCGGCGAGGATCCGGGCGGCGAGGAGGCCCGCGTTGCGCGCGCCGCCCACCGAGACGGTGGCCACGGGAACGCCCGCCGGCATCTGCACGATGGAGAGCAACGAGTCCATGCCGTCCAGGTACTTGAGCGGGACCGGCACGCCGATCACCGGCAGCGGGGTCACCGAGGCGAGCATGCCCGGGAGGTGGGCGGCGCCGCCGGCGCCCGCGATGATCGCCTTGAGGCCGCGGTCGGCGGCCTGCTCGCCGTACGCGATCATCTCGCGCGGCATCCGGTGGGCGGAGACGACGTCGACCTCGTACGCGATCTCGAACTCGTCCAGGGCCTGGGCCGCGGCCTCCATGACGGGCCAGTCGGAGTCGGATCCCATGACGATGCCTACGACGGGGCTCACAGAGCCGGTCATGCTGCTCACTCGACGATTGTTCCTCTCAGATAGCCGGCGGCGTGACGGGCGCGCTCCAGCACGTCGTCGAGGTCGTCGCCGTAGGTGTTGACGTGGCCGACCTTGCGACCGGGCTTCACGTCCTTGCCGTACATGTGGATCTTGAGCTGGGGGTCCCGGGCCATGCAGTGCAGGTACGCGTAGTACATGTCCGGGTAGTCGCCGCCCAGCACGTTGCACATGACCGTCCACTTCGCGCGCGGGCGGGGGTCGCCCAGCGGGAGGTCGAGTACGGCGCGGACGTGGTTGGCGAACTGCGAGGTGATCGCGCCGTCCTGGGTCCAGTGGCCGGAGTTGTGCGGGCGCATGGCGAGCTCGTTGACGAGGATCCGGCCGTCGCGGGTCTCGAAGAGCTCCACGGCCAGGTGGCCGACGACGTCGAGCTCCTTGGCGATGCGCAGGGCGAGTTCCTGGGCCTGTCCCGCCAGCTCGGCCGAGAGGTTCGGCGCGGGCGCGATCACGGTGTCGCAGACGCCGTCGACCTGCTGGGACTCGACGACCGGGTAGGCGACGGCCTGGCCGTGCGGGGACCGCACGATGTTCGCGGCGAGCTCGCGCGTGAAGTCGACCTTCTCCTCGGCGAGGACCTGGACGCCGGCCCGGAACGGGTCGCGGGCGTCCTCCTCCGTACGCACGAACCAGACGCCCTTGCCGTCGTAGCCGCCGCTCACGGTCTTGAGGATGATCGGGAAGCCCCCCACCTCGGCCGCGAAGGCCGCCGCGTCGGCCGGGTCGGCGACGATGCGGTGGCGGGGGCTCGGCGCACCGATCTCGTCGAGCTTCGCGCGCATCACCCCCTTGTCCTGGGCGTGCACCAGCGCGGCGAGCCCGGGGCGGACGACGACGCCGTCCTCCTCCAGGGCGCGCAGATGACCGGCGGGGACGTGTTCGTGATCGAAAGTGATCACGTCACAGCCGCGCGCAAAGTCACGCAGCGTAGTCAGGTCGCGATAGTCGCCGATGACGACCTCGCTCACCACCTGCGCCGCCGAATCCTGCGGGGTGTCACTGAGCAGCTTGAACTGGATGCCGAGGGGGATGCCCGCCTCGTGGGTCATACGGGCGAGCTGACCGCCACCGACCATGCCGACTACCGGGAACGTCACCCTCCTAGGGTATCCGCACGATGCGTGGAGCCTCCCCCGCCTGTGCTTTACGACAGCGGAAGGGGATTTTCCGTGGTTTGCAATGTCCCCGGGCGGGTCACAGGTGGGCTGGTTAGCATGGCTGGGTTGACGAAACCGAACGGACGGGGCTGGACCATCACCATGAGTGAACGAAGCGCACTACGTGTGCGGCTTGACCGGCTCACGCGTGAGTTCGCCAAGTTCGGGGCGGTCGGCGGTGTCGGCCTGTTGGTGGACCTCGGGGTCTTCAACCTGGTCCGCCATGTCACGGACCTGCCCGTCGTCCGGGCGAGCATCATCGCCACGGTCGTGGCGATCGGCTTCAACTATCTGGGCTTCCGGTACTTCACGTACCGCGACCGCGACAAGAGCCAGCGGACGAAGGAGCTGACGCTCTTCCTGCTGTTCAGCGTGGCAGGCCTGGTGATCCAGAACGGCATCCTGTACGCGGCGACGTACGGCTTCGGCTGGGACACCCCGCTGCAGAGCAACGTCTTCAAGTTCCTCGGGATCGGCGTCGCGACGCTGTTCCGCTTCTGGTCGTACCGCACCTGGGTGTTCCGGACGCTGCCGGCCCGGGAGGCGGTCGAGACCGCCGAATCGTTCCTGGAGCAGGCACCGAACCAGGCGACACGGAAGCAGCCGGACCGGGTGCGCTGAGCGCGGGCGGCCCCTGGGGCCCGCGAGCGCGGCATGATCCGAACGAAAGGGCCTAGCGGACCGGGCGGTCCCGTTCCTCGTCCGTGCGGCTCCTGACCTCGCGGCTCAGGAAGAGCGCGAAGACCGGGGGCTGCTGCTGGAGCAGTTCGAGGCGCCCGCCGTCCGCCTCCGCGAGGTCACGGGCGACGGCGAGGCCGATGCCCGTGGAGCTGCGCCCGCTGACCGCCCGCTCGAAGATCCGCGCGCCGAGGTCGGCGGGGACACCGGGGCCCTCGTCGGTGACCTCGATCACGGACTGGTTGCCGGTGACGCGGGTCCGCAGGGCGACGGTGCCACCGCCGTGCATGAGCGAGTTCTCGATCAGCGCGGCGAGCACCTGGGCCACGGCCCCGGGGGTGCCGACGGCGCGCATGCCCTGCTTGCCCGAGTGGACGATGGCGCGGCCCGCGCTGCGGTAGGCCGGGCGCCACTCCTCGATCTGCTGCTTGATGACCTCGTCGAGGTCGAAGGCGAGGGCGGAGCCCGTGCGGGGGTCGCGGGAGTTCGTGAGCAGCCGCTCGACGACGTCCGTGAGCCGCTCGACCTGCGTGAGCGCGATCGTCGCCTCCTCCTTGACCGTGTCGAGGTCGTCGGCGACGGCGACCTCCTCCAGGCGCATCGAGAGCGCCGTGAGGGGCGTACGGAGCTGGTGCGAGGCGTCGGCGGCGAGCCGGCGCTCGGCGGTGAGCATCCGGGCGATCCGCTCGGCGGAGGCGTCCAGGACGTCGGCGACCCTGTCGAGCTCCGGCACCCCGTACCGCTTGTGGCGCGGGCGCGGGTCGCCCGAGCCGAGGCGCTCGGCGGTCTCGGCGAGGTCGGTGAGCGGGGACGTCAGCTTGTTGGCCTGCCGTACGGCGAGGAGGACGGCGGCCACGACGGCGAGCAGGGCCACGGCGCCGATGATCAGCAGGGTGCGGCCGACCTCGCTGGTGATCGTGGAGCGCGACTCCTCGACGGTGACGGTCTCCCCGCGCTCGCCCTCGGCGGTGCCCCGGATGACGCTGCCCTCGGGGCGGTTGCCGATCTCGATGGGGGCGCGGCCGGGGATCTCGATGAGGGCGTACCGCTTGGCGCCGCTCTGCTCGGCGAGGATGTCGGGGTTGACGGGCTCCCCGCCGAAGAGCCGGCTGTCGACGATGGAGACGAGCCGGAGCGCCTCGGAGTCCACGCTCTCCTGGGCGCTGGAGGAGATCGTGCGCGTCTCGACGATGACGAGGGAGACGCCGAAGACGGCGATGACGACGAGGACCACGGCGAGCGTGGAGTTGATCAGACGACGACGCACGAGGCCCTCCGGGCGGGCGGTGTAGAGGCTGCCCCGAGCCTACGGGGGCCGACCCGACCCCACGCGCACGTCCCGAGCGGGCGGTCCGGGGCGCGGCGCCAGGCCCGGGAGCCCGGCATGATCCGAACGAAAGGCCCTAGCTCTTCTCGAAGCGGAAGCCGACGCCTCGGACCGTCGCGATGTAGCGCGGGTTCGCCGCGTCGTCGCCCAGCTTCTTCCGCAGCCAGGAGATGTGCATGTCGAGCGTCTTCGTCGACGACCACCACGTCGTGTCCCAGACCTCCCGCATCAGCTGGTCGCGGGTGACGACCCGGCCCGCGTCGCGGACGAGGACGCGCAGGAGGTCGAACTCCTTCGCCGTGAGCTGGAGCTCCTCGTCGCCCATCCAGGCGCGGTGCGACTCGACGTCGATGCGGACGCCGTGCGTGGCGGGGGCGACGGCCGGCTCCGTGGCGCCGCGCCGGAGCAGGGCCCGGACCCGGGCGAGGAGTTCGGCGAGCCGGAACGGCTTCGTCACGTAGTCGTCGGCGCCCGCGTCGAGGCCGACCACCGTGTCGACCTCGTCGGCGCGCGCGGTCAGGACGAGGATCGGGACCGCGTGCCCCTCGGAGCGCAGCCGCCGGGCGACCTCCAGGCCGTCCATGCCGGGCAGCCCGAGATCGAGCACCACGAGGTCGACGCCGCCCTGGAGTCCGGCGTCGAGCGCGGTCGGTCCGTCCTCCCGCACCTCGACCTCGTATCCCTCTCTGCGCAGCGCGCGGGCCAGCGGCTCCGAGATGGATGCGTCGTCCTCGGCGAGCAGTACACGGGTCATGGAGTGATGGTAGTCCGCGCCGTCGACGCCCCGGGGCATGATCCACAGGCTGCGGCCGACCCCTGCGCTTCAAGGGCGTTAACCTGCACATGACCTTCGAATAGGGCCCGTTGGTTCCTTCGTCACCTGTGATCCATGTCTCAAGTCCTTCCATATCCGGCACTGTCGTGCCGTATGGTGTCGTGAGTTCTGATGCGGTAATCGGGGACCTTTGGCTCGCTTTGTGCGCCAAGGGTCTCTTTCTGCGCGAGGTCGGCTTCGCCAACCTTGAGAACAGTGAATGACCTGTGGGCCGGGTTCCGGAACGTGATGACGCGGACCGGGGCGTGGATCCCGGCGGGGTGCGACCGCTCCCGCCGGTGCCGGCCTCCCCCACCGGGCGCACCACGCTCACAAGGCGCGCGTCCCGACAGAGCAAGGATCGACATGGCGTCCAGCCTGACGAAGGATTCCCCCGGAACCCCGAGTTCCGAGAACACCTTCTTCGGCCACCCCCGCGGCCTGGCCACTCTCTTCATGACCGAGATGTGGGAACGCTTCTCCTGGTACGGAATGCGCGGCATTCTCGTTCTGTACCTGGTCGCGGGTGTCCTCGATGGCCCTCTCGAAGGGCGTGAGGCGCTGGCCGCCTCCATCTACGGCGTGTACAACGCGGTCGTCTACATGGCCGCGATGCCCGGCGGCTGGGTGGCCGACCGACTCTGGGGCGCGCGCAAGGCCGTCCTCGTCGGCGGCATCGTCATCGCCCTGGGCCACTTCACCCTGGCCATCCCCTCCGACGCGGCCTTCTTCGCGGGCCTCGCGCTCATCGCCGCCGGAACGGGTCTGCTGAAGCCGAACATCTCGGCCATGGTCGGCGGCCTCTACGAGGGTCAGCCGAGCGCCCGCCGCGACGCCGGCTTCACCCTCTTCTACATGTCGATCAACATCGGTGGCATGGCCGCCCCGCTGGTCGTCGGCTACCTGGGCGAGAACGTCAACTGGCACCTCGGCTTCGCCGTCGCGGGTATCGGTATGACGCTCGCCGTCGCGCAGTACATCCTCGGCTCCCGTCACCTCGGTGACGTCGGCAAGGAGCCGGGCACCCCGGCGACGCCGGAGGAGAAGCGCAGTGCGCTGCGCAAGGTCCTGCTGTGGGGCGGACTGGCCGTCGGCGCCCTTCTGGTCGACCTGGCGCTCGGCACGTACGACATCGAGCACATCGTGAACGTGCTCGCGGTCCTCGGCATCGTCGTGCCCGTCGTGTACTTCGTCGCGATGTACCGGAACCCTGCGCTGACCGCCACGGACAAGCCCAAGATCAAGGCGTTCGCGTGGTTCTTCGCCACGGCCGTCCTGTTCTGGATGATCTACGACCAGTCCGGGTCGCTGCTCACCCTCTTCGCGGACAACAAGACCGACCGCCTCATCGGCGGCTGGGAGTTCCCGGCCTCCTGGTACCAGTCGGTGAACCCGGCGATGGTCATCGTCCTGGCGCCGCTCTTCGCCGCGCTGTGGGTCAAGCTCGCCAAGCGCAACCGCGAGCCCAGCGCCCCGATGAAGTTCGCCCTCGCGATGCTCCTCATCGGCGGCTCGTTCGCCATCATGGGCCTCGCGGGCGCCGCCGCGGCCAACAGCGAGACCGGCAAGGTCACCGTCTTCTGGCTGCTGAGCGTCTACCTCGTCCAGACCCTGGGCGAGATGTGCCTCTCGCCGGTCGGCCTGTCCCTGTCGACGAAGCTGGCCCCGAAGCAGTTCGTCGGTCAGATCATGGGTCTGTGGTTCCTGGCCACCGCGACGGGTAACGCCCTGAACGGCTGGACCACCAAGCTCAACGAGCCGTTGGGTGACGCCCTGTACTACTCCCTGTGGGCGGTCGTGGCGGTCGCCGCGGGCCTCACGTTCATGACGGCGGGCAAGAAGATCCGCGCGCTCATGGGCGACGTGCGCTGACACTCGTCCGAACAAGGGTCTGGCCCGGCACACACTGAACGTGTGCCGGGCCAGACCCTTCTCTGTCGAGAGCGCGCCTCGCTCTGTCGAGCGTGCGCCTCGTCGTCGCGCTACTTCGTCTGCGCGCCGAAACCGCGCGGTCAGCGCCGCAGCCGGGCCCACGGGGTGAACGTGAAGACCGCGCCGCCGAGGAGGATCACCGTGCCGGCGACCAGGGCGAGGGCGCGTAGGGCTCCGTCGTTCTCGGCGCCGGTCTCGGCGAGGCCGCCGGGGCCGCCGTCGCCCGAGCCGCCGCCGGCCGCCGCGTCACCGCCGCCCACCGCGCCCCCGTCCACCTTGGACGTGTCGAGCTCGAGGGAGGCCTGGACCGAGCCCTTGACCTGGCAGGGGATCACGATCGGCGAGCCGCCGAGCGAGACGTTGATGGTCAGGGTGCCGGGGCTGAGCGTGGACTTGCCGTTCGCGCCGGGCTTGTACGTGCCCTTCATGTCCGGCAGGTCGACCGGCTTGCCCTGTTCCAGCGGGGCGGAGTTCGCCGGGCCCTCGACCTTGACCGTGCCGCTGTCGGCGCCGCCGAGCTTGACCGCCATGGACGGCTTGAGCGCGCCCGCGGGAAGCGGGGCGGGGCTGTTCATGACGCCCTTGGCGGTCTTGACCGTCAGCTCGTAGTTCCCGCCGCTCTTCTTGGCGTTGATGGTGACCTTGGAGGTGATGCTCGCCGGTCCCGGCGACTGGCAGGCGAACTGGACCGCGACCTCCTTGCCCGGGAAGTCGGTCTGCCCGCCGCCACCGCCGGAGGCGCTGCCTCCGCCGGAGGTCGAGCCGCCGGACGCGGTCGTACCGCCCGAGGACGTCGTGGTCCCGCCGGACGTCGTGGTCCCACCCGACGAGGTCGTACCGCCCGACGTCGTCGTACCGCCCGAGGACGTGCCGCCGCCGCCCTCCGTCACCTTGATCTTCGCGCCGACCGGCACCGCCTCCTTCGGCGCGCACTTCGTGTCCGTCGACATCGGCTTGGAGACGTTGATGTTGTACTTGTCCGGCGTCAGCGTGATCTCGCCGGCCTTCTCCAGCTTCAGCTTGCCCTTCATGTCCGACAGCTTCATCGGGCTGTTCTTCGGGATCGCCGGGTTCGAGCGCGGCCCCTCCATGGCGAGCGTGCCGCTCGCCGCTCCGCCGACCTTGATCGTGCCGGTCGGCTTGACCGTGTCCTTCTCCAGGTCGAGGACGTCGGGGTTCTTGGACGCGGCCTCGACCGTCTTCCAGACGACCTCGACCTCGTCCCCGACCTTCGCCTCCGCCGGCGCGGTGATCTCCACCTTCGTGGTGCCCTGCACCGGTGGGAGGCCGGAGATGGACGGCGGAATGCACTCGGTCTTGTACGAGACCTCGGCCGCCTGCGCGGGGCTGGCGGCCAGCATGATCCCCGCGCCGCCGAGCATCAGCGCGACTCCCGCCGCGCTCATCCTCCGTTGCGTGCTCACTGATGTCCCTTCGTCGTCGGGCTGATCTCTGACGGTGCGGACGGTGCGGAGTCCGGGGTGAACCACGGCAGGACCGTGGTGGCTGTGGTTTCGTCCCGCTCCGGAGCGGGGCGGTGTTCAGGGGTACGTACGAGAGGCGTACGCACGAGAGGGGTACGGACGAGAGGGGTACGGACGAGAGCGCGGCGGCGCCGGTGTCCGGAGCGGGCCCCCGCGGGGGCGCCCGGCCTGACCCGGTCGACGACCGCCATCCCGATCCGGAAGAGCGCGGCCGGGACGACCACGGCGAGCAGCAGCCAGAAGAGCGTCACGCCCCAGGGCCTGCCGACGCCCCACGGCTGGTCGACCAGGACCTTGCCCGCGTACTTCACGGAGACCTCGTAGTCGCCGTGCGCGCCCGCCGACAGTTCGACGGGCAGCTTGATCTGGGCCTTCTTGCCGGGCTCGATCGTGCCGCGCCACTGCCGTTCCTCGTACTGCGGCGAGTAGACGCCGTGGCTGGTGCCGATCTGGAAGAGCGGGTCCTTGACGGGGGTCTGGCCGAGGTTCCCGACGGTGAAGACGACCTCGCGGCGGGCGGGCGCGCCGAACCAGACGAGGACGCCGCTCGAACCTTCGAGCCGTACGGAGGCGAGGACGGCGAGCCGGCCGGTGCCGGTGGCCTCGGGCAGCGGGGCGGTCGGGTGGCCGGCGACCGTGAACGCCACGTCCACGACGTCCTGTTGACCGGTGACGCCCGCGACGTGCACCACGCAGGGGCAGGGCTTGGGCGGTTCGGCGACCGGCATCTTCTGGCTGAAGGCGCCCTTGGCGTCGACGGTCGCCGCGCGGCCGAGGGTGTTGGCGCAGGAGTTGGTGCCGCCGATGACGCCCTTCCCCGGCTCGCCCTGACCGCAGATCAGCAGCATCAGCAGCGCGCCCGGCTTCCAGCCGGCCCCGCTCACGGTGATCTCGCCGCCCTTGCCGCCCTCGCTCTGCGACAGCGCGACGGTCGGCCCGTCCGCCCTCGCCTGGGCGGCGGGCGGGAGCGCCTGGGCGCCGGGCGCGAGCAGGGCGAGGAGCAGGACGGCGAGGACCGCCCCGACGACCGCGACCGCGCGGGGTGCCTCGACGGGCGCCCCGACCGCATCGCGCCGTCCCGTACCGCTCGTTCTCATCGGTCCGCTCCTGCCGTCACGTCCACCAACTGGGCTTGTTCCACCGGGTTCTCGGCCTCTTCGACGGCCCGGGCGCGGCGTCTTCGGAGTGCGAGGGCGGCCGCTCCCGCCGCCGCGACCAGGGCGCCCGTGCCCACGACGGCCGCGCCCGTCGACACGAACACGCGCTCGGCGCGGGCCTCCGCCGGCGTCGCACCGGGGGCGGTCGCGCGGAGGTGGACCGTGACCGAGTCGAGGGCGGGCGGGTCGGGCCAGGGTTCGGTGCGGGTGGCGCTCTCGCCGGGGCGGAGGGTGAGCGGCAGGGCACGGGACGGGCGGTCGAGGACGGTCCCGAACGTGCCGTCGGCGCGTACGGAGAGGCTCGGCGTGAGGACCGTGCTGCCCCGGTTGACCAGGGTGTAGCGCAGGGTGCCCGAGGCGTCGAGCCGTACGTCCTCGACGGTGAGCGCCGCCAGGCTCGGCCCGCTGACCCGCAGGTGGACCGGCACCCGCACCTCGCGCCCGTCCGCCGCCACGGTCACCGTGCCCCGGTGGTCACCGGGGGCGGTGCCGGCGGTCACGGTCACCGCGAAGGGCACGTCCGCCCGTGTCCGCGCCGGGACGGTCACCGTCCGCGCGGCGAAAGCGAGCGGGGTGCCCTGCCCGTCGAGCCGTACCGTGAGCGGTCGCGCGCCCGGGTTGCTGACCGAGAGGGTGTCCTCCAGGACGCTGCCCGCCGCGCCTTCGAGGTAGACGTACGGCCGTTCCTGGGTCGCCCCGGCCGCGCCCGCCGTCCACCCGGAGGCCGGCGTGGGCGTGGGCGCGGGCGCCGCCGCCACGGCTCCGAGCAGCGCGGCGACGGCGGTCACGGTCCCGGCCCACGCCCCCCGCATCAGCGTGCCGTGCGCCGTGTGAGCCAGAGCACGCCGGCCGCGCCGGTCAGGAGCACCGTGCCGCCGAGGGTGCCGAGCGCCGTCGCGGAGTCGAGCGGGCCGGTCCTGGGCAGCTCGCCCCCGCTCGGGGACTCGCCGCCGCCCGAGTCGGAGGAGCCGCCGGAGTCCGAGCCGCCCGGGGCCGTGACCTCCAGTTCGAGGGAGGGCGCGGGGTTGTTCTTCGGCGTACAGACGGCCGCGTCCATGCCGAGCGCGTGGACGGTGAGCAGGCCGGCCGTGAAGGTGACCTTGCCGCTCTTCTTCGGCGTGTACGTGCCCGTCAACTGCCCGATCTTGATGGGGGTGTTGGGCGGGATGGCCTCCGTGTTCGGCGTCCCCTTGACCTTGACCGTCCCCGTGTCGGCGCCGCCCAGCTTCAGCTCGGCGCGCGGGGTCATGACCCCCTTGGGCAGCTCGATCGGACTGTCCGAGACGCCCTTCTCGAAGGACATGGTGATCGTGTACGAGGAGCCGTTCTTGACGGCCTTGATGTCGACGGGCGAGACGGCGCCCTTGGGCCCGATCTTCGTCTCGCAGGCGTAGTTCACGTCGACCACGGCGGCGTGCGCGGCGGGGGCCGAGGCCAGGACCGCCGAGCCCGCCACCGCCGCTGCCAGCGCGGACGCTGTTCTCCTCCGGTACGGCACCTCTAGCACCCCTCACCGCGAAGTTACTGACGGCACATCAGATTGCGCGTCAAGGTACGCCTGGGGCGTTGAGGAGGGAAGACAAAGGGAGGACCGAAGTACGTGCCGATTCCGTGTTCCGGCACCACAGTCCGTACGCAAGTGCTAGGGAGTGTCCAGCGGATCATGCCGGGCCGATCCGGCCTGATCCGAACGAAGGCCCCTAGGAGGGTGCCGCCAGTTCGGCCCAGACCGTCTTGCCGGGGGCGCCCGCCGTGCGCTCGATGCCCCAGTCGAGGCAGAGCCGCTGGACGATGAACATGCCGTGCCCGCCGGGCCGCGCGGCCCGGTGCGGGGTGCGCGGCGCGGGCTGCCCCGCGCCACGGTCGGCGACTTCGAGGCGCAGCACCTTGGCCCGGCGCACCACGCGCAGCGCCTCGGGGCCCTCGGCGTGCAGACAGGCGTTGGTCACGAGCTCGGAGACGACGAGCAGGACGTCCTCGGCGGCCGCCCTGGCGTCGGCGGTCGCGGCCGGCAGCCAGCCCCAGTCGTACAGCGCGGTCCTGGTGAAGTCGCGGGCGAGCGGAACGGTGCCGCTGGTGGCGCCGAGCGCGAGCGTGCGTACATCGAGCACGGCGGAGCCCACGACGGGACCCACCGACTCCTCGACATCCCTGCCACCGGCAGTGTCCATCAGCGCTTTCACCTCACCGATTCACCAGACAGATTCACCAGACAACGGACGAAACCGGGGCTCTCCTTCCCGGTCCTCTCCTGACGACACCCGTCACGTTCTAGTCGGGCAGTGCCGCCGCGAGCGTTTCGTGCACGGTGAAGACGACGTCCGCACCGGTGATCTCGAAGACCCTGGCCACCACCGGCCGCATCCCCGTCAGATGGACCCCTCCTCCCGCGGCCTCGGCCTTCAGCCGGGCCCCGAGGAGCACGTTGAGGCCGGTGGAGTCGCAGAAGTCGAGCTGTGAGCAGTCGACGACGAGCCGTGACCGGCCCGCGTCGAGCGCGCGGTCGAGTGGCGCACGCAACACGTCGGCCGTGTGGTGATCGAGCTCACCCACCGGGGTGACGACCTCACTCGCCCCCACGGTGCGGACCTCGACCCGCAGCCTCCCTGGCTGCGCGCTGCCGATGTGGTGGCGGTCCATGCCCGTGCCTCTTTCGCTCTCGCGGATGCCGGTTGACGTGCCTCGAACCATACAAGTGTCACGTCAACGCTTGCACCCGAACACCGCAACATACTCCGGCAAATCGGACAATTGACACTTGCAAGCTTGTGGGTCGAGCGGGTAGGGCTAGTAGAGAACATTCGATACGGCCGGCTTGGAGGCGCCGCAAACCGCAGCAGGAAGAGACGATGGAGGAGACCATGTCACCCCGGCTCGACGCACCGCGTACCCCCGACGCGCCGTCGGCAGAAGCAACTCCGCCCCCCACCCTCGAAGACCTTCCCGAGATCCAGGCGATCTCCGAGATCGGGCCCTTCGACCAGGTCGACCCGCTGGACGCGCGGGCACTGTCGAAGACGCTCTTCGCCCGACTCGACGCTCTCGAAGAGGGCACGCACGAGCACGCGTACGTCCGCAACACCCTGGTCGAACTCAACCTCGCCCTGGTCAAGTTCGCCGCCTCCCGGTTCCGCTCCCGCAGCGAGCCCATGGAGGACATCATCCAGGTCGGCACGATCGGTCTCATCAAGGCCATCGACCGCTTCGAACTGGTCCGGGGCGTCGAGTTCCCCACCTTCGCGATGCCGACGATCGTCGGCGAGATCAAGCGCTTCTTCCGCGACACCTCGTGGTCCGTGCGCGTTCCGCGAAGGCTCCAGGAGCTCCGCCTGGACCTCGCCAAGGCCGGTGACGAGCTGGCCCAGCGCCTCGACCGCGCCCCCACGGTCGCCGAACTCGCCGAGGAGCTCGAGCTGAGCCGCGACGAGGTCGTCGAGGGCATGGCCGCCAGCAACGCGTACACCGCGAGCTCGCTGGACGCCCAGCCCGAGGAGGACGAGGGCGAGGGCGCGCTCGCCGACCGGATCGGCTACGAGGACCACGGCATCGAGGGCATCGAGTACATCGAGTCCCTCAAGCCGATGATCGCCTCGCTGCCGCCCCGGGACCGACAGATCCTCTCGCTGCGCTTCGTCGCCGGCATGACCCAGTCGGAGATCGGCGAGGAGCTCGGCATCTCCCAGATGCACGTCTCCCGTCTCCTTTCGCGGACGCTGACGCGGCTGCGCAAGGGGCTGACCCTGGAGGAGTGACCTCCGCCGGCGGCTCTCCCCCGCGCTCCGGCGCACTCCGTTTCCGGGCACCCCAAGTGACCTGTGGAAAGGGCCTGTTCTTCACCGGACAGGCCCTTCCGCGTTATTGACGGGTCGCCCGGAATGGGACACATTGGGCCGGGGTTCAGGGGGGAATCGCATGGTTTCTGCGTACGCGGAACTGGAAGAGCGCATGCGCGGCCGGCTCGGGGGCAGAGAGTGCCTCCACGTGCCGTCGTGCCGCTTCGGTCTCTATCTCGCACTGCGCCACTGGTGCGCGCCCGGCGGCCGGGTCCTGATGTCGCCGGTCAACGACGACGTCATCTTCTTCGTGGTCCTCGCCGCCGGGCTGCGCCCGGTCCAGGCGCCGCTGGACCCGCGCGACGGCTCGATCGACACCGCCGCCGTGCCCGAGTCCGTCTGGCGCGGCCTCTCGGCCGTACTGACCACCAATCTGTACGGGAATCCCGACCCGGCTCCCGAACTCCGGGCCCGCTGCGACGCGTTGGGCATCCCGCTCCTGGAGGACGCGGCCCACGCCATCGGCTCGCGGGTCGCCGGCCGCGCGGTCGGCACCTGGGGCGAGGCGTCCGTGTTCAGCCTCTCCAAGCACACCGGGGCGAAGACGGGCGGCTTCCTGACCTTCGCCGACCCGGCGCTCCGGGCCGAACTGGCCGCCGCACGCGACGAGTTGCTGCACCCGCCCCGCACGACCGCCGAACTGACCTATCTCGTACGGCCGTACGCCGAGGCCACCGTCCGCGCGCTGCGGCTCGTGAAGGCCGCGCACGCCACGCTGCGGCTGCTCGGGCAGCAGGAGCGCGAGGAGATCCGGATGCCGCTGCGGGCGCGCGAGTTGAAGCAGGCCCTCGCCTCCGCGCCGGGGCTCACGCCCTTCCACCCCTGGGTCCGCGTCGACATGCACGACTACCGCCTCGGCCCCGGCGCGGCCCGGCTGCGCCGTACGGGACGCCTGCTGGCCCGCCTGGACACGACGCTCGCCGCCCACCGGGCGGGGACGGAACGGCTGCTCGCGAGCGAGTGGGGGCCCGGGGCCGATCCGGGCGCGGACGGGCTCCAGCCACTGTTCCGGGTCCCGCTGCTCGTCGACGACCGGGAGGCGGCCGTCGCCGCGCTCGCCCGGCGCAGGATCGTCACCGGGTACCTGTACGACCCGCCGCTCGACACGTACGCGGGCGAGGTCTTCACCGACCCCTCCCCCGCCCCTGAGCCGGCGACCTGGTTCGCCCGCCACGCCCTGCCGGTGGACCCGCGGCGGGCGGCCGAGGTGCTCGGAACCCTGCGCGCGGCGGGCGTCCGGCCGGTGCGGTACGGCGACCGTGGCTGACGCCGTCCGGCTGCGCAGGCCGGATGGGCCCCCGGAGCGGAAGGGCTCCGCGGTGCGGGACCTCGACGGGTCGGGCGGGTCCGGCGGGTCGGGGGGCGGGTCGGGGGGCTCCGACGCGTCGGGCGGGTCCGACGTGTCCGGCGGGGACTCCATGTTCCGGAACGCGTACGCGCTCATGCTGTCCACCGGCGTCTCGGCCGCCCTCGGGCTCGGCTTCTGGCTGGTCGCCGCCCGCTACTACTCGGAGGAGGCGGTCGGGCAGGGCTCCGCCGCCATCGCCGCACAGCGCCTGCTCGCCTCCATCACCGCGACGACGATGATCGGCGCCGTCGTCCGCTACGTCCCCCGGGCCGGCCGCGCCACCGGCCCCCTGGTCGGCCGGGTCTACCTGGTCAGCTCCGTCGTCGTCGCGCTGGCCTGCGGGGCCTTCCTGCTCACCCTGGACTGGTGGGGCCCGTCGTACGCGCCGCTCGGCTCGCTCTCCGCCGGGCTCTTCTTCACCGCCTCCTGCGTCGGCTGGGCGCTCCTCACCCTCCAGGACGGCGTCCTCACCGGGCTCAGACGCGCCTTCTGGGTGCCCGTGGGCAACGCCGGCTTCTCCATCGGCAAGCTGCTCCTGCTCGCCGCCTTCGCCACCACCATGCCGGTCCTCGGCGTCTTCGTGTCCTGGTCGGCGGCGATCGCCCTGTCCGTCGTACCGCTCGGCTGGCTCGTCTTCCGCCGCCTCATCCCCCGGCAGGCCCGCGCCGACGCCGACCGCGAGCCGCCCGCCATGCGCGAGATCGGCCGCTTCATGGCCGGGGACTCCGTCGGTGCGCTGTTCAGCCTCGCCATGATCAACCTGCTGCCGGTGATGGTCGCCGTGCGCTTCGACGCGGCGCACAACGCGTTCTTCTACACCGCGTACACCGTCGGCGGCACGATGGAGTTCATGGCCATCAACATGGCCTCCTCGCTCACCGCGCACGCCTCCCACAGCCCGGAGTCGCTCGCCGAGGGCGTGCGCGGGGCGCTGCGGCGCATGGCGCTGCTGCTCGTCCCCGTCGTCGTGTTCCTCGTCGTCTTCGCGCCGTACATCCTCGCGCCGTTCGGCTCCGACTACGCCGAGCACGGTACGACGGTGCTGCGCCTGCTCGCCGCCGCCGCGCTCCCTCGGGTCGCCGTCGAGCTGTACATCGGCGTGCTGCGCGTCCAGGGGCGTACGGGCGCGCTCGCCGTGCTCCAGGGGGCGATGTGCGTACTCGTCCTGGGCAGCGCGGCGCTGCTCCTCGGCCCCGTCGGGATCTCGGGCGCCGGCCTCGCGATGCTCGGCTCGATGACCCTGATGGCGGCGGCCTCGGCGCCCGGGCTGCGCAGGGCCCTGAAGGGCGGCCGCAAGGAGGTCGAGTACGGCACGAGCTGGGCGCGGCGGGCCGCCGAGCAGGGGTGGGCGCCGCAGGGCGCCTCGGCGGACACGGTGACGCCGGCACTCGGCCTGCCGGTGTACGTTCCGGCACGCCCGCCGAGCGCTCGGGCGGACGGGGACGGTCGCGGGACCGGGCACGGGGACGGCGACGGGGACGGGGACGGCGACGGCCGGGAGGACCGGCCCGGGACGGTGCTATGGCTGCTGCTCGGACTCGCCACCGCGCTCTTCTGGCTACCGCTCGCCCACACGGACGCGGTCGCCGCGGACCGGCTCTCCGGTACGGAACTGATCGCGGCGCTCCCGCCGGTCACGCTCGGAGCCGGGATCCTGCTGGTCGCCCTGCACGCGGCGGCGGTGGCGCGCCGCCAGGTGCGGCGCCTCTACGCCGCGACGGTCCTGGCCACCACCTTCCTGGCCCTGCACGTCGCGCCGCCCCTCCTGGGCCTCCGCCCGGAGGAAGCGGCGGGCCCCGGCGCGACCCTGGCCCCCGCCTTCGTCCCCACCGACGCCCTCACGGCCCTGCCGATCGCCCTCCAGGCCCTCTGCCTGGCCCTGGCGGCGCTCCTCCTCCGCACCCTCGGCACGAGCGTCCGGCTCACGGCATGCGCGGTCTGGATCCTGACCTGGGCAGGCTGGGCAGCCCAACACACCTTCGCCGACGCCCCCCTACCCATCCTCCTGGGCATGTCCGGCGCCACGATGACGGCCCTCGCGGTCCGGGGCCTGCGGGGCGCCGGGCGCCGTTCCGGAGGCGGATGACCTTCAGACGACCTTGCGCAGGAGTACGAGCCAGCGCTCGCTCTCCAGGTTGTCGACCCGCTCGAACTTCCAGGTCTCGTCCCTTACGGGGAACATGTCGCCCACGTGCAGGGTGTGCGTGTGCTCGGCGTCGGCCGCGACCAAGAGCTGGATGCTGAGCGGCTCATCGGCCGGAGCGTAGAGGTGGATCACCGAGAACCGGGCGTTGTCCGAGTCCCCGACCACTCGGGGCCACAGCCAGACTTCGTTGATCATGTTCCTATCCCATCGTGGTGAACTGGCCACTGAAATTGGCCCTGAGTTCCTTCGCCGTGAGCGGCTTCGGATCGTTGATGTTGTGCGGATTGTGCAGATGGATGAGCCCGCGATCGTCCACGCGGGTCACCTCGTACACATGGCCGTCCACAAGATTGTTGGGGAGAGGGCGCTCGTCCTTCTCGATCTTTCGTGTGCCGATCAGGATCGGGCAGCCCGCGTCGAGCTTCTCCCGGAACATGGTGAGCAGCTGACGTTCCGGGCTGACGCCGTTCATGTCGAACCCCGTGGGGATGTCGTCGGTGTAGGCCGGCCGCCCCGTGAGCTGGGTCAGCATCTCGGCACGGTGACCCGCCCGGGTGCCCAGGTCGAGCCGTTCGTAGCCGGATGCCTGCCCGGGGCGGTCTCCCTCCCAGGTCTGGTCCACTCCCGCGAAGGCCTTCTCCAGGACGGCGGGCCAGGCGACGTCCTCGGCGCCCGCACGGGCGTAGGCGGGCTTGTCCGGCCGGTCGTACTGGACGACCAGCTCCGGGGTGACCGTGAGAACGGTGACAGCGCCATTTGGTTCGCAGCGGGTCCAGTCGGCGCTGTAGGACTTCGTCACCTGATGGAGAGTCACCTCGTAAGTGCCGTCTTCGTTCTCCTTGACGCACTCCGAGATCGCCTCCGGAAGATGCGAGGCAACAGCACCCATGGTGGCGATCACGCCACAGTCCCCGAGCCTTCCCTGCTCCGTCTGCTCACGCCTGAGCTCTCCGTCGAACAGCGGGGCGCGCTGCCCGTCAGGGCGGTCCAGAGGCGTGCCGTACTCGAAGAGGGTCACACCGACTTCCGGGATCTCCATGGCGTTGAAGTCCGGCCGGTCCACGGTGGTGTACCTGTCGACCGGCCCATCCGCCGGCTCGCGCAGTCCGGCGACGGTGTCGCGCAGCTTCGAGAAGACGTCACCCAGGAAGGCACGTTCGGGCTCCGGACCGGCCTCGGCCGTGTCGCGGCCATTGTCGGCCGGGTCCGCATCGGCCTCCGGTTCGGCCGGCTCGCCCTGCGCTTCGGGTTCCTCCGGCGCATCGGGTTCCTCCGGATCCGCCGGCCGTTCCGGCTCCCCGGGCCCCTCAGGCTCCCCGGGCTCGTCCGGCTCGCCGGGCTCAACCGGCTCCTCGCCCGCGTCAGGGGCCTCAAACGCCGCGTCGGGCAAGGGCGGCGTCTCCGGCGCCTTCGTCTCCGTGCCGCGTTCGGCCGTGCCCAGCTCGCTCATACCGCCCCGTCCGTCCCCCTCGGCCACCGGACGGGAATCATAGTTCTCGCGCCGGCGGGCGAGGGCGGCGGGGCCTCTCAGCGCGGGACGTCCTGGCGGAAGTATTCGTGCTGCCCAGCGGCCTTGTAACCCTCCAGGGCAGGGCCCGAGTTGACCGTCAGGTCGCAGTTCGGGCCGGGGACCGCGCGGTTCCAGTGGACGTACGCCTTGGCCCTCGGAAGCGTGGGGGCGACCTTCGGGATGGCGGCGTACCAGTCGCGTTGGCGGTCGGGGCGGCGTGGGTCCGGTGCGGTGGCGAATTCCGACAGCATCAGGGGCTTGTTCGCGGAGACGTTCGTGCGCAGCCACTCGTAGGTCGGCCGCTGACTGGCCTCGAAGTCGAGCCAGTCGGGCGACTTGTGGCACTGGTAGTAGTTGTACTGGTCCATGCCGATCCAGTCGACGTACGCGTCTCCCGGGTAGAGCGCCCTCATCACGTCGGCGTTGCCGAGGTAGCCGGAGACCGTCCACACCCACACCACGTTACGGACCCCCAGCCGCTCGAAGCGGTCGCGGAGGTGGCGGTACGCGGCGACGTACTCCTCGGGGCTCCCCGCGCCCTCCTTGATGCGCATGTCGGTCTCCTGGTCGAAGGAGAAGAAGACCCGCTTGCCGTACGCCTTGAGGCGGCGCGCCTGCGGGTCGATGATCGAGGCGTCGTACTTCCCCGAGGCGATGTTCTTCCAGCCGAGCTGGGTCTCGCTCCAGCCCGCGTGGTGCTTCTCCTTCCAGACCGTGGACTCCCAGGCCAGCATCAGCAGCCGGTCCTCGCCGAGTTCCACCTCGTCGGGGGTGAGGAGTTCGCCGTCCGTCGGCTTCCCCGACATGTCGTGGTACGTGTAGACGAGGTCGAGCTTGCGCCCGATCTTCTTCTCGAAGGCGTACACCGGCCTGGTGAGCGAGCTGTTCTCGTCGTACGGGATGTACGCGCCCCACCACGCGCCGTCGCACGGCAGCACCAGCTTGCGGTCCGGGGCGCAGCGGTCGTCGGAGCCCTGGGTGCTCCAGACCCCGATCGCGGCGGCGAGCGCGCCGACGGCGGCGAGGGCGACGGCCATCGGGGCCGTCCGGCGCGGCGGCTGTGCGGCATGGCGGCGGCTCATCGCCCGCCACCGGGCTTTCGTTTGGTCCGCGGGCTCTCGACGGCGCCCCGGGTCGCGGCGGGCAGCGGGACGCCCGGCAGGGCGGCGACGACGGTCACGAAGACGGCGAGCGAGACCAGGAACGCGGTCGTGGAGAACCCCTTCACCAGGAAGAGCGAGGTCGCGGCGAGCGTCGCGAGGGACAGGCTGACGGGCGCGGCGAGCGCGAGCGCCTCCAGACGGGCGCCGGGCCGCAGCCCGCTCGGCTGCGGGTGGAGCAGCGCGAGGCCGGGCACGAGGGCGACGAAGGCGAGGACGGGGATCCAGCGCAGGGGGGAGCCGCCCGGCAGCGCGGTGGCGCCGAGCGCGACCCAGCCGGATGCCGCGAGGCCGATTCTGAGCCGGAGGTGTGCGGGTGCCATGGCGTACGTACTCCCGTGATCGTGATCGGTCGGAGGGTCATGACCTCGGTGCCGGCCGTGGGCGGTACTCCAGGACGAGGCCGTGTTCGTTCTCCTCCACCACGTGGAAGAGCGGCGAGCGCTTGAGGTCCTCGCGCAGGGTCCGGAAGCTGCCCGGTGGCAGATAGCCCTCGCCGATGACCGCCTTCTCCTGCGTCGGCGTGAGGACGACGAACGCCGGACGGCCGTCGGGGATGCCCCGGGCGAGGTAGCCCGCCGGGTCCTTCAGCATCTTCAGGTTCTCGGGCACTTCCTGCTCCGTGAAGAACCAGCGCTCGAAGTGGTCGTAGCGGTGGTACGCGCCGGGGAACGAGCCCGTCGTGGCGAGGATCAGCGCGCCGTCCGGGGCCCGGTCGTAGGCGCGTCGGGTGAGGGCGAGTTCGGCCGGCGGGGCGTAGTGCATGCCCTCCTTGCCGTAGTACGAGGGCAGGAAGCCGGCCAGCAGGGCGGTGAGCGCGAGCGGCAGCGCGACGGCGGCCACGCGTCGGGCCGCCTTCGCGCCCCTGCCGACCGCGCCGGCCGCCGGGACGAGCGCGGCGGCGGCGAAGAACGCGGTGCCAGGGAGCCCGAACAGGTAGACGCGGAAGAGCATTTCGCCGCCGTAGTCGTTGACGGCGAACATCGGGACGGGCGCGGCGGCGGCGAGCAGCAGCGGCAGCGCGCTGCGGACGAGTCTGCGGCGCAGCAGCACGGCCGTGCCGGCGAGCGCGGCGAGCGCGAGGACCATCACGATGTTGGCGGCGCCGACCAGCTCGGGCCCTGGCCCGGTGGGCTCACCGGCGTATCCGGCACGGGAGTTGGAGAGCAGGTCGCCCGCCGAGTCCTTGAGGGTGCTCATGGTCTCCAGGAAGAGGACCCGGCCCATGGTGAGGTCCCAGGCGAGCATGATGAGGCCCGTGACGACGAGCAGCCCGATGTTGCGGTAGCGGCGGGTGAGGCAGAGCGCGAAGAGAGTGGCGCACAGCATCACCGGGGTGAGCTGGTGCGAGGCGTTGATGGTCGCGATCAGCGGGGCGACGATCAGTACGGCGATCGCGCGCTGCTTCGGTGTCGTGGGCGGCGGCACGGCGGCCGCGGCCGGGTCGAGGAGGGTGCGGTCGCGCAGCTTCCCGGCGGACCCGGGCCGGACGAAGTGCCGTACGACGACGGCGAAGACGGTCAGATAGAGCAGGTACGCGAAGCCCTGCGGGGAGAGGTAGTCCTGGCCGACCCAGTTGGCCAGCTGGAAGATCCACACCCCGGTCCACACGAGCCGCCAGTCGTCGCTGAAGGTGCGGTAGATGAGGAGGAGGACGGGGAGGGTGAGGAGGCCCAGGGCGATCGGCGCCCAGTTGATGAAGGAGGCCGCCGATTCGACGCCGAAGGCGCGTACGAGCGCGGCGTCGAGCGAGAAGAACCCGGGCCACTGGTCGTACGCGGACATCCCGCCGGACAGCTCGCGCTGCGGGTACACCGTGCCTTCGGCGAGGAGCCGGCTGATCACGGCGTCGTGCTTGGAGGCCCAGGCGTACCGGACGGAGTCGTAGAGGATCGCCGGCGGCGCCTTCAGCGCCACGAGCATGGCCACACTGTACGCGGCCGGCCACCACGGGGCCGTGCCCGCCCGCCGCAGGGTGACCAGGAAGCCGCAGGTCAGGGCGGTAAGGGAGGCGTAGAAGGCGAGCGGGAAGCGGTCGAGGAGCCCGTAGTCGGCGATGTCGCGGAAGCCGATCCGGGGCAGCGCGTACAGCCAGAGCGCGGCAGCCACGAGCAGCGGGAGCGCGCTGAAGAGCGCGTGCGGGCCGGGTACGCGCCACCCGCGCACCGGCGCGGGGGTGCCCGCGTCCGGCTCCGCCTCGGTTCTCCGGGCGGCGGCGGGAGGCGGCGGCACGTCGCTTCCCTTTCCCTTGACTGGCGCGGGCACACGTTGCTGCACGGTGGCACTCCCCCTAGAACTGCCTTCGGACTGTCTTGCGAGCTGCTGTACGTGATGGGGCTCGTGATGGACCCTGATGGAGCTTGTATGGGGCTTGTATGGGGCTTGATGGAGCCTTTTCGGACAGCTCAGGCTCAGCCCGCGAACTCCGGTCCTCTGACCAGCGCACGGGCCCTGCGGTACAGCCGCCAGCCCACCGTCGGCAGCGAGTCCGCGTACGGCGCGGCCTTGGCTCCGCGGCCGTCCATCCACTGCTCGACGTCGGCGACGGTGTGGCTCCTGCGGACGATGAGCCGGGCGATCCGGTACCGCTCGTCGGTCTCGGAGCTGAGTGCGTGCCGGACGGCGACGGCCGAGGCGTACCCGGCGGCGGCGACGGCCCGGCGCACGGCGGGGCTGTTGTAACCGTGCGGGTAGGCGAGGTGGCGGACCTCGTGTCCGAGGACGTCCTCCAGGACGGCCTTCGGCTCGCGCAGCTCGCGCCGCAGCTCCTTGGGCGCCAGCGTGTCGAGCTGCGGGTGGGTGGCGGTGTGGGCGCCGACCTCCATCCCGTACTGCTCCAGGAGCGGCGCCTGGCCGAGGGCCATCATCGGGGCGGGCGGCAGCAGGCAGGCCCGGCCCGGGGTGATCGCGCCGGTGGTCAGGTACGCGGTGGCGGGCAGTTCGCGGGCGGCGAGCGCCTCGGCGGTCCGTCCCGGCAGGTCGGCGAAGCCGTCGTCGAAGGTGAGGACGACGGGGCGGGGCGGCAGCGGGGCGCGGCGGGCGAAGTGGTCGGCGAGACGTCCGACGGTGACGGGGGTCCGCCCGCTGTCGACGATCGCGTCGAGCTGGGCCTCGAACTCCTTGGGTCTCACGGTGAATTCGGCGATCCAGTCGGGCGGGTCGTCGCAGACGGCGTGGTAGAGCAGGACCGGGATGCGGGCGTGGGCGGGTGCGCTCATCTCGAACCCCTCATCCGTAGACGGGCTTTGGCGTAGCCGACGGGTCCGTAGAGCATGCCGCGTCGCTCCAGTCGGGAGAGGCTGCGAGGCCAGGGGTGGGCGTGCCCGCCGTGCGCGCCGGGGACGCCACCGCCGTCGACGTCCCGGCGCGCGGTCATGTTCCTGGCGTACGCGAGCCCGCGCGGCAGCCGGGCGAGGAGCGCGGGCAGCAGAGTGGGGCGGCGGACGAGGGTGGCGGTGAGGTACGCGGTGAGGCCGGCGCCGTACCCGAAGGCCTGGTTGCGCAGGTCCTGCGGGCTCTCGCGGTGGTGGTGCCAGACGAGGGCGTCGGCCGTGTAGCGGAGCCGGAAGCCCGCGGAGAGGACGGCGACGAAGGCGTACAGGTCGTCCCCGCCCCGGGCGGCCGTGCCGGTGCCGGTGGCCGGGTCGAAGCCGCCGGCGGCCTGGAGCGCACGGGTCCGGAAGGCCATGTTGGCGCCGGAGCCGAAGCTGCCGGCGGTGAACGGGAAGAGCGGTTCGTCGGCGGGCGGGCGCAGCGGGTCGTAGAGCCGGGGCGCGAAGCCCTTGGCGAAGCCGCCGTGGGATTCGAGGAGGATCTGGGCGGGGGTGCGCAGCCGGGCGGGCAGGATGAGGCCGGTGGCGCAGCCGAGTCGCGGGTCGGTGGCGAAGGGCACGGTGAGGGCGGTCAGCCAGTGCGGGTCGGCGACGACGTCGTCGTCGGTGAAGGCGACGACGTCGGCGCGGGCGTGGGCGAGCCCGGTGTTGTGGGCGACGGCGAGCCCGGGGGTGTCCTCGCGGACGTACCGGACGCGGTCGCCGTACTTTCCGGTGACCAGCTCCTCGGTGTCCCTGGTGCGGGGCGCGTTGTCGACGACGAGGACGTCGTAGTCGGGATGGTCCTGGTCGAGGAGGGAGTCCAGGGCGCGCGCGAGCTGGTCGGCGCGCTCGCGGGTGGCGACGACGACGCAGGCGCGGGGCGGGAGGGCGTGCGGCTCGGCGTGCGGCCCGGCGTGCGGCCCAGCGTGAGCGGCGTCCGGGAGCTGCTCCCGGGCGAGCCGGCCCAGCACCTCGGCGGGATCGTCCCCTTCCCGCACGTGAGCGAGGACGGTGGCGGCGGGCCGCCCCCGGAGGCGTACGAGCGCGTAGAGGTCGCCGGGCCCGGGGGCCGGGCCGCCGGGCGCGGGCCGGAGGGAGAGGACGGGCCCGTCGGGCGAGTCGAGGTCGAGGTCGACGACGGATCGTGGTCGCAAGCGCATGGTTCCCCCGCTGTCGGCTCAGGGCTGACCGGCGACGCCGCCGCGCAGGCGGGCGAGCCGGTTGAGGGCGCGGCGGCCGCGCGCGGCGAGCGCGGGCCTGTTGCGTATGTAGCTGTGGGCGCGGCGGGTGGGCTCGTGGGAGAGCCAGTGGAGTCCGGCGCGGAGTCCCGGCCGGGTCACCGACCCTTCGTAGACGGTCAGTTCGCCGGTCTTCAGGGCGTCCTTGTACTCGGCGTCGCCGCGGCCGAGGTCGAGCACGCCGATCCCGGCGTCCGCCGCGGCCTCGGCCATCCGCAGATGGAGGACGAGGCCGGGCGAGAACTTGGCGAACTCGGGGTCGTAGGACGGGAACCAGCAGGAGAGGACGGTGCGGGAGCGCAGCCCGAAGTGGGCGGCGATCGGCCGCTCACCCGCGTACAGCACGGACAGCACGCCCGAGCAGCCGGGCTCGCGCAGCGCGTGGAGATGCCGGACCAGGCCGCTTATCCACTCCTTGGCGAAGCGGTCACGCCGGCCGGTCCTGCGGTATTGGGCGGACTTCCACTCCATGAGGGTGCGCAGGGCGGCGGGATCCCGCTCGTCGAAGACGAACCGGACGGGCCCGACCTGCCGCCCCAACCGCCGCTCCTTGGCGAGCGTGGTCTTGAGGAACTTGGGCGACTGGACGCGCAGGAGGTCTTCGTACGCGGCGTATCCGTCGCCGACGTCGATGACGGGTGAGGCGAAGGCCTCACCGGCGACGCCGAGGAACGCGGGCTGCCCCTCTTCGAGATTGTCGAACTCCCAGGCGGAGAGCCCGCAGAGGCGCAGCAGCGCGCGGGGCGAGGGCGCGAGCCCGGTCCGCAGGACGGCGCCCTGACAGTCGGACACGCCGAGCCCGACGGCCCGCCCGTGCCCGAACGGCCCTTTCTCGTACGGGAAGAAGCCGACGGCCTCCCCGTCCTCCCACCACACGGCGACCCGCACCCGGGCCCGCACGGCGGCGACGGCCTGCGTGAACTCGGGCCCCATGAACGGATTCTCGGGCGCTCCGCTCTTCCCCCGCAGCTCCCGCCACGCCTCGACCTCACGAGCGGCGAGCTCCCCCGGCGCGACGATCTGCACGAACTTCCGTTGCTCACTGCCCTGTTCAAGGACAGCCCTCTTACGGACAGCGCTCAACTCCGACCCCCCGGTCTTCCCCCCTGAGTCCTGCCGCTACAGGACGGTACCGGTCGAAATCCCTCCGGGACAGGGCTACTCGACCATCTGTGACGGAGGGGAATTGATGGTGATCAAGCGACCAATGGTGCGTGACGGTCTGAGGTTCGCGGACCCGTCTGCCCGTGAGGTCCTTGATGAGACGCTGGCCCAAACCCCTGACGAGAGGGCGCGGCCGTGGAACACGTACTGAATCTTTGGCGTCAAGAACTCGGAGAGGTACCCGAGTCCGTCTGGCAGCGGACCGATCTCCGCGTCCTGATCCTGGCGGACAACGGACTCGCGACCCTCCCACCGGAGATCGGGCGTCTCCGCTTGCTGACCACCCTCGACCTCGGCCACAACGCGCTCACGTCGGTACCCGAGGAACTTTGTGAGCTGACCGAGCTCCGCGACTACCTCTACCTGCACGACAACCAGCTGTCACGGCTTCCGGACTCGCTGGGAAACCTGACACGGCTGCGTTACCTCAACGTGGGTGAGAACTCCCTCGCCTGCCTGCCGGAGGCCATCGGGACGATGACCGGCCTCATCGAGCTGAGAGCCCAGCACAACCGGCTCACAACCTTGCCGGACGCGCTCGGCCACCTCCGCGACCTGCGCGAACTCTGGCTCCGGGGAAACGCGATCGAGCACCTGCCGCCATCTACCGCCGACCTGCACGAACTGCGCCACCTGGACCTCCGCGAGAACTCCCTGACCGAACTGCCACAGTCACTCGCCGGCCTGCCACGCCTACGCCAGATCGACGTGCGCTCCAACCGCCTGAGACAGTTGCCGGAGTGGCTGACGTCGTTGCCCTCGCTGGAGAAGCTGGACCTCCGCTGGAACGCCATCGCCCCGTCCCTCCCGCTCCTGACCGAACTGGGGCACCGGGGCTGTGTCGTCCTGACGTGATCCGCCTGATGGGACGTGGCGGTCGGGCGCACGGCGGGCGTCGCGGGGTCAGCTGTGAGCCCGGCGATCACACTCACGCGCGTCGCGGGACTCCTGGAGCCACTGAAGGTTGGCCAGAACGTCGAAGGGGTCGTCCGGCCGGCCCGCGTGCACGCGATCGGTGTCGCCACATGGCGTCACGCAGTACCCACCGGCCATGACGACACGACGCCGCATGACGGCCCGGTGGCCCGCCGCGCGGTTCAGCCGATCAAAGTCGTCGACGAGGCAGACGACGGGGTTGGGGGTTGCCGCCATGGCACGGCACAGTGCGCTGAACTGAGGACGCGTTTCGGCGAGCGCGTGATCGCCGAGGTCGATCCACGTACCGACGATCTCCCATCCCCGCTGCTCCGCGTACGCCCGGCAGCGCGCGAGCCGGAGATCCAGGGCCACTGTGATCGCAGTGGCGTGGCGGTCGTAGAGGAATGCCCGTGCCCTCTCGCCCACATGCGTTGACGTCTCCGTACCGGCGTTCATCGTGTGCCCCTTCCACTACGCTGAGTTGTCGTCCATCCCTGTCGGCAAGACGGTACGAAGCGGCGGCAGGGGCTTGAAGCGACCACCGGTACGGGTTTCCCAGAACTGGTCGGCAGGCAAAGGGGACATCATGCTCGGCAGCTCGGAGCCAACCCCGACCGCCAGTAAGGGATCGTCACGGCGCGCCCCCGGATGCACGGTCGCAGGCTCCGTCTTCCGCCTCACTCGCGAGCAGACCGGCCACACGCAGGACTCCGTCGCGGAGTTGCTGGGAGTCGCGGTCGATACCGTCGCCGGCTGGGAGTCGGGACGGCGGCCGCTGACCTCCGTACCGGTCGGTCAGACGCTCGCTCACCAAGCCCTCCTCCTGAGGGAAGGCGCTCCGCCGCCCCTTCTGTCGACCCTGCGAAGGGCTTTGGAGGCGGACGTGCTCCTGACCGACCTGCTGGGGCGGGAGGTGCGCCACGACGACAATCCGCTCGGAGCATGGGTGCTGCGACGCGAGCTCGTGGAGTTGGTGTCCTGGCCTCTCAGCGGCGTGCCGCCGACTCCGCTGCGCTCCCTGCCGCCCGCCTCGCGGGCGCGGAGGGGTCCGGTGCCTGCGGGGCCACGCTTCTCTGCCGTCGAGCGGGAGCGGTTCTTCACACTGATGCGAGAGACGGCCGAACGGGCCCGCAGGACGGATCAGTTCCTACTCCGGCGTCAGGCCCTCTATCTCGCAGGGTACGACGATGCGACCGACACTCCGGCCTGGCTTGCCTACCAGCAGCGGACGGAACGGCCGGACGACTGGCTGTCCCAGTGGCTCAATGACCGCTCCGTCGCCACCGTGGCCGCCCGGCACGGCGACGGGGAGCGCTTGGACCACTTCATCTCCGCGACCCTCGCCGCGAGCGAAGCCGCTGAGACGGCCAATCTGAACTACTGGGCGTACTGGATCGGGGAATCGGCCCACGTCGAGCTCTCGGACGACTTCATCGCCCAGCCCAGCTGGGGACCCTGGCGGGGCGACAGGCTGATGGACCACCTAGTACGCGGCCTGACGCCGAACCACGGGTTCTTCGATCTCAATGTGCACACGCTGTGGGCTCTGATCGCGTCCCGGCCTGACCTACTGAGCCACAACGCGCCTGCGGCCCTGGCCCTGCGTGACCGGCTGCCGATGATGTTGGATGGCACCGAGCCGTCGACACGGGCGCGTCGGGAGCTCGAAAACATCCGCTATGCGATCCGCCTCGCGGACGCGTGAGAGGGGACGGACAGTGGCTGACGAGGACCTGTCGGCGGTGGCGCACTTCCTCTACGAGGCTGGAACTCTGAAGAACGCGCGTCGCACCGGATGGTGGATGGCCGGGGTTCGTGACCCGGAGAGCGTGGCGGAGCACTCCTGGCGTACGGCACTGATCGCGTCGGTCATCGCGAAACTCGAAGGCGCGGATCCGGCGCGTGCCGCGTTTCTGGCGGTGTGGCACGACACTCAGGAGACGCGTACCGGGGATGTGAACTACCTCGGCAAGAAGTATTCGACGGCCGCCGATCCCCGCGAGGTCACCGCAGACCAGACGGCCGGCATGCCCGGGGTGTTGGCCGAAGCGATCCGGGATCTGGTGGACGAATACGAGGCCAAGGAGTCGCCCGAGGCGATCTGCGCGCGCGACGCCGACAAGCTGGAGTGCCTGCTGCAGGGCATCGAGTACAAGGCTCAGGGCTACGAGAACGCCCAGCGCTGGATCGACAACAGCCGGGGCAGGATCACCACGGAGACGGCGGGGCGGCTGGCGGACGAGCTGCTGGCGCAGGGCAGTTTGGACTGGTTGCGCGCGGTGCTCGGAGAGTCGCGGGGGTGAGTGGGTCGCGGTTTTCCGCGACCCGGTTCAGGGTCAACTGGTGGTCCACGAGATCCCGTTGAAAAGGACTGGGGAAAGAACCACTTCCACCCAAACCCGACAGCTCACACTTTCGGGTGACAAGGTGGCAGAACGGCCGGGCGGCGCGGTACGGTCGCGCCAACTTGCATATGCCGTAAAAGATTTCGGCCCCCGGCGGGACTGGCATCCCGCTCGAGGGCCTGATCATCAAGGAAGTCGGAACCTCTTCCGCATGACTGCAACGCAGTTTAGTACGCCCACGCCCGCTCGCGCTGGAGTGACGCACGTACGTCACCGTCACGACGAGAAGTTCACCGTCGTGAGAACCCGCACCCCGTCGACCTGGTCAAGCGCCCACGCGCAGCCCGTCGGGAACCCCGCCCCGCAGCCCCTCCTACGGCACCTGAAGTGCCCGAACTCACCGAGGAGTTGCAGCCCGCTGCCGGGCTTCTCGCCGGCCTCCGGCAGCGCGAGGCCCGGCTGCTGCTCTCGGAGAGCGACGTACGGCGCCTGGCGCCCGAGGTTCATCGCTGGCTGGAGCGGGACATCCCGCCCCGCCGCCGTCACCCGTACCCTCACCGGCTCGCTCCCCTCCGGCACCATCCGCTGGCCCGCCCGCCTCCTCGCCCACCGTCTGCGCGAGTGGGTCCCGCCCGAGCTTCCCCCTGCGCCGGAGGCCCCCACGATCCTGCCGTTGCAGAACTGCGACCGCTGCGACCGGGCCTTCCGGAGCGCCGAACACGGTCTCTGCCGCCCCCGCAAGGGAGATGTGCATGATCAGGGAGCCGAGGAGCCGCGACCTCAGGGGGCCTGACGTCACACCACCAGCGTCGCGCCATCCTCGCCACACCCGGCGCTCCATGCGCCAACTCCCCGTAAGATGCTTTGACTTGAGGCTTTCGGGGGGAGGGCTTGAGCGTGAAGCTGGGACTTGAGCACGTGGTGTTGGTCGGCTTGGTCTGCTGGTTGGTCTACCGGGGCTTCTTGTGGGCCCGTGGGGTCGTGCATCGGCTGCGGCTTCCGCAGCTGTCGGTCGCCCCGGGGCAGTTGGAGATGTGTCAGGGGCAGGCGTTCCGCGAGATCTGTCGGCGGGCCGAGCGGCCGGGCGGACACGTGGAGATGAACGACTACTTCGCCGAGCGCGGATGGAACCGGGCGGACGCCCTGCGCATCCTGGCCGAGCCGCTCAAGCACAGGCTGATCAAGGTCAAGGGCTGGTGGTTCGGCGGGTACAGCGTGACGCGCAAGGGCTGGGCGGAATACGAGAGCAAGTTCATCTGGTCAGGAGGCGAAGGGGTGCACATCTCCTCGGCATCGGGCGGGTTCGTCGTGGCGAACGTCAACAGCCCTCAGGCAGTGGCCCACGGCGGCTACGGAAACCGGGCGAACGCGCCCGACATCCCCCACCAGCGGCTGATCGACGCCCTTCGTACGGACGCCGGCACCGAGACGTCCGACGAGGCGGTACGGGCACGGGAGTACGCCGACGACCTGGCCTCGGCCGTCGACGCGCAGGACACCGACGGGACCACGCGCATCCTCGGGAGGATCAACGCTCTTCTGGCCTCCGCCACGGCCGCCTTCACCCTGACCCGCGAGCTGCTGCCCCCGGGGTCGTAGGAACGCGCGCGCCACTAGGGTGGGCCAATGGCGTCGATCAAGAAGTTTCAAGTCACCTTCGACTGTGCGGACCCTGAGCGCGTCGCCCGGTTCTGGTGCGAGGTGTTGGGGTACGTCGTACCGCCGCCGCCGGAGGGGTTCGCCACGTGGGACGCGTACGAACGCTCGCTGCCGCCCGAGCGGCAGGGTGCGGGGTTCGTCGCCATGGATCCCACGGGTGTCGGGCCGCGCATGTACTTCCAGCGCGTCCCCGAAGGCAAGGTCGTCAAGAATCGTGTGCACCTCGACGTGCGGGTCGGCACCGGTCTCGTGGGTGACGAGCGTGTCGCCGCACTCGAGGCCGAGTGCGCGCGCCTGGTCGCACTCGGCGCGGTGCGCGGGCAACTCCTGCTGGCCGACGAGTACAACGAGTCGTGCCTGGGGATGCAGGACGTCGAGGGCAACGAGTTCTGTCTCGACTGACGGGACGCTGAGGGGCCGCGAGTCGCGGCCCCTCCAGATCGCCGTCACACCAGCCGCGTCCCCTGCCGCCAGACCTCCGACACCAGCGGGACCCCCGGGCGGTACGCCAGGTGGACGTGGGACGGGGCGTCCAGGAGGGTGAGGTCGGCCAGGGAGCCGGGGGTCAGGTGGCCGACGTCCGTGCGGCGGAGGGCCTTCGCGCCGCCCGCCGTCGCCGACCAGACCGCTTCGTCCGGGGTCATGCCCATGTCCCGTACCGCGAGCGCGATGCAGAACGGGACCGAGGACGTGAACGACGAGCCCGGGTTGCAGTCCGTCGACAGGGCCACCGTCGCGCCCGCGTCCAGGAGGCGGCGGGCGTTCGGCCACTGCGCCCGGGTGGAGAACTCCGCGCCCGGGAGGAGCGTCGCCACCGTGTTGCCCGAAGCCAGGGCGGCCACGTCCTCGTCCGTCAGGTGCGTGCAGTGGTCCGCGCTCGCCGCGTCCAGTTCCACCGCCAGCTGGACACCGGGGCCGTACGTGAGCTGGTTCGCGTGGACCCTCGGGTGCAGGCCCTTCGCCTTGCCCGCCGTGAGGATCGCCCGCGCCTGGTCCCCGTCGAACGCGCCCTTCTCGCAGAAGACGTCCACCCAACGGGCGTACGGCGCACAGGCGTCGAGCATCTCGCCCGTCACAAGCTCCACGTACGCGGCCGGGTCGTCGGCGTAGTCGGGCGAGACGATGTGGGCGCCCAGGTACGTGACCTCGTCCGTGTGCTCGGCCGCGATCCGCAGCGCCCTCGCCTCGTCCTCGACCGTCAGGCCGTAGCCCGACTTCGTCTCGAAGGTCGTCGTGCCCTGGCGGAGTGCCTCCCGCATGAAGCGCGCCACGTTCGCCGAGAGGTCCTCGTCGCTCGCCGCCCGCGTCGCCGCCACCGTCGTACGGATGCCGCCCGCCTTGTACGGCTGCCCCGACATCCGCGCGTTGAACTCCGCCGTGCGGTCGCCGGCGAAGACCAGGTGCGAGTGCGAGTCCACGAAGCCGGGGATCACGGCCCGGCCACCGGCGTCGACCCTGTTGTCAGTGGCGGGTGCTTTGCTTGATTCACCGACCCAGACGACCCGGTCGCCTTCGATGACGACGGCCGCGTCCTGGATCAGACCCAGAGGGCTTCCATCACCGAGAGAGGGGTCGTTGGTGACCAGGCTGGCGATGTTGACGATGGCCGTGGCCGCCGTCGCCACCGCGCTGTTCGCGCTCGTGGGGGCGGAGGTCGCCGCCGCGTTGTTCCTCGCCGCAGGGCCTGTGTTCATGGTTCGGGGTGTCTCCTTCAGCCGGTTCAGCCGGTTCAGCCGTGTAGGGCGGCGATCGAGTCCGCCAGTGCGCGGGCGACGTCCGGTACGGACTGGTGGACCCCGTCCCGTACGACATGCCGGCCGCCCACGATCGTGTGCCGCACATCCGCGGCCGACGCTGCGAATACCGCCGTCTCGGCTGCCAGACGCGGCACCGGTCCCGCTGTCCTGACCGAGTCCAGGGCGATCGTCGTGAAGTCGGCGAGCGCGCCCGGCTCCAGGGTGCCCGCCCCGGCCCAGCCGAGGGCCGCGTGGCCGTCGGCCGTCGCCGCGCGCAGCAGCGCGGCGGCCGTCCAGTGGCCGCGCGTGCGGGAGCGGAGGCGTTCGTTCAGCTCCATCGCCCGCGCCTCCTCCAGGAGGTCGATGACGGCGTGGCTGTCGCTGCCGAGCGACAGCGGCGAGCCCGCCTGCTGAAGGGCGACCGCCGGGCCGATGCCGTCCGCCAGGTCCCGTTCGGTCGTCGGGCACATGCAGGTGCCCGTGGTCGACGAGCCAAGGAGGGAGATGTCCGCGGCCGTCAGGTGCGTGTTGTGGACGCCCGTCGTCCGCGCGCCCAACACGCCGTGGTCCGCGAGGAGCTGCGTCGGCGTGCGGCCGTGCGCCGCCAGGCACGCGTCGTTCTCGGCCGTCTGCTCCGAGAGGTGGACATGGAGGGGCACCGCGCGCGACCGCGCCCAGTCGGCCACCGTCGACAGCTGGTCCGCCGGGACCGCGCGGACCGAGTGGATCGCCGCCCCGATCCGGACCCCGTCCCGCTCCTTCAGGAGCGAGACCCGCTCCGCCCACGCCTCCGCCGTGCCGTCCGAGAAGCGGAGCTGGTGCCTGTCCGGCGCCGCGCCGAAGCCGGACGAGAGGTACGCCGTGTCCAGGAGCGTGATCCGGATGCCCGCGTCAGCCGCCGCCTGCACGAGGGCCTCGCCCATCGCGTTCGGGTCGGCGTAGGGCGTGCCGCCCGGCGCGTGGTGGAGGTAGTGGAACTCGCCGACGGCCGTGATGCCGGCGAGCGCCATCTCCGCGTACACCGCCCGGGCGAGCGCGTGGTACGTCTCCGGCGTCAGCCGGGACGCCACCTGGTACATGACCTCCCGCCACGTCCAGAACGTGCCCGAGCCGACCTGGACCGTTCCCCGAAGGGCCCGGTGGAAGGCGTGCGAGTGGGCGTTGGCCAGGCCCGGGATCGTCAGGCCTCGCAGGACTTCCGCGCCCGGGGGCGGCGACTCCAGGCCCCTGCGTACCGCCGTGACGCGGCCGTCCGTCACGTCCAGCGCCACGCCCGGCTCCACGTTCGTGTCCAGCCAGGCGTGTTCCAGCCAGTACGTCGTCACCTGCACGCCAGGCCCTCCAGTACGTCGGCGAGTGCGAGCACCCCCGCCACGCAGTCCTCCTCGGCCGCGAACTCGGCCGGGGAGTGCGAGACGCCCGTGGGGTTCCGTACGAACAGCATGGCGGTCGGGATCGATTCGGACAAAATACCCGCGTCGTGTCCCGCCCCCGTGCCGAGGACCGGAGTCTTCTCCCCCAGCACCGAAGCCAGCTCGTCCCGCAGGGCGTGCGCGAACTCCACCACCGGCGTGAAGGACTCCCGTACGACCGTGAGGTCGATGCCGTGCCGGTTCGCGTAGTCGCGGGCCGCGCTCTCGACGCCCGCCGTCACGGTGTCGAGCGCCGTCTGGTCGGCGGCGCGGGCGTCGAGCCAGCCACGGACCAGGGAAGGGATCGCGTTGACGCCGTTCGGCTCGACCACGATCTTGCCGAACGTGGCGACCGCGCCCGCGAGTTCGGCCTCGCGGCGGGCGGCGAGGACCGTCTCCGCGTACGTGAGCATCGGGTCGCGGCGGTCGACCAGGCGGGTGGTGCCGGCGTGGTTGGCCTCGCCCGCGAAGTCGTACCGCCAGCGGCCGTGCGGCCAGATCGCGGACGCGATGCCGACGGCGTCGCCGGAGAGGTCCAGGGCGCGGCCCTGCTCGACGTGCAGCTCGACGAAGGCGCCGATCCCGGCGAGGCGCTCGGGGTCGGGGCCGATGGCCTCCGGGTCGAATCCGGCGGCCTCCATCGCCTGCGGCAGGGTGATTCCGTCCGCGTCGCGGAGCTCGTACGCCTGCTCCTTCGTCAGCCGCCCGGCCGTGAGGCGCGAGCCGACGCAGGCCAGACCGAAGCGGGCGCCCTCCTCGTCGCCGAAGTTGGTGATGGCGAAGGGCTTGGCGAACTCCACTCCCCTGCGGCGGAGTTCGTCGAGCGCTGCGAAGGCGGAGACGACACCGAGGGGGCCGTCGAAGGCGCCCCCGTCCGGCACGGAGTCCAGGTGCGAGCCGGTGACGACCGCGTCACCGGCCGACGGGTCGCCGAGCCAGGCCCACTGGTTGCCGTTCCGGTCGACCTCGTAGTTCAGCCGGCGCGCCTCGGCCTGCATCTGGAACCAGAGCCGGCAGTCGGCGTCGGCGCCCGTCCAGGCGTACCGGCGGTAGCCGCCCGAGGCGGCGCTGCGGCCGATGGGCCGCAGCGACCGCCACATGGCGTGGAACGTCTCGCTCACGCGGAGCCGCCCTCGGGGGTCCCGGCAGCGCCGTCGCCCTCGCGCATCGGGACCCGTACGCCCTTCTCCTGCGCCACCCGCTCCGCGATGTCGTAGCCCGCGTCGACGTGGCGGATGACGCCCATGCCCGGGTCGTTCGTCAGGACGCGGCGGATCTTCTCGCCGGCCAGCTTCGTGCCGTCCGCCACGGAGACCTGGCCCGCGTGGATGGAGCGGCCCATGCCGACGCCGCCGCCGTGGTGGATGGAGACCCAGGACGCGCCGGAGGCGACGTTCACCATGGCGTTCAGGAGGGGCCAGTCCGCGATCGCGTCGGAGCCGTCGAGCATGGCCTCGGTCTCACGGTACGGGGAGGCGACCGAGCCGCAGTCCAGGTGGTCGCGGCCGATCGCGAGGGGCGCGGCGAGGGTGCCGTTGCCGACCATGTCGTTGAACATGTCGCCCGCCTTGTCGCGCTCGCCCTGGCCGAGCCAGCAGATGCGCGCGGGGAGGCCCTGGAAGTGGACGCGCTCGCCGGCCATCTTGATCCAGCGGTGGAGGGACTCGTTCTCCGGGAAGAGGTCGAGGATCGCCTTGTCCGTCTTGTGGATGTCGCTCGCCTCGCCGGAGAGCGCGGCCCAGCGGAACGGGCCCTTGCCCTCGCAGAAGAGCGGACGGATGTAGGCAGGTACGAAGCCGGGGAAGGCGAACGCGCGGTCGTAGCCCGCCAGTTGAGCCTCGCCACGGATCGAGTTGCCGTAGTCGAAGACCTCGGCGCCCGCGTCCATGAAGCCGACCATGGCCTCGACGTGCTTGGCCATCGACTCGCGGGCGCGGGTGGTGAAGCCGGCCGGGTCCTTGGCCGCGTACGTCGCCATGTCGTCGAAGTCGACGCCGATCGGCAGGTACGCGAGCGGGTCGTGGGCCGAGGTCTGGTCGGTCACGATGTCGATCGGGGCGCCCTCGGCGAGCATCTGCGGCAGCAGCTCCGCCGCGTTGCCGAGCAGGCCGATGGAGAGCGGACGGCGGGCGTCGCGGGCCTCGACGGCCAGCTGGAGCGCGTGGGCGAGGTTGTCGGCCTTCACGTCCAGGTAGCGGTGCTCGATGCGGCGCTCGATGGCGCGCGGGTCGACGTCGATACAGATCGCGACGCCGTCGTTCATCGTCACGGCGAGGGGCTGGGCGCCGCCCATGCCGCCGAGACCAGCGGTGAGGGTGATCGTCCCGGCCAGCGTGCCGTTGAACTTCTTCGCGGCGACGGCGGCGAACGTCTCGTACGTGCCCTGCAGGATGCCCTGGGTGCCGATGTAGATCCACGAGCCGGCCGTCATCTGGCCGTACATGGTCAGGCCCAGCTGCTCCAGGCGCCGGAACTCCTCCCAGTTCGCCCAGTCGCCGACCAGGTTGGAGTTGGCGATGAGGACACGCGGCGCCCACTCGTGGGTCTGCATGACGCCCACCGGGCGGCCGGACTGGACGAGCATCGTCTCGTCCTGCTTGAGGGTCCGCAGCGTGCGCACCATCGCGTCGAAGGAGCGCCAGTCGCGCGCGGCCTTGCCGGTGCCGCCGTAGACGACGAGCTTGTCGGGGTGCTCGGCGACCTCGGGGTCGAGATTGTTCTGCAGCATCCGGAGGGCGGCCTCCTGCTGCCATCCCAGGGCGCTCAGTTCCGTACCGCGCGGGGCCCGTACGGGGCGGGGTCCTGACATGGTGCAGCCTCCTCCGATGTGGATCAGTTATTCACATCCTGGACTGCTGAATACTTGTAGTCAACAGCTGCGGCGGCGCCCGTCCCGGTGGTCCTATGGATCCATGGCTTCCCACCACGCCGGCGCCCGTCGTGATCGGGCCGTCCGGGCCGCCGTCGAACAGGGCCTTCTCTCGCCCTCCGCCCCTGGCCACGAGCCCGGCCAAGAGCCCTCCGAACAGATCGTCGCCCTCCTCGACACCGCAGGCATGCGCGCCTCCGCCGCCGCCCTCGTCTCCGCCTTCGCCGCCGTCACCGACGCCCCCGTCCTGCACGCCTTCGCCGTGAAGGCCTGCCCGCTCGTGCCCGTCCTGCGCCTGCTCGACGCGTGCGGGCTCGGCGTCGAGGTCGCGAGCCCGGGCGAACTGGCCCTCGCCAGCGCGGCCGGCGTCGCCCCGTCCCGTACCGTGCTCGACTCGCCCGCCAAGACCCCCGCCGACCTGCGCCAGGCCCTCGCGCTCGGGATCGCCGTCAACGCCGACAACCTCCAGGAGCTGGCCAGGCTCGACGCGCTCGTCGCCTCCGCGCCGACCGCCTCGCCCGTCGGCATCCGGGTCAACCCGCAGGTCGGAGCCGGTTCCATCGGGGCGCTCTCGACGGCGACGGCCACCTCCAAGTTCGGGGTGGCCCTCCGGGACGAGGGCGCGCGGGACGCGGTCGTACGGGCGTACCTCGACCGGCCCTGGCTGACCCGGCTGCACACCCACACCGGCTCGCAGGGCGTCCCGCTCGCCCTCATGGCCGAGGGCGTCGCCGCCGCCTACGACCTCGCCGAGGAGATCAACGCCAAGGCGGGGCGGCAGCAGATCGACACGCTCGACATCGGCGGCGGACTGCCGGTGAACTTCGCCTCGGACGAGGAGACGCCGACGTACGCGGAGTACGCCGGGCTGCTCGCCGACACCGTCCCCGGGCTCCTCGACGGGCGGTACGGCCTGGTCACCGAGTTCGGCCGCTCGCTGCTCGCCAAGCACGGCACGATCCTGGCCCGCGTCGAGTACACCAAGAGCTCCGGGGGCCGCCCCGTCGCCGTCACCCACGCGGGCGTCCAGGTGGCCACCCGTACCGTCTACGACCCGGCCTCCTGGCCGCTGCGCGTCCTCGCCTACGACTCCGAGGGCCGCCCGCGCACCGGGGACGAGACCGTCCAGGACGTGGCGGGCCCGGCCTGCTTCGCCGGGGACCTGCTGGCCACGGCCCGCCCGCTGCCCCTGCTGCGGCCGGGAGACGTGGTGGCGGTGCCGGACACCGGCGCGTACTACTTCGCCCACCACTACGCGTACAACAGCCTGCCCCGCCCGGCCGTACACGGCTTCACCGTCACGGACGGCGGTGACGACGGTGACGACCGTTCGGGGGTCGTCTTCTCGACCGTACGGAAGGCCCAGACGCTCGACGAGATCGTCGCGGAGGCGGGCGCCGCGCACGCCGACGCGTTGCTGGACCGACGTCCCGGTGGTTCCGTGGAGCCATGACCATGGCTACCAAGAGCGTCGTCGTCGAGCGCCGCGTCGAGGCACCTCCCGGGCCCGTCTGGGAGGTGCTGACGGATCTGCGGGAGATGCCACGGATCCTGAACGGCGTGGAGCGGGTCGAGGTGCTCACCGAGGGCGGATTCGGCGTGGGCACCCGCTGGCGCGAGACCCGGCGGATGATGGGCAAGGAGGCCACGGAGGAGATGACCGTGACCGAGGCCGAGCCGCCGGACCGCTATGTGACGGTGGCCGACTCACACGGCATGCACTACGTCTCCGAGATCGCGCTGCGCCCGGCCGGGACCGGCGCGACGACCGTACGGATGACCTTCTCGGCGACCCCGGCCGAGGGGAACCGCATGGGCTTTCTCGCCAAACTCCTGAGCGGCCTCGGCGCCAAGGCGGTGAGCCGCGCGCTCGCGAAGGACCTGGACGACGTGGCGGCCTCGGTGGAGCGGCGCAACTGATCGGCGACTTCCTCGGCACCGGCATCCTCCGCGGCGAGAACTGACCGCACGGGGGCGAATTCAAGCAAGCCCTGGGCATGTTCCGATGGAAAATGCCAGAACCCCTCCCCACGGTGGAAACGTTGAGTAGCGTCACGGTCACAGCCGTACGCCGCGCGCCGCATCGGGAGGGGAATCCGCGTGCCCGGAATCGACGAGTGCCTGATGGAGGCCATGAGCCTGCCGGGCGCGCGTGGAGCCTGGTTGGTCGACTGGACCAGCGGGCTCGCCCTCGGCGCGGCGGGCGAATCGCCGGTCGGAGACCACGAGACGACGGCCGCCGAAGCCGCCGAACTGGCGCGCGCGGCGGCGGAGTACGACTCCTTCGCGGGCGCGACCCCGCCACCGAGACCGACGGTCCCACCGACGGCGGGCGCGACGGCTTCTACGATGCCGACGACGTCGGCGTTGGCTTCCGCGGCGGGCTCGGCGACGTCGGCGTTGGCTTCCGCAACGACCGCCAGGCCGACCGTCGTTCCGCCCCTGCCCACGCGACCGCCCGTCGGCAGTCCCGTGATGCCGCGCCCCAGTACGGAGTTGGCCCTGCGCGCCGGCACCGAAGTGGCGCTCCGCGAGCGCGCGTCGACCAAGGGGCCGCCGGTCGAGGACCTGATCGTCACGACCCGGGGCGGCTACCACGTCCTGCGCTTCGTCGAGACCTCCTTCGACAGCAGCGTCTTCCTCCACCTGTGGCTGGACCGGGACACCGGCAACCTCGCGCTCGCCCGTATGCGGCTGCGTGACCTCGCGGAGAAGCTGGTGCTCGGATGACCGTCTCCCCCATGCTCGTCCGCCTGGCCGCCGAGCGGGCCACCGGCGCCCTGCTCCGCGACCACGGCACGCTCTACCTCGTCGACGGCCGCGTCACGCACGCCGAGAGCCCCGCCGCGCCCGGGCTCGACGTCCTGCTGACCGCCGGCGGCAGGTTGGCCCGCGAGGGCTGGGACGAGGCCGTCGACCGGGCGGGGGCCCGGCACGAGGTCGGCAGGTTCCTGGTGGAGAGCGGTCGGCTGCGCGACGGCGAGCTGGAGATCTGCCACCTCGGCGCCGTCTACGACGCCGCGTTCTTCGCGCTCGCCCCCGCCACAGGACCCACCCGCTTCCGCTACGGGGTCGCCCACTGGTTCGGTCCCGTACGGCCGGTCTCGACCGAGGCCGTCGAGCGCGAGACCGTACGCCGCCGTGAACTGCTCGACAGCGTCTGGCCGTACGACTCCGTGGACACCGCGCCCGTCGTGCCCCGCGCGCCCGCCCCTGGGCAGTCGGTGAGCCTGCGCCAACGGGCGCTGCTCGCCGCCGCCGACGGGGTGCGCACGCCCGCGGAGATCGCGCGGGTGCTCGGCCGTCCCGCCTTCCACACGCTGCTCGACGTGCGCCGGCTCGCCGCCGCCGGACTCGTGGAGACCCCACCCGATCCCGGCCCCGACCCCGTCGTCGCCGCGCCGCCTCCCATCCCCGCCTGGGTCGGCGAGATCGCGCCCGACCCGGACATCGCCCTGCTGCGCCGGCTCCGCGACGCCCTGGAGGCAAGTCTGTGATGAGGCGTGCCCTGCGCCTGCGCGCCGAGAGGAGATTACTGATGTCGGCAGAAGCCGAGGTGCTCGGTGAGCTGAGACGGCTGCGGGCCCGACTGCCCCAGCTCACCGGGGCGCTCGCGGCGAGCGCGGACGGCCTGGTCCTCGCCCACGACACGGTCGACGCCGAGGCGGAAGGGGTGGCCGCGCTGACGGCGGCGGCCCTCGGTGTCGCCCAGCGGCTCACCGAGTCGACCGGCCAGGGCGGCTTCCGCGAGCTGCTCGTGCGGGGCGACGACGGCTATGTCGCCACGTACGCGGCCGGCGGCTCCGCCGTCCTCACCCTGCTCGCCGAGCCCCGCATCAACGTGGGCCGGCTGCATCTGGAGGCCCGGCGTTCCAGCGCCCGGATCGGCGAGCTGGTCGACGGGGCCCTGGAACGCAAAGACCTGACCCGACCCACCCCGTAGCTCCGCCTGGAGCCGAACCGGAACCGAAACCGAAAAGGAAGTGCGACACCCATGGCGAACACCGAGACCGCTCTGAAGGAAGCCGCGTCCATCCAGGGCGCCATCGGCGCCGCGCTGGTCGACTACACCAGCGGCATGGCCCTCGGCACGATCGGCGGCGGCAAGGAACTCGACCTGACCGTGGCGGCGGCCGGCAACACGGACGTGGTCCGGGCCAAGGTCAGGACGATGGAGATGCTCGGCCTCCAGGAGGACATCGAGGACATCCTGATCACCCTCAACACGCAGTACCACCTGATCCGGCTGCTGAAGGGGCGCGGGGCGACCGGCCTGTTCCTGTACCTGGCGCTCGACAAGAACAACTCCAACCTGGCGATGGCGCGCCACCAGTTGAAGAAGATCGAGGGCGAGCTGGAGGTCTGATCGGCTCGCTCGCGCAGGGGGCCGCCCTACTCGACGAAAAGCCCGCGGGCCGCCGCCTTGGTGTCGAACTCCTCCAACCGCGCCTGCGCGTCGGGCAGTTCGTCGGCCATCGCCTCCAGGAGGACCCTGCCGAGCAGCATCGGCGCGCACGCCGTGTCGAAGGCGAGTCCGGTGCCGACGGCGGCCGGGATCAGCAGGTCGCTGTGGGCGGCGACGGGCGCGAACGCCGACTCGGCGACCGTGACCACGGTGAGCCCGGCCCCCCGGGCGTACTCCAGCGCCTCCACGACCTCCCGGGGGTGGCGGGGCAGTGCGAAGCAGAGCAGGGCCGTGGCCCCGGCCCGTACCGTCGCGTCGATGCGGTCGGTGAGCATCGAGCCGCCCTCGTCGAGGAGGCGGACGTCGGGGTGGACCTTGGCGGCGAAGTACGCGAAGCCGCGCGCCTGCGAGGAGGCGGCCCGCAGCCCGAGGACGGGCAGCGGGCGTGAGGCGGCGAGCAGCCGTCCGGCGCGCTCGACGGGCGCCGGGTCGGCGAGCAGGTCGGCGAGGTGACGGAGGTTCTCGATCTCGGCGAGGACGGCCTGCTGGTACTCGTTGTGCTCGCCGCCCTCGCTCGCGGCCTCCCCGGCGGGGGCGACCTCGCGGAGGTGGCGGCGCAGGGCGGGGTAGCCGTCGAAGCCGAGGGCCACGGCGAAGCGGGTGACGGAGGGCTGGCTGACCCCGGCGAGATCGGCCAACTCCACGCTGGACAGGAACGCCACGTCACCGGCGCGGCGCACCATGCAGTGCGCGATCCGCCGCTGTGTCGGTGTCAGCCGGTGCCCCTCGAAGAGCGCCTGCAGCCGTCCGGCCGGGCTGTCGCTCACGCCGTCCCCCTTCCGCTCGTCCCGCCCACGTGTCCATCCACCGCTATTCATCCCTCTTGAACTCTGCATGAAATTATGCAGGAGGGCAACAAGAGCCGAGAAAAGCGGGGGCTAGCCCTACCGACGCGGAAGGCCACCGCTCTCTACCGTGGCGAGTATGGACGAGCTCAAGAGTGAACTGGACGCCACCCTGCATGCCCGCCGGGAGCTGGGCACGGAGTACGAGGCGGCCCTCGTCGATTCCTTCCTCGGCAAGGTGGAACAGGGCCTGGACAGGACGATCGACCGGCAGGTCAGGCGCCGGCTCGGAGAGCAGCAGGTGGCGAGCGCACGCGGCGTCCGCCCCCGCACGTCGGGGGCCGAGGGCTTCGGCGAGCGCTTCGGCTTCGGGATCATCTCGCTGATCGTGGCGATCCCGCTCTCCGCGATCGCCGTCGCCCAGGCCGATCTGGCGGGCCTGATCGTGGCCTGGCTCGGCATCGTGGGTGTGAACGCGGTCCACGCCTTCCGCGACCGGCTGCCGCTGTCGACGCGCCACGACGAGCGGGAGTAGCGCCGAGTAGCGCCGAGAAGGGCAGGACAGGCAGGAAGGGCAGGAAGGGCGAAAGAAGTAGCGCGGGGACCGCCGCACCCCCGGTGAAGGGGGGCGGGACGACGGCGGTCCCCGCGGGGGACACGGGCCCGGGTCAGGGCCGGTCTCCGCGTCCGCGGCGTCGCGAGGAGTTCCGGGAGCCGCTCCGTAGTCCTTGACGCCGACAACGACCAATGTGCCGGACGCGTGTTAAGCGGGTGCTGCGCGTACGTGTCGCGCTCGTACCGTTTTCGCGAACGCCCGCTCGAACACGCTCCAGGCACTCCTCGGCAGCTACTTCACGGCGCCCTTCACCCCGCCGTTCGCGAGGAAGGCGAGCAGGTCCTGACGGCTGACCACACCGGTCGGCTTGCCCTCGACCAGCACGATCGCCGCGTCGGCCGACTCGCCGAGCACGGACATCAGGTCGGCGACCGGCTCACCGGAGCCGACCTGCGGCAGCGGCGCGCTCATGTGGCGCTCCAGCGGGTCCTCCAGGGAGGCGCGCTGGGTGAAGAGCGCGTCGAGGAGCTCGCGCTCGACGACCGAGCCGACGATCTCCGCCGCCATGACGTCCGGGTGACCGGCGCCCGGCTTGACGATCGGCATCTGGGAAACGCCGTACTCCCGCAGCACCTCGATGGCCTGCCCGACGGTCTCCTCCGGGTGCATGTGGACGAGGGAGGGCAGCACGCCCTCCTTGTGCCGCAGGACGTCGGCGACGGTGGCGGAGGAGGTGTCCTCCAGGAAGCCGTAGTCGGCCATCCACTCGTCGTTGAAGATCTTGGAGAGGTAGCCGCGCCCGGAGTCCGGCAGCAGGACGACGACGACGTCGTCCGGGCCGAGCTCCTTGGCGACCTCGAGGGCCGCGACGACCGCCATGCCGCAGGAGCCGCCCACCAGGAGGCCCTCCTCCTTGGCGAGGCGGCGGGTCATCTGGAAGGAGTCCTTGTCGGAGACGGCGACGATCCGGTCCGTGACGGTCCGGTCGTACGCGGTCGGCCAGAAGTCCTCGCCGACGCCCTCGACGAGGTACGGCCGGCCGGAGCCGCCGGAGTAGACCGAGCCCTCGGGGTCGGCGCCGACGACGGTGACCTTGCCGCCGCCGACCTCCTTCAGGTACCGGCCGGTGCCGGAGATGGTGCCGCCCGTGCCGACGCCCGCGACGAAGTGGGTGATCTTCCCGTCCGTCTGCTCCCACAGCTCGGGACCGGTGGTCTCGTAGTGGGAGCGGGGGTTGTTCGGGTTGGAGTACTGGTCCGGCTTCCAGGCACCCGGGGTCTCACGGACGAGCCGGTCGGAGACGTTGTAGTACGAGTCGGGGTGCTCGGGGTCGACGGCCGTGGGGCAGACCACGACCTCGGCGCCGTACGCCCGCAGGACGTTGATCTTGTCCGTGGACACCTTGTCCGGGCAGACGAAGATGCACTTGTAGCCCTTCTGCTGGGCCACGATCGCGAGGCCGACGCCGGTGTTCCCGGACGTGGGCTCGACGATCGTGCCGCCGGGCTTGAGCGCGCCGCTCTCCTCCGCCGCCTCGATCATGCGCAGGGCGATGCGGTCCTTGACCGAGCCGCCGGGGTTGAAGTACTCGACCTTGGCCAGGACCGTGGCCTGGATGCCAGCCGTCACATTGTTGAGCTTCACCAGCGGGGTGTTGCCGACGAGGCTGATCATCGAGTCGTGGAATTGCACCGTAATCTCCGGGGTCTCCGTAATGGTGCGTCCAGCGTATGCGTAGTCGGAGCGGGTTACGGGGCAGTTAGATCCTGAACGGCTTGAAGGAGGTGACCGCCCCTATGTCGAGGGCGAGGGTGGCACGGCGGATCGCGGCGGGCGCGGCCTACGGCGGCGGGAGCATCGGGCTCCTCGGTGTGGCCGCGGTGGGTGTGGTCCTGGCCGAGGTGCAGCTGGCGAAGCGGACGGTGGGGGGCGGGGTCGCCCCCCTGCCGCCGGGGGCGGACGGGCTGTACGGACGCTCCTTCGCGGCCTCGGAACCGGGCCCGGGCCCGCTGCGGCTGGCCCTTCTGGGTGATTCCACGGCGGCCGGTCAGGGCGTACGCCGGGCGGGCCAGACTCCGGGGGCGCTGCTCGCCTCGGGGCTCGCGGCGGTGGCGGAGCGGCCGGTGGTGCTGCGGAACGTGGCGCTGCCGGGGGCGCGCTCGGACGATCTGGAGCGGCAGGTGTCGCTGCTGCTCACGGCCCCGACGGGGCCGCCGGACGCCTGCGTGATCATGATCGGCGCGAACGACGTCACGCACCGGATGCCGGCGACGGAGTCGGTACGGCTGCTCGCGGCGGCGGTGCGGCGGCTGCGGACGGCCGGGTCGGAGGTGGTCGTGGGGACCTGCCCGGACCTCGGGACGATCGAGCCGGTCTACCAGCCGCTGCGGTGGATGGCGCGGCGGGTGTCGCGGCAGCTGGCGGCGGCGCAGACGATCGTGGTCGTGGAGCAGGGCGGGCGGACGGTGTCGCTGGGGGACCTCCTCGGACCCGAGTTCGCGGCGAACCCTCGGGAGATGTTCGGGGCGGACAACTACCACCCGTCGGCCGAGGGGTACGCGACGGCGGCGATGGCGGTCCTGCCGACGGTGTGCGCGGTGCTCGGCGTGTGGCCGGAGACGGACCGGCTGGAGCCGGACCGCCACGAGGACATGCTGCCGGTGGCGAAGGCGGCGGCGGAGGCGGCGCGGGAGGCGGGCACCGAGGTCACGGGCGCCCGCGCCCCGTGGGCCCTGCTGAAGCACCGCCGCCGTCGTCGGCTGCCGGAGACCCCGGCCCCGGAGCCGGCCCCGTCCACGGAGGAGTCCACGGAGGACGCCCACCGCCCCTGAGGGGGCGGGAGGAAGGTGCACGAATGAGCGCTCGCTTAGAAAAGAGGTCGGCGTCACACCGTCAAGGCGGTGACCCGTCGCGTACGTACAGGTAACTTCCCGTTCTGTCCGCCCTCTCCGCATCCTCCTGGAGCCGTGATGCCCGAAGCCGTCATCGTCTCGACCGCCCGTTCCCCGATCGGCCGGGCCTTCAAGGGCTCCCTGAAGGACCTGCGGCCCGACGACCTCACCGCGACGATCATCCAGGCCGCGCTCGCCAAGGTCCCGGAGCTGGACCCGCGCGACATCGACGACCTGATGCTCGGCTGTGGCCTGCCCGGTGGCGAGCAGGGCAACAACCTGGGCCGGATCGTCGCCGTCCAGATGGGGATGGACCACCTCCCCGGCTGCACGGTCACCCGGTACTGCTCCTCCTCGCTCCAGACCTCCCGCATGGCGCTGCACGCCATCAAGGCCGGCGAGGGCGACGTCTTCATCTCGGCCGGTGTCGAGATGGTCTCCCGCTTCGTGAAGGGCAACTCCGACTCCCTGCCCGACACGCACAACCCCCTCTTCGCCGACGCCGAGGCCCGCACCGCCGCCGTCGCCGCGTCCGAGGGCTCGAACTGGCACGACCCGCGCGAGGACGGCCTCGTCCCCGACGCGTACATCGCCATGGGCCAGACCGCCGAGAACCTGGCCCGCTGGAAGGGCATCAGCCGCCAGGAGATGGACGAGTTCGGCGTACGGTCCCAGAACCTCGCCGAGCAGGCCATCAAGAACGGCTTCTGGGAGCGCGAGATCACCCCGGTCACGACCCCGGACGGCACGGTCGTCAGCGCGGACGACGGCCCGCGCGCCGGCGTCACCCTGGAGGGCGTGCAGGGCCTCAAGCCCGTCTTCCGCCCCGACGGCCTGGTCACCGCCGCCAACTGCTGCCCGCTCAACGACGGCGCCGCCGCGCTCGTGATCATGTCCGACACCAAGGCGCGCGAGCTCGGCCTCACCCCGCTCGCCCGCATCGTCTCCACCGGCGTCTCGGGCCTCTCCCCCGAGATCATGGGCCTCGGCCCGGTCGAGGCCTCCAAGCAGGCCCTCAAGCGCGCCGGCCTGACCATCGGCGACATCGACCTGGCCGAGATCAACGAGGCCTTCGCCGCCCAGGTCATCCCGTCCTACCAGGACCTCGGCCTGGACCTGGACAAGGTGAACGTCAACGGCGGCGCCATCGCCGTCGGCCACCCCTTCGGCATGACCGGCGCCCGGATCACCGGCACGCTGATCAACAGCCTCCAGTTCCACGACAAGCAGTTCGGCCTGGAGACCATGTGCGTCGGCGGCGGCCAGGGCATGGCGATGGTCATCGAGCGACTGAGCTGAGCCGGAGCGGAGGGTAGGGGTCGCCCGAGGAACGAGGGCGGCACCTGCCCGCAGCGGTGGCGAAGCTCAGCGCGACCGAAGAAGCGAGCGGCTGAGCTGAGCCGGAGCGAGCGGCTGAGCTGATCCTCGTCGAGACGCGAGGGAAAGCGTCGGACGGCAGGGCTCCCTTGCCTTCCGGCGCCCTCGCCAACCCCGTCGCGTCCCAGCCGTGACCGAATCTCCCCCAGGATGTGACCTACGTCCCGGGGGAGAGTCATAATCCCAGGTCACAGCCGGATCGGGACTAAACACCTGGCCCAAATACCTGTCCATTTCGTGACGTAATGCACTGACAGGGGGCGCACTCCCACGGCAGGCTGATGTAGGAAGTCGGGGGATCGACTCGGAATCGGGAGTACGTCAGTGAGCGCCATGTCTCTTGCCCTGCTGGTGACCACGGCCGCCGCCACGGTGGTGGGCGTCGCCGCCCTGCGCGCTGCCCACGGTCTCCGTAAGCAGGTCGTCGCCCTGCGTGGCGAACTCGCCACCGCGCACGGGGTGTCCGTCCCGCACGCCCGCCAGTCGCCCGCCGCCGAGATACGCGCCGCGGTCGCCGAGGCGCTGGCCGAGGAGCGCGAGCGCGAGCTCGCCGAGGCGCGCGCCTTCTGGGCGGCGCAGGAGGCCCGTGACGCGGCCGACGCGCCCTCCCTGCTCGGCGGTCTCGGTGGGACCACCGAGGACGGCGGACCGTTCTACGTCCCGCGCCAGGCCGACTTCGTGGGCCTGGAGGCCATGGCCCTTGAGGCGATGGAGGCCGAGGCCGCCGCGCTCGACGGCGCCGGCGTCGACAGCGTCCTGGAGGAGTTCCCGGAGCTGACCGAGTACGCGGAGGACTCCCCCGAGCTCGCCGCGGCCCGCCGCCGCCACCCCTCGCACCCCGACTTCGTGCCGGTCCAGACGCCCGTCGTCACCGACCACGAGCGCACGGTGTCCCGCCTGGAGGAGCTCGCCGACACGCGCACCGCGCTGACCGACGTACGCCCCGGCCCGCTCGGCACGCTCGACGTGTACGTCTTCGCCGACGGCACCACGCTCTGCATGACCCCCGGCCACCGCGAGACGGCGGAGCGGCTCGCCGAGGCCCTGCGCTCCGGTCGTACGCCGGTCCTGCTCGGCGGCTCGGGCGTCTCGGGCGCGTACGCCCTGACGTTCTCCTTCGGCGAGGCGGACGACGAGAACGTCTACATCCTCGCCGACCGCGTGATCGCCTCTCTCTGACCGGGCGCACGCACCCCGGGCGCACGCACCCCGGGCGCACGCACCCCGGGCGCACGCCGCCCGGGTGTACGGCTCCCCGGGCGTACGCCCCGGGCCCGCTACACCCCCGACCGCGCAGCGACCTCCCGCACCAGCCTCACGGCCTCGCCCAGTTCCCCCTCGCGGGGACCGGCCGGGGCCGTTCGTAGTGCTTCGGCCAGATCGGTTCCGGCGACCAGGAGTTGGTCGGCGACGACGAACACGCCGGCGTCCGGCATGAGCGGTCCGTCCGACTCCCCGTCAAGCCCCCCGTCCAGGCCCTCGATCCGGCGCGCCCGGAGCGCCAACTCCCTGGCCAGCGCGAGCCCTTCGGCGGCGGCGCCGCGCTGGAGTCGGCTCTGCGGGGCCGCCCGCAACCGGTCGGCGAACCGCTCGACGGCGGCGGTCAGTTCACTCGTATCAAGCACTCCGCGACCCTACGCGCCGGTCCGGCACTGTTGCCAACGGGCCGACGCTCAGGCACGGTGACGGGAAGGAGCACACGGCAACACGCGTCCGGAGGCGCCGATGTCCCACGTATTCTCCGAAGAGACCCACCGCAACCTGCTCGCCCGCATCCCGCACTGCACCGGTCGTGAGATCTCCGACTGGCTCCGCGCCGTCGAGGAAGGCCCCTCCCTCGTCCGCTTCGAGGAGAAGGTCAGCTGGCTCCGGGGCGAGCACGACCTCGCGTACGGCCACGCGAAGGCGATCATCCACGAGTACGACCTCCGCCGGGCGGCCCGCAGGCTGCTCTGACACCGCCCGGGTAGAGTGGGAGAACGATGGTTCTCCCATGCCGGGGGTGAGCGGACGATGGACACCGAGACCGCCGAGCAGCGGCTCCTGGAAGCCGCCGAGGCGCTGTTCGACGAGCGCGGGGTGCAGGCGGTCGGCATGGACGCCATCCGTACGGCGTCCGGTGTCTCGCTCAAGCGCCTCTATCAGCTCTACCCGTCCAAGGACCATCTGGTGTGGGCGGTCCTCACCCGCCGCGACGCGGCCGTACGGGAGGCCATCGCCGCCCACGGGGCCGCCCACGCCACCACCCCGTACGAGCGCGCCCTGGCGGTCTTCGACTACCTCGGCGACTGGTTCGCAGACCCCGGCTTCCGGGGCTGCGCCTTCATCAACACCTTCGGGGAGATGGGCGGCATCTCGGCGGACGTCGCCGCCATCGCCCGCGGGCACAAGCAGGCGCTGCGGGGATACTTCGCCGAGCAGACGAACGCCCTCGGCGCGCCGTCGGAGCTGGCCGACCAGCTGGCGCTGCTCGCCAACGGCGCCATGGCCGTCGCCGGTATCGACGGCTCCCCGGAGCCGGCGGCTCGGGCGAAGGACGCGGCGCGGGTCCTCCTGGACGCGGCGCTCAAGGGCTGAGCACGCGGAAGGGCCCGCCCGGCGGGAGCCGGACGGGCCCTTCGTCACACACGGGTGGTGCGTCAGTCGTCGCCCTGCAGGATCGACAGGAGACGCAGCATCTCCAGGTAGATCCACACCAGGGTGAGGGTGAGGCCGAAGGCCGCCAGCCAGGACTCCTCGCGCGGGGCGCCGTACGTCACGCCGTCCTCGACCTGCTTGAAGTCCAGGGCGAGGAAGCAGGCACCGAGGATGATGCCGATGACACCGAAGAGGATGCCGAGGCCGCCGCTGCGGAAGCCCAGGCCGTCACCGGCGCCGTCGAAGAGCGAGAACAGCGCGTTGACCGCCATCAGCAGGATGAAGCCGATCGCGGCCGCCATCACGAAGCCGTAGAAACGGCGGGTCACACGGATCCAGCGCATCTTGTAGGCGATCAGCACGCCGGCGAAGACCGCCATCGTGCCGAGGACCGCCTGCGCGACCACACCGGGCGAGATGTAGGTCGAGACCGTGGCCGAGATGACGCCGAGGAAGACACCCTCGAACGCCGCGTAGGCCAGGATCAGCGCGGGCGAGGCCTTGCGCTTGAAGGACTGCACCATGGCCAGGACGAAGGCCACCAGGGCGGCGCCGATGGCGATGCCGTAGGACTTGCCGAGGTTCGCCTCGTCGACCGGAAGCAGGAACCACGCGAGGGCGGCGGTGACCACGACCGTGCCGAGCGTCATGGCCGTACGGCTCACGACGTCGTCGATCGTCATCACATCGCCGCGCGCCTGCTGCGGGGCTCCGAGCTGGGTGTCCTGCGCGTACGGGTTCGTCGCGTAGGGGTTCGTCGCGCCTTCGGCGTACGGGTTGGTTCCGACGGCGGGGCCCCCGGCCTGCGGCTGCTGCGCGTTGAAACCGGCGTTGCCGTTGTCGCGGCTGAACCCCCGACGCGAGAAGACCGGGTTGCTGCTCCTCATCTCACTCCTCCATGCGGCCGCACTGCGCAGCCTTGACACAAGAGTAATAGGGAAGCAAAAGAATCTCCCTAGTGCTCGGGGAGGATCTTTCCAAGATCGTTCCGGAAGCCCGGTGACCGAGTGGCAGAGGACCGCCCCGGCCGGACCACCCCCGGCCGGGGCTCCCGCACAGGTACGGATCCGAGCGCCCCGGGTGAGGGGTGCAATCGCCGTCCTCGCCCGAAGATCGCCCAAGACGCGTAGTACCCGGAACCGGACTCGAACCGGCACGGCCCGAAGGCCAGCGAGGTTTAAGCTCGCCGTGTCTGCATTCCACCATCCGGGCTATGGAGCGCGGCTCCGCGTTGGCACATGAGCCTATCGGGACGCTTCCCTCGTTCAGCGGAACGTTGGCCCGATGTTGTCTTATTTTATTGACGTCTGAGGGTACGTCAGTGCAGGTGGGGCCCGTTTCGGCGAAGTGTGACGGGGCTCGCGGGCGCAAAGCCCCGCGCACCGGAATGACGGAAACTCGCCGCATCGGCGCCACCCGACCGGGCAATCCCCCCGGGGGTACCGCGTCTCAGGGATCCCGTCATACCTCAGGAGGAGGGCCGGACCCCCCGGTCCGACTCCAGTCGCCCCCGGGAACGGGCATGTGGGCGGACGACCCGCGCCCTGACGTTCGACACGATGGAGTGGTTCCCGAACACCCCGCAGTGACAGGAGTCCCTCGTGACGACCACCCCCACCGTGTCCCGCGCCACCGCGGTGGCCGCCCGCGCCATGGATCTTTCGAAGGTCTACGGACAGGGCGAGACCCAGGTGGTCGCCCTCGACCGCGTCACCGTGGACTTCCGGCAGGGCGAGTTCACCGCGATCATGGGCCCGTCCGGCTCCGGCAAGTCGACCCTGATGCACTGTGTGGCCGGCCTGGACTCCTTCAGCTCCGGTTCGGTCCGCCTCGGCGAGACCGAGCTCGGCACCCTCAAGGACAAGCAGCTGACCCAGCTCCGCCGGGACAAGATCGGCTTCATCTTCCAGGCGTTCAACCTGCTGCCGACGCTGACGGCGCTGGAGAACATCACGCTGCCGATGGACATCGCGGGCCGTAAGCCCGACAAGCAGTGGGTGGAGAAGGTCATCGACATGATCGGCCTCTCCGGCCGACTGAGCCACCGCCCCACGCAGCTCTCCGGCGGCCAGCAGCAGCGCGTCGCCGTGGCCCGCGCGCTCGCCTCCCGCCCCGAGATCATCTTCGGTGACGAGCCGACCGGAAACCTGGACTCGCGCTCGGGCGCCGAGGTCCTCGGCTTCCTGCGCAACTCGGTCCGCGAGCTGGGCCAGACGGTCGTCATGGTCACCCACGACCCGGTCGCCGCCTCCTACGCGGACCGCGTCATCTTCCTCGCGGACGGCCGGATCGTCGACGAGATGCTCGACCCGACGGCGGACGGCGTCCTCGACCGGATGAAGGCCTTCGACGCCAAGGGCCGCACCAGCTGACGCGCCGGGGCCGACCCGCCCCGCACCGCAGCCCTTAGACGTTCTCCGTCCCCGGTCACCGGGGGCGCCCACTCCAGGACACATACCCCATGTTCCGTACCGCCTTGCGCAACGTGCTCGCGCACAAGGCCAGGCTGCTGATGACCGTCCTCGCCGTGATGCTCGGCGTGGCCTTCGTCTCCGGCACCCTGGTCTTCACCGACACCCTCTCCCAGGCCTTCCGCAACCAGTCGGCGAAGAGCTACGACGACGTCGCCGTCGCCGTCAACATGTACCCGAGCCAGGAGGAGGCCGCGAAGACACCCGGCCTCTCGCAGGCCGTGCTCGACAAGGTCGCCAAGCTCGACGGCGTCGCCTCCGTCACCGGGCGGGTCGACGGCTTCGCCGGCGTGCCCGACAAGAACGGCAAGCTGATCGGTGTCGGCTGGTCCAACAAGGGCACCAACTTCGCCCCGGGCGCCGACGGCAAGGACCGGGCGTTCGACTTCACCACGGGCGCGGGCCCGCTCCAGGACGGCCAGATCGCCCTGGACAGGGAGACCGCGACCAAGGGCGGCTACAAGGTCGGCGACACCGTGCGCGTCGCCACCAACGGCCCGGTGAAGGAGTACACCCTCTCCGGCATCTTCGACACCGAGGACGGCGCGGTCCAGGCCGGCGGCAGCCTGGTCGTCTTCGACAACTCCGTCGCGCAGAAGCAGTACGTGAAGGAGGGCTTCTACCGGGACGCCATCGTCGTCGCGAAGCCCGGCACCGACGCCGACAAGCTCCTGGACGAGGTCCTGAAGGTCGTCCCGAAGGCCGCCACGGCCCAGACCGGCCAGGCGCTCGCCGACCAGCAGGCCAAGGACATCGAGGCCGGGCTCGGCGCGCTCAAGCAGGTCCTGCTCGGCTTCGCCGGCATCGCCCTCTTCGTCGGCGTCTTCCTGATCGCCAACACCTTCACCATGCTCGTCGCCCAGCGCACCAGGGAGCTGGCGCTGATGCGCGCCGTCGGTGCCTCGCGCAAGCAGATCACCCGCTCCGTCCTCGCCGAGGCCGGACTGGTCGGTCTGGTCGCCTCCGCGGTCGGCTACGGCCTGGGCATCGGGCTCGCCGTCGTGCTCCGCGCCGGCATGAACGCCTTCGACCTGAAGGTCCCGGGCGGCCCGCTGGTCCTCGGTACCACCCCGCTCATCGCGGCGCTCTCCGTCGGCGTCCTGATCACCATGTTCGCCGCCTGGCTGCCCGGCCGCCGTGCCGCGAAGATCCCGCCGGTCGCCGCCATGAGCAGCGTCCACGCGGCGGCGACGACCAAGTCCCTGGTGGTCCGCAACTCCATCGGCGCCGCGATCACCGCGCTCGGTGCGGTCCTGATCGTGCTCGGCGCCGGCAAGGGCGGCGATGACGGCCGGATGTTCATCGCGGGCGGCGCCTTCACCACCCTCATCGGTGTGATCGTGCTGATCCCGCTGCTCTCCCGCCCGGTGATCGCCCTGATCCGTCCGCTGTTCGTGGGTCTCTTCGGGGTCTCCGGCAAGCTCGCCGGCCTCAACGCGGTCCGCAACCCGCGCCGTACCGGCGCCACCGCCTCCGCGCTCGCCATCGGTCTGACCCTGGTCACCGGCCTCACCGTGCTCGGCACGACGGTCGGCGCGGCCCTGGACAAGATGACGACGGACCAGATCCGCGCCGACTACATGATCTCCATGGCCAGCGGCGAGGGCATGAACGAGGCCGCGCTGGCCGCGATCGAGAAGACCCCGGGCGCCACCGCCGTCTCGCCGCAGCTGGCCGGCTGGTTCACGCTGAAGGGCAAGGACGTCTCGGCCTCCGGTGTCACCCCGGGCGACATCGAGAAGCTGATCAAGCTCAGCACCGTGAAGGGCTCGCTCTCCTCGCTCGGCCAGGGCGGGATCGCGGTCGCCGAGAAGACGGCCACCAAGCAGGGCTGGAAGGTCGGCGACACGCTGCCGGTCGAGTTCGGCGACAAGAAGAAGGGGAAGGTGACGGTCGGCGCGATCTTCGAGGACAGCGAGTTCGTCTCGCCGGTCGTCATCGACGCGAAGACCATCACGGCCCACGAGCAGCAGTCGTACATCCCGCAGATCTTCGTCTCGATGGACGGCGGCGCCTCCGACGCCAACGAGAAGGCGCTCGCGCAGGCCATGGGTGACAACCCGGCCATCACCGTCATGGACAAGAAGGACATCCGTGACCTGTTCGGCGGCCAGATCAACCTGCTCCTGAACATCATGTACGGCCTGCTGGCGATGGCCCTGATCATCGCGATCCTGGGCGTCGTGAACACCCTGGCGATGTCCGTCTTCGAGCGGCAGCAGGAGATCGGCATGCTGCGGGCGATCGGTCTCGACCGGCGCCGCGTGAAGCGGATGGTCCGTCTGGAGGCCGTGGTCATCTCGCTCTTCGGCGCGGTGGTCGGCATCGGCCTCGGCTCGTTCCTCGGCTGGGCGATCGGCGAGACGTTCAAGAGCAGCCTGCCGGGCTACGCCCTGGTCCTGCCCTGGGACCGGATCGGGATCTTCCTGGTCCTGGCCGGACTGGTCGGCGTCCTGGCCTCCCTGTGGCCGGCCCGCAGCGCGGCGAAGCTGAACATGCTGACCGCGATCAAGACCGAGTAACTCCGGTACGTACGAACGGCGAAGGGCCGGACTCCCCCACGGGAGCCCGGCCCTTCGGCGTACGTACGGCGCTTGACCCCTACTCGTTCCAGACCCGCGGCCGCAGCGGCACGCCCGAGGTCCCGGCCTCGGGCGTCTTCACGGCGAGGAACTGGTTGACGCCGATCCGGTTGCGCTCGAAGGAGACCGCGGAGGCGGCCATGTAGAGCCGCCAGATCCTCGCCCGGCCCGGCGAGGTGAGCTGTACGGCCCGCTCCCAGGCGCCCTCCAGGTTGGCCACCCAGCGGCGCAGCGTCAGGGCGTAGTGCTCGCGGATCGCCTCCACGTCACGGACCTCGAAGCCGGCGTCCTCAAGCGTCGTCAGCGTCCGCCCCATGGGGGCGAGTTCGCCGTCGGGGAAGACGTACGCGTCGATGAACGCGTCCACCTCGTAGGCGGCCTCGTCCGGCTCGGGGCGGCGGGAGATCTGGTGGTTGAGCAGCCGGCCGCCCGGCTTGAGCAGGGAGTGCAGTATGTCCGCGTACTCGCGGTAGCGGACCTCGCCCACGTGCTCGGCCATGCCGATGGAGGAAATCGCGTCGTACGGGCCGTCCTTGACGTCCCGGTAGTCCTGGACCCGGATCTCGATCCGGTCGGTCAGGCCCTCCTCCGCGATCCGCTTGCGGGCGAAGGCGGCCTGCTCGCGGGAGAGGGTGACGCCGACGACCTGGGCGCCGTACTCGCGGGCCGCGTGGATGGCCATGGAGCCCCAGCCGCAGCCGACGTCGAGGAGCCGGTCGCCCTCCTTCAGGTTCAGCTTGCGGGCGATCAGGTCCAGCTTGTCGCGCTGGGCGTCCTCAAGAGTCCCGCCGTCCGTCCAGTACGCGCACGAGTAGACCATCGAGGGCCCGAGGACGAGGGCGTAGAAGTCGTTGCCCACGTCGTAGTGGTGGCTGATCGCCTGTTTGTCGCGGCGCTTGCTGTGCCGGGAGCCGGTGCGGCGGCGCATCTCCTCGGCGGGCGGCGCGGGCGGCGGGTAGGGCCCGGCCAGCTTCAGGAGCGCGGCGGCCGCGGCGCGCAGCTTCGGGTCGCGTACGGATTCCAGGGCGCTCCTGGTCTCCTCCGAGCGCTCCCAGAGCAGCCCCGCGAGCCGGTCCAGGACCTCGTACAGGTCGCCCTCGACGTCGATCTCACCGGCCACCCAGGCGCGGGCGAGACCGAGTTCCCCGGGCTTCCAGAGCATCCGGCGCAGGGCGCGGCGGTCCCGGACGATCAGGACCGGGGCGTCCGCGGGCCCGGCTTCGCTGCCGTCCCAGGCTCGCAGCCGCACCGGGAGCGGGGACCCCAGCAGGTCCTCCGCGAGAGTGGTCAGCCGCGATGCGGCGTCGGCCATGGTGCACACCTCCGTGATGTCGTGCCCCAGAAATGCTCGTCACCACGTAAACACCCTCCGTAGGCGTTTTTCGTCCCGTAGGCGCGCAACGACTCGGCAAAACACCCGGGCGGGCGGAACACTCGGGCGGACATGCCGAAGGGCCGCCCGCACCACGGATGGCGGACGGCCCTTACGGGAACAGCGGGGTGGAACTAGGAGGCCTTGGCCTTCTCCTGGCTCGCGGCGGCGGGAGCCGGGGCGGGCTTGGCCGCCTCGTAGAACTCCTCGCGCGGCGTCTCCATCGCACCGAGGGAGACGACCTCACGCTTGAGGAACATCGCGAGGGTCCAGTCGGCGAAGACGCGGATCTTGCGGTTCCAGGTCGGGACGGCCATGCCGTGGTAGCCACGGTGCATGTACCAGGCGAGCCGGCCCTTGAGCTTGATCTTCATCTTGCCCATGACGATCATCGCGACGCCCTTGTGGAGGCCGAGGCCCGCCACAGCACCCTTGTTGGAGTGCGAGTACTCCTTCTGCGGGAAGCCCCGCATGCCGGAGACCACGTTGTCGCCGAGGACCTTCGCCTGACGCAGCGCGTGCTGGGCGTTCGGCGGGCACCAGGCGCGCTCGGCCGGGACGCCGGCCTTGATCGCGGCCAGGTCCGGGACCTGGGCGTTGTCGCCGGCGGCCCAGATGTAGTCGGTGCCGGTGACCTGGAGGGTCGGCTGGGCGTCCACGTGGCCGCGCGGGCCGAGCGGGAGGCCGAAGCGGGCGAGCGCCGGGTTGGGCTTGACGCCCGCGGTCCACACGATCGTGTTGGAGTCGACCTCGAGGCCGTTCTTCAGCACGACGTGACCGTCGACGCAGGAGTCCATGGACGTCGAGAGGTAGATCTCGACACCGCGGCCCTCGAGGTGCTCCTTGCCCCAGCGGCCCAGCTCCGGGCCGACCTCGGGAAGGATCTTGTCGGCTGCGTCGACCAGGATGAAGCGCATGTCCTCGCGCTTCACGTTGGTGTAGTACTTCGCCGCGTCGCGAGCCATGTCCTCGACCTCGCCGATGGTCTCCGCGCCGGCGAAGCCGCCGCCCACGAAGACGAAGGTCAGCGCCTTGCGGCGGACCTCCTCGTTGGTCGTCGAGTCCGCCTTGTCGAGCTGCTCCAGGACGTGGTTGCGGAGGCCGATGGCCTCCTCCACGCCCTTCATGCCGATGCCCTGCTCGGCGAGGCCGGGGATCGGGAAGGTACGGGAGACCGCGCCCATCGCGATGACCAGGTAGTCGAACGGCAGGTCGTACGCCTCGCCGACGAGCGGCGCGATCGTGGCGACCTTGCGGTCCTGGTCGATGGTGGTGACGCGACCGGTGAGCACCTCGGCTCCGCGCACGACGCGTCGCAGCGGGACGACGACGTGGCGCGGGGAGATGCTGCCTGCGGCGGCTTCGGGGAGGAAGGGCTGGTACGTCATGTACGAGCGCGGGTCGACGACCGTGACGGTCGCTTCCGCATAACGCATCTTCTTGAGGATGCGTCGTGCTGCGTACAGGCCTACGTACCCACCGCCTACTACGAGGATCCTGGGACGCTCCGTGGTGCTCATGCATCCGAGTATCCACCCCTCCCAGGGGGGTCGCTCGTGCGCCCCTTCACAAGGTTGTGGACCACCTCTGCTACACTCCGCCGCCCACGTGACCCAGGTCATGGTCGTGCAAAGGAACCACAGTGCAGGGGTGAACGTTGTTCACCCCTACTGAACTGGCCCGGAGAGGGTCCGTTAACCCCGAACCACGGGGTGCGTTCACACGATGGAAACAACGAGCGAACAGGGCCCTCGGCCTACGAATGAGCCCCGACAGGGGCGCTGGAGGCCCAGTTGGCCCTCCACGACCCCCATCAGGGCCCATTTCCTTGTGAAGAACTTCACGAACTTTCCCGACGCGGTGTCGCGGGGGGCGTCGGGGCGTGCCCGTTATGCCACGGAGAGTGCGATTCCGTCGAGGATGTCGTGCTCGCTGACGACGACCTCACGGGCCCCCGTCCGCTCCATGATCTCCAGCAGGACGAGCGCCCCGGCGACGATGACGTCGACCCGCCCGGGGTGCATCACGGAGATCGCGGCGCGCTCGTCGTGGGTCGAGGCGAGGAGCGTGTCGACGATCTCCGCGACCTTCTCGTACGCGATACGGGAGTGGTGGATCTTCTCGGAGTCGTACTCCTGGAGCCCGAGCGCGATCGCGGCGACCGTGGTGACCGAGCCCGCGAGCCCGACCAGGGTCTCGGCCTCCCGCAGCGGCACGGTCTCCTCCGCCAGGTCCAGGGCGGCGCGGATGTCGGCGCGGATCGCGGCGACCTCCCCGGCGGCCGGCGGGTCGCTGCGCACATGGCGCTCGGTGAGCCGGACGCAGCCGATGTCGACGGAGCGGGCGGCCTCGACGTGCCGGTTGCCGACGACGAACTCGGTGGAGCCGCCGCCGATGTCCACGACGAGGTACTTCTCCGTGCCGTGCAGCTCGCCGGTGGCGCCGGTGAAGGAGAACTCGGCCTCCTGGTCGCCGGTGATCACCTCGGGCTCGACGCCCAGGATGTCCAGGACGCCGCTCACGAACTCGTCGCGGTTCTCCGCGTCCCGGGAGGCGGAGGTGGCGACGAAGCGCAGCTTCTCGGCGCCCAGCTCCTTGATGACGGCCGCGTAGTCGCGGCAGGCGGCGAAGGTCCGCTCCAGTGCCTCGGGCGCGAGCCGGCCGGTCCTGTCGACGCCCTGGCCGAGCCGGACGATCGTCATCCGCCGGTCCAGCTCGATCAGTTCACCCGTCTCCGGGTGGACGTCGGCGACGAGGAGACGGATGGAGTTCGTACCGCAGTCGATGCCCGCGACCCGGGTCATTCGGCGGCCTCCTCGTCCTTCTCCGCGCACGGGGTGACGCAGGGGCCCTTGGCCCACCACTCCGGCAGCATCGCGATCGCCTCGTCGCCCAGCGGGTTCACGCCGGGGCCCGCGGCCAGCGAGTGGCCGACGAGGACGTGCAGGCACTTGACCCGGTCCGGCATGCCACCGGCGCTCGGGAAGCCCTCCAGGACCTCGATGGCGTCACGGCGGGCGATGTAGTCCTCGTGCGCGGCCCGGTAGGCGGCGGCAAGCTCCGGGTCGGTGCCGAGCCGGGCCTGCATCTCCTTCATGACCCCGTTGGCCTCCAGCGTGCCGATCGCGGAGGCCGCCCGGGGGCAGGTCAGGTAGTACGTGGTGGGGAACGGGGTGCCGTCCGGGAGCCGCGGCGCGGTCTCGACGACGTCCGGGTTGCCGCAGGGGCAGCGGTGCGCGATGGCGCGCAGCCCCCGGGGCGGGCGGCCGAGCTGGTCCTTGAACGCGGCGACGTCCGCCTCGGTCGGCTCGGTGCGGGCGGTCTGCGGAGGGGGCGTTTCCATGCTGCGTCTTGTCTTCTCGTCGAGGGCGGTCGGTGGGGTGGACGGTGGGTGGACGGTGCTCGGATGCGGGGAGCTCCCGCCCGCCCGGGGCGTCACGACCCGTCGGGGCCGGGGTCCATCATCTCGCGTCGTGGCGTCAGCGGCCCGTGTCGGCGCGGTCGACGCCGTCCCAGAGGTCGGAATACCAGGGGCGGTCCGCCTCGCTCTGCTCGGTGCGGCGGGCGCGCTCGGCCTCGGGGTCGTTCACGGTGAAGCCGGTCTCGCCCGGCATCACGTAGTGCAGGTGCTCGCGGGCGAGCCGGCGGACGTACGCGGGGTCCTGGAGCCGGGCCTTCTCGTCCCGCAGCTCCTCGACGCGCGCGGCGGCCTCGGCGGCCTGGCGCTCCTGCTCGGCGATCTCGCCGCGCTGGGAGACGTACTGCCGCATGGGGTACGCGAGGGCGACGACCAGCGAGCAGACGACCAGGGCGAGGAAGGCCGCGCGGCCGGTGAGCCGGGAGCGGCGGGCCTGGCGGCGGGTCTGGGAACGGTAGACGCGGGCGGCGGTCTGCTCACCGAGCAGCTTGATCCTGGTCGCGGTCGAGAACCGGTCCCGGGCCATGTGCGCGCCTCCCCTTTACGTACGGACGTCCCCGCACACGGTACGGGACCGGGTGCGGGGACGTACGTAACCGAGGGTGATGCGGGGTCCTCAGGACCCTCCGGATCCTCGGATCAGCCCTTGAAGCGCGGGAACGCGCTGCGGCCGGCGTAGACGGCCGCGTCGTCGAGGATCTCCTCGATGCGCAGGAGCTGGTTGTACTTGGCGACGCGCTCGGAGCGGGCCGGGGCGCCGGTCTTGATCTGGCCGCAGTTGGTGGCGACGGCGAGGTCGGCGATGGTGACGTCCTCGGTCTCGCCGGAGCGGTGCGACATCATGCACTTGAAGCCGTTGCGCTGGGCCAGCTCGACGGCGTCCAGGGTCTCGGTCAGCGAACCGATCTGGTTGACCTTGACGAGCAGCGCGTTGGCGGCGCCGTCCTCGATGCCGCGGGCCAGGCGCTCCGGGTTGGTGACGAACAGGTCGTCGCCGACGATCTGGACCTTGGAGCCCAGCTTGTCGGTGAGGACCTTCCAGCCGTCCCAGTCGTCCTCGAACAGCGGGTCCTCGATGGAGACCAGCGGGTACGCGGCGACGAGCTCCTCGTAGTACTCGGTCATCTCGGCGGCCGAGCGCGACTTGCCCTCGAACTCGTACGAGCCGTCCTTGTAGAACTCGGACGCGGCGACGTCGAGCGCGAGCGCGATGTCCTTGCCCGGGGCGTAACCGGCCTGCTTGATGGCCTCCAGGATGAGGTCGAGCGCCTCACGGTTGGAGTCCAGGTTCGGGGCGAAGCCGCCCTCGTCGCCGAGGCCGGTGGACAGGCCCTTGGTCTTCAGGACGGACTTGAGGGTGTGGTAGACCTCGGTGCCCCAGCGCAGGGCCTCGGAGAAGGACTCCGCGCCGATCGGCGCGATCATGAACTCCTGGATGTCCACGTTGGAGTCGGCGTGCGAGCCGCCGTTCAGGATGTTCATCATCGGAACGGGCAGCAGGTGCGCGTTCGGGCCGCCGAGGTAGCGGAAGAGCGGGAGGTCGGAGGCCTCGGACGCGGCGTGCGCGACGGCGAGGGAGACGCCGAGGATGGCGTTGGCGCCGAGGGAGGCCTTGTTGTCCGTGGCGTCCAGGTCGAACATGGCCTGGTCGATGAGGCGCTGCTCGGTGGCGTCGTAGCCGACGAGCTCCGGGCCGATCTGCTCGATCACGGCGAGGACGGCCTTCTCGACGCCCTTGCCCTGGTAGCGGTTCTTGTCTCCGTCACGGAGCTCAATGGCCTCGAACGCACCGGTGGAGGCACCGGACGGAACGGCAGCACGGCCGGTGCTGCCGTCGTCGAGGCCGACCTCGACCTCGACCGTGGGGTTGCCTCGGGAGTCCAGGATTTCCCGGGCTACGACGACGTCGATGGACGGCACGAGCATCTCCTTCTGGGATGTGACGCTAGATGTGACGCTTGCGGTGCAGGGTCGCTTTGGCCTTGCGACAAGAGCCTAACCGGCTCGCGGGCTCCAGCCAGCCGGGCGCCCGCCCCCTGGGACGAAAAAGGACCCAAGGGTACGCATCCAGGGCCAAAGACCCTCAGAACTACTCGCCGGTAACCCCGGCGCGGCCGCGCGACGGGGCCGCCCGGCGGTCCGCGGACGACGGACCCCGGACAGCGCGGAACCCCGGTCCGGAGCGCACGGGGGAAGGGCGCTCCGGACCGGGGTGGTCACCGCGGGAGGGTCGAAGGACCTACGTGAGCCGCCGGACTCACGCGGGCCGTCGGGCTCACTTCAGGTGAAGCTGCTGGCCCGGGTAGATCAGGTCGGCGTCCTCGACGACGCCCTTGTTGAGCTCGAAGAGCTTCGCCCAGCCACCCTTGACGTCGTGCGCGGCGGCGATGGTGCTCAGGGTGTCGCCGGAGACGACCTTGTACTCGCCGTCGCCCTTCTTGACCTTCTTGCCGGTCGGGGTGGTGACGGTCTTCTTGGACTCGGCCTTCTTCGGGGCGGTCCGCGTCTCGCTGCGGGTCGTCGGCTGCTCGGCCTGACGCTCCGGCTTCGGGGCGGCCTGCTGGGCCGGGGCGCTCTCCTCGACGGCACCGGGGGTGGCGGACGAGAGGCCGACGCCACAGCTCGGCCAGGCGCCCTTGCCCTGACCGGCGAGGACCTTCTCGGCGATCGCGATCTGCTGCGACTTGGAGGCCTGGTCGGCGCTGGCGGCGTACTGGGTGCCACCGAAGGCGGCCCAGGTGGAGCTGGAGAACTGCAGGCCGCCGTAGTAGCCGTTGCCGGTGTTGATGGACCAGTTGCCGCCGGACTCGCACTGGGCGACCTTGTCCCACTCGGAGACCGTGGCGGCCGAGGCGGTGCCGGCGGTCATCAGGGGGGCGGCGACGGCGACACCGGCGACACCGGCGAGGGCGACGGCGCGGGTGGCCTTGGAGGGACGACGGTGTTTGCCCTTGGCGGAAAACAGCATGGAGATTCTCCTCACCGACGCCTACGAGGTGAGCTGTCGGGTTCGGGCCATGTGAGTTGCCCGGCCGCGCGGCTGGCGCGCGGCTTCACCCCAAGCCGTTCCTTCGGCCGTCTGTCTCAACGGCCGGGGACGGCACTTACCTTGGGTCCCCCGCTCCTGCCTACGGCGCATGACGCGACGACTGTTCCCATCGGCCGACGGCAGGATTCGGCGTTTCGGTCGACGGGGCCCGCGGTGGCGAGCGGTGACGACCGTAGACACAGACCCGAGGGAAGTTCAAAGACGTCCATGAGGGACAAAACGGCCCTACTTGCCTCGGGACGAAGGGTATTTACGCAGGTGAGAGGTGACGGAAGCAGAGTTTGCGGACGAGACACGCCAGTTGAGGCGAAGAGACCCATGTCTCACTTGCACAGAACCGGACATTCGGCCTCGAACCACCCCTACTTCGGGTCCGTCTCCGCGTCCTTCTCCGCGGGCGTACCGATCGTCAGATCCAGGCTCTGGCCAGGGAGGATGAGGTTCGGGTCGGCGCCGACGGTCGATCGGTTGGCGTCATAGAGGGCGCCCCAGCCGCCGGGGAGTTCGTTGCGCTGGGCGATCTCGGTGAGGTTGTCGCCGGGCTTGACGGTGTATTCACCGATAGCGTCCGCGATGCCCTCGGCAGGCGTCTTGTCCGCAGTGTCGCCACTGTCCTTACTGTCCCGATTCGCCGCCTCCTCGTCGGTGGCGCCCGGTGTCGACCCGTCAGCCGGCGAGGCGTGACGGCCCGTTTCACGCGAGTTGTCCGTCTTGCCCGACTCGTCCGTCCCGTCCGTAGCCTCCGGGGCAGCGCCGCCCCGGTGCTTGCCGGTCCCGGGAGCGGTCGGCGCGGGGGACGCCCCGGGGGTGGCCGCGGAGGGCGAGGAGGGCGCCGACGGGGTCGGGGTGGCCTCGGGGCCCTCGAGGGCCTCCGGCGGGGCCTGGACGTTCGGAAGGCCGGCGGTCCGGTTGGACTCCGGGAGCGGGCCCGTCGGCTCGCTCGGCTCGACGGCGGGACCCGGGTCGACGCCGGGCTTGACGCCGTCGACGGTGAGACCGGCGATCGGGGCGCAGGTGGCCCACTGGGTGTCACCCGCGGCGAAGGCCTTGTCGGCCACCACTATCTGCTGGGCGCGGCTGGCGAGGTCCGCGCTCGGCGCGTACGCCAGACCGCCGTGGCGCTCCCAGCTCTCCTGGGTGAACTGCAGCCCGCCGTAGAGGCCGTTGCCGAAGTGGGCGCTCCACTGGCCGCCCGACTCGCACTCGGCGACCCGGTCCCAGGTGGCCGCGTCGGCGGCGGAGGCCGAGCCCGCCCCGAGGAGGGGCAACGCGAGGGCCGATCCCGTCACGCCTGCGGCGACGACGATGGCGGGGGCCTGGCGGGGTCTGCGGTGTCGTCCGTTCCCGGAGCGCATGCGGAGCTGCCTTTCGCGTGACTGCTGAGGTGACGGTGAACGTAGCGGCATTCGAACGTGAGTCACAAGTCGATGCAGCGGAGATCACGTAAAAGTCACAGTCTTGACGGATCGTCAGCTCTCGCGAGAGGTGGACGAGGGGGAGAACTCCACCGGAAGTGTGCGCAATCCACGCATGATGAGCCCGCCCCGCCACCGCAGATCGGACGGATCGGCACCAAGTCGCAGATCCGGCAGGCGCGTCAGGAGCGTGGCAAGCGCGATCTGTCCTTCGAGCCGGGCGAGCGGCGCCCCGATGCAGTAGTGGATGCCGTGCCCGTAGCCGAGGTGTTGGTTGTCGCGCCGGGACAGATCGAGCGTGTCGGGCTCGTCGAAGCGCGCCGGGTCGCGGTCGGCGGCGGCGAGCACGACGAGGACCGGGTCGCCCGCCGGGATCGCCTGGCCGCCGATCGTCAGCGGCTCCATGGCGTACCGCCAGGTCGCCAGCTCCACCGGCCCGTCGTAGCGCAGCAGCTCCTCGACACCGGTCTCCAGGAGGCCCTGCTCCCCTGCGGCGAGCGAGGCCTGCAGACGGGCGCGCTGATCCGGATGACGGAGCAGGGCGTACATCCCGTTCCCGATCAGATTGACGGTGGTCTCGAAGCCGGCGAAGAGGAGGATGAAGGCCATGGCGGCGGCCTCGTTCTCGGTGAGGTGCTCGCCGTGGTCGGAGGCCTTGATGAGCCCCGAGATCAGGTCGTCGCCGGGATCGAGCCGCTTGCGGTGGATCAGCTCCGCGAGGTAGCCGCGCATCTTCTTGACCGACCGCGCCACCCCGCCGCGCGGCCCTCCGCCGTGCCGGATCATCATCCCGGCCCAGTCCCGGAAATCGTCCTGGTCCTCCTCCGGCACCCCGAGCAGGTCGCAGATCGCGTAGATGGGCAGCGGGAAGGCGAACTCGTGGATGAGGTCGGCGGAGCCCTTCGCCGCGAAGGAGTCGATCAGCCGGTCCGTCAGCTCCTGCACCCGGGGCGTGAACTCGGCGACGCGGCGCGGGGTGAAGGCCTTGGAGACGAGACGGCGCAGCCGGGTGTGGTCGGGTGGGTCGATGTTGAGCAGATGCGTCATCAGCTCGGCCTTGCGCTCCCCCGGAATCCCCGTCTTCCCCTTGGCGTGCGCGGGCTCGTCGTGGTGCGCCGGGTTCTTCGAGAGCCGCTGGTCGGCAAGCGCTTGCCGGGCGTCCGCGTACCGGGTCACCAGCCAGGCCTCGACCCCGCTGGGCAGCTTGGCCCGGTGGACGGGCGCGTGCTCGCGCAGCCAGGCGTAGGCGGGGTACGGGTCGGTCGCGAACTCCCAGGTGAAGAGCTCGGGGGCGGGGGGTCCGGCGGGGGTTTCGGCGGGGGGTCCGGCGGGGGTTTCGGCGGGGGGCGTGCTCACCCTGAGACGGTACAAGGTGACCGCCGCACCGGCCTCCGGGCCGCCCGGTCCGGCCTCCGGGCCGCCCAGCCTCCGAGATGTGATCATCCCGTGAAGAGGAGTGGCCTAGATTCTCCCGCGTGGATGCCCAGTTGCTCAGAAGCACGTTCGCCGTCGTCGAGAGACGGGCCGAACATGCCGTCACCTTCTTCTACTCCCATCTGTTCTGGCACAACCCGGGCGTCCGCGAGCTCTTCCCCGAGGACCTGCGGGCCCAGCGCGACCGGCTCTTCGCCGCGCTCACCCATGTCGTGACCCATCTGGAGGACCCCGGGCTCGCGGAGTACCTCGCCCATCTGGGCCGCGACCACCGCAAGTTCCTCGCCTCCCCCGCGCTCTACGCCGCCGTCGGCACCAGCCTGACCGCCGCCTTCGCGCACGCCGCGGGGGCCGCCTGGAGCGTCGAGGCCGAGAAGGCGTGGGCCGAGGCGTACGGATACGTCGCCGAGCTCATGATCCGGGGCGCCGAGCAGGCCGAGGCCGAGGGTGAGCCGCCCTGGTGGGACGCCGTCGTCGTCCGGCACCGGCGGCTCGACGAGGACCTGGCGGTGCTGACCCTGAAGCCCCGCAGGCCCTTCGCGTACCGGCCGGGGCAGTACGTCGGCGTCAGCTCGCTCCGGGTCCCCCGGGTGTGGCGGACGTACTCCCTGGCCAACGCCGCCCGCGCGGACGGCACGGTGGACCTGCACGTGAGCCGGATCCCGGGCGGGGCGATGAGCACGACGCTCGTCGACGCGGTACGGGAGGGCGAGCCGCTCCGGCTGAGCGCGCCCGGCGGCGCGCTGACGGCCCGCACGGCGCCGGACGTCCCGCGCAGCTACATCGCCGCGGGGACGGGCTGGGCGCCGGTCAAGGCGCTCCTGGAGGAGGTGGCGGACGGCCCGGAGGGCGTCGAGGCGCGGCTCTTCCTGGTGGCACGGGCGAAGGAGTACCTGTACGGGAAGAGGGACGCGGAGCACCTGCGGGAACGGATACCCGGCCTGAAGGTCACGTACATCGCCTCCGCGCCCGAGCGTCCGCGGGAGCAGGCGACGGAGCGGCTGCTGCGCGCGCTGTACGCCTGCGGCAACTGGCCCACGCACGACGTCTACGTGGCGGGCCCGCCCGAGTTACTGGCGGAGACCCTCCCGGCCCTTCAGCAGCTGGGCGCCCCGCGCGTCCACCACGACCGCCTCCCGACACCGGGCGAGGCCCGCCCGCTTGGCACGGCGGAATGGTTCATCGCCCGCCCGGAACCCCACTGGCACAACCCGGCCGACCGCGCGCCCCACCCCAGGTGACCGCCCCTAGGGGTACCCGGGGCTACCGCCCCTCCGCCGCGAGGATCGCGTCCCGGTACGCGCGGGCCGCCGCGCGCAGGGCGGCTTCCGGGTCCGTGCCGGAGGCCTCCGCCTCGGCGGCGAGGGCCAGCAGGTCGTAGCCGATGCCGTCGCCCTTGGGCAGCTCCACGTCCAGGCCCGCCGTGCGGACCCGGCCCGCCAGCTTCGCGGCGAGCGCCAGGCCCGGCTGGCCGAGCGGCACCCCGTCGGTGACCGAGTCGCGCTGCTTCTCGATCGCCTTGGTGCGCAGCCAGTGCGCCTTGACCTCTTCCGGGGTCTCCGCCTTCGCGTCGCCGAAGACGTGCGGGTGGCGGTGGATCAGCTTCTCCACGATCGTCGCGGCGACGTCGTCGACGGAGAACGGCTCCTCCTCGTCCTCCTCGGCGATCCGGGCGTGGAAGACGACCTGGAGGAGGACGTCCCCGAGCTCCTCGCGCAGTTCGTCGCGGTCGCCGTCCTCGATCGCCTCGACGAGTTCGTACGACTCCTCGATGCCGTACTTGGCGAGCCCCTTGTGGGTCTGGCGCGAGGACCACGGGCACTCGCGCCTGATCCGGTCCATGACCTGCACCAGGTCCAGGAGTCGGGCGCCGGGCAGGTCGTACGAGCCGGGCAGCAGCTCCAGGTCGGGCATCGTGACGCGGCCGGAGCCGGCCAGGCGGGCGAGCCCGTCGGTGAGCGCCTGGTCACCCTCGCCGGAGGGCAGGATCACGACGGTCCGGCCGCCGGCGCACGCCTCGACGAGCTCCTGCGCCGCCGGGCGGGCGTGCTCGACGGCGACGCCGGCCTCGCGGAGGTACGGCAGCTGCGGGTGGTTCTCGTCGGCGCACAGCACCCGGTCGGCGCCGTGCAGCGCCTGCCACGCGGGCCAGGACAGCAGTCCGGGCGCCACGCGGTGGCTGGCGGTGAGAAGGACGATGCGACCGGACTCGGCGGGTGATGTGGCGTTCACCCTTCCGAGCCTACGTGGGGCCGGGGGCTGTCCGGCGGGTCAGGGTCGGACAGGACGCGGCGTCTGGTGCGGTGCATCGCAAGGCGCCGGGGCGCCTCAATAGCGGAGCTGTTCAGGCGTTTCGGCAACGCGGCGAGGTGCCGTGCCAGGCGTCGTGGCCCCGGCCCTGATCCGCCGGACAGCCCCGCCTACGCGCCCGCCTCCGCGGCCGCCGGGTCCTGGCTGATCTGCCGGACCCACGGGGCCGTGAACGTGCCCAGTTGGATCTTCGTGTCGTCCCACGCCCCGAAGCGCGGGTTCACGTCGATCTTGAGGTCCTTCGAGGCCGCTGTGAAGACTCCGAGGAGCTTCTTCTGGCCCTCCGGGGTGTTCGCGATGCCCAGCTTCTCGGCGATCTTGTTCATCAGGACCGTGCGGCGGACGACCCCGTCGATCTGGTCGGGGGCGACCCCCTGCTGCTGGAGCAGGGTCGCGGCGAGCTGCTCCTCGCCGCCGCTCTGCTTGGCGAACTCGCTCCGCGTCCGCTGGATCTCGCCGCGCGACGCCGTGATCCCGTTGTCCTCGGCGACCTTGTCCACCACCCGGTCGAAGATCATCACGTTGAGCTTCTCGCGGCTGAGGTCGCCGGTGGCCTGGAGCAGCTGCGCGGACTGCGGGGACGCCTCCTGCGCGGTCCGCACGTCCCGCACCTGCGCCTGGAGGCTGGACACCTCGATCCGTTCGCCACCGACGACGGCCGCCGCCCCTGGGTGGGGCTCACCGCCGCAGGCGGCGAGCAGCGGAGCCGCGGCGAGGAGCGCGGCGGAGACGGAGAGCGCGGTGCGGCGGTGCAAAGGAGCCTCCCGGCGTGGGTCATTCAACAGGTGCGGCGCGAAGCGTCTCGTTGAGGGGTGGTGGTCGGGCTGGCGGGCGGGCGGAACGACCTTGCGGTGATCGATGGTAGGCAGTCGCCGTGGCCGGGGCCACTACTTCGACGTGACTGTCTCGATCAACGACTCACGCGTTCGGGTGGTGGCGGCCGGGGGGAGCGGAACGTCCGCGTTCGTCGCCTTCACCAGGAAGTGCGGTCGCCGCTTCACCTCGTAGTAGATACGGCCGACGTACTCGCCCACGAGACCGAGCATCACCATCTGGACACCGGCGAGCGCCGTGACGATGACGAGCAGCGTGACGTATCCGGGCGTGTCGACGCCGTTGACCAGCGCGTCACCGACGATCCAGGCCGCGTACGCGAGCGCCACCGAGACCAGGACCATTCCCAGATAGACGGCGGCCCGCAGCGGCTTGTTGTTGAAGGAGAGGAGTCCGTCGAGCCCGTAGTTGAGAAGTTTCCCGAAGGTCCATTTCGAACGGCCCTCCTCACGTACCGCATTCTCGTACTCGAATGTGGTGGTGCGGAATCCGACCCAGGCGAAAAGGCCCTTGGAGAAGCGGTTGTACTCGGTGAGTTCGAGGATCGCGTCGACGGTACGGCGCGAGAGCAGCCGGAAGTCGCCGACCCCGTCCACCAGCTCGACGTCGACGAGCCGGTTGATCGCCCAGTAGTAGGCGCGGGCGGTCAGGGTGCGGGTGACCCGGTCGCCCTTGCGGGTGCGCCGGGCGATGACCTGGTCGTACCCCTCGGAGTGCAGGGCCAGCATGCGGTGCACGAGCTCCGGCGGGTGCTGGAGGTCGGCGTCCATGATGACGACGGCGTCGCCCGCGGCGTGCTGCAGGCCGGCCAGCATGGCGGCCTCCTTGCCGAAGTTCCGGCTGAAGGAGACGTACCGGGCGCGGGGGTCGGAAGCGACGATCTCCTCCAGGAGCGGGAGGGTCCGGTCGTGACTTCCGTCGTCCACGTAGACCAGCTCGAATTCCCCGTCGAAGCGGGAGAGTTCGGCGGTCACATGGTCGTGGAAGCGACCGATGATCTCCTCTTCGTTGAAACACGGGACCACGATCGAAAGAAGCACGAAGGACACAACAACCGACGCGGGTGACTCCGGCCGATTCGAAACATGACGACAAGGCGACCATTGCGTGAACTGGCCCCGCTGGATCACCTTTTCGTGTTCCGTACTGGCATATTCACACCATCATGCCTGCTCAGACGACATCGGCCGCCGTGAGCCGCTTTACCGGCCCCGCCGCCCCGCTCGCCGCCTCGCTCGCCGCCTTCCTCACCGCGCTCGCGGTCTGCGTCGGGGACGCGGTCGCCCGCACCTTCCCCTTCGGGCCCGAACGCCGGGGCGTCAACGACCTGTCCAACCAGTTCATCCCGTACCACGCCCATCTGTGGGACCTGGTGCACGGACGTACGGACGGCGGGCTGCTGCTCAACTGGCAGTCCGGTTGGGGCAGCAGCTTCCTTCCCGACCTCGGGACGTACCTGGGCAGCCCGCTCGCGCTCCTCGTCGCGCTCTTCCCGCGCGAGGACATCGAGTACGCGGTCTACACGGTCACGATCCTGAAGATGGCCGCCGCCGCGGCCGCCATGACCGTGGCGCTGCTGCGGCTGCGGCCCGGCGTGTGGTGGGCGGCGGCGGTGCTCGGCGCCTCGTACGCGCTGTGCGGCTGGTCGGTCATCGAGGCCACGTACAACCCGATGTGGCTCGACGGACTGATCGCCTTCCCGCTGCTGTGCCTCGTCGGCGAGTGGGTCCGCCGGGGCCGCCGGCCGCTGATCGGTCCGCTGGTCGTCGCGGTCTGCTGGGTCGGCAACTTCTACACCGCGTACATGGCGACGATCGGCGCCGCCCTGGTGCTCCTGGTCCGGCTCGCGGTCGTCCACGAGCTGCGGCTCCGGGTGGTCGTCCGCGCGGTGGCGACCGTGCTGCTGGGGATCGGGCTCGCCGCGCCGATCCTGGTACCGGTCTTCCTCGGCTCCACGCACGCGTACCCGGGCTGGACGAACGAGTTCGAGGCGGCGAGCGGAACGGACTTCCTCGCCCGGCTGATGCCGGTGACGTACAGCTTCTCGACCCCCGCCGCGTTCGTCGGGACGGGGACGCTGCTGCTCGCCGGGGCGCTGCTCTTCCACGGGAGGGTGCCGCGCAGGGAGCGGGTGCTGTGGGCCGGGTTCGCGGTCGCGGTCGCGCTGTCGCTCCAGTGGCAGCCGACGCACCTCGTCTGGCATGTGTTCGCCACTCCCAACGGCAGCCCGTACCGGCAGACGTTCGTCCTGTGCGGAGTGCTGGTCCTCGCCGCCTGGACCGTCGTCTCGTACGGCTGGCCGGGGCGGCGGGCGCAGCTCGGCGGCGTCGGCGTGGTGGCGGCGGTCGGCGTGGGGGCGGTGGCGAGCGAGGAGGTGACCGGCTGGTCGTACCCGCTGTTCGCCCTCGGTCTCGCGGCGGCCTGCGGCGGGGTGTGGCTGGCCCGGCGCGGGAAGCTCCCGGTGGTGGCGGCCGTGCTCCTGGCGGGGGCGCTCGTCGGGCAGGCCGCCGCGACCACCGCGTACGCGGACCGCGAGCGGCTCGGCAGGCTCGACGACTATCCGGCCTGGGGCGCGGAGCAGGGGCGACGGACGCAGGCGCTCGGCGAGGCCGACGGCTGGCCCGCGTACCGCACCGACTCGGGGCGCGAGCAGATCACCGGCAACGAGCCGATGCTCTTCGGCGGCCAGGGCGCCGCGTACTACAGCAGCCACACCCCCGCGGTGCTGACGAAGACGCTGGCCGCGCTCGGCGGCGGCTGGACCTCGCGCGGGCGCAATCTGCAGAGCCTGGACAACCCGGTGACGGACGCCCTGTTCGGTGTCGGCGCGCGGTGGCGGGGCGACCGTCTGGTGCGTACGGACCCGGACGCGGTGCTGCCGCTGGTGACGGTACGTCCGGAGGGTGCGGCCGCGCCCCGGTACGGAGCCTCTCCGTTCCGCAACCAGGAGCTGCTGCTCGGCGCGTCGGTGTACACGCTCCCGGCGCGGGGCACGGCCTGCCCGATCGGGAGCGAGGTCTTCCTCTGGGCCCCCGACTTCCGGGGGACGGCCCGGCTCGGCACGGGCGGCAAGAAGGTCAAGATGACCGGCGAGCTGCCCAAGCGCCGGGCGGCGCTGACGTCCATGGGCGTCCAGGAGCGGGCAGGTGATGTGGTGGCCCTGAAGGGCCGGCGCGGCAAGAAGCACGAGGTCGGCTGCCTGGACAGCTCCCGACTCGCGGCGGCCGTCGCGGAGTTGAAGGCCTCGGCCCCGGTGTCGGTCGACGTCACGGACAGCGGCATCCGCGCGGAGCTCCGCCCGGGGGCGCGGGGCACGGTCGTCGTCGCGGCCCCGAGGATCGCGGGCTGGACGTGCGAGGGCCGCCCGGCGGACGCGTACGGCGGCCTGGTGGCGACCCGCGTGGACGGCGACCGCACGTCGATCACCTGCGACTTCCGCACACCGGGCCTGCGGGCGGGCCTGGGCGCGGGCGCGCTCGCGGCGGCGCTGCTCGCGGGGTGGCTGCTGTGGGCGGGGCAGCGGAGGCGGCGGCGCCCGGCGGCGGTCACGCCGGAGGCCCCGGCCAGGTCGGAGCTCGCGCGGACGGCGTGACCGCAAGACGGGGTGACGGCATGACGGCAACCCCGTCTTCTGCGCGGAATCGAGCCGGGGAAACCTCCATTCCCGAGTGACAAGGGCCACGACAGTCAGGCTGTGAACTCCCTGTTCGCCGCCTGTACGGTCTTGCCGGACCAACTCATTCACCGGGAAGGCCGCATCAATGCCCGGCACCACTGGGGCCAAAAGCGGCGGAGAGCCGGCGAACCGTCTCTTCGCCCTGGACGGAATCCGGATCACAGCAGCCCTGATCGTGGTCTTCTACCACTACATCGGCCTCAATTCCGCATGGGACAGAAACGCCTCCGACCTGTTTCCCGCACTGCGTCCCTTCGCGGTGTACGGCTGGCTCGGCGTGGAGATCTTCTTCATCGTCAGCGGCTTCGTCATCTGCATGAGCGTCTGGGGACGCCCGGTCGGTGACTTCGCCGTGTCCCGGGTGTCCCGGCTCTTCCCCGCCTACTGGGCGGGCATCGCGCTCAGCGCGCTCACCCTGTGGTTCCTGCCCGAGGTGCAGGAGCTGCGCCACCTTGAGCGGTGGAGCGACGTCCTGGTCAATCTGACCATGATGCAGGGCGGCCTTGGCGTCGGGAATGTGGATCACTCGTACTGGACGCTGTTCGTGGAACTCAAGTTCTACGCACTCTTCGCGCTCGTCGTACTCCGCGGTGTCACGTATCGCCATTGCGTTCTCTTCTGCGGAATCTGGACGCTGGCCGCGGTTGCCGCACCGACCACCGACTTCCAGCTGCTCCATTTCTTCGCGATGCCGCAGTACGCGCCGTATTTCATCGCGGGAATCGCGTTCTATCTGATGCGCCGATTCCGCCCCACCATGCTGCTGTGGGGATTGGTCGGAGTGCAGTTCCTGCTGGCCCAGCACTACGTTCCCGAGCGCATGGACACGAACCTCGGCCCGCACCTGGCGGGTCAGCTGCCGACCTGGCCCGCGCGTCTGGTCATCGCGCTCGGCTTCCTCGCGATCGCGGCCGTGGCGCTCGGCCGCCTCGACCGCGTCCGGTGGCGCTGGCTGAAGACGGCGGGGGCGATCACGTATCCGCTCTACGTGATCCACATGGCGATCGGCATCACGCTGATCCACCACTTCCGCGACCGTGTCGCGCCCCTCCCCCTCGTCGTGTCCGTGACGGCCGCCATGGTGGTCCTGGCCTGGCTGATCCACGTCTTCGTGGAACGCCCGCTGTCGAAGCGCCTGCGCTCGGGGATGAGGCGCGGGGTCCAGGAGATCCGCCTCCACACACCGGCTCCGACCGAGCGTCCCGCGCGTGCGCGGTCGGCCCCCCTGACGGCGAGCGTGGGTCCGGTCGGGCTGAAACGCCGGCTCGACCGGACCACGTGACGGCTACGGAATCCGGTGCCGGCCAAGGCACCTGGTGACGGCTAAGGAACCTGCTCCGGTGCCGACTGGGCGGGGATGCTCCCGTCCGCCTTCCCGGGCGTGCCCCCGTCCGCCTTCCCTGGAGTGCCCCCGCCCGCCTTCGTCCTCGACTTCGTCCACATGTCCCGCAGGCTTTCGAGCATCGACGCGAGGAAGATGACCGCGCCGCCGAAGATCTGCGACAGGCTCAGCGACTCGCGGTTGACGAGCCCGAACAGGCTGGCGAACACGAGGTCGAGGTTGAAGATCACCGAGGTGCGCGCACTGCCGACCCGCCGCTGGTACCGGGTCTGGAGGTAGATCGCCAGAGCGGTCGACATGACCCCCATGAAGACGATCGCGATCCACACCTTGGTCTCGGCCAGGGGCGCGAGGTCCCGCTGGAACGGGAAGTACAGCAGGGCGAGCGTCCCGAACAGCACCTGGAAGAAGCCCAGGGCCAGCCGGTCGACCTGCCCGGACTCCGGCTCGGACGTCAGCTTTCCGATGATCGAGATGGTCATCGCGATGGCGAAGGCGGCGAGACCGCCCCACAGATAGCCGACGGAGAGGTCGTCGAGGTCGGGCCCGAGCACGATGAAGGCGCCCACGACACCGACCACCACCGAGGCGAGGTCCACCTTCGACGGCCACCCCTGGCCGAGCGCGGCCGAGACGAACGGGATGAAGACGATGCACATCGTCACGCAGAACGCCGTACTGGCCGACGAGAGGTAGTGCAGCGCGTAGCTCTGGCTGACGATGTTGAGCGCGCTGAACAGGCCCAGCACGAGCCCGCCGAGCAGCGCCTTGCGGCTGGCGCGCAGCGCGACCGGGAGGGCGAAGGGCAGCAGCGCCAGCGTCGCCACCAGGGAACGTGCGAACGCGTACAGACCGGGGTCCACCACGGCCACGGCGTTGTGCGTCAGCGGGAAGCCGATGCCCCAGATCAGCGGGATCGCGAAGATCGCCAGCAGAGCGACGCGGTCGCGTGTCTTCTCGGCCTTGCTGTCGTCCGAAGGAGCGGCACGCTCATCGGTAGTCGACGTATCCATAGAACTTCCCCGGCTCGTAGTTCCACGTCACGGTCCGCTGCGTGTCACCGAGCAGCATCTCGGCACGGCGCAGGTCGCGCGAGACCAACAGTCGCTGCAGCCAGCGGTCGGTCCCGTCGTAGCGTGCCTTGAACGCGGTTCTGCCGTGGACGGTTTTGAGATTGTCGAGCAACAGGGTCTCGCCGGGACCGAGGTCGACGGCGTACATGTTCTCGTGCAGGATCACCCGCAGTCGGTCGAGGGCGGCCTGGGCGCGGGGGTTCGTGCCGGCGATGTACTCGTCGTCGTACGCGATCATCGGCGAGGCGGGGTCGCCGAACAGCACGCGGATCGCGGGTCCGTTGCCGCGCTCGGCGTCACTGTTGCCGAAGTTGTAGTCGACGCTCGTCCGGAACTGGAACTCGGAGAGCGTGACGATGTCCTCCGCGCTCAGCAGGGGCAGGATCTCGTCCGCCCCGATCACGAGCGTCTTGGCGACCCCGGCCGGGTCGCGCCGCAGCCCGCTCAGCATCAGGTAGTCGGGCTGGACCGGGTGGTAGATGTTCTCGTTGTGCAGGTCGAGGATGACGGCCGAGCTGTCCGAGGAGATGTTGGACTCGTTGCGCTTGGCCGGACGCACGTTGTGGATGATCGCGCCGTTGCGCTCCTGGCTGTAGCTGAAGGGCTCGCCGAGCAGCTTGCCGAGCATGATCAGCGTGAACTCGCTGTAGTACGTGCCCTTCCCGTTCTCGATGTCCTCCGTGGACTCCGTGGTGGGCATCAGGTCGGGGTCGAGCGCGCCGTTGCGGATGAGCAGACGTCCGCCGGGGCCGCCCTTGCGCTTGAAGTCGAGCAGGGCGCGGACGTCGTCGTGCTCCAGGGTGGCGAGCGCCTCCTCGGCGTGCGCGGCCGTGCGCTCGAACTCCCGGTAGGGGTTGCTGCGGACGGCGTGGCGCCGGATCGCCTCCGACCAGGAGGCGATGTCGACGGTCGGCATGGGTATGTGGGTACGGGTCACAGCGCTGCCCTCGCAGTCTCGCCGCCGTCGACGATGTAGTGCTGACCGGTCATGAAACGTGCTTCGTCGGAGGCCAGGTAGACGAGGAAGCCACCGATCTCGGAGGGGTCGGCGTGGCGGCCCAGCGGGATGTTGGCGTTGACCTCGTCGAGCATCTCGTCGGTGTACTCCGCCCGCTGCATCGGCGTGAGCACGGCCCCGGGGGCGAGCGCCAACACCCGGATCTTGGGGGCGAGTTCGACGGCCATCGTGCGCGAGAGCGCGAGGATGCCGGCCTTGGAGGCGTTGTAGTCCGCGTAGTGCGGGAACGCGGCGAGGCCGTTGATCGAGGACATGTTGACGATCACGCCCTCGTCCATGCGCCGGACGGCCTCGCTCGCGACGTAGAAGACCCCGTTGAGGTTGGTGTCGATCACGGCGCGCCACTGCGCGGGCGTGATGGAACGGAAGCTCTCGTGGCGGACGCTGACTCCGGCGTTGTTGATCAGTACGTCGAGGCGCGGGAAGGTCTTCTCCAGTTCCTGGAACGCCTCCGCCACGGCGACGTCGTCCGAGACGTCCACGGTGATCGCCGCGGCGATCTCCGGAATGGCCGCCACCGTTTCGTCGATCGCGCGCTTGTCACGGTCGAAGATCGCGACGCGTGCGCCCTCTTCGACGAACCTCCGGACGGTGGCCTGGCCGATTCCGCTCGCACCGCCGGTGACCAGCACGCTTTTCCCTCTGATGCCCTGCATGAAGAAACTCCCCTGGGTGTCGGGCCGGGTGTCGGGCCGGGTGTCGGAGCGGATCACAGCTGCTCGAAGACGTTGCGGTCCGGAATATCGAAATCCACGGGCCACTTTCCGGAGTCGACGCGCTCCTTGATGTACGGGAAGTCGCGGTAGAGCTGACCGAGGAGGTGGTGCCCGACGACGATCCGCTCGTCGCTCTCCCCGAATTGCGGCAGGACGCTCAGTTCGGTCTCGAAGTCGAGATTCATGAAGAACGGGAAGCTGTAGCGCTCCTCGCCGGTCGTGACGACCCGGTGCAGGAGCGACCCCACCTTCCCGCCGGTGATGAACTGGAGCATGTCGCCGCCCAGGACGAGCAGGGTGTTCTTGAAGACGGGCATGCTGCGCCAGGTCTTCGAGGCGCGGTCGTACGCCAGCAGACCGGGCGAGGTCTGGTGGATGAGCGTGAAGAGCTCGTAGTCGGTGTGCGCGCCCATGGAGGTGTCGCCGCTGTTCACCAGCACGTCGTTGGGGACGTAGTGGATCAGGCGCAGCTGCGAGGCGGGGCGGGTGATCCACGGGTCGAAGTGGTTCTTGTCCTCCCCGACGCCCTGCGCGATGAGTTGCAGGATGGTGCGGCTGATGGCGAAGTTGGCCTCGTAGTACGCCTCCGAGGTCTTGGCCATGCCGTCGACGTGGGCGGGGTACCGGTTCGGCCCCACGAGTTCGTACCCGCGGCTGCGGCTCGGCGGCAGCGGGTCGGCCTCGTAACCGATGTCGAAGGCCTCGTAGGTCCGTATGGATTCGTCGCCGTACGCGCCCTGTTCGGTGACGGGGACGTAGCCGCGGTGATTGTCGGAATCGCCGATGTAGAACTCCATCTTCGACTCGGTGGAGGAGTCGAAGAAGCTCTTCGAGACGTCCTGCAACGACTTGAAGAGCAGCGGAGATATGACCTGGTCAAGGTCGGAGAGATAGAAGAAGCCGGTGCCAGCCAGGGTTTCGACGATGTGTGCGGGTGTCACGTCGCCGGAAAGTATCTGGTCGTAGCTGATCACCGGAATGGAGTGAATCGCCATGTATGGGCTCCCCCGAGCTCCATGCTTTCGGACAGATCTTGCCGACACAGAGTTTGGTGGAGCCCGGAAAGGAACGTCAATCTTCCACTTATCGCCGTACACAACGTAGTGATTGAGCGGCGAACAACGAAGCCCGCTTTGTTCGCCTATCCGCCACTGTCGACATTCAGGAACTGGCCACTCTGGCCATAACTAATCCCCCCGAATGTGACCGCCATCACACACCCCCGGCCGTTTGATTACCGCCGGGTTACGCCACCGGACGGCCCGAATGACCGCTTCGCGTTCTTGACGGGCTCACATCGAGGCGCCAGCGGACCTCGCCGTCCTGCCACACGTCGGTGGGCGTGAGCCCGACGGAGCCGGCGACGGCGGCGGACGCCGCGTGGTCGGGGTGGACGTGGGCGAGGACGGTGTCCACGCGCGCGTGCGTCGTGAGCCAGTCGACCAGCTCCCGCACGGCCTCCCGGGCGAACCCCCGCCCCTGCCACGGCGTCCCCACGACCCAGGCGACCTCGGCGCTCCTGTCGCCTTGGAGGGTCGCGTGAACGCCGGCCTGGAGGGTCGCGTGAACGGTCGCCTGGAGGGTCGCCTGGACGGTGCCGACGAGACGGCCCTCTTCCCGCTCCCGTACGACCCAGTTGCACCAGGAGACCCCGGGCTCGGACGAGCCGGCCGTCTGCCGCTCGTAACGGGCGCGCAGCGCCGCCACGGTGGGCGGCTCGCCCCCGATGAAGACGTACAGCGACGGCTCGGCGAGCACCCCCGCCATCTCCTCGGCGTGCTCGACGGCGAGGGGGTGGAGGGTGAGCCGGGGCGTACGGATGATGTCGGCCTCGATCATGGTCACGGAGCCAAGCATGACCCCTGGCAGGGAGGGTGGGAACATCTGTCCAGGACACCGGGACACCGGGAGACCAGGACGGGGGCTGGGCGATGGGACGCCTGTGGGACAAGGTCGTGGGCACCGCGTACCCGGACAGTGGTGTCGTGCCGCTGTCGGCGGCGGAGGTGCGGGCCGCGCTGCTCGCGGTCGACGGCCCGGACGTGCCGTTCCGTGTCCGCAACGGCCTCCCCGCGGAGAAGGCCGACCTGGTGGCGGAGTGGCGGGTCCCGGAACTGCGGATGACCCTCAAGACCCGGATGCGACTCGTCCCGGAGACCCGCGAGGTACGCACGCTCGACGAACGCTGGGAGGCCTCGACGGCCGACTCCGGCAAGCAGTACGGCCGCGGCCGGAGCACCCAGGTCGCCCGCAAGTGGAGCTACGAACAGGGACCCGACGGCCGCCGCCGAAAGGTGGAGACGTTCCGCTTCGACTCCCGGGACATGCGGAACCCCCTGCTGTCGGCCGTCCTCGGCGCGGGATGGACCTGGCGCGGAGTGCTGTTCAGGTGGTGACGTCGTGGTCCTGCCAGAGGTGTCGGCGGAGGAGGACGTTCGCGTCCGTCTCGGCGCTGCCGTCGTAGCGGGCGCGAGCGTCACGACGTCGCTCGGCCAGCCGCGCGCAGACCTCGCAGTCGGGTACGGGCGCGGGCGGGCGGGCCAGGTCGACGGTTCGCGTACGGGTACGGGCGTTGACCGCCCTGACGCCCGCACTCAGCCGTTCCTCCGGGGTCGCCGGCCGGAGGGCGTCCGGATCGGCCTGCCACTCCCGGCCGCCGCCGACGGGGCGGAGCATGACGTACGGGCCGATGTTTCCGCGAAACTCCCCTACCACGCATGCGACTTGGTCGTACACGAAAGCTCCGCACTCCATGGTTTCCCGCCTTCCTCGTGAATTACCCTCTGCGATCCGGGCACTACGAGAATGGACCCCGGACCGAGGAACGATGAGCGCTGCAGGGCGGTACTTCCCCACGTCGCGCGGGTAGTTCCACATCTTCCACAAGGGAGCGCGTGATGCCGGCGAGACGGGTGGTTACAGGCCGCAGCCAGGAACCGCGCAAGCGGTTCGCGGAGGAGCTGCGCAAGCTTCGGATCGAGCGCGGCGACAGCCTGCGGCGGCTGGGCGAGGTGGTCGGCTGGGACTGGTCCCTGTTCTCCAAGATGGAGAAGGGCGAGACCCTCGGCGGCCCGGAGGTGGTCGATGCGTTGGACACGCATTACGGGACGCCGGGGCTGTTGTTGGCGTTGTGGGAGCTGGCGGTGGGGGATCAGACGCAGTTCAAGGTGAAGTACCGCAAGTACTTCACCTTGGAGGCAGAGGCGGTCAGTGCCTGGAACCACGTGGCCGGCGTGATCCCTGGCCTGCTCCAGACCAGGGCCTACGCACACACGCTGATGGAGACAGGCCTTCTTGAGCGCGACGATCTGACACGCCATGTCGAGGCACGCCTGGGGCGCCAGGAGCGACTGACAGGAGCCGACGCCCTTGGCTTCCGTACGATCCTGCCGGAGGCCGTGCTGCGCAGGCCGCTGCTGGATCCGGCGCAATGGCAGGAACAACTGCAGCATCTGCTCACCATGGGCGACCGCCGGAACGTCACCATCCAGGTGCTGCCGCACTCCGCTGGGCTGTACGCGCTGAACCTCACCGATGTGACGTTCCTGAGGCTTACGGATGGCCGCGTCGTGGCCTGGCTGGAGACCAACTTCTCGGGCAGCCTGATCGAAGGTACGACCGACGTGGACCTCTTGCAGCTCCGCTACGATCGAGCTCGCGATCTGGCCCTTTCCCCGCCAGATTCAAGGAAGTTCATCATGAACGTGTTGGAGGAAGCGCAGTGCGAATCGTCGATCTGAGCACCTTCACGTGGCGCAAGAGCTCGTACAGCAGCGGTGACGCCGGCGCCTGCCTGGAGGTCGCCGACGCCCTCCCCCTCGTCCCCGTCCGCGACAGCAAGAACCCCACCGGCCCCGCCCTCCTCTTCGCCGCGCACGCCTGGGCGGTCTTCGTCGACGGGCTCAGGGCGGGTTGAGTGCGGGTACTCATGTGGGCGGCTGTCAGCGGCCTGCAGAGTACGGGCATGCGATCGAATCCCTTCACGAAGTCCCTGCTGGCCGCCACGCTCGGCGGCGTCGTCCTCCTGACCGGCCTCGGTGCGCAGAGCGCCGCCGCCCATCAGGCGTCCACGGTCAACACCGCCGCGACGAGCGACGGCGGCGCGGAGGCGCGGTTCCTGGAGATGCAGGACCTCATCTCGCAGAGCTGCCAGCCCGACGTCTCCGGCGGCCTCGACGCCGTGGCGGCGGAGCCGACCCCCGACTCCACCATGCCCGTCCTGGTCGACCCGGTGGCGCTGACCTCGACCGAGGAGTGCGCAGCCCAGAGGCACCAACTGCGCATCATCAAGGCGTTCTCGGGGACGGACACGGCCTCGTACGAGGCGCTGCGCACCAAGCTGACGGGCCTGAACTACCCGGCGGCGCGGATCCACCGCATGCCGGACTTCGCGGGCGAGCCCGTGGCGCGGCTCGACCTGCGGGTGGGGGCCGAGCACTTGGCTCTGCAGGTCACCGACATCGGCAGCGGTGTGATGGTCGAGGCGTTCGGCGCCCCTGAGGGCGTGAGCGTGACCGAGGTGCGGCTGGAGCCGCTGCTGGACTCACCCATGTTCTGAGGCCCGTCGGGCAGCTCGGATCACGCTGCGAGCTTCTCCGCCGAGGGTCCGCAGTCGCGGCAGCGGCCCGGTTCCGGGGCGCGGAAGGCGCGGTCGCAGTCCTCGCAGGTCTGCAGGGGGTCAGGGGCCGGGGGCTTCGCCGGAAGCGGCGGTGGGAGCAGGGTGGTCAGGCGGTGCGACAGGAGGCCTGCCGGGTGTTTCAGGTCGTCCGGGAGGCACGCCGTGAGTGTGCGGCGGACGGCGTCCGGGTGGGCACCCCTGGCGAACCAGGCGTCGACACCGGGGGCCAGACGCTGGATGTCTCGTACGGACAGCAGCAGACGGGGTTCGTGGGCGCGCAGCCCGAGGAGGAGGTCCGCGGCGGGGCCCTCGGGCAGGCGGGCCGGCGGTGGCTGTGGCTGTGGCTGTGGCTGCGGGATCGGGATTGCGAGTCCCGGCCGGGGGCCGAACTATGTTCCGCCGCCGCAGGCGACTGTCCGCCGGGCTGAGCAACGGCGCCGGGGCGCTGTTCCTCGGGTTCGCCGCCAAGCTCGCGACCACCGACGGCTGACGCGCACGGAGGGGCCGGACCCGTCCGGGTCCGGCCCCTCCGTGTACGTCGTGCGTCTGCCGCGTCCGTTACTTGACGGGGTTCAGGCAGAGGACGAACTTGTACGACTCCAGCTGCTGCGCGAGCGCGACCTCGCTCACGTCGCCGCACTTCTCCACATCGAAGGTGTCGTCGATGACCTTCACGACCTTGTAGAGGTCGGGCACCTTCTCGCCGCAGGGCTTGGTGCTGACCTCGGGGTCGTTCTCCGGGCCGGTCACCGTCACGCACTCGCCGACCTTGGCGGAGACGGGCGCGTCGCCCGTGAGGTACGGGAGGCCGAGCTTCCAGAACAGGATGGCCGCGATGGCCACGACGATGCTGAGGATCGTCTTGCCTATGCTGCGCTTCTTCTTCGCCGGCTCGGCGGGCACGGGCGCGGGCGTGGGCTCGGGCGCGAGGGGCTGCTCGGGAGTGGCGGGCGCCTGCGTCGTCATGAAGGATTCCTTGGGGACGTGTGCATGATCAGACGCGCAGGCTACATCTCACGGAAGGGGCAAATCGGACCCGGAAGATCCAGTTCCCCAACCAGTTGTGGACTCGTGATTCTGGCGCCCCGTCAGGCGAAGCGGCCCATCTGCTGCTGACGGGCCAGCGAGCGCCGCAGGTCCGTCGGAAGCGCGTGGTACGGGCCGTACGCGCGCTCCGTGTCGTACAGCAGCGCCTGGAGCTGCTGGTGGGCCGCCGTGTGGTCGCCCATCGACAGGAGCAGGTTGCCGATCCGACGGCGGATGTCGAAGAACCGGGCCTGGTCCGCGCCGTGTTCGAGGAACGGGAGCAGGGCCCGGTACTCCGTGAGCGCGGCGGCCGTCTCCCCCAGCTGCTCCAGGCACTGCGCCGCCTCGTAGCGGAACTGCAGCGTCTGCGGGTCGGCGGGGCCCGCCTCGTGCGCCCGGTCCTCGGCGAGGCGGCGCAGCTCCGGCAGGGCGCGGCGGTACTGGCCGTCGTCCATCAGCGTCGTCGCGTACTGCTTGCGCAGGATGCGGACGACCGGCGAGTGCTCGCCGTGCTCGGCGGCGGCCGCGGGCAGGATCGAGCCGAGCAGGTCCACGGCCCTGGTCAGGGAGCCCTCGCCGAGGAGCCGCTTGACCTCGTCCACGGTGGCGGCCACGTCCGGGCGGGCGACCGGCGGGGCCACCGGCGGGGGCGGGGGCGGGGCGGACGCGCGGTCGGGCCAGGGCGCGTGCGGTCGCAGGAAGGGGCGGGTCGGGTCGAGCGGCCCCGCCGGGGCCCCGCGCGCGGGGAGCATCGGCAGCAGGGCCTCGTACACCTCGTGCGCCCCGGAGGGGCGGTGCTGCGGGTCCTTGGAGAGCAGCCTGAGCACGAGCGCCTCCAGGGCCTCCGGCACCTCGGGGCGCAGCTGGCGGACCGGCAGCGGCGGCTCGTACAGATGCCGGTGCAGGACGCCGAGCGCGGTCGACCCGGCGAACGGGACGTTCCCGCTGAGGAGTTCGTGGAGCAGGACACCGAGCGCGTACAGGTCCGTGAACGGGCCGACCGCGCCGCCCATGGCCTGCTCGGGCGCCATGTACGCCGGGCTGCCGATCGGCGAACCGGTGTGCGTGAGGCGGGTGGTGTCGGTGTCCAGGACGGAGGCGACACCGAGGTCGAGCACGGTGACGGTGCCGTCGGAGCGCACCATCACGTTGCGCGGCTTCAGGTCGCGATGGACGATCGGCACCGCGTGCACGGCGGCGAGCACGGCGCACAGCTGGGCGGCGACGGAGACCGCCCACTCCCAGGGGTACGGGTCGTGCTCGGCGAGATGGTCGGCGAGGTCCGCGCCGTCGACGTACTGCATCACGAGGTACAGGTCGTCGCCGTCACTGCCGGCGTCGTGGACGGTGACAAGGCCGGGGTGGTCGACCTGGGCCGTGACCCGGCACTCGCGCACGAAGCGCCGCCGCAGCTCCTCGGCGGCGGTCGCGGGTCCCGTCATGGTGGCGGGGCGGAGCAGCTTGACGGCGACCCGGCGGTCGAGCCGCCCGTCGTACGCCGTCCAGACCTGGCCCATGCCGCCCTGGCCGATGACCGTGGAGAGTTCGTACCGGCCGCCGATGACGCGTCCGTTCACTTCCCCTCGTCCTTACGGAGGAGGTTGCTGAGCTCGTCGAGCTCGGCGCGGACCTGGTCGATCCGGGGGTTGGCGGGTGCGGGCTGCACGGTCGGCTGCGGCGGGATCACGGGCTGGGGCTGCGGCTGGGGGGTCGGCTGAGGCTGCGGCTGGGCCTGCACCGGGGGGACGTAGCCGGCCTGGTGGCGCGGCACCGTCGCCCCGTACGGGTTGTACGCAGCGGCCTGCGGCGGGACCACGAGACCGAGGCGGACCTTGTCGTGCTTGATGTCGACGACCAGGAAGTAGACGGTGAACGCCAAGGCGTTGAGGAGGATCAGGCTCATCGCGATGTCCGCCTGCGTCGTCTCGACGTCCTCCGGCAGGATGACCAGGCCGGTGATCATGACGGCGGCCGAGACCCCGCAGAGCACCCAGTCACGCGCGCGCCGGGTGACGACGGCGAGCCGGATCATCGTCCCCCAGGTCAGGAACCCGATGCTGAACAGCGGCAACAGCGCGAACAGCACGCGGAGCACGATCACCGACGTCGGAATGACACGCGGTGATGGCGGAGGCACATAGCCGTGGCCGTACATTCCTGCTCCTGGGCACTGAGGTGGCGCTCGATCGGTTGCGGAGTCGAGCGTATACACCGACACCGACAAGGTCCTCAGGGTTGTACCGAACCGTTGCCTGACTGATCACGTCACGGCGGGTCCAGGCCTCCTCAGGGCGCGACCGTGCCGTCCGCGAGGCCGTCGTAGAGCCCCTGGACCAGCTGTTCGCCGAGGCGGGCCGCGAGGCGCAGGGCGTCCTCGAACTCGGCGAGGGCGCGGAAGCGTTCGCCGTACCGCTGCTGTTCGGAGAGCGGGAGGCGGGGGAGCTGGAGGCGGCGGACGTCGAGGCGGGTGGCGGTCGAGGCGTAGCTGCTGGCCTGGCGGGTGTTGGCGGTGCCGCGCAGGAAGCCCGCGAGGAACCAGGGGTCGAGTGCGGCCGGGTCGGGGCGCAGGAGCTGGAGGTTGCGGCCGAGGGCGGCGCCCGCGGTGACGGTGTCGACGACCCGGGCGAGGGAGCCGCCTCCGAGGACGGGGACGACGACGTCGCCGGGGGCGAGGAGGACCGGCTCCTCGCGGGCGCCGTCGGGCAGCGCCCCGGAGGGCGGCTGGGCGGCGAAGACGTCGTTGTCCGTGAGGACCCGGAGCGGGGCCCCGGTGAAGGCCGTGGTGCCGGTGCCGCCCGCGCGCAGTTCGAGCGCGCCGGTGCGGGCCAGTTCGCCCACGGTGACGCCGGTGAGCCGGGCGGCCGCCGCCGGGTCCGCGGCGGTGTCGGCGGGCAGGGCGGGCGGCGGGGTGAGCGCGACGCTGCGGCCGAGGGTCTCGGCCAACCGGTCGCGGACCGCGAGCAGTTCGGCCGCGCCACCGCCCGCTGCGGGGGGCGGCAGATGGCGGGCGGGCGCCAGGTCGACGTCGTCGTCGAGGAGTTCGATGACGGGCACGGCCCGGCTCGCGCCGGGGGTCTCGGCGACGGTGCCGTGCTTGTCGAAGGGCAGCCAGGCGTCGAGCACGGCGGTGTGCACGGCCTGCCAGTCGAGCTTGTCGCGGCCCGCCGCGCCGGTGTGGTCGGCGGTGGTGTCGACGAGCAGCAGCGCCGGGGAGGGGGTGACGCCGGCGGCCGGCCTGCGGAGGACCCAGAGGTGGAGCGGGATGCCGTACGGCGGGGCCGCGCCGGCGGGCAGGGCGACGACGGCCCGCAGGGCGCCCCTGCGCAGGAGGTCGGCGCGGATGCGGCGTCCTGAGCGGCGGGACGCGGCGGCGGGCGGCATGAGGAGGACGGCGGTGCCGCCGGGGCGGAGCCGGGCCAGGGCGTGCTGGACCCAGGCCAGTTCGGACTCCGTACGGGCCGGGAAGCCGTACTCCCAGCGCGGGTCGTAGGCCAGTTCGTCGTGGCCCCAGTTCCGCTCGTTGAACGGCGGGTGGCAGAGCACGGTGTCCGCCGTGAGGTGCGGGAAGGCGTCGGCGCGGAGGCTGTCGCCGGTCCGTACGCGGATGTCGGCGTCGCAGGCGAGGGCGAGGCGCAGGGCGGTGAGCGCGGCCAGGTCGGGGTCGGTGTCCTGGCCGTGCAGGGCGCCGGGGTGCTCGACGGCGCGGAGCAGGGTGCCGGTGCCGGAGGCCGGGTCGAGGACGGTGGGGCGGGGTCCCGCGGCGGGGGCGGCGAGGGCGGCCATCAGGGCGGCGGGTCCTGGCGGGGTCAGCGTGTACTGGCGCGGGTTGGCGTCGAGGTGCCGGCCGAGCAGGAACTCGAAGGCCTGGCGTGCGCCGGTCTCGGCGGCGAGGTCGGCTGCTCCGCGCAACAGGGTTACGGAGGAGGCCAGTTCGGCCGCGGTGGGGGTCAGCACGGACCGCTCGACGCCGAGGCGTTCGGTGAGGACTTCCTCCAGGGCGACCGGCAGGGTCTCGGCGAGCCGCTCGTCGGAGACGGCGGCCAGCTTCGGCCAGGCGCTGGACCGGTCCCGTACGAGCAGCAGGACGCAGCCCGCGTGGGCGAGCGCGGCGACGGCGCCTGCCGGATGGCCGGCCACCTGCTGCCAGACGCGCTCGCGCAGCGGGACCTCGGCCAGCTTGCCCTGGGCGCGCAGCCAGCGTTCGACGTCGGCGAGCGCGAAGGAGGGGCTGGCCTCCGTGCCGCCCACGGGCCGGGGGAAGTCGGCGTGCCGGCGCCGCCAGTTGCTCACGGCGGCCCGTCCGACCCCCGCGAGCCGGGCGATCCCGGCGGCGGTCACCTCTGCTGCGTGCTCCGGCACCTGGCGCCTCCTCTGCGTTTCCCGCTCGAACCCCTGCTGTGAGCCCCGATCTTACCGATGGACGCAAGACCCCTCCCTTCACAGCGTGAGTCGACTCAATCCCTGTGAACCATGTTGACTCGGTTCACAGGCTCTGGTCTTATTGAGTCATCGCTCCACGGGATTCCGGCGGGGCTCCGCTCACCACCGACACGTCATGTCCGGGAGGACACCCATGTCGTACGACACCCAGACCCCGCAGTCCCCGCAGGCGCCGCAGGTGGCCGTGCGCAACGGGCTCGGCACAGCGGCCCTGGTCCTCGGCATCATCGGTACGGTCTCCGGCCTCGTCCCGCCGCTCTTCTGGCTGGCGGGCATCCTCGGCCTGATCGCCCTGATCCTGGGCCTGGTGGGCCGGGGCCGCGTGAAGCGCCACGAGGCGAACAACAAGGGCGTGACGACGACCGGCGCGATCCTCGGCCTCGCGGCCCTGATCCTCTCGGTGATCGGCGCGGTCATCACCATCACGGCCGTCAGCGAAGCCGTCGACGAGATCAACAAGGCCGTCGAGGACTCCGCCCCGAAGGACCCGTCGAGCACGGCGAAGGGCGACGCGGGCAAGAAGGACATCGCAAAGGGCCTGGCGGCCGGTGACATGGCGGCCTACGACGACCTGAAGGTCACGGTCTCCGAGGCGAAGCCGTACAAGCCCAGCCAGTTCGCCCCGGGACACACCAAGGGCAACAAGGCGTACCAGGTGACCGTCGTCATCGAGAACAGCGGCAAGGAGAAGTTCGACGCCACGCTGGCGACGCTGAACGCCCGCGCCGGCAAGGACGGCGTGACGGCCGAGCAGATCTTCGACGACAGGGTCGGCACCGGCTTCACCGGCACGATCCTGCCCGGCAAGAAGTCCACGGTGGTCTTCGCCTTCGACGCCCCCAAGGACGCCAAGAACCTCTCGATCGAGGTCAGCCCCGGCCTGGACCACGAGGCCTCCCAGTGGGAACTGAAGATCGGCTGACGCCCACCCGCTCCCCGCCCCGGGGCCGGCTCCCCCGGCCGGACCCGGCCACCCCCTCCCGTACACCGCGAGCACACGCACGCACGCCCCGTAGCTCACACCCCGTACCGCCCGTCCTCCCACCCCCGGAGAACCCACGATGTCTGCCGCCCGCCACCCCCGTACCCACCGCCGCGCCGCCCTCGTCGCCGCGCTCTGCGCCGCCGTCGCACTCGGCGCGACCGCCTGCGGGCCCTTCTCCGACGACGCGAAGGCCTCCGGACCCTTCGGGGACCTGACCGGCCCGCAGATCGCCGACAAGGCGATCGCCGCGACGAAGAAGGCCGACTCCCTCACCCTCGACCTCGCCGCCAAGACGACCGACGGGCCGATGAAGGCCTACCTGGCGATGGACACCACCGGAAAGTGCGCCGGCACCCTGACGGTCGGCACGACGGGCACCGCCGAGCTGGTCAAGGCCGACCAGAAGGACGTCTACCTCCGCTTCGACGAGGCGTTCCTGCGGGCACAGGGGGAGGGCGAGCTGGCCGAGGTCCAGGAGGCGATCCTCAAGGAGCTCAAGGGCCGCTGGGTGAAGACGCCGGTGACCGACCCGGACGCCAAGGACAACCTCGAACTCTGCGACCTGAAGGCGCTCCTCGCCGACTTCGAGGAGGGGATCGACTTCGCGGTCAAGGGCAAGGAGACGACCGTCGGCGGCAAGAAGGCGCTGACGCTCACCCAGAAGTCCGGCGCCGAGACGACGACGGTCTACGTGGCGACGGAAGGCGAGCCGCTCATCCTGAAGGTCGTGGCGGCGGGCGGCGAGGAGCCCGGGACGATGACGTTCACCGACTACGGCAAGCCGGTCGCGGCGACGGTGCCGGCGGCCAAGGACGTCATCGACCAGAAGAAGGGCAGCTGACGGAGGGTCCGGCCACGCGGGACGACGAAGGGTGTGAGGGCCGCCGCAGGGGAGCGGCCCTCACACCCTTCGTACGGTTCACAGGCGGTTCACAGCAGGGGCCGAGTTCACAGCCCGGGCCGAGTTCACAGCCCGGGCCGAGTTCACAGCCCGGGCCGAGTTCACAGCCGGGGCCGAGTTCACAGCCCGCGCCGGTTCACAGGCGGTGGCGGACCCATATGTTCGGCTCGACATAGACCGCGTAGCCGCGCGAGGCCTCGCAGTGCACCGGGACCAGCGCGCCTTCGACCTCCACCGGGCCGTCCGTGTCGAACGGCAGCCCGGTCCAGGCGCGCCACTGCTCCACCGAGGCCGCGACCGTCATCGAGGCCGGGCAGACCGCCTCCACCGCGCCGCCCGCCCGGACATGGACGCGCAGCCACGGGTCATGGGGCAGCCCGTCCGACTCCCGGGTACGGAAGGCGTACTCGTGGATCGAGGACGCGGCCTCCAGGTGCTTGCCGTTGGGCCGCACCGGCGCGACGACCTCCGAGAAGCCCAGGCGGCGGGCGTTGTCCCGCATCGCGCCGAGCATCCGCGCCGAGAGCCCCTGGCCGAGCGCCCGCGTGTCCACGGTGACCTCGATCGCGCTCACGGTGTCGGGCACGCGCCCGTGCCGCCTGTCGGAGAACGCCCACATCAGCACCTGGTCCCAGCCGGTGGCCGGCAGCGCGCCGCGCCCCTCGGCGTGGAGCCGGAAGGGGACGCTGAGCGCTCGGGCGACGACCGCTCCCTCGGCGTCGGTGGCGACGAGGACGTACTCCGGCAGTTCGGCGACGATCCGGCCGTAGTGGGACCAGCCCACCGGGTCGTTGACCGTGAACTCCGGCCAGAGGTCCTTCATCGCCCACATCGGGCCTTCGAGTTCGGGGCGCTCGGCGAGGGTCGTGATCTTGAGGTCCATGCGGCGGAGGCTAACGACCGCCGGCAGGGACGGAGAAACGATTTACGGCAGCTTCTGTTCAGGACAGCGGCCGAGGACCGTCTTCATCGCGTCCCGCTCGCCCTGGGTGACCCAGACCCCGTACTTCTTCTTCACCGCGACCTGCGCCGCCACGTACGTGCAGCGGTACGCCTTGTTCGGCGGCAGCCAGGTCGCCGCGTCGCCGTCGGACTTGCGGCGGTTGGCGGACGAGTCGACGGCGAGCAGGTTGAGCGGGTCGTTGGCGAACCGGCGCCGCTTCTCCGCGTCCCACTTCTGCGCGCCCTTCTGCCAGGCGTCGGAGAGCGCGACGACATGGTCGACGTCCACCTTGCTGCGGCCGCGGACGAAGTCGATACGGCCCCCGGTGTACGGGTCGTGGGCGAGGACCCCGGAGACGACCTTGCAGCGGCCGTCCTTGAAGCGGACGTCCGCGAGGTCGCGCTTGAGGATGTCGTCGCGGGTCCCGCAGCCGTTGCCGTCGACGTCGGCCCAGGCGCGGCCGAACTCCTCCCGCTCGTAGCCGGTCTTGGGCGCCCGGCCCTTCACCGTGAGCGCGTCCACGGCGACGAGCGCGGAGCCGCGCGCGCCGGGCGCACCGGGGGCGTCCTCGGCCGACGAGCCACCGGAGGAACCGCCGGAGGCGCCGCCAGGGGTCTCCGTACAGCCGGAGGTTATGAGGACGGTGGCCGCGAGGGCGGCGGCGAGGGCGGGGATCCCGCGGTAGCTGGGCACGCGGGGATCCTAGCCAGAGCCCTGCGTGGTCCAGACCATTGAGCCGCTCGACGCGCGGAACCGGAAGGGGGCGCGTAGCGTCGAATGAGCCGTTCGTCCCCTTACGAAGGAGTTGCACCCATGGGGATCATGGACAAGCTCAAAGGCATGATGGGCCAGCACCCGGACAAGGCCCAGCAGGGCGTCGAACGCGCCGGAGACGCGATCGACCAGAAGACCGGCGGCAAGCACGCCGACAAGGTCGACCAGGCCCAGCTCAAGGCGCAGGAGTACATCGACAGGCAGCGCGGGCAGGACCAGCCTCCGACCTGACGGCTCCGCCCCAACACTTCCGGCCGCGAGGTACGCGTGCGACGCGCACCTCGCGGCCGCGGTGCGCCCGGGGCCGGTGACCAAGCCTTGACGCCGGGGCCAGGGCCGGGGCCGCGGCCGGGGCCAGGATCGGGATCGGGATCGGGATCGGGATCGGGATCGGGATCGGGATCGGGATCGGGGGAATATCCGGAGTTCGACTCCGATTGATCACGAGCATGACGATGATCACGACCGAAGCCGCCACCACGCCCAAGGGCACCCGCTTCTCAACATCCGTACGCCGCACCGCCGTTGCCGCCATGACCGCGGCCACCCTGGCAGCCCTCCCCCTCGCCGGTACCGCCGTCGCGTCCGAGCACCGCCACGACGGAGGCCAGTGGCGCGGCGCATGGGCCACCTCGCCGCAGCACCCGACCGCGCCCTTCGCCCCCAACTGGTCCCAGCAGGGCTTCTCGAACCACACCGTCCGCCAGGTCGTCCGCGTCACCACCGGCGGCACCAACGCCCGGATAGAGCTGTCCAACCGCTACGGCACCACCCCGCTGCGGATCACCGGCGCGACCGTCGCCCGCACGGACAAGGGCGCCTCGGTGAAGGCCGGTTCGGTCCGGCAGCTGTCCTTCGGCAAGGGCCGCTCCGTGACGATCCCGGCCGGCGGAACGGCGTACAGCGACGGCGTGCCGTTCACCGTGAAGGCGCTGGAGTCGGTGACCGTCACCCTCTACCTGGCCGCGCCCACCGGCCCCGCCACCTTCCACCACGTCGCCGGCGCCACCAGCTACCGCGCGGACGGCGACCACCGCTCCGACCGGGACGCGGGCGCCTTCAAGGAGACCAGCACCTCCTGGTACTACCTCTCCGGCGTCGAGGTGACCGGCGGGAAGGCCCCGCGCCGGGACGGCATCGTGACCTTCGGCGACTCGATCACCGACGGCGTCGGCTCGGGCCTCGACGCGCACAACCGCTACCCCGACGAGCTGGCCGAGCGCTTCGCCGCCGCAGGCGAGCCGCGCTCCGTCCTCAACCACGGCATCGCGGGCAACCAGGTCACCAACGACACGGTCTGGGCGGGCGAGAAGGGCATCGAGCGCTTCAAGAAGGACGTCCTGACCGAACGGGACGTCCGCACGGTCGTCCTCCTCGAAGGCATCAACGACTTCGGCGGCAGCCTCCCGAACGACATCGCCGCCCCGACCCCCGAGGTCTCCGTCGAGCGGCTCGTCGCGGGGCACCGTGAGCTGATCCGGCAGGCCCACGCCAAGGGCATCCGGGTGATCGGCACGACCCTGACCCCGATCAAGGGCTCCTTCTACGACACCCCCGCCGTCGAGGCCAAGCGGGACGCCTTCAACGACTGGGTCCGCACCTCGGGCGCGTACGACGCCGTGGTCGACTTCGACCGCGCCGTCGCCGACCCGGCCGACCCGGACCGCATGCTCCCCGCGTACGACTCGGGCGACCACCTCCACCCGGGCGACGCCGGGTACCGGGCGATGGCGCAGGCCCTCGACCTCGACGCGTTCTGACCCGGCTCCGCCCCCTGGTACCACGGGCCGACGCCTGAACCACCCTCTGGATCGCGAGGTTCACCGTCCCTGACGCGGCGTCGAAGCTGGTCGCACGGATCACGACGCACCGCCCGGGCGGTAGACGGCCGGTGCCCGACACAACAGGGAGCAATGCCATGCGAGTCCAGCACACCCTCGGCAAGCGGCTGGTCCAGAGCGCTGTCGCCGTAGGCGTCGGCGCGGCTCTGGTCGCCGTCGCCAACGGCCCGGCCTCGGCCGCCACCATCGCCGCGTCCTGGGACCGCGGCGACCTCGCGGGGGTCTACGCCTGGGGCACGACGAACGCGGACTGCGACATCACCTTCAACGTCAAGGACACCAGGGCCGACGGCAACGGCGCCGGCCTGGAGATCTGGGTCAACGACGGCAGTGACAGGCGCTACCGGGTGACCAACCACGGCGGCAGCGGCTCGACGATCTCCGGCAGCCGCAACTACGCGAACGACGCGGCCGTCAGCGTCCGCACGTTCCGCACCGACGGCGGTGTGCCCGTCGCGTGGGGCGGCTGGCGCACCCTCTGCTGACACCCCCGGCCCCGGCCCGGAACGACGGTGCCCCCTCCCGCACGGACGCGGGAGGGGGCACCGTCACAGGACGAACCGACTACGAACCCAGGATCGTCGTCAGGAACTCGCCCGTCCACGCGAGCAGTTCGCGCCCCACCACCGGCTTCCCGCCGATCTTCCCGCTCGTCGGGCGCGGTACGAGAATCTGGTGGACGGCCGGCTTGATGACCGTACGCGGGTAGAGGCGCTTCAGCCGCAGCTCCTGCGACTCCCGCAACTCCACCGGCGCGAAGCGGATGTTCGGGCCCTGGAGGACGATCTCGCCGACCCCGCAGGCGCGGGAGAGCATCCGCAGACCGGCGACCAGGAGCAGGTTCTCGACCGGCTCGGGCAGCTTGCCGTAGCGGTCGGTGAGCTCCTCCCGTACCGCCTTGACGTCCTCCTCCGTGTTGGCGGAGGCGATCGCGCGGTACGCCTGGAGGCGCAGCCGCTCGCCCGGCGCGTAGTCGTGCGGGACGTGTGCGTCGACCGGCAGCTCGATCTTGACCTCGAGCGGCGGCTCCTCCTCGACCCCGCCCTCCAGGGAGGCGCGGTAGTCGGCGACCGCCTCGCCCACCATCCGTACGTACAGGTCGAAGCCGACGCCCGCGATGTGACCTGACTGCTCGCCGCCGAGCAGATTGCCCGCGCCGCGGATCTCCAGGTCCTTCATCGCCACGTACATGCCCGCGCCCATCTCGGTGTGCTGCGCGATCGTCGCGAGCCGCTCGTGCGCGGTCTCCGTCAGCGGCTTCTCCGGCGGGTACAGGAAGTACGCGTAGCCGCGCTCCCGCCCACGGCCCACCCGGCCGCGCAGCTGGTGCAGCTGCGACAGACCGAAGTTGTCGCCGCGCTCCACGATCAGGGTGTTGGCGTTGGAGATGTCGATACCGGACTCGACGATCGTCGTGGAGACCAGCACGTCGAACTTCTTCTCCCAGAAGTCCACCACGACCTGCTCGAGGGCGCTCTCGCTCATCTGCCCGTGCGCCGTCGCGATCCGCGCCTCCGGGACGATGTCCCGCAGCCGCGCCGCCGCCCGGTCGATGGACTCGACGCGGTTGTGGATGTAGAAGACCTGGCCCTCGCGCAGCAGTTCACGGCGGATGGCCGCGCCGATCTGCTTCTCCTCGTACGGTCCGACGAAGGTGAGGACCGGGTGCCGCTCCTCCGGCGGGGTGGTGATCGTCGACATCTCACGGATGCCGGTCACGGCCATTTCGAGCGTACGGGGAATGGGGGTCGCGGACATCGTCAGGACGTCGACGTTGGCGCGGAGCTTCTTCAGCTGCTCCTTGTGCTCGACGCCGAAGCGCTGCTCCTCGTCGACGACGACCAGACCCAGGTCCTTGAACTTGGTCTCGGAGGAGAAGAGGCGGTGGGTGCCGATGACGATGTCGACGGAGCCGTCCCGCAGCCCCTCCAGGGTCGCCTTCGACTCGGTCTCCGTCTGGAAGCGGGAGAGCGCGCGGGTGACGACGGGGAACTGCGAGTACCGCTCCGAGAACGTGCCGAAGTGCTGCTGCACGAGCAGCGTGGTCGGTACGAGCACGGCGACCTGCTTGCCGTCCTGGACCGCCTTGAAGGCGGCGCGGACCGCGATCTCCGTCTTGCCGTAGCCGACGTCGCCGCAGATGAGGCGGTCCATCGGGACCGTCTTCTCCATGTCCTCCTTCACCTCGGCGATGGTGGACAGCTGGTCGGGCGTCTCCGCGTACGGGAAGGCGTCCTCCAGCTCGCGCTGCCAGGGGGTGTCGGGGCCGAAGGCGTGGCCGGGGGCCGCCATCCGCGCCGAGTACAGCTTGATCAGGTCGGCGGCGATCTCCTTGACGGCCTTCTTCGCGCGTGCCTTGGTCTTCGTCCAGTCCGCGCCGCCGAGCCGGTGCAGGGTCGGCGCCTCGCCGCCGACGTACTTGGTGACCTGCTCCAGCTGGTCGGTGGGGATGTAGAGCCGGTCGCCGGGCTGGCCGCGCTTGGCGGGGGCGTACTCGACGAGGAGGTACTCGCGGGTGGCGCCCTGGACGGTCCGCTGGACCATCTCGACGTACCGGCCGACACCGTGCTGCTCGTGCACGATGTAGTCGCCGACCTCCAGGGTCAGCGGGTCGATCGTCTTGCGGCGCTTGGCCGGCATCCGCTGGCCGTCCTTGCCGGCCGCCTTCTGGCCGGACAGGTCGGTCTCGGTGAGGACGGCGAGCTTGAGCGCCGGGTCGACGAAGCCGAAGTCGATGGAGCCGGTGGCCACGTGCACGACGGACGGGGAGATCTCGGCGAGGTCGCTGTCGAGCCGGGCGGCGATGCCCTCGCCGCCGAGGACCTCGACGGTGCGGGTCGCCGGGCCGTGCGCCTCGGTGACATAGACCGTGCGCCAGCCGTCTGCCAGCCAGCCCTTGGTGTCGGCGAGCGCGCGGGCGGTGTCGCCGCGGTACGACTCCGGGGCGTGCATGCCGAGCTTGACGGTGGCATCGTCGGAGTCCTCGGTCGCCGCGTCGGCGGCGAACGGGGAGACCGACCACCACATCATGTCGAGCTCGCGGGCCCGGTCCCGTACGTCCGCGATCCCCCGGAGGGAGGCCGCGCCGACGTCGATGGGGGCCTCGCCGCCGCCCGCGGTCGCCGCCCAGGAGGCCTGCAGGAACTCCTGGCTGGTGGCGACGAGGTCGGCGGCCCTGGTGCGGACCCGCTCGGGGTCGCAGACCACGGCCATGGAGCCCTTGGGCAGCACGTCGAGCAGCAGCTCCATGTCGTCGACGAGGACGGGCGCGAGGGACTCCATGCCCTCGACGGCGATCCCCTCGGCGATCTTGCCCAGCAGCTCGCCCAGCTCCGGGTGCTGCTCGGCGAGGGCCGCGGCCCGCTGCCGTACGTCGTCGGTGAGGAGCAGCTCGCGGCAGGGCGGCGCCCACAGGCCGTGCTCGGCGACCTCGAGGGAGCGCTGGTCGGCGACCTTGAAGTAACGGATCTCCTCGACGTCGTCGCCCCAGAACTCGATCCGGAGCGGGTGCTCCTCGGTCGGCGGGAAGACGTCCAGGATGCCGCCGCGCACGGCGAACTCGCCGCGCTTCTCGACCAGCTCGACCCGGGAGTACGCGGCGGCCGCGAGACCCTCCACGATCTCGTTCAGATCGGCGCTCTGCCCGCTGCGCAGGGCCACCGGCTCCAGGTCGCCGAGGCCCTTGACCTGCGGCTGGAGCACGGAGCGTACGGGGGCGACGACGACGGAGACGGGGCCGGAGGCCGGGTCTCCGTCGGGGGTCGGGTGGGCGAGGCGGCGCAGCACGGCGAGGCGGCGGCCGACGGTGTCGGAGCGGGGCGAGAGCCGCTCGTGCGGGAGCGTCTCCCAGGAGGGGTAGTCGACGACCGTGTCGGGGTCGAGGAGGCTGCGGAGCGCGGCGGCCAGGTCCTCGGCCTCCCGGCCGGTGGCGGTGACGGCGAGCACGGGCCGCCCGGAGTCCCGTGCGAGCGCGGCGACGGCGAAGGGCCGGGCGGCGGGCGGCCCGACCAGGTCCACGTGCATGCGGTTGCCGTCGGACGCGGCCCTGACCGCTTCGGCGAGGGCGCCGTCCTTGACGACGACATCGAGCAGACCGTGCAGGCTCATGGAGCTTTCCATCCCGGTGGGTAACGGCAGCGGGCAACGCGAACAGCCCGACACGTCGCACGGGCCGGGTCGTCCCGGCGCGAGATCGGCCGGGGGCTCCCCCAGCGTACGACGTGGGCGGCTCGCGGGCGCGAGGGAACGTGTTCACCCGGCGGGGTGAAAAGCACCCGGGACACGTACATCCCCCTCTACGTCCCCGTACCGGCCGTCCGAGGACGCGCGAGCTCGGGCCGGGCGGCGGCGACAACGACGACGGCGGCGACGACGACAACGACAACGACAACGACGACAGGCTTACGGCCCCGGTGGGCATCCCACCGGGGCCGTCCGTACCCCCGTACCGCCGCCCGCTCGCGGACCGCCGCTACTCCGTGGCGATCGCGTTCAGGACGTTCATCCGGCCCGCGCGGAACGCCGGGACCAGGGCCGCGAAGAGGCCCACGAAGGCCGAGGCGACGAAGACCGTCAGGATCGTCGGCCAGGGGATCTCCAGGACCCCCAGGCCCTCCAGGGCCAGGAGCTGCTGGGCCGCCGTGCCCCAGCCCATGCCGAGGCCCAGGCCGAGCAGGGCGCCGAAGAGGGCGATGACCACCGACTCCAGGCGGATCATGCGGCGCAGCTGGCGGCGCGAGAGGCCGATCGCCCGCATCAGGCCGATCTCCCTCGTCCGCTCGACCACCGACAGCGCGAGCGTGTTCACCACACCGAGCACGGCGACGATGATCGCCAGCGCGAGCAGCCCGTACACGATGTTCAGAAGCTGGCCGATCTGGTCCTTCAGGTCCTGCTTGTAGTCGGCCTGGTTCTGCACCGTGTACTGCGGGTAGGCGGCCAGCGAGTCCTTCAGCGCCGCGTACGCCTCGGTCTCCTTGCCCTCCTGCGCCGTCGCGAACATGATCATGCTCTGGGGCATCTTCTCGGCCGGCAGGAACCGCGCCGCCGTCGTGATGTTGGTGTACATCACGCCCTTGTCGACGTTGTTCTCGTCCGACGTGATCGCCGCGACCTTCAGCTTCGCGCGCTCGCCGCCCTTGAAGGCGACGGTCAGCTCGTCACCGACCTTCACACCGTGCTCGTCGGCGTAGTGGCTGCCCACCGACATCGCGTTCGCACCGTACGCGGCGGCCAGCTCACCGGCCGTCGTGTCGCGCCGCAGGTCCTTCGCGTACGACGGCTCGGCGGCGACGAGACCCTTCTCCACCGCCTTGCCCGCCGGGTCGGTGATCGTCGCCTCGACCCACTTGTACTCCGTCACGTGGTCCAGACCCGGCGTCTTCTCCAGGGCCGCCTGGGCCTGCGGCACGATCGGCTGCCCGTTGGCGGACTGCACGATGAAGTCCGCGCCCACCGAACGGTCCAGCTCCTCCGTCGCCGAGGCGACCATCGACGACCCGACCACCGACAGGCAGGCCACCAGCGCGAGCCCGATCATCAGCGCGGCGCCGGTCGCTCCCGTACGGCGCGGGTTGCGCAGCGCGTTCCGCTCGGCCATCCGCCCCACCGGGCCGAAGACCCGCAGGACGACGGCGCCCAGGACCCGCACGACACCACCCGCGAGCAGCGGGCCGACGACGATGAAGCCGACGAGGGTCAGGACGACACCGAGGCCCAGCCAGAGCGAACCGGGGCCGGCCTCCGCCGCCCGGGTCGACGCCCACAGCGAGGCCACGCCGACCAGCGTGAGCACCAGGCCGAGCGCGCCCCGCACCCGGCCGGCCTTGGCGTCGGCCGGCATACCGGCGTCGCGCAGGGCGGCCATCGGGGAGACCTTGCCCGCCCGACGGGCCGGGATGTACGCGGCGAGGACGGTGACGACGATGCCGAGGACGAGGCCGACCGCGGGGGTCGTCCACTTCACCGTCAGGTCCCCGGTCGACAGCTCCATGCCCATCGCGGACATCAGCTCCATCAGACCGACGGCGACCCCGACACCCGCCGCGACACCCGTGATCGAGCCGACGACGCCCAGGAGCACCGCCTCGACGAGGACGGAACGATTCACCTGCCGGCGGCTCGAACCGATCGCCCGCAGGAGACCGATCTCGCGGGTGCGCTGGGCGACCAGCATCGAGAAGGTGTTGACGATGAGGAAGATGCCCACCAGAAGGGCGATCCCGGCGAAGCCGAGCATCGCGTACTTCATCGGGGTGAGGAACCCCTCGACGTCCTTGCGCCCCTCGTCGGCGGACTCGGCCTGGGTCAGCAGCTTGTACTCGCCGCCCACCGCGGCGGAGATGTTCCGCTTCACCTGCTCATGGCTGAACCCGGGCGCGGCCGTCACCTCGACGTTCGTGAACACCCCTTCCTTACCCAGGAGTTGACGCTGGGCCGTGGCGGTGTCGAAGTACACGACGGTGGCGCCGGGGTTGGTGACCTTGAAGTCGGCGATGCCGGAGATACGGGTGGTGAAGTCACCGGTCACGGCGATCGTGCGCAGCTCGTCGCCGATCTTCAGCTTGTGCTTCTCCGCCGTACCGGCGTCCAGGAGCGCCTCGGTGGGGCCGCGCGGGGCGTGCCCGGAGGTGATCTCCATGGAACGCAGTTCCCTGGGGCTCCAGTTGACGGCGATGGTCGGGGCGCCGCCGGACGAACCGAGGTTGTTGTTGTGCGCGTCGGCGACGGTCACGCTCAGCGAGATGACCTTGCCCTCGGCGGACTTGACGCCCTCGGCCCCCGCGACCCGCTCCACGGCCGAGGCCGGCAGGGTCTCGGGGCGGCCGGTCTGCGGAAGCTCGTCGTCGGTCGCCGCACCCTTCGGGCTGACGGTGACATCGGCCGCCGTCGCCGAGAAGAGCTTGTCGAACGTGGTGTTCATGGTGTCCGTGAAGACGAGCGTGCCGCTCACGAACGCCACGGAGAGCAGGACGGCGACGGCGGAGAGCGCCATGCGGCCCTTGTGCGCGAGGAAGTTGCGCAGAGAGGTCTTGAGGACGGTCATGACGTACGCCCCCGGGCGTCGAAGTCCTTCATCCGGTCCAGGACGGCGTCGGCGGTCGGCCGGTACATCTCGTCCACGATCCGGCCGTCCGCGAGGTAGAGGACGCGGTCCGCGTACGAGGCGGCGACGGGGTCGTGGGTGACCATCACGATCGTCTGGCCGAGCTCGTCCACCGACTGCCGCAGGAAGCCGAGGACTTCGGCCCCCGCACGGGAGTCGAGGTTGCCGGTCGGCTCGTCACCGAAGATGATCTCGGGGCGGGCGGCGAGGGCGCGCGCCACGGCGACGCGCTGCTGCTGACCGCCGGAGAGCTGCGTGGGCCGGTGCCGCAGCCGGTCCGCGAGACCGACCGTGGTCACGACCCGGTCGAGCCACTCCCGATCGGGCTTGCGGCCGGCGATGTCCATCGGCAGCGTGATGTTCTCGAGCGCGTCGAGCGTCGGCAGCAGGTTGAACGCCTGGAAGATGAAGCCGATCCGGTCGCGGCGCAGCTGGGTGAGCCGCTTGTCCTTCAGGCCGGTGATCTCCGTCTCGTCCAGGAAGATCTGGCCGCTGGTGACGGTGTCGAGCCCGGCGAGGCAGTGCATCAGGGTCGACTTGCCGGAGCCCGACGGCCCCATGATCGCGGTGAACTGCCCACGCGCGATGTCCACGTCCACCTGGTCGAGCGCGACGACCCGCGTCTCACCGGCACCGTACGCCTTGACGACCTGCCGCGCCCGCGCGACGACGGCCGTACGCCCTCCGGTGTCCCCGTGCTGGGGGATGGTCACAGCCGAAGTCACGGTATGTCTCCTATGTCTGGTAAGGATCCGACTCGTGTCCGAGTCTGTGTGAAGGGGGGCGAGGGATCACTGGTGCTGAGCGCACTCTCGACCGGGGGTTTTCCGTAAGTCCAAGGTAAAGACGGACGGCGCCCGTCTCCTCCTCCGCCGGGACGAACGACCCCTGCCCTCCAAGGGGGAGAGTCCCCTAGGGGTTCTCCACCCGAGGATCGAGTGGGAGGCTGAGGCCGACGCACATAGATGTACGACCCACACGATCCATGCGATCGATCCGATCCATGCGATCCGTCAGACGGAGGGCACCGGGTGTCACGGACGACCACGCGGCAGACCGCAGCACCGACGACGACCCCGCGCGGGCGCGGACCGGTCGTCGCGGCACTGATGCTGGGGATGGCCCTCGCCGCACTCGACGGCACGGTCGTCTCGACCGCCGTCCCGCAGATCGTCGGCGACCTCGGCGGCCTGTCGATCTTCTCCTGGCTCTTCTCCGGCTACCTGCTCGCCGTCACCGTCACCCTCCCGGTGTACGGAAAGCTCTGCGACACCTTCGGCCGCAAGCCCGTCCTGATCGCCGGAACGATCCTCTTCCTCATCGGCTCCCTGCTGTGCGCGGCAGCCTGGAACATGGGCTCACTCATCGCCTTCCGGGTCGTCCAGGGCCTCGGCGGCGGCGCGCTCCAAGGCACCATCCAGACGATCGCGGCGGACCTGTACCCGCTGAAGGAGCGCCCGAAGATCCAGGCGAAGCTCTCCTCGGTCTGGGCGACGGCCTCGGTGGCGGGCCCGGCGGCGGGCGGCCTCCTCGCCGGGTACGCGGACTGGCGCTGGATCTTCCTGATCAACCTGCCGGTCGGCCTGCTCGCCCTCTGGCTGATCGCCCGGTACCTGGTGGAACCGGAGGGGCGGAGGCAGGCGGCGGGAACAGGGGCGCCGCAGGGGAAGGACGGCGAGGGCCGGACGGGACGGAAGGGGCAGGAAGGCCGGTCGGAGGGGAACGGGCAGGAAGGCCGGTCGGGACGGAAGGGGCGGGGAGGCCGGTCGGAGCGGAAGCTGACGGTCGACTGGGCGGGCGCGGTCGCCATCTTCGCGACCGGGACGCTCCTGCTCACCGCGCTCGTCCAAGGCGGCGTCGCCTGGCCCTGGCTCTCCGCGCCCTCCCTCGGCCTCTTCGCGGGCGCGCTCGCCCTCGCCGGAGTGACCGTCCTCGTGGAGCGCCGGGCAGCGGAGCCGATCATCCCCGGCTGGATCTGGCGCCGCCGCACGATCTCCGCCGTCAACCTGGCCCTCGGCGCGCTCGGCCTCCTGATGGTCGCCCCGACCGTCTTCCTGCCCACCTACGCCCAGGCCGTCCTCGGCCTCGGCCCGATAGCCGCCGGCTTCGTCCTCTCCGCCATGACCCTCAGCTGGCCCATCTCGGCGGCCTTCTCCAACCGGGTCTACAACCGCATCGGCTTCCGCCTCACCGCCGTCATCGGCATCACCCTCGCCCTGCTCGTCCTGCTCGCCTTTCCCTTCCTGCCCTTCCCCGGGGAACCCTGGCAACCGGCCCTGCTGATGTTCCTGCTCGGCGGCGCGCTCGGCCTCTTCCAACTCCCGCTGATCGTCGGGGTCCAGTCGACCGTCCCGTACGAGGAGCGCGGCACGACGACCGCGTCCGTCCTCTTCTGCCGCCAGGTCGGCCAGAGCGTCGGCGCCGCCCTCTTCGGCGCGATCGCCAACGGCGTCCTCGCCTCCCGCCTGGGCGCCGACACCGACCTGGACAGCCTCGCCCACGCCCTGGACCACGCCGACGACACCCTCCGCCGCGCGGTCGACGCGGCCGTCGACTACGTCTACCTGGGCGCGGCGGGCGCCGCGGCCCTCGCCCTCCTGGTCCTTCTGACGTTGGCACCACGCCGCTTCCCGGTCCTGAAGGAACACAAGGAACAGCAGGAACAGCAGCAGGACGGGAGTCCGTCGGTCTGACGCCTACGGCTCCGGATCGGCGTCCGGGGCGTCCGGGGCCTCCCGCGTCTCCGCAGGGCCGGGGCCGCGGCCCGTCAGGGTGGCCAGGGAGGCGCGGATGTGTTCCATGTGGGCGTGGATCTCCTCCCGGGCCTCCTCGTGCTCCCGCAGCACGCGCTCCGTCGCCCGCTCGGCGCGCTCCCGCCGCGTCCGCGCCTCGGAGAGGAGCCCCGCCGCCCGGGCCTCCGCGTCCTCCTGGTCGTGGCGGGCGCGTTCCCGAGTCCTCGCGAGGGCGCGTTCGGCCTCCGCGAGGCGGGCCTGCGCGGCGGCGACGAGTTCCTCGTGGTGGGCGTCCAGTTCGGCCGCCCGGGACGACTCCGTGTGCTCGGCCTCCTCCCGTACGACCGCCTGCTCCGCGCGCTGGGCCTCAAGCAGCGCCGACGCTCTGCGGACCGTGCCCTCGTACGCCGCCCGCGCCTCGGCCCGGTGCTCCCCCGCCTCCTCGCGGGCCGCCGCGCGCAACGCCTCCGACTCCGCGCCGGCCGCTTCGAGGGTGGCGCCCGCGGTGTCCTCCGCCTCCGCCCGTACCGCCTCCGCGTACGCCCTCGCCGCCTCCGTCGCCGAGCGCGCCGCCTCCTCCGCCGCCTCCGCGAGGGACTGCGCCTCGGCCTCCGCGGCCCGTACGAGACGCTCGTCCTCCGCCTCGGCGAGCGCCAGAATCTTCCGCGCCCCCTCGCTCAACGACTCGTACCGCTGCGGCGCCAGCGACTCGACCTCCGCCCGCAGCCGGGCCGCCTCCGCCCCCATCTCCTCGGCGAGCACCGTCAGCTCGGCCGCCCGCTCCCACGCCGCGTCACGTTCCCCGGAGAGCGCGGCGAGGTGCCGGTCGACCTGCTCGGGGCGGTAACCCCGCCCCCGTCCGACGGCGAAACCCATCCCTGACGCCCCTTCCGCATCGGCTGTGCCGTTATGGCCGTACTGCCCTCAAATGCCAAGGATGCGTCATCAGGCACGACGAAGGGCGCCCGACGTGTCGTGCACGTCGGGCGCCCTTCGTCACATACGACCTACAGCAGGCCGTCCCACATCTGCTCCAGGAGCACCGACCACCAGTTCTCCGGCGACGCGAGCGCCGCCGGGTCCAGCATCGCCAACTGCGCCTGGAAATCGACCGTCCAGCGGCCCGCCTGCTCCGGGTTGAGCCCGAACCGCAGCCGCCACATCCGCCCGAGGAGCGCCATGGACCGGGCGAACTCCGGCAGCCCGCTGTTCACGAACTGCGGCGGCACCGGCCCACCCCCCGGACCGGCCTCGACCGGTACGGCGACGATGTGCGCGGTCCCGTACTGGACGCAGATCGCCCGCCCGAAGTCCGAACCGATCACGAGGTACGAGCCCGCGTCCGACGCCGGCTGGATCTGCCGCTGCGCCGCCAGCTCCGCGAGCGTCGGCACCACCGGCTGGGCCGGCTGGGCCCAGAAGAACGGACCGAAGTCCGCCGGAAGCCCCGCCCATACGAGCGTCAGCGCGACGACCTCCGGCACGCCCTGACGGGACACCGCCCGCTGGTCGAACCGGCAGATGCCGGGCCCGAAGGCACCCGCCATCTCCTGCGCGATCCCCTCCGGCGGGATCGGCGGGGTCGGCTGCACCTGCGGCAGCGGAGCCCGCACCGGCGCCGGCCGGGCAGGACCGTCCGCGACCTGATGCAACTCACCCTGATGGGTCAGGAGTTGCCGCATACCCTGCTGACGGGCCGCGTGATCCCTGCCGTACGGCGCGATGTTGGTGATCCGCGCCTGCGGCCAGGTCTCCCGGATCATCCGGGCGCAGTAACCGCCCGGCAGCTCACAGGACTCCAACTCCGTGTGCAGCTCCAGGACTTGCTGCGGCGGCACGTTCATGGCGCGCAGCTCGTGCAGGATCTGCCACTCGGGGTGCGGGGTACCGGGAGCGGACCGCCGGATGATCTGCGCCTCGGAACCGTCGGGCGCGCGGTAGCGCAGCACGGCCTGGTAGCCGGGGCCGACGGTCGGCAGACCGGACGGCTGCTGCGGATACCCGTACGCGGGCGGCGCGGGCGGCGCACCCTGCACGGACGGCGGCGGCCCCGGCGGAGCCGGCGGCCCACCCGGGCCCGGCTGCGCCAGCATCGTCGCCGCGTGGTGCACACCACCGGGCGGAGTCCCTGGGGCACCAGGCGCACCGGGCGCACCAGGCGCGCCAGGGGCGCCGGGGGCGCCGGGAGGTCCGGGCGGGGCGATTCCGCCGGGACCCGGGTGCGCGAGCATCGTCGCCGCGTACGCGACCCCACCACCGGCACCGTCGGACCCACCGGGCACGCCAGGAGCACCGGGCGCGCCGGGCATGCCCGGCGGCGCGGGCGGAGGCGGCGGATTACCGGGCCCACCCTGACTCGGGTGCGCGAGCATGGTCGCGGCCTGGTGCACGGGCTGCGGAGGCGTGGGCGCACCGGGAGGCCCGGGCGGCGTCGGCGTACCGGGAGGCGTGGGCGGTCCCGGAGGCGTGGGCGCACCTGGAGGCCCGGGCGGCTGGGGCCCGTCGGGCCCGATCTGCGACACCAACTGCGTCCGTACGTAACCCCCCGCGGGCGCACCGGGAACCCCCGGCGCCTGCGGCGGCGGAGGAGGATTCCCTCCACTTCCGCGCGCCCCGCGCGGCAGCTCCGCCTTGCTGGTGGCGGCATCCGCGATGTCCCCGGCACCCGGCACCCCGGGCGCGGGCGGCGGCGTGGGCGCCGAGGAGACGGGCGCGGCGGGCGGAACGGAGACGCCGGATCCGAGCGACGCACCCGGAGCCCCGGGCGCAGCCGGAGCACTCGGCGCTCCCGACACTCCCGGCACTCCTGACCGGAACGGCGCCTCGGCGCCCTCCGGCGGCGGGGCGTTCGGGTCGAGCGCCTGGGCGATCGCCGTCGGCGGCAGCGCACTGCCGCCCGCCATCAGGGCCGTCGGGGCGTCCGCGCCCACGATCGGCAGCGGCGTGTCGTCGTCGTCCGCGCCCGAGAGCGGCGGCGCGAACACCGTCGCCGGCAGCGGTACGGAACCGTCCGCACCACCCGAACTCGCGTTGGCGTCCGCCCACGGGCTGCCCGAAGAAGCCTGGCCCGGAGCCTGGGCAGCCGGAGCCTGAGCGACCGGAGCCTGGGCAGCCGGAGCCTGGGCAGCCGGTGCCTCGCTCGGCGTCTCGGCCGGCACCCCGTCGGAAGACGTCGGCTCGTAGTCGACCGACCGACCCTCCGAAGCATCCGACGCATCCGCGTCGGACGAGACGGCCTCCGACTCCGGCGTCGACGAACTCCCGCCCGCCTGCGAGGCGTTCGGACCCTTCGGCGGCAGCCCCAACTTGTCCGCCGCGTCCTGCAACCACTCCGGCGGGGTCAGCAGGAACGACGTCGCGTTCAGATCGACCCGCTCGGGCGGCGCCGCCGGCGCACCCGCGCCCGCACCGTCCTCGACCGCGCCGTACTCCTCCTCGTACCGCCGGATCACCTCACCCACCGGCAGCCCCGGCCACAACGTCGCCTCGCCACTGTCCCGGGCGATGACCAGCCGCTGACGGCCGCCGTCCGAGATCGGACCGCCCTCGCGGTCCTCCGCCCAGACCACGAAACCGAGCCCGAACTCCCGTACCCGCACCTCCCGGTGCTGGTACGCCGGCACATCACCGTTGATCCATTCCTCGGCGCGCTCCTGCGCCTGCGCGAACGTCACCACAGCCAGTTCACTCCCCCACCGGGACCACGGGCACAGCGCGCGCGAAGCCGCCGTCCACCATCAGGTTCGCCACCGTCTCCAGCTCCGGCGGATTGCCCGCAAGACGCTGCAGGAACGCGTCGAAGTCCTCGCCGCACGGCAGCAGCAGGCGCTCCACACGCTCAGCCACGCTCCACGCGGCCGCGGCCTCGCCGCCGTCCCTGGCGTCGTCGTACGCGCAGTACCAGACCGTCCCGACCCGGTCGCCCTTCACCTTCACCACCAGGATCCCGCCCTGGACGAACCCGACGCCCAGATAGTCCTTGGTCAGATGGTCGCGCAGACACTTGTTGACGTAGACGAGGTCATTGACCCCCGCCTCCTCGCGCACCGTGAAGAACGGCTGGTCCACCAGCAGACCCAGCTCCGCGTCCAGCGCCGCACCCACCGGGGCGCACCCGCCCGCCGCCTTCAGGAACGAGCGGTACGCACCCGGCAGGCGGTACCCCAAGTCCTCCTCCACGCCGAGCAGTTGCTGCTCCGACACCGACACCAGACCCTTCGGAAGCCCGACATGGGCCGGCCGGGTCTCCTGCAACGGGCGCGTCCCGCGCTTGTCGTGGTCGACAGCGGCCGTCGCCACCCCGCCGTGGTGGCGCAGCAGCGCCTTCACCTCGACCGGGACCAGCTCCATCCGCCGACTGCCCGCCACGTGGTGCCACGTCCAGCCGTGCGGAGTCGCCACCGGCGGAATCGTGTCCCACAGCTCGTGACCGGTCGCGGCGAGCGCCGCGTTCGCCGACACGTAGTCCGTCAGCCGCAACTCGTCGACGCCGAAGCCCTCGGGCGGATCGGCGATCTCCGCCGCCGCCCGGGCATACGGCGAGAAGTCCGGATAACCGTGTTCGTCCACCCGCACCCCTCTAGGATGCCGGGAGGCGCGGACCGGGTCCGGGAAGTGCACGACCTGCCCGGCGTAAGCCGCGTTCGGTGGCGCGGCGTGATGCCCGAGCCGACCTGTCGTCATGGCGGTTGCCCCCTGCGCTGGCTGCTGGCTGATTCCGCACAGCCTATGCGCTGCCACAAGCCCACGACCCGGCCCGATCCCCCCGCCCACCCCACGACCACAGCCCGTGACCAACTGTCACGACGGGATGACGTCCCGGCGATAGTTACGACACACCGACGGTCCGTTTGAGTACCCCGCTTCCACATGAGGCGTCCCATTTGGCACTCTGTTCCAGCAACTCGGGGGATTGCAGGAGGGGAAGAAACGCACCATGTACGCAACACCGACGCCCACGCAGGGTGACCCACGCCTCAACTGGAGCAGCACCGAATCCACCCGCGCCCCGTTACTGCGCTTCCGACGCGACGGCATCCTCCCCACCGTCGGCGCCGCACTCTCCGTACGGGGCGAGACCCTCACCTGCACCGCCGGCCGAGGCGACCAGCCACCCGCCCTGCACCCGCTCGTCCAGGACTTCCTTGACACCCTGACCAGCGGACAGCGCGAACGCTTCACCGGACGCTGCCCCGAAGCCATCCTGCTCTCCCGCCACCTGACCGCGACGGAGACCGGCCGCTCCAAGCGCGCCCAGCGCAAGGCCCTCACCCACAGCGAGGCGCGCCGCTCGCTCAAACAGGCCAAACTCACCGCCCGCCGCATCCGCGAGGACGGCGACCCCCTGCACGGCAGCTACGCCGCCCCCTGCCGCTCCTGTACGGCGATGCTCGCGCACTTCGGTGTACGCACCGTCGACCCCACCTCGACTGTCGAGAACGGCTGACCGCACCTTCATGCCCGACCACCTGAGCACCACCCGCTTCCCGGTCAACGTCGACGCCGCCCTCCGCGAGGCGGGGTGGCAACCCGGCCGCTGGGACATCAAGCTCGCCGAACAATGGGCCGACGCCCTGCGCGCCCACGTCTCACCGGCCGGCCACCGGCACAGCGTCTTCCCCGCGGCCGTCGAGGCGTGGGCGGAGTTCGGCGGCCTGCACGTCACGGCCACCGGCGCGGGCCGCCAGATCGCCCCCGGCACCCTCCGCTTCGACCCGCTGGCGGGCCTGCACCTGGCCCGCACCCTGGCGGACCTCGGACGGGCACTCGACACGGAGATCTCCCCCCTGGGCGAGGAGGGCGAACACCAGGCGGTCCTCGCGATCGACCAGGAAGGCCGGGTGTACAGCCTGGACCACACAGGCGACTGGTTCCTGGGCCGGGACATCGACGCGGCCCTTTCGACACTGGTCACGGGGACCCAGCCGACGCGCCTGGTGACGGGCCAGGGCTAGCGCGGGAGGATTGGATCCAAAACATCGGATCCAATATCCGATATCCAATATCGGATCCGGCATGGGATGTCGGACATTGGATACCGGGGATGGGACATGGGACATCGGGGGCCTACGCCGCCCGCTCCCCCACCGGCAACACCGCCGACACCCGGAACCCGCCCCCGTCCGTCGGCCCCGACACGAACACACCACCCAGCCGCGTCACACGCTCCCGCATACCGACCAGACCGTTGCCCCCACTCGGCAGCAGAGCGTCGGCGGCCTCCGCGTCCGAAGGACCGTTCTCGACCTGCATCGCGACCTCCGCCTCACGATGCGCGAGCCGAACCACGACCTTGGCGCCCGCCGCGTGCTTGTGCACATTGGTCAGCGCCTCCTGCACCACCCGGTACGCCGTCCGCTCGACCTCCGCCGCGTACGCCCGCACCTCACCGAGCACCGTCAGCTCCACGACCGCACCCGCCTGCCGCGACTGCTCGACCAACTCCTCCAGCGCGTCCAGACACGGCCCGTCCTCCGACGCCGCCTCCGCCGCAGCGGCAGCCGCACGACCGACCGCGGCCAACGGAACAGCCGAAACAGGAGAGCCCGCCGACGGCACCGCCGCGACCGCACCCTCCCGAAGCACCCCCAACATCTCGCGCAACTCCGTCAACGCCTGCCGCCCCATGTCACCGACCAGCGCCGCGTTCTTCACCGCCTTCTGCGGATCCTTCAACGCCACCGCCTGCAACGCCGCCGCGTGCACCACCATCAACGACACCCGATGCGCGACCACGTCATGCATCTCCCGCGCGATCCGCGTCCGCTCCTCCTGCCGCGCCCACTGCGCCCGCTGCTCCGCCCGGTCCGCGAGCAACGACAACTCCTGCTCCAGACTGTCCGCCCGCTCCCGCAGACTCTCCATGAGCCGGCGCCGCGCCCCTATGTACAGGCCGAACAGGACCGGAGGCGCGTTGAGCCCCAGGGTCAGAAAGACCGCCATGACCGGGACGTACCAGCCGCTCGGATCGAAATCCGGCTGCCCGGCATCGGCCTGCGCGACGTCCTGACGCACCCGCACCACCGTCACGACGAAGACGGCGACCGTCGACATACCGGCGAGCGCGGCCGTGATCCGGCGGGGCACCTCGGAAGCGGCGAGCGTGTACAGCCCGACGATCCCCATCAGGAAGCCCATCTCGGCGGGCGTGACCGCGATCGAGACCAGCACGACGGCCATCGGCCACCGGCGCCGCACGAGCAGCACGGCCCCGACGACCAGCCCGAACAGCACCCCCACGGGCACCGGCAGCCCCGCCTGATCGGCGAAGGCGACCCCTTCCATCCCGCACTCCAGCGACGACACGGCCGCCAGGCCGATGTCGAGCACCGCACTGCGTCTTCTCCCCCACCACCACCGGCCGCTGGGCGTCATGCCCGTCGCGTCCTGGTGTGCCCCCGTTGCGGTCATGCCCTCCAGCGTACGGGCGGGGGCCAGTCATTTTCCGGCGACTGCGGGACGGGAGAGCGCCGCACGTCAACACCGTGCACACACCAGTCCCTCGAACTACTGAATCGCCCAGGCATTCGACCCGGACGTCCGCATTCCGGACGATGGTGTTCGTATGACATCCACCACGAGCAAGTACGCGGACTTCGAGAACCTGCGCGAACAGGCGATCGCGTTACGCCGCGAGGGCCTCAGCCTGCGCCAGATCCGGGACCGCCTCGCCATCCACAACAACGACATCCTCAACTGCCTCGTGAAGGGCGAGCCGCCCCCGGAGTGGACGAAGCGCCCCCGCGCGAAGGACGACCTTCGGGAGCGGGCGCGGGAGCTGCGCGCGGGGGGCATGACGTACGACCAGATCCAGGTCGAGCTGGGCTGCTCGAAGAGCTCGATCTCGCTCTGGGTCCGCGACCTCCCGAAGCCGGAGCGGCAGCGTACGCGCGAGGAGGCGTCGGCGATCGCCCGCAAGGGGTGGGAGGCGACCCTTCGGGTTCGCGAGGAAGAACGGACCCGGACCAAACAGGCGGCCGCCGCCGAGGTCGGCATCCTGTCCGACCGCGAACTGTTCCTGATGGGCGTGGGCCTCTATTGGGCCGAAGGAACCAAGGACAAGCCACACGCCCGCCGCGAGAGGGTGGCCTTCGTCAACAGCGACCCGGGCATGATCAAGGTCTTCCTCGCCTGGCTCGACCTGCTGGGCGTCGGCCGGGAGCGGCACACCTACCACGTCATGATCCACGAGACGGCCGACGTCACGGCGGCGGAGAGGTACTGGGCCGACTTCGTCGGCGCCGACGTCGCCCGGTTCGGCAAGACGACACTCAAGCGCCACAACCCCCGGACCGTCCGAAACAACGTGGGGGACGACTACCGCGGCTGCCTTGTGATCCACGTCCAGAAAAGCGCCGATCTGTACCGTCGCATCGAAGGCTGGTGGTCCGGGATCCATGCCGCGTGCGGCCAGTCCTCCGGTAAGGTCTGAGGCACGTTCCGCCGTAGTGTAATTGGCAGCACGGCACCCTTTGGAGGTGTTCGGTCTAGGTTCGAGTCCTAGCGGCGGAGCTGCTTCGCGGGTCCCGACCTCTCCGGTCGGGACCCGCACCCATGTCCGCCCCAAAACCCCCCGGTATCCTGCGGGTGTCCACCACCCGAAGCCGAAGGGCATTCCCGTGAGCGCCAACCGCCCGGCCGCCGTCGTCGTCCTCGCAGCGGGTGAGGGCACCCGCATGAAGTCGAAGACCCCCAAGGTCCTGCACGAAATCGCCGGACGTTCCCTTGTCGGGCACGTCGTGTCCGCCGCGCGTGAGCTGGAGCCCGAGCACCTCGTCGTGGTCGTCGGGCACGCGCGGGAGCAGGTCACCGCGCATCTCGACGCGCACTACGCCGGTACCCGCACCGCCGTCCAGTACGAGCAGAACGGCACCGGTCACGCCGTTCGCATGGGGCTCGAGGAGCTGGGTCAGGCTCCCGACGGGACCGTCGTCGTGGTGTGCGGTGACACGCCGCTGCTCTCCGGGGAGACGCTGCGGGCACTCGCCGGCACGCACGCCGCCGACGGCAACGCGGTCACCGTGCTGACCGCCGAGGTGCCGGACTCCACGGGGTACGGGCGCATCGTCCGCGACGCCTCGGGTGCGGTGACGGCGATCGTGGAGCACAAGGACGCCTCGGACGAGCAGCGCGCCATCATGGAGATCAACTCCGGGGTGTTCGCGTTCGACGGGCGGCTGCTGGCGGACGCGCTGGGCAAGGTGCGGACGGACAACAGCCAGGGTGAGGAGTACCTCACCGACGTGCTGTCGATCCTCCGTGAGGCCGGTCACCGGGTGGGGGCGTCGGTCGCGGGGGACCACCGGGAGATCCTGGGGATCAACAACCGGGTGCAGCTCGCCGAGGCCCGTGCGCTGCTCAACCACCGTCTCCTTGAGCGTGCGATGACCGCCGGTGTGACCGTGGTCGACCCGTCTTCGGTGTTCGTCGACGTCACGGTGACGTTCGAGCGGGATGCGGTCATTCACCCGGGTACGCAGCTGCTGGGTGCGACGCACATCGGTGAGGACGCCGAGGTGGGTCCGAACACGCGGCTGAAGGACACGACGGTCGGCAAGGGTGCGCGGGTGGACAACACCGTGGCCGATTCCGCGGTGATCGGTGAGAGCGCGTCGGTGGGTCCGTTCGCGTATCTGCGTCCGGGTACGAATCTCGGCCTGAAGGCGAAGGCGGGTACGTATGTGGAGATGAAGAACGCGACGATCGGTGAGGGGACGAAGGTTCCGCATCTTTCGTATGTGGGTGACGCGACGATCGGTGAGTACACGAACATCGGCGCCGCGAGTGTTTTCGTGAACTACGACGGTGAGGCGAAGCACCACACCACGGTGGGTTCGCATTGCAAGACGGGCTCGGACAACATGTTTGTGGCGCCTGTCACGATCGGGGACGGTGCGTACACCGCTGCCGGTTCTGTGATCACCAAGGACGTGCCGGCGGGTGCTCTGGCTGTCGCCCGTGGCCAGCAACGGAATATCGAGGGTTGGGTTGCCCGGAAGCGGCCCGGCAGCGCTGCCGCGCAGGCCGCCCAGGTGGCCACCGAGGAGCCCGCCGGCGAAAGCTGACCGGAAACAGGTGCGTCGAACTCGGCGTACCGTGATACGTGCACACAAATTCGGCTGGCTCGCACACGCGCACGGGAGCGCGGGATTCGCGGCCAGGGAACACGTCTGAGGAGACAGTGCTGTGACCGGGATCAAGACGACCGGCGAGAAGAAGCTGATGCTCTTCTCCGGCCGCGCCCACCCCGAGCTGGCCGAGGAGGTCGCGCACCAGTTGGGTGTCGGCCTCGTGCCGACCAAGGCTTTCGACTTCGCGAACGGTGAGATCTACGTCCGTTTCCAGGAGTCGGCTCGTGGCGCGGACTGCTTCCTGATCCAGAGCCACACGGCTCCGATCAATAAGTGGATCATGGAGCAGTTGATCATGATCGATGCTCTGAAGCGGGCTTCCGCGCGGAGCATCACCGTGATCATCCCCTCTTACGGCTACGCCCGTCAGGACAAGAAGCACCGCGGCCGTGAGCCGATCTCGGCCCGTCTGGTCGCCGATCTGCTGAAGACCGCGGGTGCGCACCGGATCCTCACGGTCGACCTGCACACGGACCAGATCCAGGGCTTCTTCGACGGTCCGGTGGACCACCTGTCGGCGCTGCCGGTGCTCGCGGACTACGTGGGCAGCAAGGTGGACCGTTCGAAGCTGACGATCGTCTCTCCGGACGCGGGTCGTGTGCGGGTGGCGGACCGTTGGTGCGACCGTCTGGACGCGCCGCTGGCGATCGTGCACAAGCGTCGTGACAAGGACGTCGCCAACCAGGTGACGGTCCACGAGGTCGTCGGTGACGTCCGTGGCCGTGTCTGTGTCCTGGTGGACGACATGGTGGACACGGGTGGCACGATCTGCGCCGCCGCGGACGCGCTGTTCGCGCACGGTGCGGAGGACGTCATCGTGACGGCGACGCACGGCATCCTGTCGGGGCCGGCCGCGGACCGTCTGAAGAACTCGAAGGTGAGCGAGTTCGTGTTCACGGACACGCTGCCGGTGCCGAGCTCGCTGGAGCTCGACAAGATCACGGTGCTTTCGATCGCGCCGACGATCGCGCGTGCGGTGCGTGAGGTGTTCGAGGACGGTTCGGTGACGAGCCTCTTCGAGGAGCACTGACAGGTTTACCGACCCAGGATTTCGACGAAGGGCCCGCTTCCTGCATCAGGAAGCGGGCCCTTCTCATGCGCCCCCGTGCGCTCCCGGTGATCCAATTGGGTGGCTCGGCCGTGGCCGAGTAGACTGCCGTAGTTGCTCGGCGAGGGAGGCCGTACCCGGTGTGGTACGGCGGTCCGTTATCGACGCGCTCTTCGTAGCAGGCCACCGCCAGTCGTGGCCGGGTGACAGCCACGTTCGTCACCATCTACGAGGAGTGCACATGTCCGAGATCAAGCTCGCCACCGAGACCCGCACCGACTTCGGCAAGGGCGCCGCCCGCCGCGTCCGTCGCGAGAACAAGGTTCCCGGCGTTCTCTACGGTCACGGCACCGAGCCGGTCCACGTCACCCTGCCGGGCCACGAGCTGCTGCTCGCCCTGCGCACCCCGAACGTCCTGCTCTCCCTGGACATCGAGGGCAAGAACGAGCTGGCGATCCCGAAGGCCGTCCAGCGTGACGCGATCAAGGGTTCCCTGGTCCACGTCGACCTGATCCTCGTCAAGCGCGGCGAGAAGGTCACCGTCGAGGTCGTCATCGAGACCGAGGGTGAGCTGGCCCCGGGTACCTTCCTCGTCGAGAACGTGCTGAACACGCTCTCCGTCGAGACCGAGGCCACCCACATCCCCGAGTCCGTCACGGTCTCCATCGAGGGCCTGGAGGCCGGTGCCTCCATCCTCGCCAAGGACATCGCGCTGCCGAAGGGCACCACCCTGGTGACCGACGCCGACGCCGTCGCCATCCAGATCCTGGCCGCGCAGGCCGAGGAGCCGGCCGCCGAGTCCGCCGAGGGCGAGGCCGCCGAGGGCGCCGAGGCCTGAGCCGTAGGCTCTGCTTGACGCGACGGGGTGACGGGCCGTTCGGGCCCGTCACCCCGTTTCTTCTGTTCCCATGCCGGTACGCACACGAGGAGACGAGACCCCCATGACGGACGACGCGAACGCCCCCTGGCTGATCGTCGGCCTCGGCAACCCGGGGCCGGAGTACGCGGCCAACCGCCACAACGTGGGCTTCATGGTGGTGGATCTGCTCGCGGACCGCATCGGCGGGAAGTTCAAGCGGGCGGGGAAGGCGCAGGCGCAGGTCGTGGAGGGCCGGATGGGTCCTCCTGGGCCGGCGAACCGTCGGGTGATCCTGGCGAAGCCGATGTCGTACATGAATCTCTCGGGCGGTCCTGTGACGGCGCTGCGCGATTTCTACAAGGTGCCGACGGCGCGTGTCGTGGCGGTCCATGACGAGCTGGACATCGACTACGGCATGCTGCGGCTGAAGCTCGGTGGTGGCGACAACGGGCACAACGGTCTGAAGTCGATGACGAAGGCCATGGGCGCGGAGTACCACCGGGTGCGGTTCGGTATCGGGCGTCCGCCGGGGCGGATGCAGGTCGCGGACTTCGTTCTGAAGGATTTCTCGTCGACGGAGCGCAAGGAGCTCGACTACTTCGTGGACCGGGCGGCGGACTCCGTGGAGTGCCTGGTGGCGGAGGGTCTGGAGCGCGCGCAGTCGGCGTACAACTCCTGACGGTCCGGCCGTCACGGTACGACTGTACGATCGCGGGTCATGACGCACGCCCGTAACGCCGCCATGGCCCTGGTCGCCCTGCTGCTCCTCGTCGCGGGAGCCTGGTCCTCGTGGGGATCGGCGCAGCATGTCCTGCTCTCCAAGGGTCGTGAGCACGGCACGTTGACGGTGACCGGTTGCAACGAGGAGACGTGCAGCGGCCGTTATGTCCCGTCCGGTCCGCAGTCGCCGCATTCGGCGTTGACCATCGATCATTCGGTGGCGGCGGCGAAGGGGCAGACGCTGCCGGTGGTCGTGAAGCCGGGGACGAGCGAGGCGGTGCGCACGGGGTGGGGCGGTGGTCTGCACGCCTGGCTGCCGCTGGGCGGGGCGTTGTTGCTCGCGGCGCCGCTGATCGGTGGGGGGCTCCGGCTGACGCGGACGGCGTGGTCGATGGCGGGTGTGGGTGCGCTGTTGTTGGTCGGGACGTTCTTCGCGCTCTGATTGTTATGGCCTGTTGGGTACTGGATGGCTGAAAAGTGCCGCTAGGCTGCGGCTCGGCCGCCCCCCACGGCATCCCTCATCCCAGATGGACGACTGCACATGCGACGATCCCTCATACCCGCCGGCGCGCTCATCGCGGCCGTGGCGGGCTCCCTCGTGCTGGCTCCGGCGGCTTCCGCCACGGGCGACCACGGCGACAACGGCACCGTGAAGATCCACGACTCGAAGACCGGTGAGGAGCTCCGTAAGAACGAGCCCAAGGTCTGCACCTTCTACGTCGACGCCTTCGGCTTCGACGCCGGCCAGAAGGTCTCCTGGCACATCGAGGCCTGGGCGAACAACGACCAGGAGAAGGGCACCACGGTCAAGTCCGGCCTCATCACGCTGGACGCCGACGGCCACGAGCGCACCGAGGACATGACCCTCCCGAACGGCCAGTACAAGCTGTTCTGGAACTGGGAGGGCGAGAACGGCCGCGCGAAGCACAAGGTCTTCAAGACCGACTGCCCGCCGGCCGAGACCCCGGGCACGGAGTCCCCCGGCACGGAGTCTCCGGGCACCGCGAGCCCCGGCACCGAGTCCCCCGGTACTCCGGGCACCTCCGAGACGCCCGGGGCCACGCCGTCCGCCACGGACTCCGCGCCGGCGGGTGCGACCCCGTCCGCCTCCACGGGCACCGGTACGGGTGACCTCGCGGAGACCGGCTCCAGCGCTCCGACGGGCCTCATCGCCGCCGCGGCGCTCGCGCTCGCGGGTGCCGGTTCGGTGCTGGTGCTGCGTCGCCGCAAGGGCCAGCAGCACTGACCCCGTAGGGACATGACGGTGCCCCCGTCGGAATCCGTGGATTCCGACGGGGGCACCGTCATGTCCCGTCGCGTACCGGTCGCGTACCCGTCGCGGACGGGGCAGGCGTCAGCCGGTGTTGCGCAGGCCCGCCGCGACGCCGTTGACCGTGAGCAGCAGGGCTCGGGCGAGGAGCGGGTCGGCGTCCTCGCCGCGCTCGGCGGCTGCGCGCTGGCGGGCGAGGAGGGCGACCTGGAGGTAGGAGATCGGGTCCAGGTAGGCGTCGCGGATGGCGAAGGTCTGCTGGAGCACCGGGTTGGAGTCCAGGAGCGTCCGGCCGCCGGTGATCTTGAGGACCTCGGCGACGGTGAGGGCGTGCTCCTCCTCGATGGTGGCGAAGACGTGCTTGAGCTCGTCCGGCACGAGGGTGTCGACGTAGTGGCGGGCGATCCGCAGGTCCGTCTTGGCCAGTGTCATCTCGACGTTGGAGAGGAAGTTGCGGAAGAAGTGCCAGCGCTCGTGCATCTCGCCGAGGACCGCTTCGAGGCCGGCCTCGCGGAGGGCCTTGAGGCCCGAGCCGACGCCGAACCAGCCGGGGACGATCTGGCGGGACTGGGTCCAGCCGAACACCCACGGGATGGCGCGGAGTCCGTCGAGGGAGACGCCGGAGCCGGGGCGGCGAGAGGGCCGTGAGCCCAGGTGCAGGTCGGCGAGCTGGTCGACGGGGGTGGAGGCGAGGAAGTACGCCGGCAGGCCGGGGTCCTCGACGAGCTTGCGGTACGCGGTGTGGGCGGCCTCCGAGACGGTGTCCATGGCGGCGTCCCAGCGGGCCAGGGCCTCGTCGGACTGGCGCGGCGCGGTGTGCAGGGCGGAGGCCTGCAGCGTGGCGGCGACGGTCAGTTCGAGGTTCTCCCGGGCCAGGGACGGGATGAGGTACTTGTCGGAGATGACCTCGCCCTGCTCGGTCACCTTGATCTCGCCCTCCAGGGTGCCCCAGGGCTGGGCGAGGATCGCGTCGTGCGAGGGGCCGCCGCCGCGGCCGACGGTGCCGCCGCGGCCGTGGAAGAGGCGGAGGCGTACGCCGTAGCGGTGGGCGACGTCGCGCAGGCGGCGCTGGGCGCGGTGGATCTCCCACTGGGAGGTGGTGATGCCGCCGAACTTGGAGGAGTCGGAGTAGCCGAGCATGACCTCCTGGACGTCGCCGCGGAGCGAGACGAGGCGGCGGTAGGAGGGGTCGGCCAGCATGTCGTTGAGGATGACGTCGGCGGCCTTGAGCTCGTCGGTGGTCTCCAGGAGCGGCACGATGCCGATCTTGGCCCAGCCGGCGTGCAGGTCGAGGAGTCCGGCCTCGCGGGCGAGAACGGTGGCGGCGAAGACGTCGTCGGCGCCCTGGCACATCGAGATGATGTACGACTCGATGACCTCGGGGCCGAAGCGCTCGAAGGCCTCCTTGACGGTGCCGAACACGCCGAGGGTCTTCTGTCCCGCGGCGTCCAGCGGGGCGGGCGTGGGGCCGAGGGGGCGGCGGGAGCGGAGCTCCTTGGCGAGCAGCTTCTGCCGGTAGTCGCGGGGCATGTCCGCGTACCGCCAGGACTCCTCGCCGAGCCGGTCGAAGAGCTGGCCGAGGGCGTGGTGGTGGGCGTCGGCGTGTTCGCGGACGTCCATGGTGGCGAGCTGGAGGCCGAACGCGGTCAGGGTGCGGATGGTGCGGTCCATCCGGCCGTCGGCGAACAGGGCGCCGCGGTGCTCGCGCAGCGAGGTCTGGATGAGGGCGAGGTCCTGGACCAGTTCGGAGGTGCCGAGGTAGTCGCGGCCGTCCTGGTGCGGGGTGCCCTTGGCGAGGCGCTCACGGGTGTTGACGAGCTTCTGGCGGATGCAGGTGGCCTTGAGCCGGTAGGGCTCCTCGGCGTTGAGCCGCTTGTAGCGGGGGCTGATCTCCGGCAGGCCCTCCAGGTCGCGCTGGAGGGAGGTGAGGAGTTCCTCGGTGGCTCCGGCGTAGCGGATGGAGTTGGAGAGGAAGCCGCGCAGCTCGTCGATGAGTTCGAGGGCGTCGGTGATGCCGTGCTCGTGCTGGAGGATCAGCACGTCCCAGGTGACCTGGGGGGTGACGTTGGGGTTGCCGTCGCGGTCGCCGCCGATCCAGGTGCCGAAGGTCAGCGGGCGGGTGCCGGCGGGCAGCTCGATGCCGACGCGCTCGAGTTCGGCGGCGAGGTCCTCCAGGACGTCGCCGACGGCGCCGGCGTGCAGCTCGTCGAGGTAGTAGATGGCGTTGCGGGCCTCGTCGGCGGGCTCGGGGCGGACGACCCGGAGCTCGTCGGTCTGCCAGATGAGGTCGATGTTCTCGGCGAGCCGCAGGTCGTGGCGGCGACGGTCGGCCTCGATGACCGGGGTCTCCAGGAGGGCGGCGATCCGGCGGAGCTTGTTGAGGACCGAGCGGCGGGCGGCCTCGGTGGGGTGCGCGGTGAAGACGGGCCGTACGTTGAGGTTCCGTACCGTCTCGCGGACGTGCTCCGGGTCGCCGTCCTTGAGCATGTCGGCGGTGCGGGCGAGCAGGCCGCCCTCGGCGGCGCGCTTCTCGCGCATCTCGCGGCCGCGGTGCACCTGCTCGGTGACGTTGGCCAGGTGGAAGTAGGTGGAGAAGGCGCGCACCAGCTTGGTGGCGGTCTCCAGATCGGTCTCGCCCAGCAGCGCGGCTGCGGCCTCGCCGTCCTCGCGGGTGAGTCGGCGGACCTTCTCGACGAGGTCGAGGAGCTCGTGGCCCTCCTGGCGGACGAGCGTCTCGCCGAGCAGATCGCCCAGTCGGCGGATGTCGGAACGCAGCTCGGCGCTGGCGGTGGGGGTCTGGTCGGCACTGCTCACAGGTGCGGCTCCTTGCAGTGTTCGGGCACATCTGGAGGGGTACTGGAGGCTTGCGGACCGCGCTGTCCGACGCACACAGGATAGGTGTCCATCCCTTGGACACCATCTAGCCCCTCGTGTGCCCTCTTGCCGCGCGCCCAAGCGCTGCCATACTTACGTCGCCGTAGGTTACGGTCCCGTAGGCGCGGCTCCTTCACCCTCACCCTCACCCCCCAGGGGACACCCATGACCTCAAGTCCCGAGGTGCTCGAACCCACCGGCCAGGACCTCTCCGAACTGCCCTCCGCCACGCTCGGCGGCGACAGCAAGCGATCGATCGAGCAGATCGCGCTGCTGCTGTTCATCACGGTGCCCTTCGTGGCAATCCTCGCGGCGGTGCCGCTGGCGTGGGGCTGGGGCGTGAGCTGGCTCGACCTGGGCCTGCTGGTGGCGATGTACTACATCGGCTGCCACGGCATCACGATCGGTTTCCACCGGTACTTCACGCACGGTTCCTTCAAGGCGAAGCGGCCGCTGCGGATCGCGCTGGCGATCATGGGGTCGCTCGCGGTGGAGGGGCCGCTGGTGCGGTGGGTGGCGGACCACCGCAAGCACCACAAGTTCTCCGACGCGGAGGGCGACCCGCACTCGCCGTGGCGGTTCGGCGAGACGGTGCCGGCGCTGATGAAGGGCCTGTGGTGGGCGCACATCGGCTGGATGTTCGACGAGGAGCGCACGCCGCAGGCCAAGTACGCGCCGGATCTGATCAAGGACCCGGCGATCCGCCGGATCTCCCGCGACTTCATCTACTGGACGATGCTGTCCCTCGCGATCCCGCCGCTGGTGGGCGGTCTCGTGACGATGTCCTGGTGGGGCGCGTTCACGGCGTTCTTCTGGGGCTCGCTGGTGCGGGTCGCGCTGCTGCACCACGTGACGTGGTCGATCAACTCGATCTGTCACGCGGTCGGCAAGCGGCCCTTCAAGTCCCGTGACCGTTCGGGCAACGTGTGGTGGCTGGCCGTGCTGTCCTGCGGCGAGTCCTGGCACAACCTGCACCACGCGGACCCGACGTCGGCGCGGCACGGGGTGCTGCGCGGCCAGGTCGACTCCAGCGCGCGGCTGATCCGCTGGTTCGAGCAGCTGGGCTGGGCGTCCGACGTGCGCTGGCCGAACGCCTCCCGGATCGAAGCCCGGCGCCGGGGCGAGCCCGTCGACGCGGCATGATGGAGAACGTGGCGATCGACGGCAGTACCAGCGGTACCGGCAACAGCGAGAACAAGCCCCGGCGTGGCCGTCGGGTGCGGATGACGGGCGCGGAGCGCCGTGAGCAGCTGCTGGACATCGGTCGGACGCTCTTCGCCGAGAAGGGGTTCGAGGGCACGTCGGTGGAGGAGATCGCGGCGAAGGCCGGGGTGTCCAAGCCGGTGGTGTACGAGCACTTCGGCGGCAAGGAGGGCCTGTACGCGGTCGTCGTCGACCGCGAGATGCGGCAGCTGCTCGACATGGTGACGGGGGCGCTGACGGCGGGCCATCCGCGTGAGCTCCTGGAGCAGGCGGCGTTCGCGCTGCTCGACTACATCGAGCGGTACACGGACGGATTCCGGATCCTGGTCCGCGACTCGCCGGTGGCGCAGTCGACGGGCACGTTCGCGTCGCTGATCAGTGACATCGCGACGCAGGTGGAGGACATCCTGGGCCTGGAGTTCAAGGCCCGGGGCTTCGACCCGAAGCTGGCGCCGTTGTACGCGCAGGCGCTGGTGGGGAGCGTGGCGCTGACGGGCCAGTGGTGGCTGGACGTCCGCAAGCCGAAGAAGGCGGAGGTCGCGGCGCACCTGGTGAACCTGGCGTGGCACGGCCTGGACGGCCTGGAGCAGAAGCCGCGGTTGATAGGGCACCGGAAGAACTGACGGGGCGGGCGGGGTCGGCTGGTCCGGGCCGGGCGATGGTCTCCCGTACCGCCGCCGTCCCGGCAGGTCCGGGGTGTGCCGGTGGGGTGTGGGGGGCTGCGCCCAGCAGGTATGGGGGCTGCGCCCAGCAGGTATGGGGGCCTCGCCCAGCAGGTATGGGGGCCTCGCCCAGCAGGTATGGGGGCCTCGCCCGGCGGCCTGGGGGCCTGCCTCGGCGACATGAATCCCCGTTGAGTTCGTGTCATCGATCAGAGGTATGCTCCCGAGCACACCCGGGGGGGTGTTCGCCCTGCGTACGCGCTGTCGCCGTACGGAGGCGTCGCGGACCCCCGTTCCCGGTCCGTCGATTTTTCTAGATCCCTGGGGGGGATCTCTTGCGTACCGCTTTCTCCAAGCGCGCGCGTCGCGTCGCGACGTGCACCGCGCTTGCCCTCTCCGCCGGCATGCTGCTGGCGACTCCCGCTTCCGCGGACGAGGGCCCCGGCCCCGCCGTGAAGCAGCCCCGCCCCACCTTCACCCAGCCGGCCAAGCCCGACCTGTCGAAGCTCGGCGCCGGGGCGAACCGCGCCGGCCGCACGGCGACCACGGCGGGCGTCTCGCCGGTCCGCTTCGACGTGGACGGCGACGGCAAGAACGACCTGATCTACCGCGCCTGGGACGGCACCAACCACACGACGCCGTCCTCGGCGGAGTCCGGCGAGTTCTTCGGTGACAACGGCGACGCCTCGCCCGCGATCGACTTCGTCCCGATCGGCGACCAGGACGGCAACGGCAAGCCCGAGGTCCTCGTCCTGTCTCCGCACGGCACGCTGCGCCTGTACGCGGACGCCACCCCGACCTGGGGCACGTACCGCTGGCAGGGCGGTGGCTGGACCATCTACAACAAGGTCTTCTCGCCCGGTGACGTGAACGGCGACGGGCGCGCGGACGTGATCGGCCGCCAGCACAACGGCGAGCTGTACCTCTACCTCGCCACCGGCAACCCGTCCGCGCCGTTCGGCGGGCGGTCGAAGGTCGGCAGCGGCTGGAACATCTACGACCAGGTCGTGGGCGTCGGCGACAACGACGGTGACGGCAAGGGCGACGTCCTCGGCCGCTCCTACGACGGCAGGGTCTGGTTCTACGGCTCCTCCGGCTCCACGACCGCGCCCTTCAAGGGCCGGATCGAGGTCGGTCAGGGCTGGAACATCTACAACCAGCTGATCGCGATGGACGACCTGAACGGCGACGGCGCGGCCGAGCTGTTCGCCCGTGACCAGGCCGGCGCGCTGTGGGCGTACTCCGGCCTCGGCAACGGCCGCATGGGCGCCCGTGTGCTGATCGCCGACAAGGGCGCGTTCCTGAGCGTCGACCAGTTCGGCGGCTCCGGCACGATCCCGGCCTTCGGCAAGAGGGCCGTCCTCGGCCGGGACAAGGTGGGCTCGCTCTACTGGTACAGCGCGCAGAACAACGGCCTCCTGGGCCCGCGCGAGCAGGTCGGCGACACCGGTGGCTGGGGCGGCGTGAGCCTCACCTACGCCTCCTCCCTCAACGACTCCGGCTTCGCCACGCTCCTCGAGCTGTCGAACAACCACCTGTACAACAACTTCAGCGGCCACGACTTCGGTTCCGGCTGGGGCGTGTACAACCTGCTCGTCGGCCCCGGCGACCTGACCGGTGACGGCAAGAGCGACCTGCTGGCCCGTGACAAGTCCGGCAACCTGTTCCTGTACCGGGGAACCGGCGCCGACCACCCGCTGGGCACCAAGACCAAGATCGGTGCGGGCTGGGGCGCGTTCAACCAGATCGTGGGCGCGGGTGACTACTCGGGCGACGGCCGGGCGGACATCGTGACCCGTGACAGCGCCGGCGGCCTGTTCCTCTACCGGGGTACCGGCTCCGCCACGACGCCGTTCATGGCGAAGCTGAAGATCGGCTCCGGCTGGAACACGTACACCAAGCTGGTGGCCCCCGGTGACCTCACCGGCGACGGCAAGGCCGAGCTGCTGGGCGTGACCGCGGGGGGCGACCTGTACCGCTACTCGCCGATCAGCGCCACCGCCTTCGGCCCCCGGGTCAAGATCGGCAGCGGCTGGCAGATCTACAACGGCGTGTACTAAACGGCGTGTACTAAACGGTCTGTACTCCAAGGTCGTGCAAGCGAAGACGCCCCGCACCGGTCCTCCGGTGCGGGGCGTCTTCGTGTCTGTAACGCTCCCGCCGTCACGCCGGCTTCGTCGCCAGCGCGAAGATGCGCCGGAAGGGGAAGACCGTGCCGCGCGGCCCCGGCGGGTAGGCCGCGCGCAGGAGGTCGCGGTACTGGGTGAGGAAGGCGTCCGTCGCCTCCTTGTCGCCCTCCAAGGCGGTCAGGACGGGGCGCAGGGCCGTGCCCTTGACCCAGTCGAGGACCGGGTCCTCGCCCGTGAGGAGCTGGGAGTAGGTGGTCTCCCAGACCTCGGTGGCGCAGCCGAGATCGGTGAGGCGCAGGAGGTAGTCGGCGGGTTCGAGGATGTGGACGAAGCGGCGGCCCTCGCCGTCGAGCCGTTCGCGCCACTGGGGCATGTCGCAGAGTTCGCCGAGCAGCGCGTGGCTGGGCGCGGTGAAGTTGCCGGGGACCTGGAAGGCGAACGTTCCGCCGGGTTTGAGGGCGTCGACCCACGGAGCGAAGGACTCCGGGTGGTTGGGGACCCATTGGAGCGCGGCGTTGGAGACGATCAGGTCGTAGGGCTCTTCGGGCGTCCAGTGCGCGGCGTCGGCGGGGCGGAAGTCGAGCCAGCCGCCGGCGGCCGTGGTGCCGGCCCAGTCCTTCTCCGCCCGTTCCAGCATGTCCGGGGAGAGGTCGAAGCCGGTGATGTGGGCGTCGGGCCAGCGGTCGGCGAGCAGGACGGTCACATTGCCGGGCCCGCAGCCGAGGTCGGCGATCCGGGCCGGGGTGCCGACGGAGGGAAGTCGCGGTATTCGGGAGAGCAGGTCGAGAAACGGACGTGTGCGGTGGCCGGAATGCCGCAGGTACTGCTGGGGATCCCACGTTGGTGCGGTGGACGCTGAGGATGGTGCGGAATACATGTTCGAGCCCCCTTGCTGGAACGAGCTGCCGAAGCGGAACTAGGTCCCGGCCCGGTCCTTCCCCATAGTCCAGCCGAATATATCTTGACGTCAAGAGACTTTATGTCAACAGACCCTCTACACTGATCGTCATGGAGGACGAGGTCGACCGGTTGGTCGCTGCATGGCGCCGCGAGCGCCCGGACCTCGACGTGGAACCGCTCGAGGTGCTGAGCCGCGTCTCACGGCTCGCCCGCCACCTCGACCGCGCCCGTCGGCTCGCCTTCTCCGAGCACCAGCTGGAGCCCTGGGAGTTCGACGTCCTCACCTCGCTTCGGCGCGCCGGAGCCCCGTACCAGCTCTCCCCCGGCCAGCTCCTCACCCAGACGCTGGTCACCTCGGGCACCATGACCAACCGCATCGACAGGCTCACGAAGAAGGGCCTGGTCGAGCGGCTGCCCGACCCCAGCGACCGGCGCGGTGTCCTGGTCCGGCTGACCCCCGAGGGCCGCGACCGCGCCGACCAGGCGCTCGCGGGGCTGCTCGCGCAGGAGCGGGCCATCCTCGCCCAGCTCTCCCGCGCCGACCGCGGCGAACTGGCCGCGCTGCTACGCCAGCTGACCGCCCCGTTCGACAACATCCCCGGCTAGAGGCTGTCCGGCCGGCTCCGCGGGTCCGACGCCGGCTCGGCGCGCCAGTGCGACGGCGGCGAGGGTGGAGTGCACGCCCAGCTTCCCGAGCACGTTCTGCATGTGCGTACGGACGGTGTGCGGGGAGAGGAACAGCCGCTCGGCGACCGCCTTGCGGCCAAGACCCGCCACCATGCAGCGCAGCACCTCGCGCTCGCGCGGGGTCAGCGACTCGACGAGCTGCTCGCTCTCGGTGCGGTGTTTGCGGGCCGCCGTCAGCTCCCGCAGGACGCCCGTGAGCAGGGCCGGGGGCAGATGCGTCTCGTCGCGCAGGACCCCCCGGATCACCGCCAGGAGCCGCTGCAGCGAGCAGTCCTTGGCCACCCAGCCGGACGCCCCGGCCTGCAGCGCGAGCGCCGCCCTGTGCGGGTCGTCCTTCTCGGCGAGGACCACCGTACGGACGGCGGGCTGGGCCGAACGGACCCCGGCGACCAGGGAGATGCCGTCGACGAACCCCTCCGGGTGGTCCGGTACGGCCTTGGCGACGGCGAGCTGGCCGACGGCGCCTGCGCCCGGCCCCGGGACCGTGCCCAGGTCGGCGTCGACCAGCATCACGTCGTACCGGCGCGACTCCGCGACCGAGCGGTCCAGACAGCGCAGGGCTGCCGGGCCGCTGCCCGCGGCGGACACGTCGACATCGGGCTCCGCCGCGAGGGCGGCGGCCAGCGATTCGGCGAAGATGCGGTGATCGTCCACCACCAGGACCCGGATACGAGCCACGGACACCCCCAAGTGTCGAGAAGCAGAACCGGCACGGGTACGGCGCCGGGGACAGGGGTCCGCCGATCGCACGGCCGCCGCCGTGCAGTGACTGCTACCCCGTCCCGGGCGCCGTACCCGACTGGTGTCGCCCCCTGATGCGCGCCGGCCCCCACCGGCGCTGTGCTCAGAGTACGGGTGGGGGGTCGCGGAGGAAGGTGATTGGGAGAAGTGGCCGAAGTCGGGCGGTACTGCCGTGTACTGCCGTGTCACCCGCACATGGCAGCGACAGAAGTCGACAACTCCGAAGAAGGCGCGCCCGCCTGTGCGCCTTCAGGTCCGCCCGAAGGTGCACCGACGGGGTCCGCCCGACAGTGCACCGACGGGTCCGCCCGCCCGTGCGCCCGAACGTGGTCTCACTCCCTGCGGGCGCCCGCCGACGGCACCGCGGGGAAGATCTTCGGCCCGGCGAACCCGGCCCCGGCGAAGGCCTTCTCGACCGCCGCGGCCACCGACGCCGCCCGTTCCGCGGCCACCAGGACGATCGCAGAGCCGCCGAAGCCGCCGCCCGTCATCCGCGCCCCCAGCGCGCCCGCCGCGTTCGCCGCTTCGACCACGAGGTCCAACTCGGGGCAGGAGACCCGCAGATCGTCCCGGAGCGAGGCATGGCCCTCGGTGAGGACCGGACCGACGGCGGCCGCGTCCCCCGCGTCGAGGAGGGCGATCGTCCGCTCGACCCGGTGGTTGTCCGAGACGACGTGCCGGACATAGCGACGAACCGATTCCTCGCTCAAACGCACGAGAACATCGGACAGTTGCGCGTACGGGACTTCGCGCAGCGTGCGCACACCGAGCGCCCGCGCACCCGCTTCACACCCGGCGCGCCGCTCCGCGTACGCGCCGTCCCCGAGCGCGTGCTTCACCCGGGTGTCCACGACGAGGAGCCGCAGCCCCCGCGCCGCCAGGTCGAAGGGAACCTGCCGGTACGACAGGTCACGGGTGTCCAGGAAGAGCGCGTGGCCCTCGATCGCGCACGCGGACGCCATCTGGTCCATCACCCCGCACGGGACGCCGACGAAGGCGTTCTCCGCGCGCTGGGCCAGGACGGCGAGTTCGGGACGGGAGAGCCCGAGGCCGAAGAGGTCGTTCAGCGCGAGCGCGGTGACGACCTCAAGGGCGGCGGAGGACGACAGGCCAGCACCGGTCGGCACGGTGGAGGCGAGGTGGACGTCCGCCCCGGTGATCGCGTGCCCTGCCTCGCGCAGGGCCCAGACGACACCGGCGGGGTACGCGGCCCAGCTCCCGCCGCCGCCCGCGAGCGGTTCGAGCGCGGCCACGTCGAGCCGGACGACACCGCCCTCGACGTCGGCCGAGTGGAGCCGCAGCTCCCCGTCGTCGCGCCGCGAGACGGCGGCGACGGCCGTGTGCGGCAGGGCCAGCGGCATCACGAAGCCGTCGTTGAAGTCGGTGTACTCGCCGATCAGGTTGACCCGGCCCGGGGCGGCCCAGACGCCCTCCGGCGCCGCCCCGTACAGCTCCTCGAACTCCCCCGCCACGCTCATCCGCGCCCCAGCTCCCTCTCTCTCGCGAACGCCCAGGCGTCCCGCACGATGTCCGCCAGGTCCGGGCGGGACGGAATCCAGCCGAGCCGCTCCCGCGCGGCCTCCGCCGAGGCGACGAGCACCGCCGGGTCGCCCGGGCGGCGCGCGGCCATGACCTCGGGGACCGGGTGGCCTGTCACCTTGCGCACGGTCTCGACGACCTCGCGCACGGAGAAGCCGTTGCCGTTGCCGAGGTTGCAGATCAGGTGCTCGCCCGCGGTCATGGCGTCCAGGGCGAGCAGGTGGGCCTCGGCGAGGTCGGCGACGTGGATGTAGTCGCGGACACAGGTGCCGTCGGGGGTCGGGTAGTCGTCGCCGTACACGTTGATCGCCTCGCGGCGGCCCAGGGCGACGTCGAGGACGAGCGGGACGAGGTGCGACTCGGGGTCGTGGCGCTCGCCGCAACCGCCGTACGCGCCCGCCACGTTGAAGTAGCGCAGCGAGACCGCGGCGAGGCCGTGGGCGGTGCACTCGCCGCCGATCATGTGGTCGACGGCCAGCTTCGACGCCCCGTAGGGGCTCGTCGGCGCGGTGGGCGCGGCCTCGGTGATGGGGACGGACTCCGGTTCGCCGTAGGTGGCGGCCGTGGAGGAGAAGACGAGTTTGCGGACGCCCGCCTCGCGCATCGCGGCCAGCAGCGCCATCGTGCCGCCGACGTTGTTCTCCCAGTACTTCTCGGGCTTGGCGACCGACTCGCCGACCTGGGAGAAGGCCGCGAAGTGCAGGACGCCGTCGTAGGAGCCGTCGAGCCACTTCGCGGCGTCCTGGATGCGGCCCTCGACGAACTCGGCCCCGGCCGGGACGCCTTCGGCGAATCCGGTGGAGAGGTCGTCGAGGACGGTGACCTCGTGGCCCGCCTCGACCAGGTGCCGGGCGACCGTGCTCCCCACGTAACCCGCGCCGCCGGTCACCAGGTACCTGGATGTCGCGGTCCTCATGTCGTTGCCACCTCTCGGAGTCGTTCGGCCGCCGCCTCCGGCGGTACGTCGTTCATGAACGCGCCCATGCCTGACTCGGTGCCCGCGAGGTACTTCAGTCTGCCGGGTGCCCGCCGGACGGTGAAAAGCTCCAGGTGCAGCCCGAACTCCACCCGGTCGGCGCCGTCGACCGGCGCCTGGTGCCAGGCGGCGATGTACGGCGTGGGCGGCTCGCCGGGTCCGAAGATCCGGTCGAAGCGCCTCAAGAGTTCCAGATACGTCTGTGGGAAGGCTGTGCGGGCCGCCTCGTCGAGCGCCGGCAGGTCGGGCACCCGGCGGGTGGGGTGCAGGTGCACCTCGTAGGGCCAGTGCGCGGCGTACGGGACGAAGGCGATCCAGTGCTCGTTCTCCAGGACCACGCGGGCCCCGTCGGCGCGTTCGCGGGCGACGACGTCGTCGAAGAGGTTGCGTCCCGTACGGGCCCGGTGTTCGGCGGCCCGCTGCCGCATCAGGGCCGTACGGGGGGTCACGTACGGGAAGGCGTAGATCTGGCCGTGGGGGTGGCCGAGGGTGACGCCGATCTCGGCGCCTCGGTTCTCGAAGCAGTAGACCTGCTCCACGCCGGGGCGGGCGGAGAGTTCGGCGGTCCGGTCGGTCCAGGCGTCGAGGACGAGCGCGGCCCGTTCGGGGGTGAGGTCGGCGAAGGAGGCGTCGTGGTCGGAGGTGAAGCAGACGACCTCGCACCGGCCGGCCTCCCCGGAGAGGGAGGGGAAGCGGTTCTCGAAGACGGCGACCTCGTAGTCGGGGGCGGGGATCTCACTGGGCCGCCCGTCGCGGGAGGGGCAGAGCGGGCAGGCGTCGGCCGGCGGGTGGTAGGTCCGGCCCTGCCGGTGCGAGGCGACGGCGACGGAGTCGCCGAGGAGGGCGTCGTAGCGGATCTCGGAGGCGGAGGAGACGGGGTCGAGCGGCCGGGTGTCGACGGCGTCGCGGACGGCGTCGTCCCGCGCGTCGTAGTAGATGAGCTCGCGGCCGTCGGCGAGGGTGGTGACGGTCTTCTTCACGGGCGGTGTCCTCAACGGGGAACCAAACAGAACCACGCACAAGGAACCACAATCAAACATCGACAGTCAACGCCGAGCGACCACTGTCGTGAGTGACTCTTCAGGGCAGGGCACAGCCCCTGAGGGCCTGTCCGGCGGATCAGGGTCGGACAGGCCCTCAGGGCCCGACCGGAAAGTCAGGCCCCTAAGGGAACTCGCTCCGGGCCCCCGGTACATGCGCCCGATCCAGCAGCCCGGTCCGCGCTGCCAAGGCCGCCGCCTCGAGCCGCGACCCCACCCCCAGCTTCATCAGCACCCGCTGCACATGCGTCCGCGCCGTGCTCGGCGCGATCCGCATGCCCGCCGCGATCAGCCGCGTGTCCTCGCCCTCCGCCACCCGAACGAGGACCTCCACCTCACGCGGCGTCAACATCCGCAGCAGCCGCTGCCCTTCGTCGTCGGGCTGCGCCGACGGGTTGAGCAGCTCCGCGAAGGCCCCCTGGAGGAGCTGCGGCGCCACCGCCGACTCCCCCGCCCGCGCCTTGATCAGCGCCCGCTCCACGCCCTCGATGCGCTCGTCGTGCCGTACGTATCCCGACGCGCCGGCCGCGAAGGCCGCCGCGATTCCGCGCGGCGACGGCACCGGGCCGAGCACGACCACGGCCACCTGCGGCCGCTCGCGCTTGATCCGTACGATCGGGTCGAAGGCCCCCGGCTCGGCCGGGGCGGCCGTGCCGAGCAGGCACACCTCGGGCGCCCGGCTCACCACGAGGTCCGCCGCGCCCGCCACAGGGGCGGCCGCCGCGAGCACACGGTGCCCACGCAGTTTCAGTGCCGAGGCGAGCGCCTCGGCGAGCAGTCTGTGGTCGTCGACCACCATGAGCCGCACGCCCATCGAGCAACCCCTTAGTTCCCCCCTGAGGCCGTCCCCCGACCCCAGCCACTCCGATGACCCGGCAAACTACACGTTCGTCCCCCCGGACTTCGAATACTTCGCCCGTCGGGACCCCACGCAAACAGCCCGGCGCGCCGAGTGAATCGACGCGCCGGGCTGTGCGGTTACGAGCCGGGGGTCAGCCGGTGGTGGCGAACCCGAGCGCCAGGTACTCCCTGGTGGTCGTCCCGCTCGGCTTGCTGACCATGACGTCCGAGATGAACATCCGGCCGTTGGCGTAGAGGATCTCGGCGTAGTCCTCCGAGAAGCTGCCCTCCGCGTCACGCACCGTCTTGTCCGACGGGTTCTCCATGAGCACGGTCGGCTTCATCGTGCCGCCGTCGATGGAGACGATCTGCCCGCCCTTGTCGTACGGCGGGCTCTTGTACGCGAGGAGGTTGCCGCCGTCCATGCGCAGCGGGATCAGCGTCCACTTGTCGCCCGCGTCCGCCTTCTCGATCACCTGCTTGCCGGTGGTGAGGTCGAACGCGAGGATCTCGTTGGTCTCGTCGCCGTACTCCCCGGTGCTGCCCTCGCGCTCCTCGGTCGGCAGGTAGAGCCGGCCGTTGCCGACGACGACCTTGTTGCAGGCCTCGACCTCGGTGGAACGGCACTTGGCCGCGAACCGGTCCGCGTCCGCCGCGATCTTGACCTTCAGCTTGCCGGTCTTCTCGTCGATCGAGAAGAAGTCCGAGATGCCGCTGCCGTCGCCCGCGGTGTCGCCGACGTCGGCCGCGACCACGAGCGGCTTGGTGGAGACGATCGCCGCGTACTCGACGCCGGTGGGCATCTTGTACTGGGAGATCACCGCGCCGTTCGCCGGGTTCAGGTTCTGGATGACGACGTACTGGGCGTTGTACGAGCCGCACTTGCGCGCCGCGACGAGGCCCTCGCCGCCGCCGTAGCCCATGTCGTAGCAGCTCTCGGCGTTGGCCTTGGGCTTCCAGCGCGGGTTGCCGTTGGCCAGGTCGAAGGCGGCGCCGCCGTCGGTGCCGCCGGCCGCGACGGTCGTACCGCTGAGGGTGACTTCGCTGAACCTGGCCTTGTCGTCGCCCGCGTTGCCGCCGGTGACGGAGGTGGACCACACCAGCTTGCCGGCGGCCAGGTCGACGACGCCGACCTCGGTGCACGGCTGATAGAACTTCGGCCCGACGCGCTTGGTCGCCTCGAAGAGGATCGCGGTCTTGTTGTCGGCGGTGACGTGGCGCGAGGTGCCGCAGACCTGCCCGGGCAGGGCCAGGGTCCAGATCGGGGAGCCCTTGTCGAGGTCGTGGCCGACGATCGAGTTGACGGCCGTCTTCACGTACGCCTTGTCGGTGATCCAGGAGCCACTGACGTCCGTGGTGTCGTCGACCTTGGGCTGCGGCAGCTGGAACTTCAGCGAGGACTTGGTGTCGGCGGGCACCTTCTCCTTGCCGTTGCCGCCGAGTCCGTTGCCCCCGCTCTTGCTGTCGCCGCCGCCGGTCGCGCCGGTCGTGGTGCCGCCCGCGGTGTTGTTCTCCTCGCCGCCACCGGAGGTGGCGTACCAGACCCCGCCGCCGACGATGAGGACGACGGCGACCACGGCGGCGATGACGATCTGCATCTGCGCGGACAGCTTCTTGCCGCCGCCGGGGGCCACGACCGCGGTCGCCGGCTGCTGCGGGTAGCCGTAGGGCTGCTGCGGCTGCGTCGGGTACCCGTACGGCTGCTGCTGACCGGGCTGCTGCGGGTAGCCGTACTGCGGCTGGCCCTGCGGCTGCGTCGGCGGCTGCTGCGGGTAGCCGTACGGGGGCTGGGCCGGCGGCTGGGCCGGCGGCTGCCCCTGGGGCTGCGTCGGCGGCTGGGCGGGCGGCTGCTGGGGGTAGCCGTACGGGGGCTGGTTCGGCGGCGGCGTGGGCGCGCCGAAACCACCGGGCGGCGGGTCCTGCGGCGCACCGAAACCGCCGGGCGGCGGGCCCGGGGGCTGGCTGGGCGGGGGCGGAGGCGGCTGGGTCATGGTGTGGGTACCTCGGAAGTCATTCGGGCGTCGCGGTCGGCGACGGCGAGAAGCGCCGCCACGACCGCCGTGAGCACGGCGGTCGTGGGGCGCTTGCCCGGCTGCTGCGGTGGGGTCATCGGTGACGGACCGGCGTCACTTGCTGAAGGACATCATCGTCTTGGTCTCCTTCTCCTCCGCGTCGTTCTGGGCGCTGACGCGCCCCGCCGCCACGACGAAGTGGCCGCCGGAGTAGAGGTAGGCCGGGCTGTAGTAGTCGTCCTCGATCTCGGCCGTCGACAGCGGGTGCTGCTGCAGGATCTTCGGCGAGCCGCCGGTCGGGGCGATGGTCGCGACGGCGCCGCCCTTGTCGTACAGCGCCTTCATGTAGACCACGACCTCCGAACCCTCCATGCGCAGCGGGGTGATCGTGCGCTCGGCGGGGGCGGCGGCGCGCCACTTCTGCTTGCCGGTGTTCAGGTCGAACGCGACGACCGCGTTGGCCTGGCGGTACTCCGAGTCCGTCGCCATGTAGAAGGTGTTGGCGTCGGCGGTCACACCGTTGCAGCCCTGGAGGTTACGGCCGAAGACGACGAACGCGCCGCCGCCGCAGTCCGGGGCGTACTTGTCCTTGCCGCCCTCGATCTGCGAGCGGAGCTTGCCGTCGGCGGTGACGGCGAAGACCGTCCACTTCTTCTCGTCGCGCTGCTGCGCGGAGACGACCAGCGGGTCCACCGAGTAGATCTTGTCGACCTCCCAGGTGGGCTGGAGCTTGAAGGTCCACTTCGGCTTGCCCGTCGCCGGGTCGACCTCGCTGATCTGCTCCTGCGGCTTGTTGACGTCGCCGGTGCGGCAGGCCGCGGCGGCGATCAGCTTGGCGCCGCCCGCGAAGGCGTACGGCTGGCAGCTGCCCTCGGCGGGCTTGCCGAAGAGCTGCTTGCCGTCGGCGAGCGCGAAGCCCCAGGAGTGGTTCATGCCGGCCGCGGTCACCGTGGTGCCGCTGATGGCGAGGGTGACGTCGGAGAACGAGCTGAAGCCGGTGCCCTTGTCGAGCGTCTTCTTCCAGCCCGCCTTGCCCGTCTTCAGGTTGACCTGCTGAAGGACCTTGCAGTCCGCGCGGTCGCCCGCCTTGTCGTTGATGGCGATGACGGTGGTGCCGTCGGCGGCCGGCTCGGGGGCGGCGGCGCAGACCTCGAAGGGCAGGTCCAGGTTCCACTTGGGGGCGCCGTCGGAGAGGCCGAAGCCGCTGATGCCCTTGTACATCGCCTTGGCGACGACATCGCCCGAGACCCACGGGCCGAACACGTCGGCGCCGTTGCGGGGCAGGTCGACGTTGTTCTTGAGCAGCCAGTCGATCTTCGCCTCGCCGTTCTGGCGACCGGCGTTGAGGTCGTCCTCGGCGTTGCGGCCGTCACCGTCCCCGGAGCCGTCGCCCTGGTCGACGGACTCGGTCGGCTTCGGAGCGCCGCTGGTCGCCGTCGGCTTGGCGATCGGCGTGTCCTTGTCGTCGCCGCTGAGCGCGAACCAGGTTCCGGCGCCGATGACGAGCGCGGCGGCCACGGCCGCGCCGATGATGACACCCGGCTTGCCCTTGAAGGGGTTGTTGCCGCCGGGCGCGGGCGCCGGGGGCTGGGTGGGGTAGCCGCCGTACGGGTTGGGCTGCTGGCCGTACGGGCCCGGCTGCTGCGGGTACCCGTAACCGGGCTGCGTCGGCTGGCCGTACGGCCCCGGCTGCTGCCCCGGCTGCTGCTGCTGCGGGTAGCCGTAACCGGGCTGCGGGGCCTGGTCGTACGGACCGGACGCGGCGGGCGGCGGCGTCTGCGGGGCTGCCTGGGGAGCCTGCGGCGGGGCCGGCGGTGCCTGGGGCGGCATCGGCGGAGCCTGCGGCGGCATCGGCGGCGGGCCCTGAGGCGCGTTCTGCGGCGGGTTCTGAGCCGGATCCGGGTTCGGTGCGCCGAAGCCCGGCGGCTGGTTGCTGGGCGGCTGGGTCATCAGCGCGTTCCCCCTTGGTGTGAGCGGGTTTTCTTTCTACCACTCACCCGATGGCGCAAAAGCGACCGGTCCACCCCTTGTTCCCAAGGGAGGACCGGCCCGTAATGCCCTCGTTATGCGATTCGCACGGCTTCTCTACGCATCCTCACGCGTCCTCCGCCAGTTCAAGCCAGCGCATCTCCAACTCCTCGCGCTCCCCGGAGAGTTCCCGGAGCTCCGCGTCGAGCTTCGCGACCTTCTCGAAATCCGTCGCGTTGTCGGCGATCTGGGCGTGCAGCCTGGCCTCCTTCTCGGAGACCTTGTCCAGCTGCCGCTCGACCTTCTGCAGCTCCTTCTTCGCGGCGCGCGCGTCGGCGGCCGAGAGGCCCGGCTTCGCCTGGGCGGTCGCGGCGGCAGGGGCGGCCGGGACCGACGCCTCGATCATCTTCCGGCGCCGCTCCAGGTACTCGTCGATGCCGCGCGGCAGCATCCGCAGGGTCTGGTCGCCGAGCAGCGCGAGCGTGCGGTCGGTGGTGCGCTCGATGAAGAACCGGTCGTGGGAGATGACGACCATGGAGCCCGGCCAGCCGTCGAGGAGGTCCTCCAGCTGGGTCAGGGTCTCGATGTCCAGGTCGTTGGTGGGCTCGTCGAGGAAGAGGACGTTCGGCTCGTCCATCAGGAGGCGAAGCAGCTGCAGACGGCGGCGCTCGCCGCCGGAGAGGTCGCCGACCGGCGTCCACTGCTTCTCCTTCGAGAAGCCGAACTGCTCGCACAGCTGGCCGGCGGTCATCTCCCGGCCCTTGCCGAGGTCGACCCGGTCGCGGATCTGCTGGACGGCCTCCAGGACCCGCAGCGTGGCGGGGAGTTCGGTGACGTCCTGGGAGAGGTAGGCGAGCCGTACGGTCTTGCCGACGACGATCTTCCCGGCGGCGGGCTGCTCCTCGCCCTGGCTGACGGCCGCATCCGCGAGCGCCCGCAGGAGGGAGGTCTTGCCCGCGCCGTTGACGCCGACCAGGCCGATGCGGTCGCCGGGGCCGAGCTGCCAGGTGAGGTGCTTGAGCAGCGTCTTGGGGCCGGCGGTGACGGTCACGTCCTCCAGGTCGAAGACCGTCTTGCCGAGCCGGGCGTTGGCGAACTTCATCAGCTCGGAGGTGTCGCGCGGCGGCGGCACGTCGGCGATCAGCTCGTTGGCGGCCTCGATGCGGTAGCGGGGCTTGGAGGTACGGGCGGGGGCGCCGCGCCGCAGCCAGGCCAGCTCCTTGCGCATCAGGTTCTGCCGCTTGGTCTCCTCGGTCGCCGCGATGCGCTCGCGCTCGGCGCGGGCGAAGACGTAGTCGGAGTAGCCGCCCTCGTACTCGTGGACGTCACCGCGCTGCACGTCCCACATGCGGGTGCAGACCTGGTCGAGGAACCAGCGGTCGTGGGTGACGCAGACGAGCGCGGAACGGCGCTCCTGGAGGTGCTTGGCGAGCCAGGAGATGCCCTCGACGTCGAGGTGGTTGGTGGGCTCGTCGAGGACGATCAGGTCCTGGTCGTCGATGAGGAGCTTGGCGAGCGCGATACGGCGGCGCTCGCCACCGGAGAGCGGGCCGATGACCGTGTCGAGGCCCTTCTCGAAGCCGGGCAGGTCGAGCCCTCCGAAGAGCCCGGTGAGCACGTCGCGGATCTTGGCGCTGCCGGCCCACTCGTGGTCGGCCATGACGCCGATGACCTCGTGCCGGATGGTCGCGGTCGGGTCGAGCGAGTCGTGCTGGGTGAGCACGCCGAGCCGCAGCCCGCCGCTGTGCGTGACGCGGCCGGTGTCGGCCTCCTCCAGCTTGGCGAGCATCCGGATGAGGGTGGTCTTGCCGTCGCCGTTGCGGCCCACGACCCCGATCCGGTCCCCCTCGGAGACGCCGAGGGAGACACCGTCGAGCAGGGCACGTGTGCCGTACACCTTGCTGACAGCCTCGACATTGACCAGGTTGACGGCCACGTTTGACTCCTGAAGCGGGGAATGGATCGAGGTCCAAGGGTAGACGCCGGGCCGAGGGGACGGCGTCCGGTGTCCTCCCACCCCAGGAGGGCCCAGGGCCTGTCCGGCGGATCAGGGGCGGACAGGCCCTAGCAGCGGTTGAGGGTGCCGCTCCCCCCGGTGGTCTTGTCGGCGAACACCCAGCCCTCGGTCTCCGTGCCCTGGATACGGGCGTAGATCCACTTGTTGCCGTGGGCGTTGGTGACGTAGCAGTGGTAGTAGATCTTCACGCCGTCCTTGACCGCGGTCACCCAGCCGCACTCCGAGTACGGCCCGGTGTAGAGGTGGGAGTTCTGCGACAGGTACCCGTACCCGTCGCTGCGGTTGGCGTGGGCCCAGCCGGTGCACGCCGTCGAGGTGGGGGTGGGCTCCTTCCCCGTGGCGGTGGGCGTGGGCTTCGCGGACGTGGACGGCTTCGCGGACGGGCTCGCGGACGGCTTGCCGCCGGGCGTCGCCTTCGTGGGGCCCGGCTTCGTGGGGGTGGCGGACCCGGTCGCGCCCGGGTCCATGGACGTCAGGTCGCCGGGGGCGGTCGGTTCGACGTCGCCCGCGCCGCCGCCGGTACCGGACGCGTCGCCTTCGGCCGAGGAGCTCGCCCCGGGAGGCGCCGCGTGCGCGCCGCCGCCGACCGGCTCGTCACCCGTGTTCATCAGCGCGTACGCGACGCCGCCGCCCACGAGGACGGTGGCGACCGCCGCCGCGACGACGGTACGGGTACGACGGCGCCGGGCACGGACGATCTCGGTGCGACTCTCGGAGCGGCTCAAGGGCACGGCGGACTGCGGGGCGCCGGGTACGGGGGGCTGCTGCGGGGAGGGGTGCGGGAACTGCTGCGGGGCCGGGTGCGGGAACGGCTGCGGGAGCGGCTGCCCGAACGGCTCGGGGGCGGGGCCGAAGGCACCGGGCGGGGCCTGTACGGGTGCGGGGGCGGGGGCCGGAGTCGGTACGGGTGCGGGGGCGGGGGCGAGGTTCGTCGTTCCGCCCGCGGCGACCGCCTCCAGCATCGCGCGCGCCCGGGCGGCGTCGGGCCGCTGCAGCGGGTCCTTGGCCATCAGCGCCCGCAGCACGGGAGCGAGCGGTCCGGCGCCCAGGGGCTCCGGCAGCGGCTCGCCGACGATCGCCGCAAGCGTGGACCAGACCGAGGTGCGGCGGAACGCGGAGGCGCCCTCCACGGCCGCGTAAAGGGTCATGCCGAGCGCCCAGATGTCCGAGGCGGTCCCCGGCTCCTGGCCCTGCGCGCGCTCCGGCGGCAGATAGTCGAGGGAGCCGACGATCTGACCGCTCTGGGTCAGCTTGGCCAAGGCCTCGTCGCCGGAGGTCTCCATGGTGGCGATGCCGAAGTCGGTGAGCACGACCCTGCCGCCGCGCTCCAGGAGCACGTTCCCCGGCTTCACGTCCCGGTGCAGGATCCCCGCCCGGTGCGCCGCGTCGAGGGCGTCCATCAGCTTGGCGCCGATCGCGGCGACCTCGCGCGGGTCGAGCGGGCCGCGCTCGGTGAGGACGTCGTCGAGGGAGGGCCCGTCGACCAGCTCCATGACGATGACGGGCAGCCCCCGCTCCTGGATCACGTCGTGCACGGTGACCACACCGCTGTGCCGGATCCGGGCGGCGGCCTGCGCCTCCCGTTCCATCCGGACCCGAAGATCGGCCAGTTCGGCGGCGGAGGCGTCGGTGAAGGCCCGCAGGACCTTGACCGCGACCTCGCGGTTGAGCACCTGGTCCACCGCCCGGGCGACCACGCCCATGCCACCGCGCCCGATCAGCGCGGTCACGCGGTACCGCCCGCCCAGAACCTCGCCGACCAGATCCGCGCCGTTCGCCCCCGTCACCCGTCCCGCTCCGATCCGCAGTGCCGCATCGATTCATCACACGAAAGGCACCAGCCTAGGGGCAGGCCCCGGTCTCAGAACGAGGGCGTCCCCGTCCCGGACTTCCGTCCGCGGCCCACGCGTTCCACGAGGAGCCAGCCCGCGAGGGCCAGGACCACCGCGACCGGGGCGGTGATCCGTACCGCGATCAGGGTCGCCGCGTGGCCTTCCAGGAGGCCGCCGAAGCCGACCATCGACAGGCCGAGGATGCCGAAGAGCGCCAGGGTGATGCCGAGCGCGGCGACCGGGCCGCCGCCCGTCGCGGGAGCCGACGCGGGCCGGGCGGACGGGGCGGACGGTGCGGCCCCGGCGACGGGCGGCGCGGGCGGCCGCTCGAAGCGGCGGAAGGCGGCGACGAGCAGGGCCGTGAGGACGGCCGCCGCGGCGACACGGAGGGGGACCTGCGCCCACCAGGCGCCGCTCGCGGGCGCGGGCAGCGTCACGTCGAGCGCGAGGAGGGCGCCGTACACGCCGAGCATCGCGGTCAGGTGCCACAGGAAGGCGGTCATGGCGATCCCGTTGGCGACGACGACCTTGTGCCAGACCCCGGCGCGGGCGACGAACCGGGCGCCCGGGCCCTTGAGCAGCTCGACCGCGCCGACCAGCCAGAGGCCGTGGGCGAGGAGGGCCAGCGTCGGCGGGGCCATGTTGGAGACCTTCTCGCCGGGCATCCCGACCATGGACAGCGGGTACGGCCCGAGGGCGACGAGCCCGGCGGCGGCGAGCAGCCCCGCGCCTGCGAGGACGGAGGGGAGGCGGATCATGCCGTCGGCCCGCAGGAAGCCGAGCTGGTGGATCGCGAGCCAGACGAAGGCGAAGTTCAGGAACTCCACGAACGGCACGTCGAACCCGAACCGCAGCACGTCCACCGCGACCGCTCCGCCCACGAGCGCGCCGAAGGCGCCCCAGCCCCAACGCTCGTGCAGCTTCAGGAGGGGCGGGGTGAAGGCGACCATCGCGAGGTAGATCCCGATGAACCAGAGCGGCTGGGTGACGAGCCGCAGCGCGACCCCGGTCAGCCCGCCGTCCGCACCGAGGAGCTGTATCAGCAGGGCGGCGGCCCCCCACACCGCCACGAACACCATCGTCGGCCGCAGCAGCCGCTGGAGCCTGGCCCGCAGGAAGGCGGGGTAGGCGGGGCGGGAGCGGTGGGCCAGGGCGTGCGAGAACCCGCCGACGAAGAAGAAGACGGGCATGACCTGCAGCGCCCAGGTGGCGATCTGGAGTTCGGGTACGACGGCGAGCAGGTTGCCCACCTGCCCGGTGCCGTCGACGGCCGCCATCAGCCAGTGGCCGAGGACCACGACCCCGAGCGAGGCGACCCGCAGGAGGTCCACGTACCGGTCCCGCGTCGCGGGCGTGGCGGCGGCGAGTTCCCGCGCGCTGACTGCGCTGTTTCCCATACGGGTACGGTCCCGCCCGGCGGCGGGCCCCCGGCAGCGCTCGGATACTCAACTCGGTTCTGAGTACGGGCCGACTGGCCCCAAGTCGTCGGCCACGCGGGCGACCTCCCGGCCACGGCACACGGCCCTCCACCTGACGGTTCGTCATGTTCATGGGTGTTCACGGCTGCCGCACCCGGCACCGTACGACCCGAGCCCCACCACCAGGAGATCCCATGCCCCGGCTCCCACGCCTGGCGGTCGCCGCCACGGCCGCCCTCGCGCTCGCCCTGTTCGCCTCCGCGCCCACCTCCGCCGGAGAGCCGACCGTCACCGATCCGCGCGTCCTCGCCCACTTCGACTTCGCCGCGGGACAGGCCGCGGAGAACATCGTCGTCGCACCCGACGGCTCCGCGTACGTGACCTTCGCCTTCGCGCGGCAGGTCGCCCGCGTCGACAAGAAGGGCGACACCCGGATCCTCGCGACCCTCCCCGCCGTCGAGAACCCGAACACCCCCGTCATCGGGGTGGCCGCCGCCCTGGGCATCACCCGCGCCCACGACGGCACCCTCTATGTCACGTACGCGACCGGGACGAGCGAGAACGGCGTCTGGCGCGTCGACCCCGACGGCGGCGCGCCCGTGCAGATCGCCCAGCTGCCGGCCGACGGGTTCCCGAACGCCCTCGCCCTCGACGAGAAGTGCGGGACCCTCTACGTCGCCGACTCGGTCCGGGGCACCGTGTGGAGCGTCCCGCAGGAGGGCGGTACGCCCACGGCCTGGGCCACCGGGACCGCGCTCCAGCCCGTCGCCCCGCCCGCCGGCGCCGGCGTCGGCGCCAACGGCCTCAAGTTCCACAACGGCGCCGTGTGGGTGTCCAACACCGACCGCCAGACGCTGCTGCGCATCCCCGTACGCGCCGACGAGACCGCCGGCCCGGTGGAGACGCGGGCGACCGGGCTCGCCTGGATCGACGACTTCGGCTTCACCGGGAAGGGGGACACGGTCCTCGCCGCGCTGATCATGACCGACGACGTCGCCCTCGTACGCCCCGACGGGACGCACACGATCGTGCTCACGGAACAGGACGGCCTGTCCAACCCGACATCCGTGGCGGTACGCGGCAAGACCGTCTACGTCACCAGCGCGTCCTTCTTCAAGGAGGTGCCGGACCCGAACCTGCTCCTGGCCACGCTGAAGAAGGGCTAGGGAGTGTCCGGAAAGTATGGTCGTCCGCCCGAAGGGCGGGGCTCGCGAGCCGGGCCAGACTTTCCGGACGCGACCTAGGGCCTCTCGCGGACAGCCCCTGGAGGGCTACAGGACCGTCGCGCCCGGCGCCGGCGACGTGGCCACACGGGCCGTGCGGCAGGTGCCGGAGGCGATCAGGGCGTCGGCGACCGCGCGGGCCGCGTCCTCGTCCTTCACCAGGAAGGCCGTCGTCGGACCTGAGCCCGAGACCAGGGCGGCCAGGGCGCCGGCCGCCGTGCCCGCCTCCAGGGTGGCAGTCAGGGACGGGCGCAGGGAGACGGCCGCCGGCTGGAGGTCGTTCGCCAGGGCGCCGGCCAGGGCGGTCGCGTCGCCGTTCGCCAGGGCGGCAAGGAGCGCCGGAGAGGCGGCCGGTTCGGGGACGGTGACGCCCTCGTTGAGGCGGTCGAACTCGCCGTACACCGCCGGGGTCGAGAGGCCGCCGTCGGCGACGGCGAAGACCCAGTGGAAGCCGCCGCCCACCGGGAGGTCGGTCAGCCGCTCGCCGCGGCCGACGCCGAGCGCCGCCCCGCCGACGAGGCTGAACGGCACGTCGCTGCCGAGCTCGGCGCAGATCTCCAGGAGCTCGGCGCGGGAGCTGTTCAGGCCCCAGAGGGCGTCGCACGCGAGGAGCGCGCCCGCGCCGTCGGCGCTGCCGCCCGCCATGCCGCCGGCCACCGGAATGTCCTTGGCGATGTGGAGGTGGACGTCGGGGGAGATCCCGTGCCGGGCGGCGAGCAGCTCGGCGGCGCGCGCGGCCAGGTTGGTGCGGTCCAGGGGGACCTTGTCCGCGTCCGGCCCCTCGCAGGTGACCGTCAGCTCGGCGGCGGGCACCGCCGTCACCTCGTCGAAGAGGGAGACGGCGAGGAAGACGTTGGCCAGGTCGTGGAAGCCGTCGGAACGCGCCCCGCCGACCGCGAGCTGCACGTTGACCTTGGCGGGCACGCGCACGGTGACACTCGGCGCGCCCGGCCCCGTGCCGATACCCACGCCTACCGCCGTACCGGCACCGAACGCCGTACCGGCACCGACCGCCGAACCCGCACCGGAGCCCGCACGCGAGCCCACGTTCACGCCCTGCTCCGACCCCGGCCCCGTACCCGTCCCCGTACCCGTACCGCTCACGCCTTCGCCTCCGCGATCCTCGCGAACTCCTCGACCGTCAGTGCCTCGCCGCGTGCCTGCGGGGAGATGCCCGCCTTCACGAGGGCCTCCTCCGCCGCCGCGGGCGAGCCCGCCCAGCCGGCGAGGGCGGCGCGCAGGGTCTTGCGGCGCTGTGCGAAGGCCGCGTCGACGACCGCGAAGACCTCCCGCTTGGAGGCGGTCGTCGCGACCGGCTCCGTACGGCGGACCAGCGAGACGAGGCCCGAGTCGACGTTCGGGGCGGGCCAGAAGACGTTGCGGCCGATCGAGCCGGCCCGCTTCACGTCGGCGTACCAGTTCGCCTTCACCGACGGCACGCCGTAGACCTTGTTGCCGGGCTTGGCCGCCAGCCGGTCCGCGACCTCCGCCTGGACCATGACGAGCGTCCGCTCGATCGTCGGGAAGCGGTCGAGCATGTGCAGCAGCACCGGCACGGCCACGTTGTACGGGAGGTTCGCGACGAGCGCCGTCGGCGCGGGGCCCGGCAGCTCCTGGACGTCCATCGCGTCGGAGTGGACCAGCGCGAACCGGTCCTTCTTCCCGGGCAGACGGGCGGCGATCGTCGACGGCAGCGCGGCCGCCAGGATGTCGTCGATCTCGACGGCCGTCACCCGGTCCGCCGCTTCGAGCAGCGCCAGGGTCAGCGAGCCGAGCCCGGGGCCCACCTCCACGACCACGTCGTCGGGGCGCACCTCGGCCGTGCGGACGATCCGCCTGACCGTGTTGGCGTCGATGACGAAGTTCTGGCCCTTCTGCTTCGTGGGGCGCACGCCGAGGGCGGCGGCCAGTTCACGGATGTCGGCGGGGCCGAGCAGGGCGTCGGGGCCTTCGGGGCCGGTGGTGGTGCTCACCGGTACAGCCTACGGCTCACCGGTGGAGCCTTCGGCCGCAGTGCGGCCAGGGACTGGCGCCGCGCTGCACGTACAGCTTCTTCGCCCGGTACGTCTGCTCCGACGCGGTCGCGTTCTGGGCGACTCCGCTGCCGCCGAGCGAGCGCCAGGTGCCGGGGTCGAACTGGTAGAGCCCGCCGTACGTCCCCGAGGGGTCGACCGCGTTCGGCCGGCCGCCGGACTCGCAGGCGGCGAGCGCGCCCCAGTCGAGCCCGTCCGCGCCCGCGACGGAGGTGGGCAGCGGCCGGGTGCCGACCTTCACCTTCTGGCTGACGGGCTCCCGGACCACCTCCTCGCCGGTCTTCCTCGGCTTCTGCCGGACGCCGTTGACGGTCCGCAGGCTGAACGTGACACGGCGCACGCCCTGGACGCCCTGCCGCTCGACGACCTCCGTGCCCGCGAAGAGCTCGGGGTCGCGGGTCCGCTCGACGGCGAACGGGATCGGCTCCTCGCGGATCTCCTGGGTGCCGGTGATCCGCAGGACGGTGATCGTCTGGCCGTCGCGCGGGAAGGAGTCGGGCGGCACGGAGGTGGTGTCCTGGCCGGAGAGGGTGATCCCGGCCTCCTCGACGGCCTCGCGGACGGTGGCGGCGTTGGTGCGCAGGGTCCGCTCGCGGCCGTCGGCGAGGAGGGTGACGGTCCGTTCCGTACGGACGTCGAGGGCGAGGCCCCCGCGGGAGATGGGGGCGGAGCGGGAGACGGAGAGGTACGCGCCCTCGGCCCGTACCCCCAGCTGGCGCAGGGCGGCGTCGACGGTCCTGGCCGTCGTCCACACCTGGCGGCGCTGCCCGTCGAGGGTGAGGGCGACGGGGCGGCCGTAGCGGACGACGACCTCGTCGCCGCTGGCCAGGTCGGCCCCGGGGGCCGGGGCGACGATGTCGTGGGAGCCGACGGCGAGGCCCTGGTCGGCGAGGAGTTCGTCGACGTCGTCGGCGAAGGTGTGCAGGGTCCGGGGGACGCCGTCGACGGAGAGCCGGATCGCCTTGTCGTTGGCGACGAAGGCGCTGGTGCCGCCGGCGAGGAAGGCGACGACCAGGGCCTGCGGGACGATGCGCCGCAGGCCCTCCGCGGGGCCCGACCTGGCCTTGCGGCGGCGGGCGGCGCGCCGGGCCTCGGCGCGGGAGCCCTGGGGCGGGAGGAGGACGGCCTCCTGCGTCGGCTGGTCGTGGACGGGCACGGGCGGGGTCGCCGGCCGCCGCCCGGCTCGGTGACTGCCCTGGGAAGTGCTCACGAGGCCGGGACACTAGCCCCGGCGACGATCACTCTCCAAAACGACCCGGCTACAACACGTAACCGTTATGGATCGGTAATGGAAGCGGCCCGCACGCGGCTCGTACGCGGCTCGTACGCGGCTCGGAAGCGGCTCGGAAGCGGCTCGGAAGCGGCTCGTACGCGGCTCAGTAGTCGAAGGCGCGGGCCGTGTTCACGGCGATCGCCTCGCAGAGCTCCTCCTCCGTGATGCCGCGCACGGCGGCCATCGCGCGGACGGTGACGGGGATGAGGTACGGCGCGTTCGGCCGTCCCCGGTAGGGCGCGGGGGTCAGGAACGGGGCGTCCGTCTCGACCAGGACGAGGTCGAGCGGGGCGACGGCGAGGGCGTCGCGCAGCGGCTGCGCGTTCTTGAAGGTCATGTTGCCCGCGAAGGACATGTAGTAGCCCTTGGCGGCGCAGATCCGGGCCATCTCCGCGTCCCCGGAGTAGCAGTGGAAGACGGTCCGCTCGGGCGCGCCCTCCTCGTCCAGGACGCGCAGGACGTCGTCGTGGGCGTCGCGGTCGTGGATCACGAGCGCCTTGCCGTGGCGCTTGGCGATCTCGATGTGGGCGCGGAAGGAACGCTCCTGGGCGGCCATGCCCTCGGGTCCCGTACGGAAGTGGTCGAGGCCGGTCTCGCCGACGGCGCGGACGTACGGCAGGGCGGCGAGGCGGTCGATCTCGCCGAGCGCGTCGTCCAGGGCCGCGTCCCCGCCCGCCTCGCGGGCGCCCTGGCGCGACCAGCCGTCCGGGTCGCCGAGGACGATCCGGGGCGCCTCGTTGGGGTGGAGGGCGACGGCGGCGTGCACGTTCTCGTGGGCTGCGGCGGTCTCGGCGGCCCACTGGGAGCCCTTGATGTCGCAGCCGACCTGGACGACGGTGGTGACGCCGACGGCGGCGGCCTTGATGAGGGCCTCCTCGACGGTGCCTGACTGCATGTCCAGGTGCGTGTGGGAATCCGCCACCGGGAGCGGGAGCGGCTCGGGCAGCGGCGGCGGGGCGTCCTTCGAACTCATGGCCCGATCGTACGAGGGCCATGAGTCCACGAGCGAAGGCTTACCCGCGGGCCGGGCACGGGCGCGGGCTCACCGGCGCTCACCCGCGCCGCAACGCCGACCCGCCGGAACGCCTGGCCGGAACGCCCAGCCGGCACGTCCACCCGGAACGCCCACCCGCCCGAACGGCTACCCGCGCCGGAACCTCCGCATGATGTCCGACAGGTGCCAGTGGCGGGCTTCCGGCTCCACGTGCACGGGGCCCGGCACGTCACCCGCCGGGGCCGCCCGGCCCACCGGCTCGTCCTCGCGTTCCAGGTCCTGCCCGATCGGCCCCGCCATGCCGATCGGTCCGGCCGGGGTGACGGGTCTGCGCGGCGTCCCGGAGACGTTCGAGACGTTCCGGTGATGGGCCTGTTCCCAGGAGTCCAGGACCGAGGACACCTGACCCGCGCGCATGATGCGGACGACATGTCCGCTGCAGTTCATGCAGGTCGGACTGGACAGCGGTGAGGGGACCCGCTCACCACCGGCCTTGTAGACGATGAATTCCTGGCCGGCGGCGTCGACGTGGTGCTCGATGTCGTACGCCTGCTCCCAGCCGTATCCGCAGCGCATGCAGGCGAAGGCGTACGCCTCATGGGCGACGGGTATGCCGGTGCCGGTGATCTCACTCATGCCAGCTCCTCTCCACTGATCAGTGGACGCCTTTTCGGGCCGGAGCGCATCAGCGCCGGTCGAACAATGGGAGGGTCTTTGGCCTTCCCTTGCTCTCAGGCCTTCAAGGGGCCTGCCGCGCGGGTTTCGCTTTGCTTTTCACGATAGCTCTTTACCGATTCCGGGGCTTCCTACGGCTTTACGGAACCCTGCGCGCTCCCGGCTCCCCGCGCATCCGCGTTCTTCGCCGCGACGACGGCGTCGAAGACCTCGCGCTTGGGCAGACCCGCGTCGGCGGCGACCGCCGCGATGGCCTCCTTGCGTCGCTCGCCCGCCTCCTCGCGCACCCGCACCCTGCGCACCAGCTCCTCGGCGTCGAGCTCGGCGGGGGCGGCCTCGGGGGCGCCCTCGACGACGACGGTGATCTCGCCGCGTACGCCGTCCTTCGCCCACTCGGCCAGTTCGCCGAGGCCGCCGCGCTTGACCTCCTCGTACGTCTTGGTCAGCTCGCGGCAGACGGCGGCCCTGCGGTCGGTGCCGAAAACCTCGGCCATCGCGGCGAGGGTGTCGTCGAGCCGGTGCGGGGCCTCGAAGTAGACGAGGGTGCGGCGCTCGTCGGCGACCTCGCGGAGCCGGCCGAGCCGCTCGCCCGCCTTGCGGGGCAGGAAGCCCTCGAAGCAGAACCGGTCCACGGGCAGCCCGGAGAGGGCGAGCGCGGTCAGGACGGCGGAGGGGCCGGGTACGGCGGTGACCTTGATGTCCTGCTCGACGGCGGCGGCGACGAGCCGGTACCCGGGGTCGGAGACGGACGGCATGCCGGCGTCGGTGACCAGGAGCACCCGCGCGCCGCCGACGAGCGCCTCGACGAGCTCGGGCGTACGGGCGGACTCGTTGCCCTCGAAGTACGAGACGACGCGGCCCGAGGTGTGTACGCCGAGGGCGCGGGTCAGGCCGCGCAGCCGCCGGGTGTCCTCCGCCGCGACGATGTCGGCGGACTCCAGCTCGGCCGCGAGCCGCGGCGGCGCGTCCCCGATGTCCCCGATGGGCGTCCCTGCAAGTACCAGCGTTCCTGTCACAAGGGTCATCCTCGCAGCCCGGACGGGCGACTCGCACAGAAGCGTTCCCTACGATGGCGCGGTGACCAGTACCGCACCCGAGACCCTGCAGGGTCAGCGCGCCGTGGAAGAGCCCCCGTCGTGGCAGCAGCGTCTGCGGCGCTTCGGCTACACGCCCCCAGCGAGAAGCGTGGCGGGGCCTGGTCTGCGCGAGCGTCTCGTACCGCCGTACACGCGCCCCTCGCCGCGGATGTGGTCGCTGCTCGGGCTCTCCGCGGGCGCCGGGGAGCGGGTGTGGCGGCTGGCCGGCTGGGGCGGTCCGCTGCTCGTCGCGCTGGTCGCGGGCGTGCTGCGGTTCTGGAACCTGGGCAAGCCGCACGCGGTGATATTCGACGAGACGTACTACGCCAAGGACTCCTGGGCGCTGATCAACCAGGGGTACGAGGGGGCGTGGCCGAAGGACGTCGACAAGTCGATCCTGGCGAACCCCGACTCGGTCGCGATCCCGACCGACCCGGGCTATGTCGTCCATCCGCCGATGGGCAAGTGGGTCATCGGTCTGGGCGAGAAGATCATCGGCTTCGAGCCGTTCGGCTGGCGGTTCATGGTGGCGCTGCTCGGCACGCTGTCCGTGCTGATGCTCTGCCGGATCGGCAGGCGACTGTTCCGCTCCACGTTCCTGGGATGCCTGGCGGGCCTGCTGCTCGCGGTGGACGGCCTGCACTTCGTGATGAGCCGTACGGCCCTGCTCGACCAGGTCCTGATGTTCTTCGTACTCGCGTCGTTCGCCTGCCTGGTCGTGGACCGGGACTGGGCGAGGCGGCGGCTCGCGGCGGCCCTCCCGGTGGACGAGGAGGGGGTCCTGCGCCCGGACGCGGACGTGGCGGAGACGCTGCGGCTCGGCTGGCGGCCGTGGCGGCTCGCGGCCGGGGTGTCGTTGGGGCTCGCGGCGGCGACGAAGTGGAACGGCCTGTACGTGATGGTCGCCTTCGGGCTCCTGACGGTGCTGTGGGACGTGGGCGGCCGACGGACGGCCGGCGCGGTCCGCCCGTACCTCGCGGTGATCAAGCGCGACCTGGTGCCCGCCTTCGTCTCGGTGGTGCCGGTCGCGATCGTCACGTACCTGGTGACGTGGACGGGCTGGATCGTCACGGACAAGGGCTACTTCCGCAACTGGGCGGCCGAGCAGGACAAGATCAACGGCGGCGGCTTCTGGTCGTTCCTGCCGGACTGGCTGCGCAGCCTGTGGCACTACGAGAGCGAGGTCTACACCTTCCACGTGGGCCTGAACTCGCCGCACACGTACGAGTCCAATCCGTGGAGCTGGATCGTCCTCGGCCGCCCGGTCTCGTACTTCTACGAGTCCCCGGCACCGGGCACGGCGGGCTGCCCGTCGACCGCGAAGGAGAAGTGCGCCCAGGAGGTCCTGGCCCTCGGCACGCCCCTGCTGTGGTGGGCGGCCTGCTTCGCGATCCTGTACATCCTGTGGCGCTGGTTCTTCCGCCGCGACTGGCGGGCGGGCGCGATCGCGTGCGGCATCGCGGCGGGCTGGCTACCGTGGTTCCTCTACCAGGAACGCACGATCTTCCTTTTCTACGCGGTGGTGTTCGTGCCGTTCCTGTGCCTCGCGGTGACGATGATGATCGGCGCGATCATCGGCCCCCCTGGCACCTCGGAAAGGCGCCGCACTTTCGGGGCGGTGGGGGCGGGAGTTCTCGTTCTCCTCATCGTCTGGAATTTCATCTACTTCTGGCCGATCTACACGGGCACATCGATTCCGATGGACCAGTGGCGGAACCGGATGTGGCTGGACACGTGGGTTTAGCGGGGCGGCAGTACGAAGAGGGCGCGGCCGACGGCCGCGCCCTCTTGGTGGTTGTTGGCGGCCAGCGGTGACCATCGGCGGCCCTCAGACGGCCCGGGAAGGCCCGCGCTCCCCGGTACCCGCTGGCGGGGATGGCCGCTTCCGCGGTGTCGGGGTGCGGGAGTCCGTTGGAGAAGGCGGTCACCGCGTTCGCCGAGGGTTCATGGAGGTTCACGACCAACACGGGTCTCGAAGGGATCTTGACCATCACCGGCGACGGACAGTGGTCGGAGACCCGGTTGGGCCTCTCGGGCCGGTGGGAGTACGGCGCCTCCCGCCTCACGGTCACCATGGACGGCGTCGACAGTGAGGGCGCGGAGCCGTACCGCATCCCGTCGGTTCCGGAGCCCACCAAGGAGGCTTGCCTCTGCCTGGCTGGGGTCTCCAAGCCTGCTGGCCTCGCACGTTCACGATGGAGTTTCCGCGCGCTCGGGCACCTCACGGTCGAGCGTCGCCGTGGGCGTGTCCCGGCTGCGGATCAGCTTCCGCGTCTGGAGGCAGCACTCCACGACTCCGCCGATGCCCATGAGGATGTACAGCACACGCGAGAGCAGCAACTGCGCGTCAGCGGCGAGGGAGAGGGCGAGCACACCCAGCAGTAGCGGTCCCCCGGCCTTGCGGAGCCAGAATTCGATCCCGTCCCCCATGTCCCCACCCCTTGCTCCCGCCGCCTGGGGGCGGGAGCAAGAGCGTACGAGGCGCGCGGAACGGTCCTTGACCGGGGTGCTGTGTGCGCCCCGGTCGCGCCACCCTGAGCTGTCGCCAGCCTCGCCCATCGGGTTGCCGCTGATCTTGTGACGCATTGGGGCGACAAGAGCGCTGCTCTACTCGTAGACGGTGGCTGCGTCGAGGGCTCGGGCCATGAACGTCCAGTCTCCGTCGGGCGGAATCTGCTTTCCCGCGTTGCGGTACGCACCGTCGGAGTCGTTCACCCATGCGGCGAGCGCTTCAAGGAAGTCGTCCAGGTTGTCGTTCTCCCACTCGTGGCCACGGGCGCGGAACTCTTTGTGCAGGTCGCGCAGGAAGGCGACCATCTCTTCACGAGTGCGAGGTTCGGGGAGCATGACGAGAACCTAACCGACGTGATCGCACGAACCCAGGGCGACCACGAGATCAGCGACAGAGCTGATTCACCCTGCCTGAGGCTGAGACCGCCGACCAGGATCATCACAGGCAGCCCAACTCGCCCCAGGGGTGGGCACAGCCCATTTCCCGCCTGGCTGAAGCGGCTGGGCGCTCGGCGGGCGCGGCGGTCTCTTCGCCATCCGCCACGCGGGTCCCGGCTTGTCACCTTCCGGCAGTTCGCGGAGAAGTGGGTGGCGACGCACCCGACCGAGGTGAACAGCCGCGAGGTGGCAGAGCGTCGACTGCGCCTGCCCGCGTACCCGCACATCGGGACGCGGCCGCTCTTCTCGTTCCAGCCCGGACACGTCCGCACGTGGCTCGGTGAGCTGGAGACCAGCGTGCCCGCCGCCTCGCACCGCCGGATCGTGTTCGGCACCGTTTCCGCCGCGTTCAGCGCCACCCTGGACGACGGGCTCATCACCAAGACCCCCTGCAAGGCCCGCTCGATCCAGATCCCGTAGGCCAGCCCGACCCGCGTCGTCCCATGGACGGCGAAGCAGGTGTTCGCCGTTCGAGACGCCCTGCCGGGGCACCTGCGCGCGGCCGTCGACGTGGCCGGCGGCTGCGGGCTGCGCCAAGGCGAGGTGTTCGGGCTCTCCGAGGAAGAGTTGGACTACGACGGCGGGTGGCTCTCCGTGGGGCACCAGCTCAAGCGGATCCGCGGGAAGTTCGTCTTCGCTCTGCCCAAGGGTGGCAAGGCGTGACGTGCCGTTGCCCGCCACGGTGAGGGGACCACGTCCGGGTGAGCTACTTCAACGACTTCATGTGGAAGCCCGCTCTCGCGGCCGTGGGCATCATCCCGGAGCCCGAGGAGGTCGAGCGGTACGCATCCGCCCCGGAGCACGGCATGCACGCGCTGAGGCACTTCTACGCCTGCGTGCTCCTGGACGCTGGCGGGAGCATCCGGGCCCTGAGCCAGTACCTCGGCCACGCCGACCCCGGGTTCACGCTCCGGACGTACACCCACCTCATGCCGAGTAGTGAGGGCCGCACCCGGAAGGCGATCGAATGCCTCTACCATCCAACTCGCTGATAGCGCGCCGACAGCCCCTCCAACTGGGCAGTAAGGAGGAGTGGTCTTGAAACGCCAGGATTCGCCACCCCCTCCAAAGCCCTTACCTGCGGTTTTACTTTTTTCCGCCCTGGCGTCGCCACGGGGCGCTATGGTTTTTGCGCCATGGTCAAACCATGACCAAAACCATATTTCGCCAGTGGTCGATGACTGACGCTTGATGAAGCCGATGAACTGCGGTTACCTCGTCCTGCAGCGGCTTCGTGTCTTAGCACTCGGGACCCTGCCCCCGTACGCACGTCGGGCCTGGCTATGGGATGCCGCCCATAGCCAGGCCCGTGCGCGGGGTAGCGTGGGCCCGGCCGAGCATCCGTCGGCCGGGCCCTCTTTCCACCCGACCAGTCGTCCAGTCCCTGCTGCTGCGTCAAATGAAGCGTTCGACGCATCCCGCAATGGCAGTGATCGCCGTAAGGGCCAGCGCCGTCAGTTCGACCCAGTCTCGTAACTGGGCCTTACGGCGCGGCCTCCTCTTCGACCTCTCCATCCGGTTCAACTTCCTCTCTTTCAGACTCCCAACGATGTTGGGGCCTGTCCTATGACAGGCGCTCATGGAGAGAAAGCAGTGAACCCTCGCAACCTACCGCTGCCTCAACTCCGTCCAGGACAAGATCCGTCGTTCGCCACTGTTCGCCACACCCCGCCCCTCGAAAGCGCCACCTTTCGCCCCCGTGACGATCTTGGCCATGCGCTCAGCGCTGTCTCCGGCACGGCCGACTGTCTCTGCACGGCCCAGAGACGGCCCAGGAGCTTCGTCATGGCCTTGGTCGGCAGCTCCGTTGCTGCTCAGGGCCCATCTGCCCGTGATCCGCGAGACTTCATCTACTTCTGGCCGATCTACACGGGCACATCGATTCCGATGGACCAGTGGCGGAATCGGATGTGGCTGGACACGCGGGTGCAGCTACTGGGCAGTTGAGAACTTTTGTCACAATTGCCCGAATCGCTTGACAGGCGTACGGGGCAGACCGAGAACCGCAACCCGGCCGGGCATGCTCCTGGCGGCCACAACAAGTAGACGCCGCGGAAAGCGGCCACACCCACCCCATCAACGAGCCCCTACCGGCGGAGAATCCGCCGGCAGGGGGCTGATCCACGGCTACTCCGACTGCGCCCATCTCACGGCGGTGCCGTAGGCGATGTACAGGCTGGTGGTTGTGCCGACCGCGATGATCGACACACCGAGCACACCGTCGGCGCCGAGCTCGCGCGCCTCCTCCTGCATGCTCACCACCGCTTGCGTCGGGGACTCCCGCCGATATCCCGCGACGACGCCGACAGCGGTGTGCGGATGGGGTGGTGCGGGCACGGTCACGCTGTAGAAGCCGAGGCCGGCTTCGCGGGCGGCCCACTCGCGCTCGTTACGTTCCCGCTGTTCTTTCTTCTCCTGTCGGTTCATCGCGCCATCCTCCCCCGACCCGAACACACGACCGACAGCCGCCCGTGACAATGCCTGGCACGGATGCTTGACTGTGAAACTTCTGGGACTGCTGGGGCTTCTGGGGAGGGGAACCACAGAGATGCGCAGTGGGGTGAAGGTTGCGATCGTCGGCGGAGTCTTCGTCGTCGTGGCGGGCGGGGTCGCCTACGGGGGCTACAACCTCTGGCAGGGCGTCAACGGGGGCGGCGGTGGCGGCATTTCCGCCAGGTCGGAGGAGAAGCTCACCGGGCCCGTCTCCAAGGACGAAGTCACCGACGCGGCCAAGGAGTTCCTGGCCGCGTGGGCGGCCGGTGAGTCCGACCGGGCCGGGCAGTTGACCAACAACCCCGTCGACGCCGGTCCCGTCGTGGCCGACTTCGGCGTGGGCGCCAAGGTCTCCAAGGCCGAGATCGCCGCGGGCACGCCGGTCGGCCCGAAGGTGCCGTTCACGGTGAAGGCGACCATCACGTACGAGGGGCAGTCGAAGCTCTGGACGTACGGCTCCGAACTGACCGTCGTGCGCGGGCTCTCCACCGGGCGGCCGCTCGTCGACTGGCAGCCGGCCGTCATCCACCCGAAGCTCACCAAGGGCGCCACCCTGCACACCGGCGCCGCGAAGACCGGCGAGATCATGGCCGTCGACCGCAAGGGCGACGAGCTGAGCCCGGAGAAGTACCCCTCGCTCGCGCCGATCCTGACCCAGCTACGCGAGAAGTACGGGGCGAAGGTCGGCGGGCAGCCGGGGGTCGAGACCTGGATCGAGTCCGGCGCGCAAGGCTCCCCGAACATCACGCTCGTGACCCATGTGAAGGGCAAGCCGGGGCGCCTGGAGACGACGATCGACGCGCAGGCGCAGGCGGCGGCGGAGCGGGCCGTGAAGCAGTATGGGGAAGGCTCGGTGGTGGCGGTCAAGCCGTCCACCGGCGAGGTACGGGCCGTGGCCAACGCCCCGGCGGCCGGCTTCAACGCGGCGTTCCAGGGCAAGCAGGCCCCCGGCTCGACGTGGAAGATCGTCACGGCGGCGCTGCTCCTGGAGAAGGGCCTCGTGACGGCGAACGGCCCCGCCCCCTGCCCGCCGGACGCCCGCTACTACACCCGTACGTTCCACAACCTCGACAACTTCTCGCTCGGCACCGTCCCGTTCAAGCGCAGCTTCGCCAAGTCCTGCAACACCGCCTTCATCAAGTGGATCGACGAGGTGGACGACGACTCCGCGCTCGGCAAGGAGGCCAGGGACGTCTTCGGGATCGGCATGAACAACTGGAAGACGGGCATCGACTCGTTCGACGGCTCCGTCCCCGAGGAGACCCAGGGCGCGGCGGCGGAGCAGTACATCGGGCAGGGCACCGTGCAGATGAACGCGCTCAACATCGCCTCGATCACCGCCACCGCGAAGTACGGAACCTTCAAGCAGCCGTTCCTGGTGTCGCAGGAGCTCGACGGGCGGCCGTTCGCCAAGGCCGCGCGCTCCCTGTCGCCCTCGGTGTCGAGCCAGTTGCGCGCGATGATGCGGGCGGCGGCGACCGGCGAGGGAACCGGGGCGCGGGCGATGGCCGGGGTCGGCGGCGCCGACAAGGGCGCGAAGACGGGCTCGGCGGAGGTCGACGGCCAGGCCACCTCCAACAGCTGGTTCACCGGCTACTCCGACGACCTCGCGGTCGCGGCCGTCGTCCAGTCCGGCGGCCACGGCGGCGACGCGGCGGGGCAGGTCGTGGCGAGCGTGCTGCGGGCGGGGTGAGCGGCGGGCTGCGGGCGGGGTGAGCGGGCTGCGGGTGGAGTGAGGGTGCTGCGGGGAGTTGCTCGCAGGGGTGGGTCCGCGCCGGGCGAATACATTCGCGTGGCCCGTACACGGAACGCTAGCGTGCCGGGCATGAGCTCTCCCGAATCGCACGCGCACGCCCACGCCCACGCGCACGCGCACCCCCTCTCCGCCGAGGCCCTGAACGAGCTCGGTCTCGACGTCGGGATCCGCCGCTTCCCCGACGAGACCCGTACCGCCGCCCAGGCCGCGGGCGGCGCGCTGGTGGACGTCCGCGAGCGGACCGCGTGACCCCCCTGGTCGTGGCGGCGGTCCTGCTGGCCGCCGTGACGCACGCCGCCTGGAACGCGATGGCCCACACCATCCGCGACCAGCTGCTCTCCTTCACCCTCATATCCGGCGGCGGCGCGCTGATCGGTGGCGCCGCCGCCTTCTTCGTACCGCTGCCGGCGGCCGGGGCGTGGCCGTATCTGAGCGCCTCCGCCGTGCTGCACGTGGGGTACATGGTGCTGCTGATGCGGTCGTTCACGCTGGGCGACTTCGGGCAGATGTATCCGATCGCGCGCGGTACGGCCCCGCTGGCGGTGACCCTCCTCGCGGCGGTCTTCGTCGACGAGATCCCCGGCGGCCGGCAGCTCACCGGGGTCGCGGTCGCCTGCGCGGGCCTGACCGGCCTGGCCCTGTGGGGCATCCGGGGCTCCGGCCGGCGCCCGAACTGGGCGGCCCTGCTCGCGGCGGGGGCGACGGGCCTGGCCATCGCGGGGTACACGGTCGTCGACGGCGTCGGGGTGCGCGCCTCCGGCACCCCGCTCGGCTACATCGCGTGGCTGATGGTCCTGGAGGGCGTGGCCATCCCGGCGTACGCGCTGTGGACCCGGCGCGGCGCCCTGCTCCCCCAGCTCCGCCCGCACGCCGTGCGCGGGCTGTGCGGGGCGGCGCTGTCGGTCTGCGCGTACGGACTCGTCCTCTGGGCCCAGACCAGGGCGCCACTCGCCCCGATCGCGGCCCTGCGGGAGTCCTCGATCATCGTGGGGGCGGCGATCGGCGCGGTGTTCTTCAAGGAGCGGTTCGGGGCGCCGAGGATGGCGGCCGCGGGGCTGATGGTGGTCGGGATCGGACTGATGCTGACGACGGCCTGAGCGGGCTCGTCGTCCGGTCAGGGGCCAGGTCGAGCCGCACCCTGAGCGTGCTCGGCGTCCGGTCAGGGGCGCAGGTCGAGCCGCATCAGGACGCGGGGGTGACCGGCGAGGACCGAGGTGGTGTCGGCGGCGTGGACGAACCCGGCCCGCTCGAAGTTCTTCCGCAGCCCGGCGTACGCCATGGTCAGGTCGACCTTCGCGTCCCCGTTGTCGAGGGGGTACGCCTCGACGGCCGGCGCGCCGTGGGCGCGGGCGAACTCCACGGCGCCGGTGATGAGGGCGTGCGAGATCCCCTGCTTCCGGTGACCGGGGCGGACCCGGACGCACCACAGCGACCAGACCGGCAGGTCGTCGACGTACGGGATCTTCCGGCTGCGCGCGAAGGACGTGTCCGCGCGGGGCGCGACGGCGGCCCACCCGACGGGCTCGTCGCCGTCGTAGGCGATGACCCCCGGAGGTGTCGCGCCTCGGCACAGCTCGGCGACGTACGCGCCGCGCTCCTGCCCGCGCAGCTCGTTGTTGAGCTTGGACGGGATGCGGTAGCTCAGGCACCAGCAGACATTGGCGTCCGGCGACTTCGGGCCGAGCACGGCCCGGACGTCCTCGAATTCCGAGGCCGGACGCACGTCGATGGGCATGGCTCCACGATGTCACGACTTGCGCTTGCCGTGACGTCAACTCCTACGGTCGGGTGCGGGCCGGAGAGACCGGCCGGCGATGGAAGGAAGGACCGGTCATGGCCTGGTCGATCGCGGAGGTGGCCCGGATGTCCGGGGTGACGTCCCGGACGCTGCGGCACTACGACGAGATCGGTCTGCTGCCGCCCGCGTGGATCGGGAGCAACGGGCACCGCTACTACGAGGAGGCGGACCTGCTGCGGCTGCAGCAGATCCTGCTGATGCGGGAGCTGGACCTGGGGCTGCGCGAGGTCCGGGCGGTCCTGGACAGCCGCGCCGACCGGGTGACCGTGCTGCGCGAGCACCACGAGCGGCTGCTGAGCGAGCGGAACCGGCTGGACACGCTGGTACGGACGGTAGGGCGGACCATCGCCGCACTGGAGGACGGAAACGAGGACGAGGACACGATGACGAAGATCAACAGGCCGGAGAACCTCTTCGAGGGCTTCGCGCACTCGGCGGAGGTCGGCGCGGCGCTCGACGCGGAGGTGCGCGAACGGTGGCCGGATGCGTGGGAGGAGGCCCGGCCGGCCAGGGAGTCGATGACGGCGGAGGACCAGGAGCGATGGCAGCGGGAGGTGACGGCGCAGATGGTCCGCTTCGCGGAGCTGATGGCGGCGGGCACCCCGGTCACGGACGCGGTGGTCCAGTCCGAGGTGGACGCCCACTACCAGGCGGTCAGCCGCTTCTGGACGCCGACGGCGGAGGCGTACAAGGGCCTGGCCCGGACGTACGTCGACGACGCGCGCTTCCGCGCGAACTTCGACCGGATCGCGGAGGGCCTGGCGGAGTACCAGTGCGACGCGATGACGGCGTACGCGGACGAGCGCCTGAGCTGACGGCGGTGGCGTAAGGCACCGGCCGAGGGGCTGCAGACCCTCGGCGCGTCTCAGAACTGCCCGAGCACCTCGGCGAAGTGCGTGTTGACGGCCAGCAGCCCACCGTCCACCCGAAGGGTGGTGCCGGTGACCCAGGCGGCGTCGGCGGAGGCGAGGAACGCGACGGCGGCGGCGATGTCCTCGGGGGTCCCGACCCGGCCGAGCGGGTAGACGCGCTCGGCGAGCGCGGCCAGCTGCTCCTGCCGGGACTCCCACCCGCGCGTGGCGATGGTCCCGGGGGTGACCTGGTTGACCCGCACGCCGCGCGGGGCGGCTTCGCCGGCGAGGGTACGGGTGAAGGAGGCGAGACCGGCCTTGGCGGCGCTGTAGGCGTGGTTGCCGAAGTGCGCCTCGGCGTTGACGGACCCGATGTTGACGATCGCCCCCCGGCCCCCGGCGGCGGCGAGCAACGGCATGGCGGCCCGCGCACACCGGACGGCCCCCATGAGGGTCACGTCGAGCTGCTCCCGCCACTCACCGTCGGTGTCGTCCGACCGATCGGGCGCGAAGGCGTTGTTGACGAGCACGTCGAGCCCCCCGAAGACCTCACCGGCGTACGCGACGGCGGCGTCGACGGACTCCGCGTCCCCCACGTCGCACCGCACGACCCGCACGGTCTCCACCCCACCGAAGGCCTCCCGAGCGACGTCCTCATCCACATCGGCCACGACCACTCGAGCCCCCTCGGCCACAAGCCGCCGCACCACCCCGGCCCCGATCCCCCGAGCCCCACCGGTGACAAGCGCCGCGTACCCCTCGAATCTCTCCATGCCCCGATCACAACACCGGTACCACCACAGCACCAGGCATACGACAAGCCCCGGACCTCAGTCGCCGACGGCCCCGACGCCGTCCTCTCCGATCACCAACTCGGCCCACACGACCTTCCCGGGCCCAGACCGATCCGAGACACCCCACTTCGCCGCCAACACATCCACCAACGGAAGCCCCCAGCCTCCCCCGGCACAGTCGCTCGGCAACGCCATCATCGGCCGCTTCTCCGACGCATCGTGCACCTCGATCCGCAGAACGCCGGGCAGCCGGGCGAACCGTGTCTCGATCTCCCGCCCGGGGACGCGTCCGTGCCGAACGGCGTTGGTGAGCAGTTCGGAGAGGACGAGCGAGGCACCTTCCACGACGCATTCCAACCCCCAGCGCTCCAAGGTGCCGGACAGCCGACGCCTGGCCATCGGCACGCTTCTGGGCCCCTGCGCCCAGCGCAGAATCACCGTCTCGCCGTCCATCGGATCCACCTGTGCCGGTTCCATCAGCCACCTCCACCCTATTCCGTAGTCCTAGGACTACGGAGCCCAGGAGAGCGACAATGGCGCACAGCCCCGCGACTGTCAACAGTCCTGGGACTGTGGTTGACTTCCCCCGGCGAGAGGAGCGGATGTGGCACCCAAGTGGCGGGAACTGGCCGACAGGCTGGCCGAGCGCATCAGAAGCGGCGAGTACGCCGCCGGTCAGCGGCTTCCGCACATCCGGGACCTGGTGGAGGCCGGGGAGGGATCGAAGTCCACGGTCCACGCGGCCTACAAGGCCCTGGAGGCCGAAGGCCTGGTGACTTCGTCCCGGGGGCACGGCACTGTCGTGCGGCAGCGTCAGCCGCTCAAGCGGCTCGGTATCGCCCGGTACGACAAGGCGAAGTGGCGGGACGGCGACGAAGTCGCGTTCATCGCCGACCGCGTCGCATCGGGGCGGGCGTACAAGCGTGGAGAGCAGACGCAGAGCGTCAGCCGCGTGCCCGCGACGGCCGTCGTGGCCGCCGCTCACGGGCTGCCCGAGGGCGCCGAGGTGTACGCCCGGGCCCGCCTCGTGAAGGAGGGGGACCAGCCGACGCACACCCTCACCAGCTACTACCGGCCCGAGCACGTCGAAGGCACCCGCCTCGTCGACCCGACACCAGGGCCCGCCGGGCGCGGCGGTGGATTCCGCGTGCTCCACGACGCCGGGTACGAGATCGACCACATGCGCGAGGAGTTGTTCGCGCGGATCGCCGCCCCTGAAGAAACGGCTCTGCTCCAGCTGGCGCCCGGCGAGTGGGTGGTCGAACTCCACCGCACCACGTACACGGCGGACGGGACGGTCGTGGAGTTCGCCATCGGCGTCCACGCGGCCGGCCGCTTCTCCTGGGCGTACGAGTTCAAGGTCCCCGACTCGGCCCGGGAGACGTCGGAGTGATCTCGGCACAGGCCTGGTCCGATGCCCAACTGCTGTGGGACTTCCAACAGATGCACCACACACCACGTCCATGCTCGGTGGGCGTCGGACTGGGCAGCCATGACCTCGGCGTGGCCGATGTGACGGTCGACCTCTACCGGCGCGGCATGATCCCCCTGATCGTCTTCACGGGCGCCACCAGCCGCACCACGCGAGAGCACATGCCGCGAGGCGAGGCGGAGCACTACCGCGAGCGGGCACTGGAATTGGGCGTCCCGGACTCCGCCGTCCTCGTCGAGCCGCGCGCGCGGAACACGGGCGAGAACATCCGCTTCTCGCGCGAACTCCTCGCGGAGCGGGGCGTGGACGTCGCCTCCGTCCTCCTCGTCAGCAAACCGTACGAGGAGCGTCGGGCGTTCGCGACGGCCCGCAGGCTCTGGCCAGAGGTCGAGATCGTCAGCGCCTCCACACCCATGCCCCTGCCGGAGTACGTGGACTCGATCGGCGACGCGCGTCTCGTCCTCGACATGCTCGTCGGTGCCCAGCAGCGCCTGCTGATCTACCCCGAGCAGGGATTCATGATTCACCAGGAGGTCCCCGCCTCCGTCACGACGGCCTACGAACGACTCCGCGCCGCCGGCTTCACAAGCCGACTCGCCCCCCGCCCGTCGTGATACGTTTCCGCCGCCGTGCGTCACCGTGCGAACAGAGGAGGTGAGACCGATCAACGCTTCGACAGGTCGGGACTCCCTCCTCCGCATGGCCTAGGGAGTGCCCGAAAGGCATCCCCGAAAGGTTGAGACGCTATGCGCTTCATCTCTGAGACGTCGGCCGACGGCGTTCGTGAACGACTCTTCACCCTTGGCGAGATTCCCGGTGTGCTGTGGACGCCCGAAGGGGCCGTCGGTGTGCGGCCGTTGGTGTTCGTCGGGCATGGCGGTGGGCAGCACAAGAAGGCGCCCGGGGTTCTGGTCCGGGCTCGGCGGTTCGTCGGGGAGTGTGGGTTCGCCGTGGTGGCGGTCGATGTGCCCGCTCATGGTGACCGGCCGAAGGTCGAGGAGTTCGACCGGATCGTGGCCGAGAACCAGGCGCGTGTGGAGGCCGGTGAGGAGTTGGCTCCGCTGATCGCCGGGTTCCAGGCGCTGGTGGCCCGTCGGACCGTGCCCGAGTGGCGGGCCGTGATCGATGCGGTGCAGGCCGTCGACGAGGTCGGTGCCGGGCCCGTGGGGTACTGGGGGGTCTCGTTGGGCTGTGGGCTCGGCGTGCCGTTCGTCGCCGCCGAGCCTCGCGTCCGTGCGGCCGTCCTGGGTCTCGGCGGGGCTCTGGCCACGGCCGAGGCCGCCGCGCGGATCACCGTCCCCGTCGAGTTCCTCGTGCAGTGGGACGACGAACGCGTACCGCGGGACCAGAGCCTGGCCCTGTTCGACGCCCTCGGCTCCGCCGAGAAGACGCTGCACGCCAACCCCGGCAGGCACGGGGAGATCCCGGGCTTCGAACTCGACAGCGCCGTGCGGTTCTTCGCCCGGCACCTCGGCTAGCACTGGCGCATGCCGGGCGGGGTGCGCCGATCGGCGTACCCCGCCCGGCAACCCCCTAGGAGCCCGTCTGTCCGTCGAGGAGTTCGCGGACGATGTCGAGGTGGCCGTTGTGGCGGGAGGTCTCCTCGATGAGGTGGTGGATCACCCAGCGGAGGTTCACCTGGGTGCCGTTCCGGAAGGGGCGCTTGGCCGTGGCGTCCAGGTCGTGGTCGGCGATCAGGGTGCGGTAGCGGGCGCTCTGGGCCTCGTACTCGGCGAGCAGCTGGGCCAGCGGGAAGTCGACCGCCGTACGCATCTCCGGGTCCGGATCGTCCTCGGTCGCGGCGGCGATCGGGCCCGCGTCCTCCTCGCCCAGGAAGACGACCTGGATCCAGTAGTGCTCGACCCAGCGCAGATGGTTGATCAGTCCGCACAGCGTCATCAGCGGCGAGGTCGGAAGCGGAGCCCTGCGGGCGTCCTCCTCCGACACGCCCTCACACTTGGCGCGCGCCGTGTCACGGGCGTAGTCGAGGAAGGTGGCCAGCTGCATGCGCTCGTCCCAGGAGGGAGGCGTATCGGTTCGTCGAGTCATCGCGGGGAGTCTGACCGAGCCCGCGGGTCGGTGTCGAGCGCATTTCGGGGGCCAGACCTGGGCTCGGGCCCGTCGATCCGCCTGCCCCCTGGTTCCCCCTAGTTCCCCCTGGTTCCCCTTAGTTCCCCCTGGTTCCCCCTAGCATCGGCCTCCATGGGGACGTACATCGACGGGCTGGTCGAGTGCCGTACAGCGAGCGGGGTTTGGGAGATCGAGGTCGATCTGCTCGACTTCGACCTCGGCAAGGCCCGGGACGCCCGCGAGTGCCTGTTCGGCTACGGCGGGAGCCTCGGGGTCGAGCGGCCGCTCTTCGACCGGCGAGGGTGGCCCGAGGACGCCTGCGACGAGGTGCCCAAGGAGTACGGCGAGAACAACCACAGTCACTCGTACGCGACATGGGCCGAGATCGCGGCGGTCGACTGGGACGCACCGCTCTGCGACGGCCCCGACGGGAGCCGTCTGGGCGAGTGGCGACCGGGGCCGGACGGCCGACTCGCCCTGGACGACGTGGTGTGGGCGCCGATCGAGGTGCTCGACGCGGCGGAGAAGCTCTTCGGCGCGGACCTGTTCCCGTCCGAATGGCCGCCCGGCGGCGAGGTCCACCTGAACGGCGCCGTGTACCGCCCGGTCGTCCTCACCGCCGCGATGTTCGTTCCGCCGGACGGCAGTTGGGCCCCTGTGTGGGCGGCGATGCGCGCGCCGGCAGCCGCGTACGGCGACGAGAACGTCCGCCTCGTCGTCTGGTTCGGCTGACGTCCTCGGCCGGTGGTCCTAGGGCCCTGGTCCTCGGGCCCGCGCGTCCAAGATCGTTCGGAGGGTCGATACGGGCCGCGGGGTCGGCGAGGCACCATGCCGTTGGACACCCCCTCCAAGGACCGAAGGACCGAACGGCCCAAGCACCGAAGCACTGGACGGCCGAAGCACCGAAGGAGCGCGCATCATGTCGTACCCCGAAGACCTCGTGTACCCGGAACCCCGCTACGACGGGGACAAGGGCGAGGTGAACGCGACCTTCCGTCCGGCCGGGACCCCGGCGGACATCTCCTCCCCCGGCGGCTCCACCCACTACCTCGCCACCCACGCCTCGACCGGCGGCGAATTCGGCTTCTACAAGGTCGACCTGGCCGCCCGGGCCGCCGGCGCCAAGCCGCACTTCCACAAGGCCATGTCCGAGTCCTTCTACATCCTCTCCGGTGAACTGGAGCTCTACGACGGCGACAAGTGGGTCACGGGCCGCGAGGGCGACTTCCTCTACGTGCCCGTCGGCGGACTGCACGCCTTCAAGAACGTGACCGACGAGCCCACGTCCATGCTCATGCTCTTCTCCCCCGGCGCCCCTCGCGAGGAGTACTTCGAGCAGGTCGCGGAGGTCGCCCAGCGCGGGCCCGAGGAGCTGAAGCGGTTCCGTGTCCGGCACGACAGCTACTTCACGGAGGACTTCGAGGGCGGGGAGTAGTTCTAGGAGACCGGTCGCCGGGCAGGGGCAGGCGGGGCAGGCCACGCGAGCACTGTCCGCGCGGTGACCGTCCGCGCGGTGACCGTCCGCGTGGTGACCGTCCGCGTGGTGACGATCCGCGCGAGGACACTGCTCGCGAGGACGGTCCGCGCGGTGCTGATCCCTTCCCGTGACAATCCGCCCTTCACGCCCCCGCATCCACGCTCGACCTGACCGCCCGGACCAGCGCCTGGGCCCGGGGGTCCGCCGTCACCGTCTTGCGCATGCCGTTCGTGACGTAGCCGAAGGCGATCGACGACTCCGGGTCCGCGAAGCCCAGCGAGCCGCCGCGGCCCGGGTGGCCGAAGGACGTCGGGCCGAAGAGCGGGGAGGCCGGGCCGTGGAGCATGTGGCCCAGGCCGAAGCGGGTGCCGACCATCAGAACGCGGTCGGGGCCCGCGGACTCCTCGGTACGGGCGAGGGTGAGGGTCGCCGGGGCGAAGAGGCGGCGGCCGCCGTCGACCGGGCCGAGGGTCGAGGCGTAGAAGCGGGCCAGCGCGCGGGCCGTGGAGACGCCGCCCGAGCCGGGGAGTTCGGCGGCCCGGTAGACCGGGTCGTTCTCGTCCGGCTTCGGGTCGATCACGCCGAAGGCGCGCCGCGTGAGGGAGTCCGGGTCCCGGTAGGCCTCGGTGACCGAGCGCTTGGGGCGCAGCTTCAGGGCGCCGCTGTCCGGCGGTTCGAGCTCCTCGACCGGGCCGAGGCGGCCGACGCGTCGGGCCTCGTCGGCCGGCAGGCCTATCCAGAGGTCCAGGCCCAGCGGCCGGGCGATCTCCTCGGCGACCCAGCGTCCGATCGTGCGGCCGGTGACCCGGTGGACCAGGCCGGAGAGCAGCCAGCTGAACGTGTGCGCGTGGTAGCCGTGCGCGGTGCCCGGCTCCCAGACCGGCGCCTGCGCGGCGATCGCCGCTTGGGCGACCGCCGGGTCGACGGCCTCCGCGAGGGTCAGCGGTCGGTCCAGGACCGGCACCCCGGCCTGGTGCGCGAGGAGCTGCCGTACGGTCACGCGCTCCTTGCCGGCCGCCTTGAACTCCGGCCAGTACGTGCCGACCGGCGCGTCCAGGTCGAGCTGGCCGCGCTGGTGGAGCAGCAGCGGTACGGCGGCGGCGACGCCCTTGGTCGCCGAGCGGACCACCTGGGCGGTGTCCACGGCCCACGGAACGTCCCCGTCGACGTCACGCGTCCCCGCCCACAGGTCGACGACCTTCACGCCGTCGCGGTAGACGGCTACCGCCGCGCCGCGCTCGCCGCGGTGCTCGAAGTTGCGCAGGAACGCGTCCCTGACCGGCTCGAACCCGGCCGCCACCGTGCCCCGGACGTCCACGTCCCACACTCCCTCGCGCTCGTATGCCCCCCATGGTGCAACGTCGGTCCGGGGGCCCCGATTCCGGGGTCGTGAACGGCCAGGCGATCCGGTCGGCCCACACAGTTACGCAGTCAGGCAGTCAGGCGGTTACGCATTCAGGCGGTCAGGCAACCGAGCCCGGCACGAAGCCGTACGGGAGTTCCAGGCGGTTCCTCGCCATCAGCTCCTCGTCGGCGAGGATGTCCGCCGTCGGCCCGTCGCCCGCGATGACGCCCTCGCTGAGGATCACCGAGCGCGGGCAGAGCTCCAGGGCGTACGGCAGGTCGTGGGTGACCATGAGGACCGTGACGTCCAGCGAGCGCAGGACGTCCGCGAGCTCGCGGCGCGAGGCCGGGTCCAGGTTGGAGGAGGGCTCGTCCAGGACGAGGATCTCCGGCTCCATCGCGAGGACGGTCGCGACCGCCACGCGCCGCCGCTGCCCGAACGACAGGTGGTGCGGCGGCCGGTCCGCGTACTCCGCCATGCCGACCCGGGCGAGCGCCTTCGCCACCACTGCCTCCAGCTCCGCGCCGCGCAGCCCGGCGGCCGCCGGGCCGAAGGCGACGTCCTCGCGGACGGTCGGCATGAACAGCTGGTCGTCCGGGTCCTGGAAGACGATCCCGACCCGGCGCCTGGTCTCGGCCAGGTTCCGCTTCTCGACCGGCAGCCCGGCGACGGCGACCGTGCCCGCGCCGCCGGTGAGGATGCCGTTGAGGTGGAGGACGAGGGTGGTCTTGCCCGCGCCGTTGGGGCCGAGGAGCGCGACCCGCTCGCCGCGTCCGACGGTCAGGTCGACGCCGAAGAGGGCCTGGTGGCCGTCGGGGTACGCGTACGCAAGGCCGCGGACGTCGAGAGAGGGGGCGGTGGCGGTGGTGGTCATCGGAGCGTCCATCCCAGGAGGCAGATCACGAGTGCGGCGGCGGGCAGGGCGGCGGCCCGCGCCCATTGGGCCGGGGTCGCCGTCACCTCGTCGATGACCGGCATGGAGCCCGCGTACCCCCGGCTGACCATCGCGAGATGGACGCGCTCACCGCGCTCGTACGAGCGGATGAAGAGCGCGCCCGCCGACTTGGCGAGGACGCCCCAGTGGCGGACGCCCTTCGCCTCGAAGCCGCGCGAGCGGCGGGCGATCGACATCCGGCGCATCTCGTCCGTGATCACGTCGCCGTACCGGATCATGAAGGAGGCGATCTGGACGAGGAGCGGCGGAAGTCTCAGCCGCTGGAGGCCGAGGAGCAGCTCGCGCAGTTCGGTGGTGGCGGCGAGGAGCACGGAGGCGGCGACGCCGAGGGTGCCCTTGGCGAGGACGTTCCAGGCGCCCCACAGCCCGGGGACCGAGACCGAGATCCCGAGGAGCTCCGTCTGCTCGCCCGGGACCACGAAAGGCATCAGGAACGCGAAGGCCACGAACGGGATCTCGATCAGCAGCCGGCGCAGCAGGAACCCGGCCGGGATCCGGGCGCTCGCCGCGACGGCCGCGAGCAGGACTGCGTAGAGGGCGAAGGCCCAGACCGCCTCGCGGGGCGTGGAGACCACGACCACCACGAAGGCGAGGACGGCGGCGAGCTTGGTGTGCGGGGGCAGCGCGTGGACCGGCGAGTTCCCCCGCCGGTAGAGCTTGTGCGCGTGCCCGGCACCCATGTCAGACCTGCGCCCCGGTCGATTCCGTACGGCGGCGGCGGACCATCCAGAAGGCGCCCGTGCCGACGGCGAGCGTCGCGCCGACGCCGATCACGCCCGCCAGGCCGCCCGAGAGCCGGGCCGCCTCGATGCCCTTGACGCCGTAGTCGGCGAGCGGGGAGCCGGCGGCGTCGTGCTCCTCGACGTTCTTGTCGAAGCCCTTGTCGGCGGCGACCTTCTCCAGGCCGTCCGGGCTGGCCGAGGCGTAGAAGGAGACGAAGCCGGCGAGGACCAGGGCGGCGGCCAGACCGCCGAGCCAGAACTTCTTCGGGGAGCGGGCGGCGACGGGCGCGAAGTCGCGGGCCGGCGCGGCGTCGACCAGCTCGCCGTTCACCCGCAGCTTGAGCGGGGTGGTGAGTCCGCGGGCCCCGTACACGAGGTCGGGGCGGACGGCGACGACCGCGCCGACGGTCAGCATGGTGATGGCGGCCTCGCCGATGCCGATGAGGGTGTGGACGCCGACCATCGCGACGAACACCTTGCCCAGCGGTACGTCGGTGGTGCCGCCGATCGCGTAGACGAGCGTGAACGCGGCGGCCGACGCGGGTACGGAGACCAGCGCGGCGACGAAGGAGGCCACGGTCACCGAGCGGCGGGTGCGGGGCAGGACCAGGACGAGGCCGCGGAAGAGTCCGTACGCGACGACGACCGTGACCACGCCCATGACGGTGATGTTCACGCCGAGCGCGGTGAGACCGCCGTCCGCGAAGAGGATGCCCTGCATCAGCAGGACGACCGCCACGCAGAGCACACCTGTGTAAGGACCGACGAGGATCGCGGCGAGCGCGCCGCCGAGCAGATGGCCGCTGGTCCCGGTCGCGACGGGGAAGTTCAGCATCTGCACGGCGAAGATGAAGGCCGCGACGAGCCCGGCGAGGGGCGCGGCCCGCTCGTCCAGTTCGCGGCGCGCTCCGCGCAGGCTGACGGCGACGGCGCCGGCGGCGACGACTCCGGCGGCGACCGATACGGGGGCGTTGATGAATCCGTCAGGTACATGCACGTCCCGAATGATGAGTGCTCCTGCAAAACACTTGCAAGAGCGCACAGATCACAGAAAGGCAGCGCTCACTCCGCACGCGCCCCAAAATATGGGACATTAGGGGATAAATAAGACGAGTGTGAGGAGTGACTCGATGTCCCCCACCGCGGACGACCATGAAGTCGAGGATCACGCCAAAGGCCGGATCATCAGCGACGCCCCCCTCTCCCGCCCCGTCCCGGTCGCCCTCCGTTACGACCGCGACTCCACCCCCGCCACGGTGCGCTTCGTCTTCCCCGGCGGCATCGAGTGGTCGTTCCCGCGCGCCCTCCTCGAAACGGGCCTGCGCGCCCCGATCCGACGCGGCGACATCGGCGTCTGGCCCTGCGGTCGGGTGCAGACGGTCGTCGAGTTCCATACGGCCGACGGGGTCGCGGTCGTCCAGTTCGACACGACCGCCCTGCTGCGCTTCCTCAAACACACGTACGCCGTGACCGCGTCAATGACCCCCTAGAGTTCCCTCCTGGAGTGCCGTCAAGATCACGACGGCACATCGGGAACACATGGGGGAACTACGTGAAGAAGAAGCTGTGGGGCGCGCTCGGAGGCGCCCTGCTGGCCGTGGCCGGGACGCTGTCCGCGGCCTCGGCGCAGGCCACGGAGGCACCACCGGCAGCCGCGCCGGCCCCGAAGGCGACCTCGGTGGCCGGGTGGGCGTCGCCAGGGTGGGAGTCGCTGACGGCGGCGACCCCGCCGCCGGGGACGAACCTGCAGGTCATGAGCTGGAACATGTGCGGCGTCGAGCGGTGGGGGTGCACGGGCACCGGCACGGCGGGCGAGAAGGCCGACGTGGTCAAGCAGTACGTGCAGAACAACTACGTGCAGGCCGCCCTCCTCCAGGAGGTCTGCGCGAGCGGCCTCGACGCGCTGATGACCAAGCTCGGCCCGGGCTGGAGCAAGAGCTTCGTGCCGTACCACTGGTCGCAGAAGGGCGTGCGGACCCCGAGCCCCTGCGCCACCGGCGCCGGTTCCGACCCGAAGGACCTCGTCGGCACGGCGATCGTCGTCAAGGCCGGCCTCGCGGACGCCCAGCAGTACCCGACGACCCAGCCCTGGACCGGCCTCAACCCGCCGTTCCACTGCGCGACGGCGACGTACTTCGGCGTCCGGCTCTGCACGGTCCACGTGTCGACGAAGGACGCCAACCCGGAACACCCGGACTGGGACTACCGGGACGACCAGCTCGCCGAGATCAAGCAGGTCGTCTCCGGCTTCCCGAAGGTCGTCTTCGGCGGCGACTTCAACGCGAGCCCGCCGGACTGGCCGAACAACAAGGACGCCTGGATCTGGCCTGCCGGGCTGTACTCCCAGGGCGCGGGCACCCCTGGCTACCAGGAGTGCGACCAGCAGGGGGCGGCCCGCACGGGCCGGGCCACCCACAACGGCGGCTGGAAGATCGACTACCTCTTCAGCAGCGAGCCCAGGCGGTGGTGCCTGGTCGCCGACACCGAGCGCTCGGACCACCACGTCCTCGTCGAGAGCGTGACGATCACACCTCCGGCGGCCTGATCGTCGGCGGTCGTCCGTGGCCTGATCGTCGACGGTCTTCCGTGGCCTGATCGTCGACGGTCTTCCGTGGCCTGATCGTCGGCGGTCCGCCGTGAACGCGCCTGCGCCGCCCCCGTGTCGCTGACGACACGAGGGCGGCGCAGGGCCGCGTCGGCTCCCCGTCCCCACAGGTTCCGGCGCGATCAGGGGCGTACTCCTCCGCTCAAGGAGCCGCTCCCGGGGTCCGGGGCTCACCGCTCCGCTCAAGCGGCGGCCCCGGGGTTCATGGGACGGACAGGCTGTTCAGGGAAGGAACAGACTGTTCGGGCAAGGGACGGCTCAGACCTTCACCAGTTCGCGGTCCTGGCCCTGCGGCCCGCCCGCGCCCTTCTCGGTGACCAGGCCCTCACCCTCCACGTCCACGTTCGGCAGCGCCCTGTCCAGCCACTTCGGCAGCCACCACGCCTTGTGGCCGAGCAGTGCGAGCACCGCGGGGACGATGGCCATGCGGACCACGAAGGCGTCGAAGAGGACGGCGACGGCGAGACCGAAGCCGATCATCTTGATCATCTGGTCGGTCATGCCGATGAAGCCGGAGAAGACGGCGATCATGATCACGGCGGCGGCGGTGACCACACGGGCGCTGTGCCGGAAGCCGGTCACGATCGCCTCGCCGGGCCGCTCCCCGTGGACGTACGCCTCGCGCATCCGGGTGACGAGGAAGACCTCGTAGTCCATCGCGAGACCGAAGACGACACCCACCATGAAGATCGGCATCATCGACATGATCGGGCCGGTCTGCTCGACGCCGAACAGCGAGCCGAGCCAGCCCCACTGGAAGACCGCGACGACCGCGCCGAGGGCGGCGACCACCGAGAGCAGGAAGCCGAGGGCCGCCTTCAGCGGGACCAGGACCGAGCGGAACACCACCATCAGGAGCAGGAAGGCGAGTCCGACGACAAGGGCCAGGTACGGCACGAGCGCGTCGTTCATCTTCTGCGAGAAGTCGATGTTCATCGCCGTCTGGCCGCTGACCAGGACGTTGTCGCCGGTCGCGCCACGGATGTCGTGGACGAGCTCCTCGGTCGCCACCGAGGACGGACGGTCCTTCGGGATCACCGTGATCATCGCGGTGTCGCCGGCCTTGTTCGGGGTCGGCGGGGCGACGGCCACGACGCCGTCCAGGCCCTTGATGGTCTCGGCGGTGGACTCGGCCACGGCCTTGTCCCCGTCGACGACCACCATCAGGGGGCCGTTGAAGCCGGGGCCGAAGCCGTCCGACAGCAGGTCGTACGCCCGGCGCTCGGTGGCGGAGACGGGCTTGGCGCCGTCGTCCGGCAGTCCCATCTCCAGGGAGGCGGCCGGCAGCGCGATCGCGCCGAGGCCGAGGACACCGACGAGCAGGACCATGATCGGGCGACGGATGACGAACCGGGCCCAGCGGGTGCCCATGTTGGGCTTGCCTTCGGCCTTCTTCGAACCCTCGTCCGCCTTGGGCTCCTTACGCTCCTTGCGCTCCTTACGGTCCTTGCGGCCGAGCACCCTGGCGCCCGCGAACCCGAGCAGCGCCGGGATCAGGGTCAGTGCGATCAGGACCGCGATCACGACCGTGCCGGCCGCGGCGAAGCCCATCTTCGTCAGCATCGGGATGTTGACGACGGCGAGGCCGACCAGGGCGATGACGACGGTCAGACCGGCGAAGACGACGGCCGAGCCGGCCGTGCCGACCGCGCGGCCCGCGGCCTCCTCGCGCTCCCGGCCCTCGGCGAGCTCCGCGCGGTAGCGGGAGACGATGAAGAGGGCGTAGTCGATGCCGACCGCGAGGCCGATCATCATCGCGAGGGTGGAGGTGGTGGAGCCGAGGTCGAGGACGTTCGCCAGCGCCGTGATCGTCGAGACGCCGATGCCGACGCCGATGATCGCGGTCAGCAGCGGGAGTCCGGCGGCGACCAGCGAACCGAAGGTGATGACGAGCACGATGCCGGCGATGACCACGCCGACGATCTCGCCCGCGCCGGTCTCCGGCATGGTCTGCAGCGCGTCACCGCCGATCTCGACGGTCAGCCCCTGCCCCTGCGCGTCGTGCCCGGTCTTCTCCAGGGCCGCACGGGTCTCGTCCGTCAGCTCCATGCCGGAGACCTTGTAGCTGACGGAGACGTAGGCGGTCGAGCCGTCCTTGGAGACCGCCTGCGCGGTGTACGGGTCGGTGACCGAGGCGACCTGGTCGGAGCCGGACTTCAGCTCGGCGACGACGTCCTGGACCTTGGCCTTGTTGGCCGGGTCGGTCATCTTCTGGCCCTCGGGGGCCTTGAAGACGACACGGGCGGTACCCCCGTCGGCGCTGCCGCCGGGGAAGCGCTGCTCGAGGAGGTCGAAGGCCTTCTGGGCCTCGGTGCCGGGTATCGAGAAGGACGAGGAGGTCGCGGCGGGCGCGGTGGCGGCGCCGACTCCGGCGAGCGCGAGAAGCGCCACCCAGAGGAGGGCGACGAGCCGTCGGCGCCGGAAGGCGGAGCGACCCAGCTTGTAAAGGAACGTGGCCACGGGGGCGTACTCCCAATTCGTGGTGGGACAGGGCATGGGGAGCCGGCCCGACGGCGTGAGCGGTGCGACGTCAGGTACTGGGGACTACGGGTGATGCGCGGTACTGCGGGGTGCTGCGAGGTCAGATGCCGAGTGAGGGGAGCACGACGGCATCGACGTAGTTGCTGAGGAATTCGTGGTCGACCGGCTGATCCTCGATCAGCGGGCGGGCGACGAAGGCCCCGATCAGCATGTGGGGCACGAGCTTCAGCGCCGGGTTGTCGGCACGGATCTCGCCCCGTTCCACCGCTCGTTCCAGCACCTCGTCGAAGCCGGTCATCTCGGGTGCGATGAGCAGCTCACGCAGCGCCTGGAGCAGGTCGGGATTGGTGTGGACGGCATGGGCCAGACCCCGCATCAGCGCGGAGTCCTTCTCCATCTGACAGTCGTCGGTCTGCTCCAGCATCGCCTGGAAGTCGCCCCGCAGGGTGCCGGTGTCGATCTCCGCGAAACCGACGGGCTTGTTGTGGCGCAGGGCCTTGGCGACCAGCTCGGGCTTGCTCCCCCACTGGCGGTAGAGGGTGGCCTTGCTGGAGTGGGTGCGGGCGGCGACGGCGTCCATGGTGAGGGCGTCGTAACCGACCTCGCGCAGGAGGTCGAGCACGGCTTCGTACAGCTCGGACTCACGCTCTGGGGTGAGCCTGCTGCGTGCCATGACCGGACTCCATTCCGAACGAAACGGTTTCGTACAGTACGAAGGTACCCCGACCGCCAGCGAAACGAAACCGTTTCGTACGTGTCCTGGGCCACACGCCCTCCCGCACGCCCGCGGACACGCCCGCCCCCGAGGCCACCGCGCACGTACGTGCGTACGAGTTGCCGCACCCCCTCCGCGCGGAAAGCATGAGGAGGTGAGTGAAGACGCCGCGTACCTCCGCTTCCCGCACCTCCACGACGATCTGCTGTGCTTCGCGGCCGAGGACGACCTCTGGGTCGCACCCCTCGTGCCCGAGGGCCACCGCCCCGGCCGGGCCTGGCGGGTCACCGTCGACCGGACCCGGGTCGGCCACCCCCGCTTCTCACCCGACGGCCGCCATCTCGCGTACACGACCTGGCGCAGCCTCGACCCCGAGATCCATCTCGCGCCGGTCGAGGGCGGCCCCTCGCGGCGGCTCACCTACTGGGGCTCGACCGACACCCGGGTCTGCTCCTGGTCCCCCGACGGCGACATCCTCGCCGTCTCCTCGCACGGCCAGCCCTTCTCGTACTACTCCTGGGCCTACACCGTCCCCACCGACGGCTCCCCCGGCGGCCGGATGCCCTGGGGCCCGGTCTCCGACATCGCGGTCGCGGACGCCGAAGGCGAGTCCGGCACCGAGCGGCGCACGCTCCTCCTCACCGGGAAGCCGCCGCACGAGCCGGCGGCCTGGAAGCGGTACCGCGGCGGGGCCACCGGGCGGCTCTGGCTGCACGGGGAGCGCCTGCTGCCGGACATCGGCGGCCATCTGGACGCGCCCATGTTCGTGGACGGCCGGATCGCGTTCCTCTCCGACCACGAGGGCGTCGGCAACCTCTACTCCTGCCTGCCCGACGGCACCGACCTGCGCCGCCACACCGACCACGACGCCTTCTACGCCCGGCACGCCTCGAGCGACGGCCGACGGGTGGTCTACCAGTGCGCGGGCGACCTGTGGATCGTCGACGACCTGACCGTCCCCCACGCCGCCCCGCGCAAGCTGGAGGTACGGCTCGGGGGCCCGCGCGCCGGACGGCGGCCGTACCAGGTCCCGGCGGCCAACCACGTGGACGCCCTCTCGGTCGACGAGACCGGGCGGGCCTGCGCGGTGTCGGTGCGCGGCAGCCTGTACTGGCTCACCCACCGCGACGGCCCGGCCCGCACGATCACGGACACCCCGGGCGTACGGGTCCGGCTGCCGGAGATGCTGGGCAGCGGAGGCCAGGTCGCGTACGTCACGGACGCCGAGGGCGAGGACGCCATCGAGGTCGCGTACCTGCCGCGCGCCAGCGGGGAACGGGAGCCGCGCAGGCTGGCCATGGGGGAGCTCGGCCGGGTCGAGGAGATGATCTCCGACCCGGACGGCGAGCGGCTCGCGATCGCCTCCCACGACGGCCGACTGCTGCTGATCGACGCGACCGAGGACTCCAACGGCGAGGCGACCGAGCTGATCCGGTCGATCAACGGGCCGGTGCGCGACCTGGCCTTCTCCCCCGACGGGACCTGGCTGACCTGGTCGCACCCGGGCATCGGGCGCTCGCTGCGGCAGATCAAGATGGCCCGGATCGCGGGTCCCGGCGCGCGGGCGATCGTCGACGTCACCAACGGCCGCTTCGAGGACGAGAATCCGGTCTTCACCCGCGACGGCCGCTACCTCGCGTTCCTCTCCTGGCGCGGTTTCGACCCGGTGTACGACGTGCACACCGGCGACCTGTCGTTCCCGCTGGGTTGCCGCCCGTACCTCGTACCGCTCTCCTCCGCGACGCCCTCCCCGTTCGCGCTGCTGCCGGACGGGCGGCCCGCGGCGGGCGGGCTCGACCCGGCGGAGACCGAGCCTCCCGAGGGAGGGGGCGCCGAGGGCATGACGATCGTGGAGGTGGAGGGGCTCGCGGACCGGGTCACGCCGTTCCCGGTGGCCGCGTCCAAGTACTCGGCGCTGCACCCGGTCAGCGGCGGCGGGCTCGTCTGGCTGCGCTGGCCGATCTCCGGGGCGCTCGGCGAGACCTTCGCCAACCCGGCGGACACGACGGGCCGGCCGACCCTGGAGTACTTCAACATCACCAAGGCCCGCAAGACGGAACTGGTGCAGCACCTGGACTGGTTCGCGGTCAGCGGTGACGGCTCACGGCTCGTCGTCGTGGACGAGGGCGAACTGCGGGCGGTGCCGTCGACGGAGTCCGGGGACGGCGACTCGACCGTCTACATCGACCTGCGGCGGATCCTGCACGAGGTCGACCCGGAGGCGGAGTGGCGGGGCGCCTACGAGGAGGCGGGCCGGATCGTCCGCTCGTACTTCTGGGACCCGAACATGTGCGGCGTGGACTGGCCCGCCGTCCTCGACCAGTACCGCCCGCTCGTCGAACGGGTCGCGACCCCCGACGACTTCGCCGATCTGCTGCGCGAGGTCATGGGCGAACTGGGCACCTCGCACGCGTACGTGACGCCCGCCAGGCGCAACGAGGGACCGCCGCACTACCAGCGGGCGATGGGGCTGCTCGGCGCCAACCTCGTTCCCCGGGACGGCGGCTGGATGGTCAAGCGGATCCTGCCCGGCGACTCCTCGGACTCCAAGGCGCGCTCGCCGCTCGCGGGCACCGGCATCCGGGAGGGCGCGGTCCTCACCCATGTGGACGGCCGCCCGGTGGACCCGGTGAGCGGCCCGTATCCGCTGCTGTCCGCCTCGGGCGGCACGACGGTCGAGCTGACCTTCCAGCCCGCGGAGGGCGAGGGGCGCGCGCGCCGGGTCGCGATCGTGCCGCTGATCGACGAACGGCCGCTGCGCTACCAGGACTGGGTGGCCAAACGTCGTGCGGTGGTACGGGAGGTCAGCGGCGGCAAGTGCGGCTATCTGCACATCCCGGACATGGGCGGCTCGGGCTGGGCCCAGTTCAACCGCGACCTGCGGATGGAGGTCTCCCGGCCGGCCCTGATCGTGGACGTGCGCGGCAACGCGGGCGGCCACATCAGCGAGCTGGTCGTGGAGAAGCTGACCCGCAAGATCCTGGGCTGGGACCTGACGAGGAACGCGCAGCCGGTCTCGTACGCCTCGAACGCCCCACGGGGCCCGGTGGTCGCCCTCGCCGACGAGGCCACCTCCTCGGACGGCGACATGATCACGGCGGCGTTCAAACTCCTGGGCCTCGGCCCGGTGGTGGGACAGCGGACGTGGGGCGGTGTGGTCGGCATGACGGGCCGGCACCGGCTGGGCGACGGCACACAGATCACGGTGCCGATGAACGCGGCCTGGTTCCCGGAGTTCGGCTGGTCCGTGGAGAACCAGGGCGTGGATCCGGACCTGGCGATCCTGCGCACCCCGCTGGACTGGGCCGAGGGCCGTCACGCCCAACTGGACGACGCGGTCGCCGTGGCGCTCTCGCTCCTGGCGGAGACCCCGGCGGCGACCCCGCCGGGCTACGCGGACGTCCCGGACCGCTCCCGCCCGAAGCTCCCGCCCAGGTCGGAGTGACGGGCCGCCGCGAGATCGAGTTCGTAGGCGACGCCCGGCCGACCGTCGAGGGTCACGCTCCCCACGGCGCCGAAGCCGAGGCGGCCGAGGACGGTCCGGGACGCGGTGTTGTCCACGGTGGTCGCGGCGGTCAGCCGGCTCAGCCCGTACTCCTCCACGGCGAGCCGGCAGACCTCGCGCACCCCCGCGGAGGCGACGCCGCGTCCGGCCGCCTTCTCGGCGACCCGGTAGCCGAGCTCGGCACCCCCGTCGGCCACGTCGACGAGGTTGAACCGGCCCACGACCTCTCCCCCGTCCCCCACGAGCACGTGCATCAGGACCACCCCGGTCGCCTGCTCGTCCAGCAGGGTTCGGTGGCGCCCGGCGAACTCCTCGAAGTACGCGTCGCCCCGGTCGGGCACATGGGCGGCGAAATACGCCCGGTTCTCCCGCTCGAACGCGAGGAGCGCGGGCGCGTGGTCGGCACGGAGGAGCTGCAGTTCGGACATGATCCGCACGCTACGCGGACGGCGGGCTCGTGGCGCGTGATTTAGGACACTCCCGGCCCCGCTGTCCGCGCGCACGCGGAAGGCGCACCCGGCGTCCCGGGTGCCCCTTCTCCAAGGACCGTCATGGTCCTCGTAGGACAGACGTCAGGCGTCGTAGTCCTGGTCGAAGCGGTCCTGGGCCTCCTGCTGGGCCCGGCGCTGCTCCTCCTCGGAGGGGCGGCCCTTGGCCTGGGAGGCGCGCTCGGACGCTTCTTCGCGTGCCTTGCCCATCTTCTGCTTCGCCTGCTCGGCGGCCTGCTGCGCCTTGTCCTGGAACTGGTCCTTCATGCCCATGAAAGTTCACTCCTAGACGGGTGTGAGGGGATCGGGGCGGCTCGCCCCTTGGGCCTCGACCAGCGTGGCACGGCGGAACATTCCGCGCATTTCGATCAGATACTCTCCGTGCGCGCCCGCTCGTCGGCCGCCCCTCCCGCGCCCACGAGCCCCTTGGAGACACCGGCCAGGCGCGGTTCGAAGCGCTTCATCTCGCGCCGTCCGACCGTGGCGATGATCCCGGGCAGGTACCCCCGCGACGCCTGCATCCCGCGCAGCCACCACTGGGCGTACACGTGCGGCGAGCGCCGCTCGATGCCCGCCACGATCCGGTCCACGGCCGGGCCGAGGGGGTACGTACGGTTCGAGGGCCAGGGCAGCCGCTGCCGCAGCTCCTTCATCACGTCGTCCTGGTCCGCGCCGCGCACCATGTCCGTGTCGGTCCAGGAGAGGTAGCCGACGCCGACCTTCACGCCCTTGTATCCGACCTCCGCGCGCAGGCTGTGGGCGAAGGCCTCGACGCCCGACTTGGACGCGCAGTACGCCGTCATCATCGGCGCCGGGGTCATGGCGGCGAGCGAGGCGATCTGGAGGAAGTAGCCGCGCGACTCCATCAGTACGGGCAGGAACGCCCGTCCCGTCACCGCCCCGCCGATCAGGTTGACCTCGATGACCCGCCGCCAGGCGACCGGGTCGGAGTCCAGGAACGGGCCGCCCGCCGCGACCCCCGCGTTGGCGACGACGATGTCGACCTTCCCGAAGCGCTCCTTGACCTCCTCGGCGACCCGGGCCATCGCCTCGTGGTCGGTGACGTCGGCGTGCCACCAGTCCGCCTCGGTGTGGAGCCGGCCCGCGACCTGCTTCAGCTCCTCCGGCTCCAGGCCGACGAGCGCGAGCTTCGCGCCGCGCGCCGAGAGCTTGCGGGCGAGGAGTTCGCCGACACCGCGCGCCGCTCCGGTGACGACCGCGACCTGACCCTCCAGGCTGACCCTGCTCATGCCACTTCCTCCTTCTGCTCCACGGACGTCGGCTCTACAGGCGTCGGCTCTACGGGCGTCGGCTCCGCCGACACGTACGAGGTCACGAGGTCACGGATCCGGGCCGTCACCGCCTCCGGCGCCTCCACCGGTGTCATATGACCCATACCCGCCAGCTCCTCGAGGCCCACGCACCGCGGCAGCGCCGCCGCGAGGCCGCGGGAGTGCACGGGCGGGGTGAGCCGGTCGGCCGTGCCCGCGATCACGGCCACGGGCAGCTCCAACTCCCGTACGCCCGCGACGAGATCGAGCTCCGCGAGCACCCGCGACCAGGCCACCCGCGCGCGGCGCGGACACGCGTGCACGATCCGGGCGCACGCGTCGACCCGCTCGGGCGCCGAACCGGGGCCCATCGTGGCGTACTTGAGGATCTTCCTGGACAGCGCGTTGACGGGTCCGAGCGGCGCCCGCGCGCCCAGGATCGCCTTGGTCAGCCGGGTCCGCACCCCGCCGGCCGGCAGCGGCAGGACCAGGGACTCGGCCACCAGCCGGGACGGCCCGGTGGAGCAGAGCAGCGCGGCGGCCGCGTGCTCCCGGAAGGCGGGGCGCGTGGCGGCCGCCATCAGCGTCATGCCGCCCATGGAGTGCCCGGCCAGGACCGCCCGCTCGCCCGGGGCGAGGGTCGCGGCGAGCACGGCCTCCAGGTCGTCGGCGAGCGCCCGCGTGGAGAAGCCGGCCGGGTCCGCGGGGGCGGGGGTGAGGCCGTGGCCGCGCTGGTCGTAGGCGATGACCCGGTGGTCCCGGGCGAGGTCCCGGATCTGCTCGGCCCAGAAGGCGATCGAGCAGGTCCAGCCGTGGGCCAGGACCACGGCGGGGGCGGCGTCAGGGCCGAACACCTCGGCATGGACGCGGGCGCCGTCGACGGAGACGGCGATCACCTCCCGGGAGTGCGGGAGCGGTCCCGTACGGGACGCGAAGAGGCGGCTCACTTCACCGTCTCCTTCTTCTGGGACGCGCGGCGCGCGGCCGGCGCCTTCTCCGCCGCCTGCTTCTCGGCCGCCGCCTTCTCCGCCGCCTGCTTCTCGGCCGGCCTCAGCACCTCGTACTCCGCCAGGTCCACCCGCCGCGTCTCGCGCCGGAACTCGCCCGTCGTGCCCGGCCACAGCGTGGTGTTGCGGCCGTTGGCGTCCAGGTACCAGCTGTCGCAGCCGCCCGACTTCCAGACGGTCCGCTCCATCCGGTCCTGCACCTTGCGGTTCCAGGCGCCGACGGCGGACGGCCGGGCGGCGAGCGCTGCGCGGCCGCCGAGGACGTCCAGCTGGCGGAGGTAGTCGGCCATGTAGTTCAGCTGGGACTCGATCATCAGGATCATGGAGGAGTTCCCGAGGCCCGTGTTGGGCCCGATGATCGTCATCCAGTTCGGGAAGCCGTCGACGGTCGCGCCGCGCAGCGAGGCCACCCCGCCCTTCCACGCCTCGGAGAGCGCGACGCCGTCCGCGCCCACGACCCGGTCGGCGATCGGCATGTCGGTGACGTGGAACCCCGTGCCGAAGACGATCGCGTCGACCTCGGTCTCCGTCCCGTCGGCGGCCACGACGGTCGAGCCGCGCACCTCGCGCAGCCCCGAGGCGACGACGTCCACATTCGGCTCGGCGAGCGCCGGGTAGTAGGCGTTGGAGAGCAGGATGCGCTTGCAGCCGATGCGGTACGACGGGGTCAGCTTGGCCCGCAGCTCCGGGTCCTTGATCGACTTGGCCATGTTGGCCTTGGCGAGCGATTCGACGAGACCCAGTTCACCGGGGCGCTTGGTGAAGGCGCTCACCTGGAGCTCGCGGATGCCCCAGAGCAGCCCGCGCCGCGCGGTGCCGGTGAAGGGGAGCGTGCGGTGCAGCCAGCGCTCGGCGCCGGTGATGGCCCGGTCCACGCGGGGCATGACCCACGGCGGCGTCCGCTGGAAGAGCGTAAGGCTCCCGACCTGCGGCTGGATGGCGGGCACGATCTGAATGGCGGAGGCGCCGGTGCCGACCATGGCGACGCGCTTGCCGGTGAGGTCGTAGTCGTGGTCCCACCGCGCGGAGTGGAAGACCTTGCCGGGGAAGTCGGCGAGTCCCGGGATGTCGGGGATCTTGGGGTCGGAGAGCGGGCCGGTCGCCGAGACGATCACATCGGCGGTGAAGGATCCCTGACTGGTCTCGATCTCCCAGCGCAGCTCGTCGCCGTCCCAGCGCATCAGGGTCACCTCGTGGTTCAGCCGCAGGTGCGAACGGAGCCGGAAGGTGTCGGTGACGTGCTCCAGGTAGGCGCGGATGTGGCGCTGGCCCGAGAAGGTGCGCGGCCAGTCCGGGTTGGGCGCGAAGGAGAAGGAGTAGAGGTGCGACGGGACGTCGCAGGCGCAGCCCGGGTAGCTGTTGTCGCGCCAGGTGCCACCGACGGAGTCGGCCCGCTCCAGGACGACGAAGTCGGTGATCCCCTCGCGGCGCAGCCGGACGGCGGCCCCGAGTCCGCCGAACCCCGATCCGATCACCGCCACTCGTACGTGCTCGTGCTTCGCCATGCCGCCTCCCACGCGCCACAATCCCGCCAGCAATCACTGGCACAATCGGGACTGTAGAGCAGCGGCATACCGAGCGGTAGGGGTCGGGCAAGGGAAAGTTACCGGCGGTACAACATAGGCTGGCGGGCGTGGCAGACCGATCGGAAGAGCCGAAGGCAGACGTGAAGGGCGAAGGGAAGGGCAAGGGGAAGGGCGACGGGAGGGGCGACGGGAAGGCGGGCCTGAGGGACGTACGCGAGTACCGCATGGACGAACTGGCCGCCGAGGCCGGCATCACCGTGCGCACCCTGCGCTTCTACCGCGAGCGCGGGCTGATCGCACCGCCCCGCCGCGAGGGCCGGATCGCCTGGTACGACGACCACCACCTGGCCAAGCTCCGGACGATCGCCGCCCTGCTCGAACGCGGCCACACCCTCAACGGCATCGCCGACCTCAACACCGCCTTCGAGAGCGGCAAGGACGTCAGCGAGGTCCTCGGCCTCGGCGAGCCCACCGAGGAGGAGCCGATCCGGCTCACCCCCCAGGAGCTCGCCGACTACTTCGCGGGCGAGGTCACCCCGGAGAACCTGCTGGCCGCCCTCGACCTCGGCTACCTCGCCACCGACGGCGACGCGATCGTCCACATCAGCCGCCGACTGCTCGACGTCTCCGCCGCCCTGGTGAAGGAGGGCGTCCCGCTCGCGGCGGTCCTGGAGGCGGGGCGCGCGGTCCGCGACCACGCGGACGCGCTGGCCGCGCTCTTCACCGACCTGCTGCGCGAGCACGCGGAGGAGAAGGACATCCAGCGGCTGCGCCCGCTCGCGAAGAGCGTGGTGGAGGCGGAACTGTCGATGGCCCTGGACCGCCGCCTACGCGAGCACCCCTGACCGCTGCCGGACGACAGCGCGCGCCCCACACCCCTCGTGAACTACAGGTCGTACACCGCGGTGACAGGCGCGTGGTCGCTCCACCGCTCCGCGTGGGTGGCGGCCCGCTCGACGTAGGCCTTCACGGCCTTCGCGGCGAGACCGGGGGTGGCGACCTGGTAGTCGATGCGCCAGCCGGTGTCGTTGTCGAAGGCGCGACCGCGGTACGACCACCAGGAGTAGGGGCCGTCCTGGTCAGGGTGGAGCTCCCGCACGACATCGACGTACGCGGCCTCGCCGAAGACGCGACCGAGCCACTCCCGCTCCTCGGGGAGGAAGCCGGCGCTCTTCTGGTTGGCCTTCCAGTTCTTGAGGTCGGCCTCGCGGTGGGCGATGTTCCAGTCGCCGCAGACGACGACCTCACGCCCTTCGGCGGCGGAACGCTCCTTGAGCTCCTTCAGGTACGGCAGGAACTCGTCCATGAAGCGGATCTTCTCGTCCTGGCGCTCGGTGCCGACCTCACCGGAGGGGAGGTAGAGGCTGGCGACGGTGACGCCGGGCAGGTCCGCCTCGATGTACCGGCCGCTGCCGTCGAACTCGCTCGACCCGAAGCCGACGCGCACGGCGTCCGGCTCACGACGGGTGTAGAGGGAGACCCCGGCGCGCCCCTTGGCGGCGGCGGGCGCGTGCGCGGTGAACCAGCCCTCGGGCGCCCGGACGTCGGCGGGGAGCTGAGCCTCCTCGGCACGGACTTCCTGCAGGCAGACGGCGTCGGCGGAGGTCCCGGCGAGCCACTCCACGAAGCCCTTCTTGGCGGCGGCACGGAGACCGTTGACATTGACAGAGGTCACAGTGAGCATCCAAGGAGACTACCGACCCCATCGATCCGCATACCCATACAATAGACGACATGAACATACGCCCCATCCCCTACGACCATCCCGACGCGGTGAAGCTCCAGGACGCGGTCATGCTGGAGTACGCGGTCCGCTACGACGGCGAGGGCGACGCCACACCGCTCGACGCGGGGATGTTCGTACCGCCGCGCGGCCTCTACCTCCTCGCGTACGACGCCGAGGACCGCCCGGTCGCGTCGGGCGCCTGGCGCACCCAGGACAAGAACGACGAGGGCTACGCGGACGGCGACGCCGAGCTCAAGCGCATGTACGTGGTCCCCGAGGCACGCGGCCTGGGCCTGGCCCGCCGCATCCTGGCGGCCCTGGAGGCCGACGCCCGCGCGGCGGGCCGCACCCGCATGGTCCTGGAGACGGGCACGGCCCAGCCGGAGGCGATGGCGCTCTACGCCTCCAGCGGCTACGAGCCGTGCGCCAAGTTCGGCCACTACCGCCACTACGAGAGCAGCCGCTGCTTCGCGAAGCCCCTGCAGCCCTGACGAGCCGCGATGCGGCATTCGGGTGGAGAGGGGCTCGTACCGCAACTGCTCCCGGCCTTCGCGTTGTCCTCCCCGTCAGTGGCAGGACAACCAAGGAGGCACTCATGACTGAGCTCCAGTCTTTCCCCACGGCCCCGACCGCGCTGTCGGACTTCGATCCCTACCGGTTCCCGGCGATGTACATCGCCGACCTCCCCGAGGACCCGCCGGCCGCGTACGGCCTGCCGGACACCCTGGACTACCCGCTCCCCCCGCCGGCTCCGGCCACCCGCCTGTCGTTCCCCCTCGACCCGGCGGACCACCGCCGCCTGGAACTCCACTCCGCCCTCACCACGGCGGGCATCGCCCCCCTACCGGGCGACCTCGCCGCGATCGAGGCCCTGTGCACCCTGGACGACTCCACCCACATCGCGCTGCGACGGTGGATCACCCGGGCGACGTGATCCCCGCGGGGGACCCCGAGGAGCTTCGACTGGGCGTCGGTTGAGTCCGACGCCGAGCACAACGCCCGCATGAGGTCCACCCATTCGAACCGCCGGCGCCGGAGCATGGGGCAAAATTCTGGCGAAGGCCCCGTTGTACTTCGTGCTCACGATGCGCAAGCCATGACGCGGGACGTACGGGACCGGGACCGGGGGGCATCCGATGGGCGAGCTGTACACGGCTGAAGGCACCGACCTTCCGGAGCCACAACCGGCCCCGGAGGCAACGGAACTTCCCGAGGGCGACGACTTCGGAGAGCCCAAGGAACCGGAGTCGGTCGAGGACGACACGGAGCTTCCCGACGACGAAGCCGAATCCGAGGCACCGGACGAGCCGGAGGAGCCGGAGGAGCCCGAGGAACGTGCCGAGGGAACGGCGGAGTTGCTTCACGAAGAGGATGACGTGGAGCAGCCCGAGCCGCCGGAGGAGAGCGATCCCCTGGAACCCGCAGCAGAGTTGGCGCCGGCCGAGCCCGATGCGAATGAGCCGGAGGAGCCGGCGAAGCCGGACGCGCCTCAGGAGTCCGACGATCCTCAGGAGTTGGAGGCGCCTGAGCAGTCGGAGGAACCTGACGGGGCGACGGACGAGAGCTTCGAGGAGCCGCCGGACGAGGCGACCGACGAAGTCCGCCTTGCGCAGGCCGAGGCCGAGGGACAGGAGATCGGCGACGCCCATGGTGTTCAGGTCGACTACACGACCAATCCCTTGTCGCCCGACTCCGCGAACGACGTCAATCAGGCGATGGAGAAGCTGTCCGCCGAATATCCCGGTGTGTTCCAGGGCATGGAGGTCGTCCGGTCCGAGGCCGCCGCCGCTGATTCCACTCTGGCGTACGCCGTGCTCGAGCCCGGTGGTCCGGACGCCGTCGGGATCTACCTCGACTCGGGCGACTTCGGTGACTACGAGGCGCTCTCGGAACAGGGGAAGCTCGAAGAGGAGAGCAACTGGACTGTCCCTGGAGGCGGATCCGTCGAGGGGATCTTCCATCACGAGTTCGGGCATCATCTGGCTCAGGAGATCTTCGACTCGCCCGAGGCCAACCAGGAACTCGAGACCGTCGTGTCCGACGCGATCGGGCGGCCGTACGACACCAGTGTCGAGCCGCACGACGACGAGACGGCCGCGGCGATCGAGCCCCTGGTCTCGGAGTACGGGGCCACGGACCCTCACGAGATGGTCGCCGAGTGCTTCACGGAATACAAGCTGGCCGATAATCCCCGACCGTTCGCCATGGAAGTCGGCCAGATAATCGACAAGTACCTCAAGGACACGAAGGAGTGAGTCACATGCGCCGTTCCCCTGTGCTGTGTGATGCCTGCAAGCACCTACAGCGTCGACGCAATACCGAGTCCCGAACCACGGCTGACCGATACATCATGTACTGCGCGGCCTTCCCGGAAAGCATTCCGGGTGACATCTCTCCCGGCGGCTTCGACCATCGACGTCCCTACCCCGGGGACGGTGGGGTGCTGTTCGAGTTGAAGGACGGGAAGGAGAAGATCGTGGCCCTGTACGAGGCCACGGTCCCGGAGGACCGCAGGACCCGAGTCTCCGACGGGGAAGCGAAGAAGTGACCACGAGGAGCTCAGGCCGCCGCCCGACCGGGCCGGCGCCCATGCGCTTTTGCCGGCCGGACGCGGCGAGCGGGTCGCACCTCGCCTTGCGCTCCGGACGGAACGTCCCGTCCGGAGCGCGCTCCACGAAGTCCGGACCGACCTCCCGCGTGTGAACCGAGCAGCCGGGGCAGAGACCACCGCGCCGCCCTGCCCGTCACCGGCTCATGAGCGCCCGTTCCGACTGCGGCGCAGGAACTCCGAAGCGGCAACCTGGATTTCCTCTCCCGGCTTGTCCGTTCGATAGTCCCGGGACTTGATGTATTCGTAGAATTCCGAATCCGGCCCATAGCCGTACTGCTCAAGGTAGTAGGCCTGCGCCAGCGTCCAGATCCAGACGCCATCGGTCACCGTCGCGATCGGAACGACCTCGCCTTTCGACGCATCGAACTGATCCCGAGCCAGACCGGCAGCCCGCTCGAGAGCGGTACCACCGTGTGCCAGGAATCCGAGCAGGCGCTCGCGCTCGTCCTGATCGGCGATGCGTGGCCTGGACTCGTCGAAGTACGGCCCGGACACCGGGTCGACACCGTCGAACAACCGCGCACGCTTGAACTCCACCGCTTCTCCCCCAGCTCTCGTCGTTCGGTTCTCACGTGACCCGCACCGGCCGGAACCCTGGAAACGCAGAGATCCCGCCCGGTCTTTCGACCGAGCGGGATCTCGTGACGTTCACGAGAGCTACTCGCGAACTGTCGTCTGTGGACCTGTGGGGATTTGAACCCCAGACCCCCTCGATGCGAACGAGGTGCGCTACCAGACTGCGCCACAGGCCCTTGCGACGTGTGAAACATTAGCATCCCGATCGGGCTGCACGGAAATCCGCTCCCCCGCAGGTCAGCCGAGGGCTCCGGGGAGCCCTCGGGCCGGGGTCATTCGTTGGCCGCGCGGGGGCGGTCGTCGTCCGCGTACTGGTCGAAGAGCGGGGTGCGGCCGTGGTCGCGGCGGGACCGGGGTGGGGTCGTGCGCTGGCGAGGAGCCGGGTTCGGGGCGGGGGCGGCCGGCGGAGTCGGGTCGGTGGCCGCCGTGGAGGAGCGGGCCGAGCTCCAGGTCTCCGGGTCCGTGATGTCGATGCCGCTCGTGGCGCGCGGGGCGACCGGGGCGGTGACGTACGTCGGGAGCGGGACCGGGACCGGCTCCCAGCTGTCGCCCCGGGCCGGGCCGCGCTCGCGCTGCTGGTCCACCCACTCCGCGTGGTCCGTCTGCTCGACGAGCGCGCGGCGGTCGGCCTCCTGCGGGGAGACCTCGGGGGCCGGTTCGGGTTCGGGTCGGGCCGGCTCGTCCTCGGGCTCGGCGGGCGCGGCCGGGCGGCGCGGGCGGTTCTCCCGCAGCCGGGCCGCCGCCGCCTCGGCGCGCCGACGGTCCATCACGTAGACGAAGCGCCGCCGCTCCGTCGTCCGCAGATGCACGATGTACGCGCTCAGCAGCACCGCGGGGACGGCCGGCGCCCACAGGAAGGCAAGGCCGCCGACCGCCGCGACGACCGCGCCGAGGGTGAAGGCGAGGAAGAGGACGACCGTGGTCCGGCGGCGCCGGGCGAGGACCTTGCCGCGCCGGGCCCGTTCGACGGCCGCCTTGGAGGGCGCCTTGGCGGGCGCCTTGGCGGGGCGCCGCACCGGGGCGGGGGCGTGGTCGCGCGCCCGGTCGGGCACGGGGCCCGGGTCCGGGGCCTCCAGGCGGGCTTCGGTCCTGGCCGCGGGCGCGGAAAAGGCCCGGACGTCGACCGAGCTGAGATGCTCCGTCTCCACGTCCGGGTCCACGCCGGGCTCCCGGTCCTTCAGCTCCTTGGCGTACCGACGCTCCATTCCCGCCCGTCCGGACAGCAGCCGGATGGCGGTGCTGAAGCGTTCCGTCGGACGGGCCTCGTTGAGCTCGTCCTGCCTGCGGAGCCACATCGGCACCAAGTAGGCGGCCCAGGCCCCGACGATGACTGCGTAGATGAGGCCGCTGCTGCTCACGCCTCACACCGTAGAGGGGTTCGCGGGAGGGCATCGGCCAATTGGCCCGGTGTGTCGCACGATCTGGCTGATATCACTGAACTTTTTTGTGATTGTTCAGATCGATTGGTGGTCAACTACTGATTGAATTCGAACATTTATTTCATTGGGCGGGATGGGAGGGACGGGCCCGGTGCCAGCGCCGCACCAGCCCCTCGGGGACCTCGTCCGCGGTGAGCGCGAAGACGAGATGGTCCCGCCACGCCCCGTCGATGTGGAGGTAGCGCGGGCGCAGCCCCTCCTCCCGGAATCCCAATTTCTCCACGACCCGCCGCGAGGGGACGTTCTCCGGCCGAATGCAGACCTCGATGCGGTGCAGCCCGACGTGGCGGAAGCAGTGGTCGACCACGAGCGCGACCGCCGTCGGCATGACGCCTCGGCCCGCCACCGCGCTGTCCACCCAGTACCCCACGTGGCCCGAGCACATCGAGCCCCAGGTGATCCCCGCCACCGTCAGCTGACCGACCAGCTCGCCCCGGTACTCGATCACGAACGGCAGCATCCGCCCCGCGTTCGCCTCGGCCCGCAGATGGCGGACCATCTGCCGGTACGTCGGCCGCTGCGCCACCGGAGCGCCCGGGGCCGCCGGCGGGATCGTCGCCTCCCAGGGGCGCAGCCAGTCCCGGTTGCGCCGGTTGACCTCGCGCCAGGCCCGCTGGTCGCGGAGTTTTATCGGCCGCAGCACGACGTCTCCGTCGGCGAGGACCACGGGCCAGGACGGGATCATGACGGTCTCGGGTGGTCGCCGCCGCGGAGCTGGTCGACGGCGTGGACGAGCAGCGGCTCCAGTACGGCGAGGCCGTCGCGGACCCCGCCCGAGGAACCCGGCAGGTTCACGATCAGCGTCCCGCGCGCGACCCCGGCGAGGCCCCGCGACAGCACCGCCGTGGGCACCTTCTCCCGGCCGTACGCGCGGATCGCCTCGGGGATGCCCGGAATCTCCTGGTCGAGGACCCGGCGGGTGACCTCGGGCGTGGCGTCGGTGGGCGAGATGCCCGTGCCGCCGGTGGTGAGGATGACGTCGTACCCGGCCTCGACGCCGGCCCGCAGCGCCGCCTCGACGGGCGCGCCGTCCGGCACGACCTGCGGGCCGTCGACCGCGAAGCCCATCCGCGTCAGGCCCTCGGCGATCAGCGGGCCGCCCTTGTCCTCGTACACCCCGGCCGCGGCCCGGTTGGAGGCGGTGACCACCAGTGCGGAGTAGGGGGCGCCGAGCGCCGCCCCGCCGGTCGGGGCCCGGTCCGTGCCCGGCGCCGGAGCGGCCGGGCCGCCCTCGATGGAAGGGCCGCGACCGTGGTCCTCGTGCCCGTGCGTCTCGCCCACCCGGCCGGCCCGCGCCTGCGGGTGAAGTCCTGCGGCCGCGCCGCCCGCCGTGGTCGCCGTCATGACTCGGTCCTCGTCCACGTGCCCGACTTGCCGCCGGTCTTCTCCTCCACCCGTACGTCGGAGATGACCGCGCCCTTGTCGACCGCCTTGATCATGTCGACCACCGTCAGCGCCGCCACCGAGACCGCCGTCAGGGCCTCCATCTCGACGCCCGTGCGGTCCGTCGTCTTCACGGTCGCCAGGATCTCGACCGCGTCGTCCGCGACGGTGAGGTCCAGGGTCACGCCCGAGACCGCCAGCGGGTGGCAGAGCGGGATCAGGTCCGGGGTCTTCTTGGCGCCCATGATCCCGGCGATCCGGGCGGTGGCGAGCGCGTCGCCCTTCGGTACGCCCTCGCCCCGCAGCAGCTCGATCACGCGCGGCGAGACGAGGACGCGGCCACTGGCGCGCGCGGTCCGCGCCGTGACGTCCTTCTCGGAGACGTCGACCATGCGGGCCGCCCCGGCCTCGTCGATGTGGGTGAGTCCTTGCTGCGTGCTCATGGCCGTGACACTCCCGGTCGCTGTGTGGGACGCCACGGTACCGCCACCAGGCCCTCCTCAGCCGAGGAGGACCACGTCGACGTCCGCGCCGGGGGCCACCTCCGTGGCCTCCTCCGGTACGACGAGCAGGGCGTTCGCGTGCGCGAGCGCGGCGATCAGGTGCGAGCCGGCTCCGCCCACCGGAGTGACGGTGCCGGACTCGGCGTCGTACGTCCCGCGCAGGAACTGGCGGCGGCCGGACGGGGACGAGAGCGGCTTGTCCGCGGTCAGGACGGCCCGGACCCGCGGCCTGTGGAGGTCGTCGAGGCCCATCAGCGCCCGGATCGCGGGGCGGACGAACAGCTCGAAGGAGACGTACGAGGAGACCGGGTTGCCCGGCAGGGCGAGCAGCGGCGTGTGCTCCGGGCCGATCGTCCCGAACCCCTGCGGCTTGCCCGGCTGCATGGCGAGCTTCCGGAAGTCGACCTGACCCTCGAACTGGCCGGCCGTCGTCAGCGCCTCCTTGACCACGTCGTACGCGCCGACGCTCACCCCGCCCGTGGTCACGAGGAGGTCGGCGCGGATCAGCTGGTCCTCGATGGTGGCGCGCAGCGTCTCGGCCTCGTCGGTGACGGCGCCGACCCGGTACGCGATGGCTCCGGCGTCGCGCGCGGCGGCGGCGAGCGCGAAGCTGTTGGAGTCGTAGATCTGGCCCTTGCCCAATTCCTCGCCGGGCTGCGCCAGTTCGCTGCCGGTGGAGATCACGACGACCCTCGGACGGGGGCGTACGCGCACGGTGGCGCGGCCGATCGCGGCGAGCAGCCCGATCTGCGGCGGCCCGAGGACCGTGCCCGCCTCCAGGGCCAGGTCGCCGGCCTGGACGTCGCTGCCGCGCGCGCGGACGTGCGCGCGGGCCTCGGCGGCCCGGTGGACGCGGACCTCACCGCCCGCGCCCTCGGGGTCGGCGCTTGCGGCGCGCATCCCGCTCGCCGCTCCCCCACCCGTGCCCCCGTCGGTCCACTCGACCGGCACCACGGCCTCGGCGCCGGGCGGCAGCGGGGCGCCGGTCATGATCCGGGCGGCCTGGCCGGGGCCGACGTCCGGGAGGCCGTCGGCGCCGGCCGCCACGTCGCCGATGACGGTCAGGACCGCCGGGAACTCCTCGGTGGCACCGGCGACATCGGCGACACGGACCGCGTATCCGTCCATGGAGCTGTTGTCGAAGGGGGGCAGCGCGACCGGCACCGTGACGTCCTCGACCAGGACGCAGCCCTGGGCGTCGGGCAGTTGCAGCTCGATGGGTTCGAGCGGGGTGATCGCCCCGAGGACGTCGTCCAGGTGCTCGTCCACCGACCACAGGCCCCGGGAAGGCCCCGCGCAGGGATCGCCGGACGAATCGCCGACCGCCGCGTCGCCGGAACCCTGGGACGCGCCGCCGACCGCCGCGTCACCGACCGCCGCGTCACCGACCGCCGCCTCCGCCTGGGACGACGCCCCGACCGTGGCCTCGTCCTCCGCCCGATCGCCTGGCACCGGTGCCGTGCTGCTGCTCAAGGTGCTACATCTCCTCGCTGACGTACTTGCGGAGCCAGGTCCGGAAGTCCGGTCCCAGATCTTCACGTTCGCACGCCAGTCTGACAATGGCACGCAGATAGTCCCCGCGGTCACCGGTGTCATAGCGCCGGCCCTTGAAGACCACACCATGGACCGGGCCACCGATCCGCTCGTCCTTGGCGAGTTTCTGCAGGGCGTCGGTCAGCTGGATCTCGTTGCCCCGGCCCGGCGCGGTCTCACGCAGTATCCCGAAGATGGCCGGATCCAGTACGTATCGGCCGATGATCGCGTAGTTGCTCGGCGCCTCGTCCGTGTCCGGCTTCTCGACGAGGTCGGTCACCTTCACCACGTCGGAGTCGATCGTCCCCTCGACCGCCGCGCAGCCGTAGAGGTGGATCTGCGAGGGCTCGACCTCCATGAGGGCGATGACGCTGCCGCCCTCCCGCTCCTGGACGTCCACCATCCGGGAGAGCAGCGGGTCGCGCGGGTCGATCAGGTCGTCGCCGAGCAGCACGGCGAAGGGCTGGTCACCGACGTGCGGGGCCGCGCAGAGCACGGCGTGTCCGAGGCCGCGCGGGGCGCCCTGGCGCACGTAGTGCATGGTGGCGAGGTCGCTGGACTCCTGCACCTTGGAGAGGCGCTCCTCATCCCCCTTGCGGGCCAGCGCCTCCTCCAGCTCGTAGTTCCGGTCGAAATGGTCCTCCAGGGGACGCTTGTTCCGACCGGTGATCATGAGGACGTCGGAGAGTCCGGCCGCGACGGCCTCCTCCACGACGTACTGGATCGCGGGCTTGTCGACGACCGGCAGCATCTCCTTCGGCGTGGCCTTGGTGGCCGGGAGGAAGCGCGTGCCGAGACCGGCGGCCGGGATGACAGCCTTGCTGATCCTGGGGGGCGACTGAGTCATGCGGAGCACATTAGCCGTTCGGAATGAGAGGAAGATGGGGCTCCGATTAACTTCCTGTGCATAAAGACACTTACGAGAGGTTCGTGAAGCCACATGATGTCCCGGTGACGGCCGACATGACCGACAAGGCCACCTTGCGCCGCCAACTCCTCGCCGCCCGCGCCCAGCTGACCGGCCATGATGTCGAATCCGCGGCCGAAGGGCTCGCGCGGGGTGCGCGGGAGCTCGCCGAGCTGGCCGACGCCGAGACCGTCGCGGCCTACGTGTCGGTGGGCCGCGAGCCGGGCACGCGCGCGTTGCTGGACGCTCTGCGCGCTCGGGGCACCCGCGTCCTGCTCCCCGTACTGCTGCCGGACAACGACCTCGACTGGGCCGCGTACGAGGGTGCGGAGCGGTTGGCGAAGGCCGACCGTGGCCTTCTGGAGCCGACCGGTCCGCGACTCGGCCCCGAGGCGGTGTGCGCGGCGGACGTGGTCCTGCTGCCCGGTCTCGCGGTCGACGAGCGCGGGATGCGGCTCGGGCGGGGCGGCGGCTCGTACGACCGCGTCCTCGCGCGGCTCGCCCGGGCGGGCGCGGACCCGGCGCTCGTCGTCCTCCTCTACGCGAACGAGGTGGTCGCCCGGGTCCCTGAGGAACCGCACGACCACCCCGTGCACGCGGTGGTGACCCCGGAGGGGGTCGTCCGTTTCAGCCCGTAGCGGCTACGGCCTGAGGAGCAGCGTGTCCTTCGTCGAGGCGTCGACCGCCGCCTTGCCGAAGGACCAGTCGAGGAGCTCGCCCTTGACCCACTTGTCGGTCTGGTCGGTGTAGTTGTCGTGGTACGCGTGCCCCGAGGCGCCGGAGAGGTTTATCCAGCGGGACCGGTCCCAGTCGCCGACGTTGACGACCATCCGCATCGACGGGACCCAGATGACCCCGTAGCCGCCGGCCGCGTTCCAGCCGGTCGCGTTGACCGCCGCCTCGCCGCCGCCCAGGTTCCACGGGCCGCGGTTGAGCAGGGACTGGACGAAGCCAGGTCCCGCCGTGCCGAGGGTCTGGTTCTGCAGGGTCAGCTGGTGCAGCCGGCCCCAGCTCCAGGTGGAGACGTCCTTGCCGAGCTTGGCGGTCAGCTCCCAGCGGGCGTCCTCCATGGCGCGGGCGAGCAGCTGGTCACGGTTCTCGGTGGCCTGGTCGGTGCGGTTGGCCTCGGTCTTCCACCACTCGCTGTTCTCCTGCTTGAGCAGCGGGCGGACCACCTCGTACCAGCGGTCGCCGCCGTCCGGCTGCGCCGTGTCCCCGTCGCGCTCGCCGCACTCCCACGCCTTCTTGTTCTGCTCGTCGACCGGGAGGCCGGTGAGGTCCGCCGGGCGGACGCTGATGCAGTCGCCCTCGGCCCGCAGCTCCTTGGGCAGCTTGTCGCCGAAGGCGAGCTTGAGGACGTTGCGCCAGACCGCGTTGAAGTACGCGGCGGCCGCCGAGTCGGGCTCCTGGGTGTAGTCCCAGCCCTCAAGGAGCTTCTGGGCCTCGCGGACGTACGGGTCCGAGATGTCGATCTTCAGCAGGAGCGGGTTGAGCAGGGTCGCGATCTCGCTGCGGTTGTCCATCTGCATGGTCCGCATGTCGTCGGGCGAGATCTTCCCGCCGTCCTTGATCTTCGACTCGACGAGGTCGTTGATCCGCTGGCTGCGCGAGCCGTATCCCCAGTCCGAGGTCAGGAGGTAGGGGTACTTGGCCTTGTCGACGACGGCCTGGTTGGCGGTGACGATGTAGCCGCGGTCGGGGTTCAGCTCGTACGGCAGCTCGTCGTACGGGATGTAGCCCTTCCACTTGTACGAGGAGTCCCAGCCGGGCGCCGGTACGGTGCCGTCGCCCTTGGCGCGCAGCGGGATCTTGCCGGGCGCCTGGTAGCCGATGTTCTCCGCGTCGGCGTAGATCAGGTTCTGGGAGGGGACCTCGAAGTTCTTGGCCGCGGCGCGGAACTGCTTGAAGTTCTTGGCGCGGTTCAGCTCGAAGATCGCGTCCATGGACTTGCCGGGCTGCAGGGCGGTCCACTGCAGGGAGACCGCGTAGCCGGTGCCCCGGTCGGGGGCCGCGTTGCCGACGGGGGCCTTCTGGCCGACCTTCTCCAGCTCGGAGGAGCGGTCGGAGACCAGGGGGCCGTGCTCGGTCGAGCGGATCGTGATCTTCCGGTCGCCGCCGCCGGCGACCTTGATGGTCTCCTCGCGGGTCGTGAACGGCTTGACCTTGCCGTCCACCACGTAGCCCTCGTCCGAGACCTTCTCCAGGTACAGGTCGGTGACGTCGGCGCCCAGGTTGGTGAGGCCCCAGGCGACGGTGTCGTTGTGGCCGATGATCACACCCGGCGTACCGGAGAACGTGTAGCCCGAGACGTCGTAGCGGCAGGTGGCCGAGACGGAGCGGCAGTGCAGGCCCATCTGGTACCAGAGGGACGGCAGCATCGGGGCGAGGTGCGGGTCGTTGGCGAGCAGCGGCTTGCCGGAGGTCGTGTACCGCCCCGCGACGACCCACGAGTTCGAGCCGATGCCGTTGCCGTTCGGGCCGAGCAGCGCGGGGATCTCGTCGAGCGCTTCGGAGAGCGCACCCAGCTGGGTCTGCGCGCCCCGCAGCGCGGAGCCGGTACCGGTGCCGTCACTGTCGTCGTTCGACGCCGTCCCCTTCGGGTCGAACTTCCCCGTCCCCTTGTCGACCGCGCCGTTCTGCACGATCGGCTGGTGCAGGTTGTAGGGGTAGCCCGGGTAGAGCTGCTTGATCTGGGCCGCGCTCAGCCGGCTCGTCATCAGGGAGCGGTCGATCTCGTCCTGCATGTTGCCGCGCAGGTCCCAGGCCATCGCCTTGAGCCAGGCCACCGAGTCGACGGGCGTCCAGGGCTCGATCGCGTAGTCGCCGGTGAGGGCGAGCGCCGCGTACTCGACGGAGACGTCGGAGGCGTCCCGGCCCTTGAGATAGGCGTTGACACCCTCGGCATACGCCTGGAGGTTCTTCTTCGTCTCCGCCGAGAGGACCTTGTCGTACTCCTGCTGCGCCACCTGGCGCCAGCCCAGCGTGCGCAGGAAGGCGTCGGTGTCGACCTGGCTCTTGCCGAACATCTCGGAGAGGCGGCCGGCCGTCATGTGACGGCGCACGTCCATCTCGTAGAAGCGGTCCTGCGCCTGGACGTAGCCCTGGGCGCGGAAGAGGTCGGCCTCGGTGTCGGCGTAGATCTGCGGCACCCCGTAGGCGTCGCGCTTGACCTCGACCTCGCCGGAGAGGCTGTCGAGCCGGATCTCGCCCGTCGTCTGCGGGAAGGAGCCGCGGACGGCGCTGACGCCCCAGTACCCCCCGTAGCCGACGCCCGCGACCAGTGCGAGGACCAGGACGAGGAGGATCAGGCGGGCACGCCGCCCCTTCTTCTTGGCGGGGGGCGCGGTCGTGTTGGAGGGCATCGCTGTCCTTCGAGGGGCAGGGTGGTCCTGGAGTACGGGAGCAACCTTAGGCGCAGCGCCCGAGCGGCCGGGACGCGGTGTCCCAAGGAGGCCGCCCAAGATCGCACTGGCGATCGAAGAGGCGCAAGGGAGGCGTCAAGAAAACGTTAAAGATTAGGTAAGGTAACGAAGTACCGGCTGCTGGAGGAACGATCCGGCCGCACGCGAGGGGAAGGGTCGGCCACTGTCTGTCCACGAGCTCAACGAACTCCTGCTCATCTGCTCGCTCGTCCTGCTCATCGCTGTCGCGGCGGTGCGGATCTCGTCCCGGAGCGGGCTCCCCAGCCTGCTCCTGTACCTGGGCATCGGAATCGCCATAGGGCAGGACGGCATCGGCAACGTCGAGTTCGACAACGCCGAGCTGACGCAGGTGATCGGCTATGCCGCACTGGTGGTGATCCTGGCCGAGGGTGGCCTGGGCACCAAGTGGAAGGAGATCAAACCCGCGCTGCCCGCGGCGGTCGTGCTGTCGACCGTCGGCGTCGCGGTGAGCGTGGGCATCACGGCGTCCGCCGCCCACTACCTGGTCGGCCTGGAGTGGCAGCAGGCGCTGATCATCGGCGCGGTCGTCTCCTCGACGGACGCCGCAGCCGTCTTCTCCGTCCTGCGCAAGGTCCCGCTGCCCTCACGGGTGACCGGTGTCCTGGAGGCCGAGTCCGGCTTCAACGACGCCCCGGTCGTCATCCTCGTCGTCGCCTTCTCGACCGTCGGTCCGATCGACAGCTGGTACGTCCTCGTCGGCACCATCGCCATGGAGCTGGCCATCGGCGCCGCCGTCGGCCTCGGGGTCGGCTTCCTCGGCTCCTTCGGCCTGCGGCACGTCGCCCTGCCCGCCTCCGGCCTCTACCCGATCGCCGTCATGGCCATCGCCGTCACCGCGTACGCGGCGGGCGCCCTGGCCCACGGCTCCGGCTTCCTCGCCGTCTACCTGGCCGCGATGGTCCTCGGCAACGCCAAGCTGCCGCACGCGCCGGCCAACCGCGGCTTCGCCGAGGGGCTCGGCTGGATCGCCCAGATCGGCATGTTCGTCCTGCTCGGCCTGCTGGTGACCCCGTCCAAGCTCGGCGACGACTTCTGGCCCGCCGTGATCATCGGCCTGGTCCTGACGGTGGTGGCGCGGCCCATGGAGGTCTGGGTCAGCCTGCTGCCGTTCCGTATCCCCTGGCAGGAACAGGCCCTGATGTCCTGGGCCGGCCTGCGCGGAGCCGTCCCCATCATCCTCGCCACGATCCCGATGGTCTCCGGGATCGAGGGCAGCGAACGCGTCTTCAACATCGTCTTCGTGCTCGTCGTCGTCTACACCCTGGTCCAGGGCCCGACCCTGCCCTGGCTGGCGAAGGCGCTGAAGCTCGGCGACTCCTCCGGCGCCGCCGACCTGGGCGTCGAGTCGGCCCCGCTGGAGCGGCTGCGCGGCCACCTGCTGTCCGTCGCCATCCCGGAGGGCTCGAAGATGCACGGCGTGGAGGTCGCGGAACTGCGCCTTCCGGCCGGGGCGGCGGTCACCCTCGTCGTACGGGAGGAGAAGAGCTTCGTGCCGGGTCCCGCGACCGTGCTGCGGCGCGGGGACGAGCTCCTCGTCGTCGCGACCGACCCGGTACGGGACGCCACCGAGCGGCGGCTCCGGGCCGTCGGACAGGGCGGAAAGCTGGCCGGCTGGCTGGGTACGGGCGGCTCCACGGCGGTCTCCGAGCCCAAGGGACCGCACTCGCACTGGCCGCATCTGCCCTTCACCAAGCGAACGTCCGGTTAATCACAGGCATAGATTCAACAAGAAGGGCGTTTTCCCAGGCGGGAAGACGCCCTTCCCTGTAGCATGAAGGCACACTAGATCGAACCAACTCTGCCTGACGCAGAGCTGGCGCGACCGTATGGCGGCCGTGAGACCCTCCGCAGGGGCCCGGTATCTACCGCAGTTCCGCGCAAGAGGACAGCTCTCGGCTGCGCCCGCACCACCGTGCGAGGGGCGCGCTACCAGGCGGCAGAAAGGCAAGGACCGTGGTGTCCACGGTCACTTCTGACACGCCTGAGGCGCCTGTCGCGCCTGTCGCGTCTGTGAAGACGACGGGCAAGGGCGGGAAGCCCGCCAAGCCCCGCAAGCGTGCCGGTTACGGACAGCTCCTTCGTACCCCCGGAGCCCTGTCCTTCCTGCTCCCCGGCTTCGCCGCCCGGCAGCCGTTCGCGATGCTGACGATCGGCATCGTCCTGCTCGTCCAGCACACCACCGGCTCCTACGGCAGCGCCGGTGCCGTCGCCGCCGTCACCGGCGTCTCGATGGCGCTCTTCGCCCCGCAGAGCGGCAAGCTCGCCGACCGCTTCGGCCAGCGCGCCGTCCTGGTCCCCGGCGTGCTCATCCACTCCGCCGCCGTCTCCGTCCTCGTCGTGCTCGCCATGACGGGCGCCCCGATGTGGGCCCTGTTCCTCGCCGCCGTACCGGCCGGTGCCTCCGTCCCGCAGATCGGGCCGATGGTCCGTGCCCGCTGGGCGGCGAAGCTGGAGAACTCCCCGCTGATGCCGACGGCCGCGGCCTTCGAGTCCGTCACGGACGAGTTCACCTTCGTCGTCGGCCCCGTCCTCGCCACCGCGCTCTGCACCGGGGTGCACCCGGCGGCCGGTCTGATCGCCGAGGCGGCCCTGACGCTCTTCGGCGGCCTGTTCTTCGCCGCCCAGCGGAGCACCCAGCCCGCCCACGGCCTCGCGGCGGCCGCCTCGGCCGAGCCGCACGCCTCCGCGCTCTCCATCCCCGGCGTCCGCGTCCTCGCCATCGCCTTCCTGGGCATCGGCTCGGTCTTCGGCGGCATGCAGGTCTCCCTGACCGCGTTCAGCGAGGAGATCGGCAACCCCGGCGCCAACGGTCTGCTGTACGGGATCTTCGCCGCGGGCAACATGCTCGCGGGCATCGCGTGCGGCGCCGTCGCCTGGAAGATCGGCCCCCGCAAGCGCCTGATCCTGGGCTACGCCGGACTGACCGTGGCCGCCTCGCTGCTCTGGTCCGCGCACTCGGTGCTGCTGCTCGGCGCCCTCGGCCTGGTCGTCGGCCTCTGCATCGCTCCCGCCCTGATCACCGGCTACACCATCGTCGAGACCCTGGTCCCCGCCACCGCCCGCACCGAGGCCTTCACCTGGCTCACCGGCGCCGTGGCGCTGGGCCAGGCGGCGGCCGTGACGGTCGCGGGACGCCTCGCGGACGAGCACGGCGCGAGCACCGGATTCCTGGTGCCGCTGGTGGGCACGGCGCTCGCCCTCGCCACGCTCCTCGCGCTGCGCTCGCGCCTCGCCCCCCGGGCTCCGGGGCGCGTGGCGGCGCGTGGTATCGGTCACCGAGTGCCGGTGACGGTGGACTGATCCGGCGGAATACGTCACTATGGATCGTCGTTAGCACTCGATGAGTGTGAGTGCCAGGAGGAAGACAAGTGCCGACCTACCAGTACCAGTGCACCGAGTGCGGCGAGGGCCTCGAGGCGGTGCAGAAGTTCACCGATGACGCGCTGACCGAGTGCCCGAGCTGCAAGGGACGCCTGAAGAAGGTGTTCTCGGCGGTCGGCATCGTCTTCAAGGGTTCCGGCTTCTACCGGAACGACAGCCGCGGCTCGTCGTCCAGCAGCTCGCCCGCGTCGAAGCCGTCCACGGCTTCTTCCACGTCCTCTTCGTCGTCCTCCTCGGACGCGAAGCCGGCCGCCGCGTCGAGCTCGTCCTCGACGTCGAGCACTTCGAGCTCGTCGAGCTCCAGCTCGGCAGCCTGAGTTCAGCAGCCTGATCCAGGCGCCTGACCGACGTTCTTACGGAAGCCCTACCGCTGTGCGCGGTAGGGCTTCCGGCGTTTCGCGGGCCGTTAATGTGACCGGCATGGCGACCAATGCGACCCAGGCGACCGACCCGACCCACGCGTTCGCGGACATCGGTGTGATCGGCGGATCGGGGTTCTACTCCTTCCTGGAGGACGTGACGGAGGTGGCCGTGGACACCCCGTACGGCAGCCCCAGCGACGTGCTCCTCCTCGGCGAAGTCGCGGGGCGGAGGGTCGCCTTCCTGCCCCGGCACGGCCGGAGCCACACGCTGCCGCCGCACCGGATCAACTACCGCGCCAACCTGTGGGCGCTGCGCTCGGTGGGCGTACGGCAGGTGCTCGGGCCGTGCGCCGTGGGCGGCCTGCGCGAGGAGTACGGGCCCGGGACCCTCGTCGTACCGGACCAGTTGGTCGACCGCACGAAGACGCGCGTGCAGACGTACTTCGACGGGGAGCCGCTCCCGGAAGCCTGGGGCGGGGCCGTGCCGAACGTCGTGCACACCAGCTTCGCGGACCCCTACTGCCCCGACGGGCGGCGGGTGGCGCTGAAGGCGGCCCGGGGGAAGGGCTGGGATCCGGTGGACGGCGGCACCATGGTCGTCATCGAGGGGCCGCGGTTCTCCACGCGCGCGGAGTCCCGCTGGCACGCGGCGGCCGGCTGGTCGGTGGTCGGCATGACCGGGCACCCCGAGGCGGTCCTCGCCCGCGAACTGGGGCTCTGCTACACCTCCCTCGCGCTCGTCACGGACCTGGACGCGGGCGCGGAGACGGGCGAGGGGGTCTCGCACACCGAGGTCCTGCGGGTGTTCGGGGCGAACGTGGGACGGCTGCGCGAGGTCCTCTTCGACGCGGTGGGCGCCCTGCCGGACACGGCGGACCGGGACTGCCTGTGCACGCATGCGCACGACGGCTGGGACCTGGGGATCGAGCTGCCGTAAGGCCCCGTCCCTGAGTGAATCCCTCTCGGGAGTGAGGGAGTTGTCCACAGTCGGCGGTTGATCCACAGGCGGGAGCGGGATTCTCGCGGGGCCGGGATGGTGGGAGCAGTTTCCGACCCACTCCCGACAGGCGGTGTTCCCGATGACGACCTCTCACTCTCCTGACCCCTCTCTCGACCGCTCCCTCGACCGCTCCCTCGACCGCTCCCCCGTTCCCGCGACGCTCGGCGTCCCATCGTTCGAGCCGCTGCGGGTGCGGGGCGGGCGGCAGCGGTGGCGACGGGTGGTGCGGCGCAGGGGGCGGGCGCCGGCGGCGATCCTTGTGATGAGCGCGGCCGCGCTCGCGGTGGCGGGCGGGGGCGAGGTCTCCGCCGACCCGCCGGCGACCGCGGCGGTACGGGAGCAACGGCCCGCGGTGCGGCTGGTGTCGGCGCCGGTGCGGATCGCCGACGCGGCGGCCGTGCGGCTGCTGCGGCCCGGGGACCGGGTCGACGTGATCGCCGCACCCAACTCGCCGATGGGCGGGGCCGGTGAGGCCCGCGTGGTCGCTACGGGCGCTCGAGTGGCCGACGTTCCGCGCACGGGTGAGACTCGTTCGGACGGCGGAGCGCTCGTCGTCCTGTCCGTTCCACGGCCGACGGCGACGGCTCTGGCGGGTGCGGGTGTCACGTCCCAACTGGCGGTGACGCTGTGTTGATTCGCACTGACTGCCTGTCAAGTAACCGTTCCGTGTGTACGGATTGGACGCCTCTGCGTCATTCGCGGCCTAATGGCACGGCTAACCGCGCACGCAACTGCGCACGTAACTGCACACGCGACGAAAGGCATCCGGGTGAGCCCGAAGAAGGAAAGCGTGATGGCAGGCTTCAAGGCCTTCCTCACGCGCGGCAATGTGATCGATCTGGCGGTCGCGGTCGTCATCGGTGCCGCGTTCACCAACATCGTGAACTCCGTGGTGAAGGGCATCATCAACCCGGTGGTCGGAGCCTTCGGCACCAAGGACCTGGAGAGCTACGCGACCTGCATCAAGGACCCGTGCACGATCGGTGCGGACGGGGAGATGGACGGCATCCAGCTCCAGTGGGGCCTGGTGCTCAGCGCGGTCCTCAGCTTCCTGATCACCGCCGCCGTCGTCTACTTCCTGATGGTGCTGCCCATGGCGAAGTACCTGGCCAGGCGTGCCGCCCACGACAAGGCGAAGGAGGGCGTCCAGGAGACGATGGAGATCAGCGAGCTGGAGGTCCTCAAGGAGATCCGCGACGCGCTCGTCGCCCAGCGCGGCCCGGACACGGAATCGGGCACGGGATCAGGTACGGGCACGGGCGGCGGATCGGGTACGGGGACGCACCCCACCCCCTAGTCGGCGACTCGCACAGACGTCAGAGGTGGTGCGGCGGCTTCTCGTCGAGGAAGCGCGCGAGATCGGCGGAGCTGTCGCTGCCGCCGGGAGGCCGCTCGCCCCACCCGCGGTCCGTATCGTCCGCGGATTGCTGGTCCAGTGGATCGTCGAAGATCAGCTTCGGCTTCGTGGTGTTCTCGGGGATTGACTGGTTGCCGGGCTGCTTCGCGTCTCGCGGTCCGTGGGCGGGGGCGGTGCTCATACCTCCAGGGTACGCCCGGTTTTCGGCCCTGGACCCGCCCCGATCAGCGGTCTTTCGGGTCGAGCAGCCAGAGACCGAGCACCACGAGGAACGACAGGACGAGGAAGCCGGCCCCCCACCAGGCCGTGCCGGTGTTGCCCGCCATCCACTCGTCGACCAGGATCGTCAGCCCCCACAGCTGGCCGATGACGACCGTGAGGGCAAGGGCCAGGCGCGCGCTCAGTTTCGAGGAGCGCTCGGGCTCCTGTTCCGTACCGGCGCCGGGGCCCGGGCCGGTGTGGCGGACCCGGGGGTCGCCGTAGCCGCTGGTGGGGCGGATCTGCGGGTAGCGCTCCTGGACGGGGCGGTTGAGGCGGGGCTGCGCGCTCCCGGGGGTGTAGGCGGGGCTCGGCGGATACGCGGGACCGGCACCGGGAGCCGGGTCGGAGGGGCCTGAGGTGGGGTCGGGGACCTGCGGGTCGCGGGGGAAGGGGGTGGTGTCGCTCATGTGCGCTCGCTCCTCGTGGCCGCTCCCCGCGCCGAAGCCCCCGGGCAGCCGAGGCGCTCGGCAAGACCGGGCCGGTCCTCGCCGAGCTGGCGGCACAGGCCTTCCTGGACGCTCTCGCCCGAGCGGGTCGTGCCGACGGCCCAGACACTGCCGTCGACCTCCTCCACCAGGAGCACCTTGGGCAGCCCACGGGGTGGCGGGCCCGCGGTGACCTCTCCCGTACGGGCGTCGAAGATTCCTTCGTGGCAGGGGCAGTACAGCTCGCCTTCGGTGCCCCGGTCCTTGCGCCAGAGGACGGCGCAGGCGAGGTGGGTGCAGACGGCCGAGTAGCCGGCGAGGGTGCCGTCCTCCAGCCGGATGGCGACCGCCCGGTCCGCCTCCTCCGGGTAGCGGAAGGCCAGGGACTCGCCGGGCAGCAGCTCGTCGGCGATCTTCTTCGGTTCGGGGGTGCCGTCGGAGTCGCCGTGGCGGTGCAGGATGCCGGAGGCGACGCCGATGCCGCCGAGGGCCAGGCCGCCGGAGACGGTCGCGACGATCCGCAGGTAGTCGCGCCGGGTGGTGAGCGAGTCGGCGGCGATGCGGTCGTGCAGCGCCTCCTGGGCGGCGTCGGCCGCGCCCTGGCCGTCGGCCGGAGGCTGTTCGGTCACGCTCATCGGACATCCCTCCCGTTGATCTCGACGACGGGCAGGCCGCCCGGGACCGGCCATTGGACCTTGTCGGCGGGGACGACCATCGCCACCCCGGTGGAGACGGTGGTCGTGCCGAAGGTGAACGAGTCGGCGACCTGGACGCCGGGGCGCTCGGCCTGGAGCTCTTCGAGGGTTCCGTAGAAGAGGGCGCCCGTGGGGCAGACGGTCGCGCACATCGGGGCGAGACCGTAGGCGGTGCGGTCGTAGCAGAGGTTGCACTTCATCTGCAGCTTCGCCTGGAGGTCGATCTTCGGGACGCCGAAGGGGCAGGCGTTGACGCAGTTGGCGCAGCCGATGCAGCGAGTGGTGTCGGCCTGCTGCACCACGCCGTCGGCGGTGACGAGGATGGCATCGGCGGGGCAGACCTCGGCGCAGGGGGCGACCGGGTCCTCGCAGTGCATGCAGACCGTGGGGAGGGAGGCGACGGAGTGCCCCTCGTCGGGGTAGTCGAGGTGGATCATCGACTTGCCTCGGTGCGAGTCGCACTCGCGGCAGGCCGAGACGCACGCCTGGCAGCCGATGCAGCGCCCGGGGTCGATGAAGATCGTGCGGCCCATCATGAGTGGCGTCAGTTCCTCTCCGATGTGCCACGGCCCTGCGGGGACCTGGGGGGCAGGGGGTCGGTACGGGAGACCTGGGTCTCCGGGTAGGCGCGCTGCCCGGGGGCGGTCGGGGGTTCGGGGACCTCGTCGATCCGCTCCGCGGCCTCGATGCGGGCCGCGCAGACCTTGTACTCGGGGATCTTGGAGCGGGGGTCGAGGGCGTCGATGGTGAGGGCGTTGGCGGCGGTGGGGACCGGCCAGTGGTACGGCACGAAGACGGTGTCGGGCCGGATCGCCTCGGTGACAAGGGCGGGGAAGACCTCGCTGCCCCTGCGGGTGACGACGCGTACGGGTTCGCCGTTGCGGAAGCCGTGGGAGGGGTGGACCTCGACCCAGGGCCGGGGAGTCTGCTCCACGAGGGCGCCCAGGCGGCGGGTCTGGTTGCCGGAGAGGAAGTGGGCGACGGTCCTGCCGGTGGTGAGCGAGAGGGGGTACTCCTCGCTGTACGGGTCCATGGGCGGGTGCCATTCGACGACCTGCATATGGATCCTGCCGTCCGGGTGGTAGGTCTTCCCGTCCTCGAAGAGGCGGGGGGTGCCCGGGTGGTCGGTGCTGGGGCAGGGCCAGGCGATGCCGCCGGTCTCCTCCAGGCGTTCGTAGGTGATGCCGTAGTAGTCGTTGACCGTTCCGGCCGACGCGACGCGGAGCTCCTCGAAGACCGAGCGGGAGTCGGGGAAGTCGAACTTGTCCCCGGCGCCGAGGCGCTTGGCCAGTTCGCAGATCACCCAGGTGTCGGTGCGGACCCCGGCGGGTGGTTCCTGGGCCTTGTTGTGCTTGACGACCCGGGCCTCCGCGTTGGCCATCACGCCCTCGTCCTCGGCCCAGACGGTGACGGGGAAGACGACGTGCGCGTTGGCGGCGGTCTCGGAGAGGAAGAAGTCGAACTGGGCGTGGAACTGCAGGGTGTCGTAGCCGTTCTTGACGGTCGCGTAGTTGGGGAGGGAGACGAAGGGGTTGTTGCAGATGCCGATCAGGCCGCGGATCTCCTCGCGCTGCATCTGCCAGACCATCTCCATCATGGAGGTGCCGGCGGGCGGGAGTTCGGACTCGTCGATGCCCCAGATCTCGCAGATCTGGCGGCGGTGCTCGGGGTTGGTGATCGAGCGGCCGCCGGGCAGCAGGTCGGACTTCTGGCCGTGCTCGCGGCCGCCCTGACCGTTGCCCTGACCGGTGATGGTGCCGTAGCCGGCGCCGGGCTTGCCGATGTTCCCGGTGGCGGTGCAGAGGTTGATGATCGTCAGGCAGTTCTCGACGCCCTGGGAGTGGTGTTCGACTCCGCGCGCGTGCCAGGCCATGGCCTTGCCGGCGCCGGCGAACATCCGGGCGGTGCGGACGATCTGCTCCTCCGGGACGCCGCAGATCTCGGCGGAGCGGGAGGGCGGGTACTCCTGGACGGTCCGCTTCACCTCGTCCCAGCCGGTGGTGTGGGCGGCGAGATACGCCTCGTCGGTGAGGCCCTCGGCGACGATCACGTGCAGGACGGCGTTGAAGAACGCGGAGTCGGTGCCCGGCTTGAGGGCGACGTGGAGGTCGGCGGTGCGGGCGATGGCCGTCTCGCGGGGATCGACGACGATCAGGGAGGCACCCCGGTCCCGGGCTCCCCAGAGGTACTGGGTCATCACGGGGAAGCACTCGCCGACGTTGGATCCGGCGATGAGGAGGCAGTCGGTGAGCAGGATGTCGGAGAACGGGTTGCCCGCCCGGTCGATGCCGAAGGCCAGCTTGTTGGCGCCGGCGGCGGAGACCATGCACAGGCGCCCGTTGTAGTCGACGTGCCGGGACCTCAGGGCGACGCGGGCGAACTTGCCGACGAGGTACGTCTTCTCGGAGTAGAGGCTGGCTCCGCCGAGCAGGCCGAAGGAGTCGTTGCCGTACTCGTCCTGGATGCGGCGGACCTCGGCGACGGTGAAGTCGAGCGCCTCCTCCCAGCTGACCTCGCGGAACTCCTCGTCGCGGTTGCGGCGCATCAGCGGGGCGGTGAGCCGGTCGGGGTGGTTGACCTGCTGGTAGGCGTTGATGCCCTTGGGGCAGAGCCGCATCCGGTTGATGTCGTGGTTGCGGGGTTCGACGCCGAAGACCTTGCCCCCGCGGTCGACGCGGAGGTACATGCCGCACTGGACGCCGCAGAAGCAGCAATGGGTGGGGACGAGCGCCTCGCCGTTCTGGTCCGCGTGCCAGCGGTCGGCGGGGATGCCGCCGGCGTCGCGGAAGTTGCGGGTGCCGGGCGGGGCGATCGAGGGGTCGAGCGGGAGGGGGTCTTGCCGGCCCACGTGCTGCTGGGTCACTTGAAGCCCTTCTTGACGTGGGTCAGGTAGGCGTTGCCGCGCATGACGCGCTTGCAGCGGGGGCAGTACTCGGGCCCTTCGGCGAAGCCGAGGTCGAGGTCGCGCATGGTGCCCTGGAGGTTCTCGACGTAGGGGGCGGTGTCGATGGGTTCCTGGCAGCGGCGGCAGGCGAGGACCTCGTCGCCGTCCTTGTTGCGGGAGGTGTACTTGAAGAGCTGCATGCCGACGGCGGCGGGCCGCTGCACGATGTGGAAGAACTTCCCGAACGGGATGTAGATGAGGGTGAAGACCACCGACACCATGTGCAGGATCGCCAGGAACTCGTAGCCGCCGCCGTGCAGGAAGATCGACGAGAAGGTGAGCAGGAGCCCGGTCACGGCGATGACGATGAGGGCGATCAGCGGCACCAGGTCGTAGGCGAAGCGCTGGCCGGTGATGGCGCCGCGGTCCTTCATCCGGCGCCACAGGAAGTAGGCCGCGCCGGGGATGACGAGGACGGCGGCGATGTCGAGGCCGTGGAACATCAGCCAGCCGACGATGTTCAGGGAGTCGAAGCCGAGGACCTTGAAGCCCCAGATCCGCATCTCGTAGCCGGGCCCCGAGCCGGTGGACGAGGTGAAGGTGAACCAGCCCCAGGTGAGCGGGAAGGTGATCAGGGCGGCCAGGACGCAGCCCCAGAAGATCAGCTGGTGCGCGGCCCAGCGGGCGTGGGAACGGGCGCCGAGGAACTTCTGGAAGCCGAGGTAGGTGGCGATCATCTTCGGCAGCGCGGTGGGCGCCTTGCGGAAGTTGGCCGCCGAGAAGAAGGAGCGCCAGCCCTGCTTGAAGAGGCGGCGGGCGCCGGGCGCGGAGATCCACACGGTGTAGCGGTAGGCGACGCCGAAGGCGAGGAAGACGGTGGCGACGGCGTACGGGAGGAGCGCCGAGTCGAAGTCGCGCAGGAGCCGGCTGCCGAGGACGATCGCGACGATCAGCAGGACGGAGACGACGGTTCCGGCGAGCGCGGCCCGGCGGCGCACGTCGGCCGGGGTCCGGCGGCGCACATCGGGGGGCGTCTGGGCGACGGGCGCGGGGCCCTGCGGTGGCTCGGTCACGCGCACACGCTAGGACGGTAAGTCCCAGGCCGCCCCGTTTTGCGGGGCGGGTGGGTGAGCGTGTCGCTCAGATGGCGTTCAGGCCGTGGGAGCGGAAGACGGCCCGGGCGCGGGCGACCTCGTCCGGGGTCGGGGAGGGAGTGTCGTGGAGGGTGAAGGGCTTGGCGAGTGCTTGCCACTTCGCTTCGCCGAGCTTGTGGAAGGGGAGGATGTCGACGCGCGAGACATTGCCCAGGCCGGCGGCGAAGGCGGCGACTCCCTCGATGTTGTCGGGGTCGTCGGTGAGGCCCGGGACGAGCACGAAGCGGACGTGGACCTCCTGGCCGAGGTCGGCGAGGCGGCGGGCGAAGTCCAGGGTCGGCCGCAGCGGCCGGCCGGTGACCTTCTTGTACGTGTCCGGGTCCCAGGACTTGATGTCGAGGAGGACGAGGTCGGTGTCGCGCAGCAGGGCGTCGGTGGCGCGGACGCCCAGGAAGCCGGAGGTGTCGAGGGCGGTGTGGAGACCGAGCTCGTGCTTCATCCGGTGGAGCAGCTCGCCGGTGAAGACGGGCTGGAGGAGCGGCTCGCCGCCGGAGACGGTGGCCCCGCCTCCGGAGGCCTCGATGAAGCGGGTGTACTTCCCGGCTTCGGCGATCACGGCGTCGGCGGAGGTGCGGGTGCCGTTGCGCATCCGCCAGGTGTCGGGGTTGTGGCAGTAGAGACAGGTCAGCGGGCAGCCGGAGAGGAAGGTGACGAAGCGGGTGCCGGGGCCGTCGACGCCGGTCGACAGGTCCCAGGAGTGCACCGAGCCCTCGGAGGGACGGCGGGTCACGGCGGCGGCCGGCGTCGCGGGACCGAGCCCCATGCCGAGTGCAGTGCCGGGTGCTGTCGTCGTCGTGGTCATGGCAGGGCCTCTCCGTTCCGAAGGGGGGTGGTCCCGGGGCCGAGGTGAGGGCCCGGCCCCGGGCGCACGGGTCAGCGGCTACAGCGAGCCGTGGAAGGTGCGGTTGAGGACGTCGAGCTGCTGGTCGCGGGTGAGCCGGACGAAGTTGACCGCGTATCCGGAGACCCGGATGGTCAGCTGCGGGTAGTTCTCCGGGTGCTCCATGGCGTCCCTCAGCACATCCCGGTTGAGGACGTTGACGTTCATGTGGAAGCCGTCGCCGGCCATGTAGCCGTCGAGGACACCGGCCAGGTTCCTGATCCGCTCCTCGGGGGTGCGGCCCAGGCCGTCGGGGGTGACCGTGTTGGTCAGCGAGATGCCGTCCTCGGCGTCCTCGTACGGAAGCTTGGCGACCGACAGGGCCGAGGCGACATAGCCGTGGGTGTCGCGGCCGTTCATCGGGTTGGCGCCCGGGGAGAACGGCTCACCGGCGCGGCGCCCGTCGGGGGTGTTGCCGGTCTTCTTCCCGTAGACGACGTTGGAGGTGATGGTCAGGACGGACTGGGTGTGTTCGGCGTGGCGGTAGGTCGGGTGCTTGCGCACCTTCCTCATGAACTCCTCGACCAGCCAGACCGCGATCTCGTCGACCCGCTCGTCGTTGTTGCCGAACGCCGGGTACTCACCCTCGATCACATAGTCGGTCGCGAGGCCGGTCTCGTCCCGGACCGGGGTGACCTTGGCGTACTTGACGGCGGCCAGCGAGTCGGCGGCCACGGAGAGGCCGGCGATGCCGCAGGCCATCGTGCGGCGCACGTCGCGGTCGTGCAGCGCCATCTCGATGCGCTCGTAGGCGTACTTGTCATGCATGTAGTGGATGACGTTCAGGGCGTGGACGTAGACGCTCGCGAGCCACTCCATCTGCTCGTCGAAGCGGGCGAGCACCTCGTCGTACTCCAGTACGTCGGCGGTGATCGCGCCGGTCGCCGGGCCGACCTGGTCGCCGGACTTCTCGTCCCGGCCGCCGTTGATCGCGTAGAGGAGGGTCTTGGCGAGATTCACGCGGGCGCCGAAGAACTGCATCTGCTTGCCGACCGGCATCGCCGAGACGCAGCAGGCGATGGCGGTGTCGTCGCCGAAGCGCGGCCGCATCAGCTCGTCCGACTCGTACTGCACGGAGGAGGTGTCGATCGAGACCTTGGCGCAGAAGTCCTTGAAGCCCTGGGGCAGCCGGGGCGACCAGAAGACGGTCATGTTCGGCTCGGGCGCGGGGCCGAGGTTGTACAGGGTCTGGAGGTAGCGGAAGGAGGTCCTGGTGACCAGCGGACGGCCGTCCTCGCCCATGCCGGCGATGGACTCGGTGACCCACGTCGGGTCGCCGGAGAACAGCTCGTCGTACTCGGGGGTGCGCAGGAAGCGGACGATACGGAGCTTGATGATGAAGTCGTCGACCAGTTCCTGGGCCTGCTCCTCGGTGAGGAGTCCGGCCTCGATGTCCCGCTGGAGATAGACGTCCAGGAAGGTGGAGGTCCGGCCCAGCGACATCGCCGCGCCGTTCTGCTCCTTCACGGCGGCGAGGTAGGCGAAGTACAGCCACTGGATGGCCTCGCGGCCGGTCGTCGCCGGGCCGGAGATGTCGTACCCGTAGGAGGCGGCCATCGTCTTCAGTTCGCCGAGCGCGCGGATCTGCTCGGCGAGCTCCTCGCGCAGCCGGATCGTCTCCTCCAGCGAACGGTTCCCGGTGGGAAGGGAGTTGAGCTCCTCCTTCTCCTCCTTCTTGACCGCGATCAGGCGGTCGACGCCGAAGAGGGCGACCCGGCGGTAGTCGCCGATGATGCGGCCGCGGCCGTAGGCGTCGGGGAGACCGGTGACAATGCCGGCCTTGCGGGCGGCGCGGATCTCGGGGGTGTAGGCGTCGAAGACACCGGCGTTGTGGGTCTTGCGGTACTCGGTGAAGACCTTCTCGAGCTCGGCCGAGACCGGGTAGCCGTAGGTCTCCAGGGCGCCGGCGACCATGCGCCAGCCGCCGTACGGCATGATCGCGCGCTTCAGCGGGGCCTCGGTCTGAAGGCCGACGATCAGGTCCTTGTCGCGGTCGATCCAGCCGGGGGCGTGGGCGGTGATGGTGGAGGGGATGTCGTGGGCGACGTCGTACACGCCCTTGGCCCGCTCCTCGGGGAAGCGGTCGGTGATGGCCTTCCACACGGCGACCGTGCGCTCGGTGGGGCCGGCGAGGAAGGAGTCGTCGCCCTCGTACGGCGTGTAGTTCTGCTGGATGAAGTCGCGGACGTCGATGGCATCACGCCACAGACCGCCCTTGAAGCCCTTCCAGGCCCTCTCGTTCTCCGTTGCCTCAGCAGGGGTCGCAGTCATCGCCCGCACCGCCTTCTTCGAATCATTCGATCGCGTGGTTGCCTACATCCATTGCACGCCTTTTGATCGATCAAAAGGCTCGGCATTGGTCACCGGTCGACGGCCGTTGGTCCCCTTCCGGGCATGCGGAAAGACCCCGCCGGGGCGGGGCCTTTTCCGCGCTGGGGGACACGGCCGGTCAGCTGGGCGCCTCCGCGCCCTTGCGGGCGTAGAACCACCAGGTCACGACCGTGCAGCTGGCGTAGAAGGCGACGAAGCCCCACATCGCGCTGGTCACGGCCACCGAGCCGAAGAGGGCCGGGATGAAGAAGAAGCCGTAGGCGGCGATGGCCGAAGTGAAGCCGGTGACGGCGCCGGACTCCATCTCCGACTGCTTCAGCGCCTTCGTGTACTCCGGCGTGCCCTCCGTCAGCCCCTTCAGATGGGTCGAGCGGAAGATCACCGGGATCTGGCGGAAGGTCGAGCCGTTGCCGATGCCCGAGAAGAAGAACGCGGCGAGGAAGCAGAAGAAGAAGCCGTAGAAGCTGCCCGTGTCGGAACCGGACGGCAGGAAGGTGATGACGCCGATGATCGAGGCAGCCATGCCCACGAAGGACAGGATCGTCACCCGGGCGCCGCCCAGCTTGTCCGCGACCCAGCCGCCCGCCCACCGGGCCAGGGCGCCGACGGCGGGGCCCATCCAGGCGTAGGTGGCGACGGAGTAGTCCGGGAACGTGGTCTTGATCAGCATCGGCAGCGCGGCCGCGAAGCCGATGAAGGAGCCGAAGGTGCCGACGTACAGCCAGGTCATCACCCAGTTGTGCTTGCGCTTGAAGATGACCTTCTGCTTGCTGAAGGGGGTGGAGGCGACCTTCAGGTCGTTCTGGCCGAACCAGGCCACCGCCGCCAGGACCAGCAGCACCGGCACCCAGATGAAGGCCGCGTTCTGCAGATGGACCGGGGGCCCGTCGGCCCTGTGCTGGGCCGAGCCGATGGCGATGGTCGAGAAGGTGATGACGATCGGCGTCAGCAGCTGGACCACCGAGACGCCCAGGTTGCCCAGGCCGCCGTTGATGCCGGTCGCGCTGCCCTTCTTCGACTTCGGGAAGAAGAAGCCGATGTTGGCGAGCGAGGAGGCGAAGTTGGCGCCGCCGATGCCGCAGAGGGCGGCGATGGCGACCATCACGGCGTACGGGGTCGCCGGGTCCTGGATCGCGATGCCCAGCCAGATCAGCGGCACGATCAGCACGACCGTGGACAGCGCCGTGAAGCGCCGCTGGCCGATCCTCGGGCCGAGGAAGGTGTAGAAGATCCGGGCGGTGCCACCGGTCAGACCGGGGATCGCCGTCAGCCAGAACAGCTGCGAGGTGGAGAAGCCGAAGCCGACGTCCTTCAGGTTGGTGGCGGTGACGCTCCACACCTGCCAGACGACGAAGGCCACCAGGAGCGCCGGGACCGCGATCCAGAGGTTGCGGCTGGCGACGCGCTTCCCGATCGACTTCCAGAAGAGCTCGTTCTCGGGCTCCCAGTCGGTGATCGGCCTGCCGGGGCGGTACTGCTCCGCGTCGTACGAGGGTGCCGACCCGCTCGTCGCCGCTCTGCTGTCCTGGACTACGGAACTCATGGCGCTTCCCTGGGGGTGGGGACTTCGGTGGGTGGGGACTGTCGGGTTCTTCCTTGCTCCTCCACCGTGCGCCCGTGCATAAGGGGGAGGTCAGAGGCCATGGTCGCGACCCGGGTGGGCGGAGGTCCCGTCAGTCACGGGCCGTACGAACCGCCCCGGGCCCGTGCACCGGCAGCGCGACGGACGGGTCGTCCAGGCAGACGCCGGTCCGCAGGGAGAACTCCTGCTTGAGCATCCGCGAGGCCACCACCGGCACCCCGTCCCGGGCTGCGGGCGGCCGGCCACGCGCGCGTGGCGATCGCGACGCACCTGCTGGCCCCTGGCCGCTTCACGCACGCGCTCGCCGCCGTGCCGGGCGCCTGGACGGTCGCGGCTCCCCTGGGCGCCCACCCGGGGCTCGCCCACGCGGTGACCTGGCGGTACCGCGAGGCGGCGGCCCCGCCGGTCACGCGAGCCGGTCCGCGTGCCAAACGCCCCGGCCGGGCTCCCGCTCTGGTGTCCTGGGGCGCATGACGCAACCGTTCCTGCCGCTCACCGCGCGATCCCGCGACGAGGCGCACCGCGCCGCCACGCCGCTCGAGCTCTTCTTCGACCTCTGCTTCGTCGTCGCCGTCTCCCAGGCCGGTGCCGAGCTCGTGCACGCGATCGCCGAGCACCACGCCGCCGACGGGATCGCCCACTACGCGATGGTCTTCTTCGCGATCTGGTGGGCCTGGATGAACTTCACCTGGTTCGCCTCCGCGTACGACAACGACGACGTCCTCTACCGCGTCGTCACGCTCGTCCAGATCGCCGGCGTCCTGGTCCTCGCCGCCGGTGTCTCCCGCGCCTTCGAGGACGACTTCCTCATCACCGTGCTCGGCTACGTCGTGATGCGGGTCGCCCTCGCCTTCCAGTGGCTGCGCGCCGCCCACCACGCCACGGACCCCGGCGAGCGCAGGATGTGCCGCCGGTACGCGGGCGGGGTGCTGCTCGTCCAGATCGGCTGGACCGCCCTCCTCTGGGCGCCGGAGTCCGCCCGCACCTGGATCTTCATCGTCGGGATCATCGCCGAGCTGGCCGTCCCCGCGTTCGCGGAGAAGGAGGTCAACAGCCATTGGCACCCGCACCACGTCTCCGAGCGCTACGGCCTGTTCACCATCATCGTGCTCGGCGAGACGATCTTCGCGGCGACCGTCGCCGTGAAGACGGGCGTCGCGGAGTACGACGCGCTCGACGAGGTGCTCCCGATCGCCGCCGGCGGACTGCTGATCGTCTACGCGGCCTGGTGGATCTACTTCGCCGCCCCGGCCCACCTCCGGCTCGCCTCCAACCGGCGGGCCTTCCTCTGGGGTTACGGCCACTACCTGATCTTCGCCTCCGCCGCCGCCATCGGCGCCGGCATCGAGGTCGCCGTCGAGCAGGTCGTGGGCAAGGCCCACATCTCCACGCTCGCCGCCTCCTCGGCCGTGACGATCCCCGCCGCGCTCTTCCTGCTCTGCGTGTGGGTGCTGCACGCCCGCTACTTCAAGATCGGCATCGCGCAGCAGCTCGTGCTGCCCGTCTCGGCGCTCGCGATCCTGATGTGCACGTTCGCCGGCCGCTGGGCGGTCCTGGTCGCGGGCCTCGTCGCGGCGGCGACGGTGGCGGTCGGGGTGACGCTGTCCGCGCGCAACCCGGCCACGCGCGGCACCGGCCCCGGCCACTGATCGAACGCGCGTGGTACGCAAGGACCATGACGAACCATGACGCAATCACGGACGTGGCCGGGCTGCGGGTCGGCCACGCGCGCGTGGCCGGGCCGGGAGCCCTCAGCGGGACGACGGTCGTCCTCGCCCCGGAGGGCGGGGCGGTGGCGGCCGTGGACGTGCGCGGCGGCGGCCCGGGGACCCGGGAGACCGACGCGCTCGACCCCCGTAACCTCGTCCAGCGGATCGAGGCCGTGGTCCTGACCGGCGGCAGCGCGTACGGGCTCGACTCGGCCGGCGGAGTGATGGCCTGGCTGGAGGAGCGCGGCCGAGGGGTACGGGTCGGGCCGGACCCCTCGCACGTGGTCCCGGTGGTCCCCGCCGCGTGCGTCTTCGACCTGGGCCGGGGCGGGGACTTCTCCGCCCGCCCCGACGCGTCCACCGGACGCGCCGCCGTGGAGGCCGCGGCGGCGACCGAGCTCCACGCGCGCGTGGAGACGGGCGCGGTCGGCGCGGGCACCGGAGCCGTGGTCGGTGGGCTCAAGGGCGGGGTCGGTACGGCGAGCACGGTCCTGGAGTCGGGGATCACGGTCGGCGCGCTCGTCGTCGCCAACGCGGTCGGCTCTGCGGTCGACCCGGAGACGGGCGCGCTGTACGGGGAGTTCTTCCAGGGCGGCCGCCCCGCCCACCCGGAACCGGCCGTCCACGAGGCCGCCCGGCGACGACTCGCCGAGGCGGCGGCCAGGAACACCCCGCCGCCCCTCAACACGACCCTCGCGGTCGTGGCGACGGATGCGGACCTGACCCGTGCGCAGGCGCAGAAGCTCGCGGGCACGGCGCACGACGGCATCGCGCGCGCCGTCCGCCCGGTGCACCTCCTCAACGACGGGGACACCGTCTTCGCCCTCGCCACCGGAGACCGCCCGCTGCCCCCGGAGGCAGGGCCGCTCGCCCTCAACGACATCCTCGCGGCGGGCGCCGACATGGTGACCCGGGCGATCGCGCGGGCGGTCAGGGACGTCGCCGAGGGGGTGGCGGGACCGGGCGGGGAGTTCCCCGCACACCGCGAGTTGTACGGCCCGGACGCCACTGTCGACTCCCCGTCCAACAAGGGGAGTTGACGGATTCGACGGTCGGCGCGCGGGAACTTTCCGCGCGCCCCCCTCGTTTTGCCGAACCCGGACACGATGTCAGACCCAGGGACTACGTTTAGCAAGCACCAAGTGACATGCGGCGACGGCCTGGAGACCCTCTTGAACGATCCGCAGGATCCTCACGATCCGTACGAGACGACCGAGACGCACCTCGCGCGGCTCCTGGGCCGGGCGCTCAACTCCTTCGACCTCCCCGACTCCACGATCGAACGCCTGGAGACGGCGTTCGCCCACTCCAGCACGCTGCACTCCTCGCATCACAGCGCGTCGCTGCACCGCACGACGTACCGCCACACCTATCTGCTCGCCGACGGCACGGCGCTCGGACTGTGGGAGCTCGTGCACAACTCCGGCCGGGACGGGGCCGAGCAGCACGAGCTGTACGCGGACGAGGCGGAGGCCCGGCTCGCCGCGTCCCGGCTGCCGACCCGCTTCTCCCCGGGCTGGGGCGTGGAGCGCTCCGCCGGCCCGGACTTCGACGAGGACAACGACCTGGAGCTGCTGAGCGCGCTCCTGTCGCGCCCGATACCGAAGCAGCCCCGCATGTACGTCCCGGACAACTCCCCGGACCACGCCCGCCGGGTGCTGCGCCGCGCGGAGAACCCGGACCGGCCGGGCGAGGAGACGGCACGCCGGCTGCGGGTGGCGTACGCGCACCACATCACCCAGGCCTTCGGCCGTCTGTGCGCGGTGGAGGGCGGCCGGGGCGCCGGATTCACACTCTACGAGCACGCGTTCCTGCTGCTCGACGGCAGCGAACTGAGCCTGTGGGAGGTGGAGCACACGGCGACCCCGGACGGCCGCCACATGTGCGAGGTCTACGGCGACGAGCACACGGCCCGCGAGGCGATGGAGCACCGCGCCCGCGTGCGCTGACCCCACCCGGGGCCGGTGGACGGAACGGATCCCGGACTTCCGGGCCTCCGGGCCTCCGGGCCTCCGGACTTCCGGGCCTCCGGGCCCCAAGGGGTGTCCGGGGGATCAGGGCCGGACCCTGCTCCCCCGGACGCCGCCGGACAGGCCCTAGGAGGCGCGTACGAGCAGTGCGACCGTCACGCCGGTCAGGCGCTCGGTGCCGGTCGCGGTGTAGCGCGCCCGGAGGGCCCGCGCCTGGTCGACCGGGAGCGCGTCCAGCGGATCGGCCGCGTCGCCGGCCACCACCAGCCAGATCCGCGGCTCGTTCTTCACGCACGCGGCCGGGTCGGGGCACTCCGTCGACCACAGGTCGGCGCGGTCGGCGGCCGACGTGCCGAGGAAGACGTCGCGCGGCCGCAGCTCGTCCCGCAGGTAGAAGCGGACGCCCACGTCGAGCATGCGCCAGTAGTCGTCACCCCGGTCGAACGCCACCGCGTCCCCCGGCCGGTGGTACTTCTCGATGGTCCGCGCGGCTCCCTCGTAGTCGATGCCCTGCCAGAAGTGCGCGTACGGACGGCGCACCGCCTGCTGGTCCGGCAGCGTGAGCACGGCGAGCGCCACCAGCACCGCCGCGACGACTCCCCGGGAGCGCGGCGCGCAGAGCCCCGCCCCGGCCAGGACCGTCCACGCCGGGAGGGTGAACAGCAGGTACCGGTAGAAGAAGTACGAGACGTCGCCGTGCGAGACCGCCCAGAGCAGCAGCGGGGGCAGCACGGCGAGCGCGGCGACGACGACCACCGGGCCGCCCCGGGTCGCGGCACTCCCGGCCGCCGAACCCCCGGTCTCCGGGCCCCCGGTCGTCCCGCCGCGAGTCGTCGGCCGACGCTCGCCCCAGGCCAGTACCGCCAGGGTGGTCACCGCTCCGGCGACCAGCGCGGAGGCGTACAGCTGAGGCAGGAAGCTGACCAGGCTCCACAGGTCCGGGCCGGGGATCCAGGAGATCTGACGTCCGGCCTGCGCCCGCCCGAGAAGGGCGACGGGGGCGGCGACGGCCGTCCCGGCCACCGCGGCGAGGCCGAAGCGAAGGGCGATCGCGCTCGGGCTGATCGAGCTCGGAACGGCCCAACGTTCCGCGCGGGCCCGCCGCGCCACGGCCACCAGATGCCCGGCCAGGACGGTCAGCGCGATCAGGTGCAGCAGGCCCACCGCCGCCACGCACAGGCCGTACGGGATCCAGCGCCACCGGCTCTCCGGCCGTTCCAGCGCGCGGAGCAGCAGCAGGGTGGCGACAGTGGCGGCCAGGACCACGAGGGCGTAGGGCCGGGCCTCGTGGGCGTAGCGCGTGACGACGGGGGCGAGCGCGAAGAGCAGCCCGGCGGCCAGCCCGGCACGGCGGCCGAACAGGCGCTGCCCGATGAGCGCCGTACAGCCCGCCGTGGCGGCCATCGCGAGCGCCGAGGGCATGCGCAGTGCGGTGGCGGAGTCCCCGAAGACGGCCATCCAGCCGTGCAGGAACAGGTAGTAGCTGCCGAGTACCGCGTCCACGCGCTGGACCGCGTCGAGCAGATGTCCCGTGGACCGGGAGGCCATGTCCCAGGTGTTGAGTTCGTCCTCCCACAGCAGGGGTCGGCCGATCTCGTACACCGCCAGGGCGAGGGTGACCAGCGTCGGCCACAGCCACAGCGCGATGTCGCGCCGCCGCCCTCGGTCGTCCCGCTGCCCGCCGGGGCGCGGTTCGGCCGTCGCGCGATCCCGGACGGGGGTGGCGACGGGCGAGGGGGGCGGGGAAGGGGTCGCCATGACGGGCCTCAGTCCCGGAGCGCGGTGACCGCGTGCTCCGCGGTGGCCGGCTCCGGGATCGGGGCGAGCCCGAGCCCGCGCACGGCGAACTCGCGGTTCTTCTCGGTCTGCCGGCGGTACGCCTCGGGCAGGTCCGGCATCGCCAGGAGCCGGTCGCAGGCGGCGAGCGACCCGGCGAGGTCGCCGACCCAGTAGCTGCTGATCGAGAACTCGAACAGCAGCCCCCAGCGGTACACCCACGGCTGGGTGAACAGGATGTCGTCCGGCGGCTCGCGGTCGACGGTGGCCGAGACGATCGCGTGGGCGCTGTGGTGGCGTTTCATCTTGCGCAGCCGCGCCGCCAGTTCGTAAGAGGCTTCGAGGCGCTGCGGGCGCGCCTCCCAGGCTCGGGTCAGGGCGTCCGCCGCCGAGGGCCAGTCGCCGGCCTCCGCCCTGAGGACCCCGGACTGCAGCAGCGCGTAGTAGACCTCCTCGACCCAGCCGCCCATGCTCGCGCGGCGCTCGTAGAGGTCGATCGCCTCACCCGTACGGCCCATGTCCCGCATGGTCTGGGCGAGATAGAAGACGGTGCGGGTGTTGGACGGGTCGCGTTCGTGTTCGGCGGAGAGCAGCCGGGCGTCGCGCTCGAACTTGTCGTGCCGCGAGCCCCCGTCGGCGTGGTCCTCGATGACCAGCGCGTCGAGGTTGTCCTGGCTGTGGCTGCGGTCGGCGGTGATGTACTCGTGGGTGACGCCCTCGTACCGCCAGGCGATGTCGCCTCTGACCAGGCGTTTGATGCGGTACTCCAGCGCGCCCTCGTGGCGCAGCATGTAGGCGTCGGCGGTCAGCGGGGGCAGGGGGCCGTCCTGCCGCAGGACGAGGTCGGCGTCGAGGAGCAGGAGGTAGTCGGCGCGGCCGCGGGCGTGGGAGATGTTCAGGCTCCGGTTGTGCCCGAAGTTCACCCACGGCTCCTCGTGGAGCTCGCCGGGGATGCCGTCGAGCGCCTTGCGGATCAGGTCCTGGGTCCCGTCGGTCGAGCCCGTGTCGGAGATGACCCAGGTGTCCACCAGGTCGCGTACGGAGGCGAGGCACCGTTCGATGACCCGGGCCTCGTTCTTGACGATCATGCACAAGCAGAAGGACGGCTTCACGGCAACACCACTTCCGGGGGGGTCTGCGGGGGGCGACCATAAGCACGGCGCCGGGATGGGCGGGGACGGCACGCCGACAGGCGCTTTCAGGTTCGCCGCCGCGTACGCACCCATGGGGATGGTGGCGATAGGCCAAGGCGTTGAGGCTCCCGGAGAACCGTCAAGGCTTTGCATCAGCGATCCGATGATCTGAAAGGAAGCTCGAACTGGCTTCCGGTGCATCACTCGATCCGGATGAAGAAGGAGCTGTTGCATGAGTCCTGATTCCAGGACCAGGTCCTCTCTTGGACCGCTCCCCCGTCGGCGCGCCTGGCTCAACGGCGGCGCCATGGCATCGATCGCTCTTGTCCTCACGGGCCTCGCGAGCCCGGCTCTCGCCGCGCCGCAGATCCTCGTCGGCCCCTCGGGCGTGAACGTCATGACGGGCGACGAGTGCGAAGACCGTCCTCCGCACGAGGGCCCGAAGCCCCGCCCTCCGCACCACGACGGCCCGCCGCCGCGCCACGAGGACGGCCCACCACCGCACCACGAGGGCCCACGCGGCCTTGAGGGACCGCCCTCAGACCTGGACCTCCAGCACTTCCTGGACGACCAGCTGCGGCAGGCGTTCGAGGGCGGCCCCGAACGGTTCATGCGGGAGCCCACGGACGACTTCGACCGCTACGTACGGACAGTGCCCAGGGGCGGCGAACCCGAGCACTGCAAGGAGGGCCCGCCCGGCAAGACGGGCCCCACGGGCCCGACGGGCCCGAAGGGCGACACGGGCCCGAAGGGCGACACCGGGCCTGCCGGAGCCACCGGATCCACCGGCGCGACGGGCGACACCGGACCCGCCGGACCCACGGGCGAAACCGGGCCTGCCGGAGCCACCGGATCCACCGGCGCGACGGGTGACACCGGACCCGCCGGACCGACCGGCGAAACCGGGCCTGCCGGAGCCACCGGTTCGACGGGGGCCACGGGTGACACCGGACCGGCCGGACCGACCGGCGAAACCGGACCTGCCGGAGCCACCGGATCCACCGGCGCGACGGGCGACACCGGACCCGCCGGACCGACCGGGGCCACGGGTGACACCGGACCCGCCGGAGCGACGGGCGACACCGGACCGGCCGGACCCACCGGTGACACCGGACCCACCGGGCCCACCGGATCGACCGGTGACACCGGACCGGCCGGAGCGACGGGCGACACCGGACCCGCCGGACCCACCGGCGCGACGGGTGCGACCGGAGCCACGGGCGCGACAGGTGCCACCGGAGCCACGGGCGCGACAGGTGCCACCGGCCCCTGCTCCGACATCGACCTCTACGCCCCGTCGAACACCGTGGACCAGCAGGCGGTACTGACCGGCGGAAGGGTGTACGTCGGACAGGCGCCCACAGCGGGCGGGACGATCACCTGGCAGGACCTCAGCAACTCGGTCGCGACCATGACGGACCCCGCGAACGCCAACTTCCCGCCGAACCCCTGTGGCGTCTCCTTCGCGGACCAGGGAAACACGGCCTACGTCAAGATCGTGACGCAGAACGGCCAGGTGTGGCAGACAGTAGGCAACACCACAGGGGCCAACTTCATCTGGAACCAGCCCTGGGTGCAGCAGACGACACCCACCCCGGCGGTGCTCCGATCGAACAAGTTCATGCGCGGTCTGCCCGCCGAGTCGCTCCTGAACCAGAAGCTCCGGGGGGTGAGGCGCCCCTGACGGACCGGTAGCGACACCGAGGGGCGGTGCGCTCGCGATACGCACCGCCCCGCGGGACCCCTCCTGTCCAGGGGTCGGTCAGGCTGCGACGGCGACCGTCGTCTCAGCCTGAGGCCTTTCCTCGGCCGCCACCGCCTCGGGCGCCGCCGGCTTCCGCGCGCCCTTGAGGAGGATCACCAGGCCCGCGCTGACGAGCGTGCCCGCCACGATCGCGACGAGGTAGAGCAGCGGGTTGCCGATCAGCGGGACCACGAAGATGCCGCCGTGCGGGGCCCGCAGGGTGCACTCGAAGGCCATCGACAGGGCGCCGGTGACCGCGCCGCCCGCCATCGCCGCCGGAATGACCCGCAGCGGGTCGGCCGCGGCGAACGGGATCGCGCCCTCGCTGATGAACGAGGCGCCCAGCACCCAGGCCGCCTTGCCGTTCTCCCGCTCGGTCTTGGTGAACAGCTTGCCGCGCACGGTCGTGGCCAGCGCCATCGCGAGCGGCGGCACCATGCCGGCGGCCATCACGGCGGCCATGACCTTCAGGGAGCCCTCGTTCGGGTTGGCGAGGCCGCCGACGGCGAAGGCGTACGCGACCTTGTTGACCGGGCCGCCGAGGTCGAAGCACATCATCAGGCCGAGGATCACGCCGAGGATGATCGCGTTGGCGCCGGAGAGGCTGGACAGCCAGTCGGTCAGGGCGTTCTGGAGGCTCGCGATCGGCTTGCCGATCACCAGGAACATCAGGAAGCCGACGACGATCGACGCGAGCAGCGGGATCACCACCACCGGCATGATGCCCCGCAGAGCGGCGGGCACCTTCACCTTCTGGATGGCGAGGACCGTTCCGCCCGCGATCAGACCGGCGGCGAGACCGCCGAGGAAGCCCGCGTTGATGGTGAGGGCGATCGAGCCGCCCACGAAGCCGGGGACGAGACCGGGCCTGTCGGCCATGCCGTACGCGATGTAACCGGCGAGGACCGGGACGAGGAACGCGAACGCGAGCCCGCCGATCTGGAACAGCAGCGCCGCCCAGCTGTCGGCCTGCCCCCACGCGAAGTGCTCGGCGACGGACGGGGCCTTGTCGATGTCGTAGCCACCGATGGCGAAGCCGAGGGCGATGAGGAGACCGCCCGCGGCGACGAAGGGAACCATGTAGCTCACGCCCGACATGAGCCACTTCCGGAGCTTGGTGCCGTAGCCCTCCTCCGGCTCCCCCGCGCTCTCGACCGGGGTCGGCCTCCCGGCCGGGGCGGCGGTCTCGCCGCGTTCGGCCTTGCCGCGGACCTCGGCGATCAGCTCGGCGGGCCGGTTGATGCCCGCCTTGACGCCCACGTCGACGGTCGGCTTTCCGGCGAATCGTTCCTTCTCCCGTACGGGCACGTCGTGCGCGAAGATCACGCCGTCGGCGGCGGCGACGACCGCCGGGTCGAGCCGGGTGAACCCGGCCGAACCCTGCGTCTCGACGACGACCTCGACACCGGCGGCCTCGCCGGCCTTCTCCAGGGACTCGGCGGCCATGTAGGTGTGGGCGATGCCGGTGGGGCAGGAGGTGACGGCGACGATCCGGAAGGGAGCGGCCGCCTCCGCCTCCACGGCCGGCTCCGCAGGGGCCGGGGCCGGAGCCGGGGCCGGGGCCGGGGCCGGAGCGGGAGCGGGAGCGGGAGCCGAAACGGGAGCCGGAGCGGGAGCCGGGGCCGGGGCCTCCTCCCCCGCGATGAGCGCCGCCGCCTCCGCCGGCGAGCCCGCCGACCTGAGCGCCGTCGTGAACTCCTCGTTCATCAGCTGGCGGGCCAGCGAGGAGAGGATCGTGAGGTGGGCGTCGTCCGCTCCCGCCGGAGCCGCGATCAGGAAGATCAGGTCCGCCGGACCGTCCGGGGCGCCGAAGTCGATGCCGGCGGCCGAGCGGCCGAAGGCGAGCGTGGGGGCGGTGACATGGGCGCTGCGGCAGTGCGGGATGCCGATGCCGCCGTCGAGGCCGGTCGGCATCTGGGCCTCGCGGGCGGCCACGTCGGCCAGGAAGCCGTCGAGGTCCGTCACCCGGCCGAGCGTGACCATGCGCTCCGCGAGCGAGCGGGCCGCCGCTTCCTTCGTTCCGGCGGACAGGTCGAGATCGACCAGGTCCGCGGTGATCATCTGGCTCATCGCGGGCTCCCTTGCTCGCTGAGTTCTCGGTCGAGGGGTACGTCGGCGGTCACGGTGACCGCCGCCGGGTTCAGGTCGGCCGGGGTGGGCATCTCGCTCCCCGGCAGCTGGACGGCCGCCGCGCCGTGCGCGACCGCCGCCGCGAGCGCCTCGGGGCCGGCGCCGCCCGCCGTGAGGAATCCGGCCAGGGAGGCGTCGCCCGCGCCGACGTTGGAGCGGACGGTGTCGACCTCCGCCGCGCCGAACCAGGTGCCGTCGGCGGTGACGAGGAGCTGGCCGTCGGCGCCCAGGCTGGCGAGTACCGCGCCCGCGCCGCGCTGGCGCAGCTCCTCGGCGGCCTTGACGGCGTCGCCGACGGTGGCGAGGGGGCGGCCGACCGCCTGGGCCAGTTCGTCGGCGTTCGGCTTGACGACGTCAGGCCGGGCCGCGAGGGCGGCGAGCAGCGAGGGGCCCGAGGTGTCGAGGGCGATCCGGGCGCCCGCGCCGTGTGCGCGGGTGACGAGTTCGGCGTACCACTCGGGCGCGAGGCCGCGCGGCAGGCTGCCGCAGCAGGCGATCCAGTCGGCGGCCGGGGAGTAGGCCCCGACGGCGGCGAGGAGGGTCTCGGACTCGTCCGGGGTGAGCTCGGGGCCCGGCGCGTTGACCTTGGTGAGCGTGCCGTCCGGTTCCGCGAGGGCGATGTTCGAGCGGGTGTGGCCGGCCACCGGTACCGGCGCGACCTCGATCCCCTGGTCGGCGAGGAGTTGGGCGACGAGGGCGCCGGGCGCCCCGCCGAGCGGGACGACGGCCACGGTCCGCCAGCCGGCGGCGGCGACGGCCCGGGAGACGTTGACGCCCTTGCCGCCGGGGTCCATCCGCTCGGCGGAGGCCCGGAGCACCTCGCCGCGCTCCAGGGCCGGGACCTCGTAGGTCCGGTCGAGGGAGGGGTTGGGGGTGACGGTGAGGATCATGCGCGTACGACTTCCGTTCCCGCGGCCTCGATCGCCGCGGCGTCCTCGGGGCTGAGCCCGCTGTCGGTGATGAGCAGGTCGACGTCGGTGAGGGCGCCGAAGCGGGCGAAGTGCTCCTGGCCGTACTTGGCCGAGTCGGCGAGGAGCACGACCCGGCGGGCGGAGGCGATCACGGCCCGCTTGACGGCGGCCTCGGCGAGGTCGGGGGTGGTGAGCCCGAGGTCGGGCGAGTAGCCGTTGGCGCCCAGGAAGGCGACGTCGGCGCGGATCTCGCCGTACGCGCGCAGCGCCCAGGCGTCGACGGCGGCGCGGGTACGGTGCCTGACCCTGCCGCCCACGAGGTGGAGGTCGATGCCGGGGTGGTCGGCGAGCCGGGCGGCGACGGGCAGGGCGTGGGTGACGACGGTCAGTCCGCAGTCGAGGGGGAACTCGGCGGCGAGCCGGGCGACGGTGGTGCCGGCGTCGAGCACGACGCTTCCCTCGTCGGGGAGTTCGGCGAGGGCGGCGCGGACGATCCGGTCCTTCTCGTCGGCGGCGGTCCCCTCGCGCTCGGCGAGGTCGGGCTCGAAGTCGAGCCGTCCGGCCGGTATCGCGCCCCCGTGCACCCGGCGGACGAGTCCGGCCCGGTCCAGGGCCTTGAGGTCGCGCCGTACGGTCTCGGCGGTGACCTGGAACTCCTCGGCGAGGGAGAGGACGTCGACGCGTCCGCTCTCGCGGGCGAGCCGGAGGATCGCTTGCTGTCGCTCGGGTGCGTACATGTGGTTTTGCATCCGTTCCATGCCCGAACCTGTGGTTTCTCTTGCAGGCTACGTCCGCGTATCCGCGAAGTAAACAGATTCGGGCATCAAAACGGACACGGAACCGGACATACGACGAAGGGCCCCGGCCCCCGGGGACGTCCATCCCAGGGGGCCGGGGCCCTTCGGCCCGCGTCGCGTGCTCAGGAGGTGAGCGCCGGCTCCTTCCGGAGGACGTCCTCGACGTCGTCCTCCGCGCCCTCGACGTGCTGCTTCGGCTTCGCCGGCAGCGCGAACATCACCAGGAAGATCACGGCGAGCACCGCCACCGCCCAACCGAGCGCGTTCTGGAAGGCGTCCGTGAACGCCGCACCGACCTCGGCCGGGGCCTTCGCGAGCCGCTCCTCGTCGATCACGCCGAAGAAGACGACCGACACGAGCCCGAGTCCGAGCGCGTTGCCCATCTGCCCGGTCGTGTTGATGAGGCCGGAGGCCGAGCCCGCGTGCTCGCGCGGCACGTCCGAGAGGACCGCGTCCGTCAGCGGGGCCACGATCAGGCCCATGCCCAGACCCATGACGACGAGGGGGAGGATCATCTGCCAGGAGTCGATGGAGGTCCCGTACCGTCCGGCCTCCCACAGGTAGAGCAGCAGGCCCGCGGCCATCGTCAGCGCGCCCGTCTGCAGTACCTTGCGGCCGAAGCGCGGGACGAGCTTCTGCACCGAGAGTCCGGCCGCCGTCGAGACGGCGATCGAGAACGGCACGCCCGTCAGACCCGCCTTCAGCGGGCTCCAGCCGAGCCCGATCTGCATGTACAGCGTCCAGACCAGGAAGAAGATGCCCATCACGACGCCGAAGGTCAACTGCACCGCGATACCGGCCGCGAAGCTCTTCACCTTGAACAGGGAGAGCTCGACCAGCGGGGAGCCGTCCTTCTTCGTCTTGTACTTCTCGTACGCGATGAGCGCGGCGAAGACGAGGAGGCTGCCGGCCATGCAGAGGTGGCCCCAGAGCGGCCAGTCCAGCTCGCGGCCGCGCGTCAGCGGGTAGATCAGCATCAGCAGCGCCAGCGTCACGAGCAGCACGCCGACGATGTCGAGGCGGAGCGCCTTCGGCGCCTTGGACTCGGTGATGAACTTACGGCCGAGGAGCAGGCCCGCGATGCCGACCGGCAGGTTGATGAGGAAGATCGGCCGCCACTCCAGGCCGGCGATGTTCCACTGGGTGAGCAGCGCGCCGAGGAGCGGTCCCGAGACGGCGCCGAGGCCGATGATCGCGCCGAACATGCCGAAGACCTTGCCGCGCTCGTGGGCGGGGAAGGTGACGTGGATGATCGACAGGACCTGCGGCACCATCATGGCCGCGGCCGCGCCCTGGAGCAGGCGGGAGGCGACCAGCATCTCCGGGTTGGCGGCGAAGCCGCAGAGCGCGGAGGCGACGGTGAAGCCCGCGGTGCCGAGGAGGAACAGCCGCTTGCGGCCGTAGATGTCGCCGAGGCGGCCGCCGGTGATCAGGCCCGCGGCGAAGGCGAGGGCGTAACCGGCGGTGATCCACTGGATGGCACCGAAGGTGGCGCCGAGGTCCCGCTCGATGCTGGGGATCGCGATGTTGACGATCGTGGCGTCGACCAGGTCCATGAAGGCGGCGGTCATGACGATGGCGAGGGCTATCCAGCGCCTGCGGTCGTTCGCGGTCGCGGGGGCCGCCTCCGTGACGGCGTCGTGTGAACTCATAGGAGAAACGTAGAGTCCATATAGGTCAGTGCATGTCCTAGATGCGACGCATGCTGGAACACATGACGGACACTCCGGCACGACTCCTGAATCTGCTCTCGCTGCTCCAGACGCCGCGCGAGTGGCCGGGCAGCGAGCTCGCCGAGCGGCTCTCGGTCTCCGCGCGCACGATCCGCCGGGACATCGACCGGCTGCGGGAGCTCGGCTACCCGGTGGAGGCGACGAAAGGCGCGGTGGGCGGGTACCGCCTGGTCGCCGGTACGGCCATGCCGCCGCTGCTCCTCGACGACGAGGAGGCGGTCGCGATCGCGGTGGGGCTGCGGGCGGGCGCGGGGCACGCGATCGAGGGGGTGGAGGAGGCGTCGGTGCGGGCGCTCGCCAAGCTGGAGCAGGTGCTGCCGTCACGGCTGCGGCACCGGGTCTCCACGCTGCAGAACGCGACGATCCCGCTGACGCGCGGGGACGGGGCAACGGTCGCCCCCTCGACGCTGACGGCGCTCGCGGGCGCGGTGACGGCGCAGGAGCGGCTGCGGTTCGGGTACCGGGCGGGGGACGGGACGGAGTCGCGCCGGCTGGTCGAGCCGTACCGGCTCGTGTCGACGGGACGCCGGTGGTACCTCGTGGCGTACGACCTGGAGCGCGAGGACTGGCGGACGTTCCGCGTGGACCGGGTGTCGGACCCGTTCGCGACTGGGGCGCGGTTCGCACCGAGGGAGCTGCCCGCGGGCGGGGCGGCCGAGTTCATGACCCGCTCGATGGCCCGTGCCCAGCCGGAACTGGACCTGGACGTCACCTTCGAGGCCCCCGCGGAGTTCGTGGCGGGCCGCCTGCCGTCCCATCTGGCCCCGACGGCGACGGGCCCGACGACGTGCCGTGTCCGCACGCGCACGTCGGACTCCACGGAGTGGCTCGCGATCCGCCTGGCCCTGGTCGACGCGCCCTTCACTATCCACGGCCCGCCGTCCCTGACGACGTACACGAAGGACCTGGGGGCGCGGCTGACGGCGGCGACGGCGCGCTAGCGGTGCGGGGGCCGTGCGCCCCCGCACCGCGCCGCTCTAGGCCACCGCGTCGAAGCCCGTGTCGCGGGCCATCTTCTTCAGTTCCAGGAGCGCGTGCTTCTCGATCTGGCGGATGCGCTCGCGCGTGAGGCCGTGTTCCTTGCCGACCTCCGTGAGCGTGCGCTCGCGGCCGTCCTCGATGCCGTACCGCATGCGGATGATCGAGGCCGTGCGGTGGTCGAGCTTGTCGATCAGGTCGTCGAGCTCCTCGCTGCGCAGCAGCGTGAGGACGGACTGCTCCGGCGAGACCGCCGACGTGTCCTCCAGGAGGTCGCCGAACTGCGTCTCGCCCTCGTCGTCCACCGACATGTTCAGCGAGACCGGGTCACGGGCCCAGTCCAGGACGTCCACGACGCGCTCGGGCTTCGTGTCCAGCTCGGCCGCGATCTCCGCGGGCTCCGGCTCACGGCCGTGCTCCCGGTTGAACTCGCGCTGCACGCGCCGGATCCGCCCGAGCTCCTCCACCAGGTGGACGGGCAGCCGGATCGTGCGCGACTGGTCGGCTATGGACCGCGTGATGGCCTGGCGGATCCACCACGTGGCGTACGTCGAGAACTTGAAGCCCTTGGCGTAGTCGAACTTCTCGACCGCGCGCACCAGGCCCGCGTTCCCTTCCTGGATCAGGTCGAGCAGCGGCAGGCCGCTGCGCGGATAGCGCCGCGCGACCGCGACGACCAGCCGCAGGTTCGACTTGATGAAGAGGTCCTTGGCCCGCTCGCCCGCTTCGTAGAGCGCTTCGAGCTCCTCGCGGGACGCGCCGCCCGCCTCGCTTTCGACCTCGCCGTCGAGGATCTGGCGTGCGTACACACCGGCCTCGATCGTCTGGGAGAGCTCGACCTCCTTGGCGGCGTCGAGCAGGGGTGTGCGCGCGATCTCGTCGAGGTACATGCCGACCAGGTCGCGGTCGGCGATCTCCCCGCCCACGACGCGAACGCTGCTCGCCCGGCTCTTGCCGCTACCGCTGGTGGCGGAGGACTGACGACGGGCGACGGCACGGGTTGCCATGCGTGCTCCCTTGCTGAGTAGGTCGCGACACCCTTTCGGGTGCCCTGCATCCGACGGAAACAACGACTGGAATCAGGACAGAATTCCCACCGGGCGCATAGATTTTCGCGATCATGCAGTACCCTGTGCCGCCACCGAGGGGGATCGATGCCATCCGCACGCACAGACGTGCAGGTCAGGCGGGGCCCCGAGGGCCGGAGCGGCGACGTCCCTGGCTCCGCTCCCACCGTGAAGACGGCACACGTCACCTTCTGGTTGCGTGCGATGTCCGGAATGAGAAGAAGAAGATAAATCTGGGTCGCCCGACCGGCGGTCTCGGCCCCGAGGACTCCGGCGGTCTCGGACCCGAGGACTAGGTCCGACGGCCGTTACGGACGGGGTACGGGCCCGCCTACCGTCCCGTCCATGACCGACACCGACGGCCGCGACACCGACGGCGGCACCGACACCTCCGGCACCCTCGACGAAGCCCTCCAGCGCCTCCACGCCCATGGCCCCGAGCGCCTCGGACGGCTCACCAACCACGCCCCCATGGCCGTCGAGGCGCTCGTGCACCGCGGACAGGCGCGGACCGTGCACCGCTGGCTCGACCGGTACCGCCACAAGCTCGAGGACATGCCGGCGCCCCACTCCCCCGTCACCGCCACCACCTGGCGCGAGGCGCTCGGCGACACGGCGCGGATCGCCGACTGGGCCCGCTTCTTCGAGCGGGAGACGCAGGAGCGCCCCTGGCGCGACGTCCTCGCCGAGTGGTGGCCGCGCCTGCTGCCCGGCATCGCCGGGGGCTCCACCCACCCCGTGATCCGTACCGGTCACGCCGTACGCACCCTCCTGACGACCGAGGAGACGGCGCCGCGCCGCGCGGAGCTGGCCCACGCGCTCGGCTACTGGGCCGCCCGCTCCCAGCCGCTGCCCGAGCTCACCGCGCTCGCCCCGGCGCCCAGCGCGGCCGCCGCCCTCGACGCAGTACCGCCCGTCCCCCGGCAGGACGGCGGGATGCGCGACCGGCTGCCGCAACTGACCGCGTTCCCGAGCTGGGGCGCGACCGCCGACCCCGACACCGCCCGCACCCTGCTCACCGAGCTGGTCACCGCCGCGACCCACCGCTACGCCACGCACGGCCACGGCGAGCCGATCATGCTGGTCCACGCGGCGACCGCGCCCAACGCCGTCCTGCGCACCCTCCCCGCGCTCCCGCGCGAGCTGTGGCCGGCGAGCCTCGCGGCCGCCTGGGCCGCCTCCGCCGCCGTGACCGCGGCCTACACACCGCGCGAGGTGCGCTCGCACCGGGCCACGGCCCTCACCGCCGAGGAGGTCTTCGAGCTGGCGGCGGCCCACGGCGACGACCACACGATCAAGTTCGCCGACACCGCGCTCGACATCGGCGACCCGAAGGCCCTGGCCGCCGCCCTCCGCGCGACCGAGCTCAACCCCCCGGTCTTCCCGTCGAAGGCCTAGGACCTACTGGCCGAACTGGACCGAGCGCTTCGCGAGCCCCATCCAGAAGCCGTCGATCACGCTCCGCCCGCCGTCCAGGTCACCGGCCGCGTCCGCAGCGCCCAGGGTGACGAAGAGCGGCGCGAAGTGTTCCGTACGCGGATGGGCGAGGCGCCCGGCGGGGGACTTGTGCTCGAAGTCCAGGAGCGCGTCGACGTCCCGCGCCTCAAGGGCGCGGCGTCCCCAGTCGTCGAACTCCGCGGACCAGCCGGGCACCCCACCACCGGTGTGGCGCAGCGCCGCCAGGTTGTGGGTGAAGAAGCCGCTGCCGACGATCAGTACGCCCTCGTCGCGCAGCGGCGCGAGGCGGCGGCCGATCTCCATCAGCTTCCGGGGGTCGAGCGTGGGCAGGGAGATCTGGAGCACGGGCAGGTCGGCGTCCGGGAACATCTCCACCAGCGGGACGTACGCGCCGTGGTCGAGGCCCCGGTCGGGGATGTCCTGCACCGGCGTGCCGGGGCCGTGCAGCAGCTTGCGGACCGATGCGGCGAGTTCGGGCGCGCCCGGGGCCGCGTACCGCACCTGGTAGTAGTGCTCGGGGAAGCCCCAGAAGTCGTACACGAGCGGCACGGTCTCGGTCGCGCCGAGGGCGAGCGGGGCCTCCTCCCAGTGGGCGGAGACCATCAGGATGGCCTTGGGCCGGGGCAGCCCGGCGGCCCAGGCGGCGAGCTCCCCGGGCCAGACGGGGTCGTCGGCGAGCGGCGGGGCGCCGTGCGAGAGGTAGAGGGCCGGCATCCGTTCCAGCGTGGCGTCCATGGTGACGACCGCCTCCGAAGATCTGGGGTTCCTTGAACTTTCAAGCGTGCTGTCACCCCGAGCGTATGCCCATATAGTTCAACTTTCAAGGACGAGTCGTACGATGGATCCCATGAGCACCACATCCGAAGACGCGCCTCGCTGGCTCAGCGACGAGGAACAGTGCGTCTGGCGCGCGTACCGCCACGCCACCACCCTCCTCGAGGACCATCTCGACCGCCAGTTGCAGCGCGACGCCGGGATGCCGCACATCTACTACGGCCTGCTCGTCCAGCTCTCCCAGGCGCCCAGGCGGCGGTTGCGGATGACCGAGCTGGCCAAGGACGCCAAGATCACCCGCTCCCGGCTCTCGCACGCCGTCGCGCGCCTGGAGAAGAACGGCTGGGTGACGCGCCAGGACTGCCCCTCCGACAAGCGGGGTCAGTTCGCGCACCTGACGGACGAGGGGTTCGAGGTGTTGAGGCGGACCGCCCCCGGCCATGTCGACGCCGTGCGGCAGGCCATGTTCGACCGGCTCAGCCCGCAGCAGGTGACCCAGCTCGGCGAGATCATGAAGGTGATGGCGGAGGGGCTCCAGCCGACGGGTCCGGACGCGGACCTGCCCTGGCTCCGCTGAGCGGAACCAGGGCAGGCGGCGTCGTACCCGGCGCACCGGGGTCGTATCCGGCGTACCGGGGTGCGTCAGTGCGCGATGACGGGGATCTTCACCTCGTCCTCTGCGCCCTCGCCCGAGCCGGCGACCGGTCCGGTCTCCGGCTTCCCGGTGTTGATGAAGGTGAAGGCGATCGCGGCCGCGACGACCAGGATGCCGACGGCCCACCAGATGGCCGCCGCGTAACCCTCGACCATGCCCTGGAGCTGGAGCAGCTTCTGGGCGGGCTGGGTGGTGGCGCCGGCCGCGTGGTCGGCGATGTACGCGGTGGTCGCCGAGGCGGCGATCGTGTTCAGCAGGGCCGTACCGATGGCGCCGCCGACCTGCTGCGAGGTGTTGACCATCGCGGAGGCCACACCGGCGTCCCGCGGGTCGACGCCGTGCGTGGCGAGCGACATGGCCGGCATGAACGCCGTACCCATGCCGAGGCCGAGCAGCAGCTGCGCGGGCAGGATCAGACCGGCGTACGAGGTGCCGATCTCCAGCTGGGTGAGCAGCAGCATGCCCACGCCGGCGGTCAGGAAGCCAGGGCCCATCAGCCAGCGCGGGGGAACCCGCATCATCAGCCGCGTACCGATCTGGGTCGAGCCGACGATCATGCCCGCGATCATCGGGAGGAACGCGAAGCCCGTCTTGACCGGCGAGTACCCCTTCACGATCTGCAGGTAGTACGTCAGGAAGAGGAACAGGCCGAACATCGCGATGATGGCCAGACCCAGCGAGAGGTACACCCCGCCGCGGTTGCGCTCGGTCAGGACGCGCAGAGGCAGCAGCGGCGACTTGACCTTCGCCTCGGTCAGGACGAAGGCGGCGAGGAGCACGGCCGAGGCGACGAACATGCCGATGGTCGTGGCGTCCGACCAGCCCTCGGACTCGGCGCGGGTGAAGCCGTAGACGAGCGCGACCAGACCGAGGGTGGAGAGGACCACGCCAGGGATGTCGAGCGGCGAACGGTTGCGGCCTTCGGCCGGCTCACGGATCACGAAGTACGCGCCCGCGGCGGCGACGATCGCGAAGGGGATGTTGACGAAGAAGGTCCAGCGCCAGTCCAGGTACTCGGTGAGGAATCCGCCGAGGATCAGACCGACGGCGCCACCGCCACCGGCGATCGCACCGTAGATGCCGAAGGCCTTGGCGCGCTCCTTGGCGTCGGTGAACATCACCGCGAGCAGGGAGAGCGCGGCGGGCGCGAGCAGCGCGCCGAAGGCGCCCTGGAGCGCGCGGGCACCGAGCATCATGGCCTCGCCGGTCGCGGCCCCGCCGAGCGCGGAGGCGGCGGCGAAGCCGATCAGGCCGACGACGAAGGTGCGCTTACGGCCCCACAGGTCGGCGATGCGGCCGCCGAAGAGCAGCAGACCGCCGAAGGCGAGGGCGTAGGCCGTGATGACCCACTGCCGGTTGCCGTCCGAGATCCCCAGGTCCTGCTGGGCGGAGGGCAGCGCGATGTTCACGATCGTCGCGTCGAGCACGACCATCAACTGAGCGAGGGCGATGAAGACCAGCGCTTTCCAGCGCCGGGGATCTGTTTCGGACATGGGGGTAGCCACCTCATGGTGCGTAAAGGAAAAAAGGGATGTAAGTGGGTGGGTCCGTAAGGGCGGTTACGGACGCGCGCGTCTGTTCACGGGACGGTCAGCTCGGGGGTCACGACTCGTGGGAGTCACCCCGCAGATCCTCCAGAGTGGCGGCCGAGCCGGGCAGTACGGAGCGCGCGGGCGCTTCGAGACCGTCCAGGAACAGCTGCAGATGGCGGTGGACGAAACGGTCCATGTTCAGGCAGGCGGTGCCCGGGAGCGGGCGGGTCAGCTGGGAGACGGCCACCATCAGGTCACCGACGCCGACGTCGCCGCGGAGCCTGCCCGCGCCGTGCGCACGGTCGACGAGGCCTTGGACGGCCCCCTCCAACCGCTCGCGCTCGGCGTGAAGTTCGGGGTGGTTCATGTCGAAGGTGCCGTCGAGCATCGGGCACAGGGCACCGATGCGCTCGTCGGCGGCGGCGTGGGTGAAGCGGCGCAGCGCGTCGAAGGCGTCGGCCTCGCCGGCGTCGACCGCCGCGATCCCCTCCTGCGCCAGGTCCGTGGTGCGGGAGGTGACGGAGAGGACGACCTCGTGGACGAGGTCACCCCGCTCGGGGAAGTTCCGGTAGAGCGTGGCGTTGCCGACGCCCGCACGGCGCGCGATCTCGTCGAGCGGCACCTGGGGGCCGAACTCGACGAACATCTCACGGGCCGCGACGACGATCCGCTCGCGGTTGCGCAGGGCGTCCGCCCGGGGGCGGGGTACGCGGCGAGCGGGCGCGGTCTCGGCTTCGGCGGTCACGCCACGACCTCCTTCTGACGATCATCGTTTGGGCGATCCGGGGACCACGTCCCCACTTCCTCGAACACAGGCGTAAACGGGGAGGGAGTCCCCGGTTATTTCCCTGTACGAATGTGACCTGCGTCACACTCGTAGGACCGCGCGGAATACCCACGATCGGGCCACCCGACGCGCGCCCCCGGATCTCTCGACACAGGCTGATCGAACAGCAGCGCTGATCAATGCCGACCCGAGAGGCGACCGCATGCAGCAGACCCGCCGGCACATACGCAGACCCGTCGTCCTCGCAGCGGCGACCGCCCTCGCGCTCGCCGCCCTCGCCTCGGCCAGCGGCACGCTCCCCGGCCCGGCACCCGCCTCGGCGGGCCCGGTGGCCGCCGCACCGGGGGACGCCACGGCGCTCGGGCCGTGCAGGATCGCGACGACGATGGGTGTGCAGATGTCGGAGGGGATGCCCACGGCCCCCGGGTACGCCCGCTCCACGGGCCGCGTCAGGGCCCTCAACCTGATGGTCGACTTCCCCGACGCGGAGGGGGAGGGCACGGCGCTCGACCGGTACGGCGAGTTCTTCCCGAAGACCACCGAGTGGTTCAGCACCAGCTCGTACGGGCGGCTGCACTACCACCCGGAGGCCCCGATATCCGACTGGCTGCGGATGCCCCGGCCCTTCTCCTCGTACGGGATAGAGCGCGGGTCACCGTACGAACCCGGCTACCGCGGGCTCGTCGAGGACATCGTGAAGACCGCCGACCCGACGGTGGACTTCAGCGCGTACGACCTGGTCAACGTCCTGGTGACCCCGAACGCCGGGCCCTCGGCCCTGGACACCGTCCTGTCCGTCACCTTCTCGGGGAACGACGAGGCGCCGTACGCGGACGGCGTCCCGCTCTCCAACACGTCCTTCGTCTACAGCCGCCAGGACGACGGCTCGGGGACGTACGCGGAGACCGGCTACCGCGTGCTGCCGCACGAGAACGGCCATGTCTTCGGCCTGCCCGACCTCTACACCGTGGACGGCGGGGGCACGGTCGGGCACTGGGACATCATGTCCGAGGACTGGGGGGCCAACAACGACCTGCTCGGCTGGCACAAGTGGAAGCTGGGCTGGCTGGACAACAGCCAGGTCGGCTGCGCCTCCACGCCCGGAGCGCACGACTACACGCTGACCCCGCTGGCGACGGCCGGCGGATCGAAGCTCGCCTTCGTCCCGCTCTCCGAGAAGTCGGGGTACGCGGTCGAGGTCCGCACCCGGGAGGGCAACGACGAGGCGGTCTGCGAGCCGGGCGTCCTGATCTACCGCGTCGAGTCGGACGTCGACACGGGCCACGGCCCGGTGACGGTCTCGGACAGCGACAAGGACAGCGGCGGCTGCACGCGCCGCCCGAACGTCCACGCGGAGCTCTCGGACGCGCCGTACCGGCCGGGCGAGACCTTCACCGACCGGACGAACGGCATCCGGATCACGGTCCTCGCCGAGGACGACGGCGGCACCTACCGCGTACGGATCACCCGCAGCTGAGCTCGCGGACGGGCTCGCTCCCGGGCTGCTCGCGGCCGGACTGCTCGGTCCCGGGCTGCTCGCGGCCGGGCTGCTCGCTCCCGGGCTGCTCGCGGACGGGCCGCTCGGTCCTGGGCTGCTCGCGGCCGGGCTCGCGGGTCAGCTCCCGGCCGAGCTCCTCCCGCAGCTCCCGCTTGAGGATCTTCCCCGTGGCGTTCCGGGGCAGCTCGGTGTCCCGTACGAGGACATGGGCGGGCACCTTGAAGGCGGCGAGCCGGTCCCCGACGTGCGCCCTGAGCTGCTCGACGCCGACGCCCGCGCCCTCGCGGAGGCGCACGACGGCGGCGACCTCCTCCCCCAGGGTGGGGTGGGGCACCCCGAGGACGGCGGCGTCGAGGACGTCGGGGTGGTCGTGGAGGACGGCCTCGACCTCGACGCAGTACACGTTCTCGCCGCCCCGGATCACCATGTCCTTGAGCCGGTCGACGATCGTGACGCGCCCGTCGCGGAGGTGGGCGAGGTCGCCGGTGCGGAACCAGCCGTCGTCGGTGAACGCGGCGCGGGTGGCGGCCTCGTCGCCCCAGTAGCCGCGCACGAGGGACTGCCCGCGCAGCAGCAGCTCCCCCACCCCGTCGGCGTCGGGCCGGTCGACGCGGACCTCGGTGGCGGGGGTGGGCCGGCCGACGCTGTGCGGATGGGCGCGGTACTCGGCGCCGAAGACGGCGAAGACGCCGCCGCAGGTCTCGGTGAGGCCGTAGCCGTTGCGGGGCTCGACGCGCTCGCCGTAGGCGGCGGTGAGCCGGGCGACCAGCTCGGGCGGGGCGGCCGCGCCGCCGGTGTTGAGCATGGTGAGGCTCTCCAGCGGATCGCCGGTCCGCTCGGCGAGGTCGAGCAGCTGGAGGGCGGTGGTGGGGACACCGGCGTAGTGGGTGACGCGGTGGAGCCGGATCAGCTCCAGGGCCTTCTCGGCGTCCCACTTCCGCATGAGGACGAGGGTCCCGCCTGCGGCCATCACGGAGTAGAAGGAGGTGAAGGCGGCCACGTGGAAGAACGGGAACGTGGTGAGCGAGACCGGCGCGGGCCCCTGCCCGGGGACGGTGCCGCGGCCGAGGGCGGAGGCGGCGGCGTAGTACCGGGGGTTCATCGCGGCCCCGGCCTGCGCGAGGTGGGTGGCGACGGCGCCCTTGGGGCGGCCGGTGGTGCCGGAGGTGTAGATGAGGGTGGCGTCGTGCTCGGGCAGGACGTCGACGGGCGGGGGTCCGAGGAGGGAGTCGGTGTCGCGCACGTACGCCTGGAAGCCGTCCCCGGCCTCCCCGTGGAAGACGATCCCGGGCACGTGGTGCTTCCGCGCCCACCCGCGCACGCGCTCCTTCCGCTCCCCGTCGACGAGGAGGACGCGGGGCGTGCAGTCGTCGAGGGCGTACGCGCACTCCTCCTCGGTCCACCAGGCGTTGAGGGGGACGGCGACGAGGCCGGCGAGCTGGGCGGCCCAGAAGGCTATCTGCCACTCGGGGTGGTTCCGCATGGCGACGACGGCCCGGTCGCCGGGGCGCAGCCCGTACTGGTCGACGAGGGTCCTTGCGAGACCGCAGGCGGCGTCGAAGAACTCCCGGTAGCTGAGCACCCCGTCCTCGGAGACGAGGAACGGCCGGTCCCCGTACGCCCAGGTGGCCTCGACGAACTCGCGCAGCGTGCGGGGGCCCTCGACGTACACCCCGTCCTCGACGGCGAAGGGCGCTCCGGGCGCGGCCAGCCGGGCGGCGACTGCCTCCGCCGTCTCTCCTACGCCCACGATCGACCCTCTCCAAGCGCTTGCTCAGCCCCCGGCCGACGCTATGCCCGCCCTCCCGGAGCGTCAAGAAAAACACACGGCCGGTGGCGGGGCCGGGGCGCGGGGCCCGCTCGGGACCCGCGCCGACCGCGGGGTCACGTGAGGGCCGACAGGGTCACTCGAAGGCGGTCATTTGAAGGCCGGCAGGCTGCGCCGGACCCAGGCGGAGAACGGCGCGGCGGGGCGGCCGAGGACCTTCTCCACGTCGGGGCTGACCTGCTGCTCGGACGGCAGCGGCATCCCCAGGATGTCGAGCGTGCCGTTGACGACGCCCTCCTCCATGAACCGCGACATGTGGGCGAAGGCCGACTCGCGGGTCAGCTCGACGAACGTGACCTGCTCGCCGAGCGCGTCGGCCAGGGCGTCGGCCTGCTCGCGCGGGGTGATGGCGACCGGACCCGTCAGCTCGTGGACCAGGCCGGAGTGGCCCTCCTCGCGCAGCGCCACCGCGGCGACGGCCGCGATGTCGGCCGGGTCGACGACGGGCAGGGCGACATCACCGAACGGGGCCATGACCGTACGGTCGGAGCGCACCGACTCGGCCCAGGCGAAGGCGTTGGAGGCGAAGCCGCCCGCGCGCAGGATCGTCCAGTCGAGACCGGACGCGCGGACGGCCTCCTCGAACTCCCGCAGCCGGAGGTGCGAGGCCGCGCCGGGGCGGGTCGCGGTGATCTGCGAGGAGAGCAGGACGACCTTGCGGACACCCTCCTCCTTGGCGACGGCGAGCAGGGTGTCGGCGCTCTCGCCGGGGCCGAGCAGCTCCCCGGCGAGCAGCACGAACAGGGCCTCGGCGCCGCGCAGCGCCTCCCGCAGGCTCTCGGCGCGCCCCAGATCGGCCTGCACATGGCGGGCACCCTTGGGCAGGTCGGCGAGCGGACGGCGCGAGACGGCGGTGACCTCGGCGCCCGCGGCGGCCAGGGTCGCGATCAGCGGACGGCCGACGTTGCCGGTGGCTCCGGTGACAACAATCATGAAACGCCTCCTTCATCAAGGGAATTGGGTGGGTGACAGCCGCTGGAGAGGGCGTCGCCGTCATGACCGCACGGGGCTCTTCGCCGTGCCGTGAACGACGCTAGCATCCTCGATATAGTAGGTACCTAGAGGAAAGTGACTATCGGAAGGGTTCCCATGAGCAGCAGCGTCACCGTCCCGACGGCCGCCCAGACGGCCGACGTGGCCGCCCGCGCGGCCCAGGTCGGCTCGCAGCAGGCCTGCCCGATCGCCCCGGTGCTCGACATCGTCTTCAGCCGCTGGACCACGCCGATCCTGTGGACGCTGCACTCCTTCGGGCGCCAGCGCTTCGTGGCGCTGCACCGCAACATCGGCACGATCACGGCGAAGGTGCTGACGCAGCGCCTGCGCCAGATGGAGCGGGACGGCCTGGTCGTGCGCACGTACTACCCGGAGGTGCCGCCGCGGGTCGAGTACGAGATCAGCGAGCTGGGCCTGAGCCTCGCGCCGCTCTTCGCCCACCTCGCCGACTGGTCGGCCGACAACCTGCCGCGCGTCGAGCGGGCGCGGCAGGAGTACGACGTCGCGGAGGAGCTGAGTTCCGACCGTTGAGCTCAACGCGCGGTCCTGCCCGATGCCCGGTCCAGCTCCCGCATGACTCCCTGGAAGAAGATCAGCGGCTCCCCCTCCCCCAGAACCACTGACGGCGCACCCACCGCCCGAACGCCCGACCCAGCCGAGCAACAACCAGGGCGACCTCCGCAACCCCTATCCGCTAGGCTGTCACCGGTCGATCGACCCCCAAGGCATGCCTTCGTAGCTCAGGGGATAGAGCACCGCTCTCCTAAAGCGGGTGTCGCAGGTTCGAATCCTGCCGGGGGCACCAGGGAAAAGAGCACCTACGGATCTCCGTAGGTGCTCTTTGACATCTAGGGCTGACATCAACGGCGGCGGTCACTCACGGCCGGGCCGCCTCTTGAGTAGCCGGTCCATGTGGCTGATCGCCTCGCGCTGGGTGTCCTGGACGACGTGTGCGTAGACATCCATGGTGATGCTGATCTGGCTGTGGCCGAGGATCTCCATCACGACGCGAGGAGCGACCCCGGCAGCGGTGAGCAGGGTGGCGCAGCCGTGCCGGGCGTCGTGCAGACGGATCACGCGGAGTCCGGCGGAGGCGGCGACGCGGGTGAAGGAGCGGTAGACGTTGCGCGGCTCGACGGGCCGACCGCTCGCCGTGGTGAAGACGTAGCCGCCCTCCGCCCACTGCTCCCCCGCCTTGACTCGCTGATCGTTCTGCCGCATCCGGTGCCACCTCAGAGGCGCGATGCACATGGCGGGCAGGGGTACGGCCCGCCGGCGGCGCCCCTTGGGATCGTCGTCGTACAGGACACCCCGGCGGCGCTGGGTCTGCTGCCGGACGTACAAGACTCGCTTGTCGAGGTCCACGTCCGCCCAGCGCAGACCGACGAGCTCGCCGCGGCGGAGACCCATGGCGATGGCGAGGACGAAGGCGGCGTACAGCGGGTCCCGGCGGGCTGCGGCGAGGAAGTCGAGCGTCTCATCAAGGGACCAGGGGCTGAGTTCCCGCGCCTTGGCGCGGGGCGGCTCGACGAGGGTGGCCACGTTGCGCGTGATCAGCTCCTCGCGGCAGGCGGCGGTGAGCGCCGTGCGCAGGACGCGGTGGGACTCCTTGGCCGTCGCAGCGGTGGTCTTCTTCTCCAGCTGCACGAGGAAGCGCCGGACGTCGGCGACGCCGAGAGACTCAAGTCGCTTGGAGCCGATCATCGGGACGAGGTACAGACGGACGTGCGCCTCGTATTTGTCGTAAGTGCTGAGCTTGCGACGCGGCTTGATGACGTTGTCGAGCCAGTAAGGCAGCCACTCGGAGAGCTTCGCGGACCGGGTGGGGACGGGGATGCCGTTGGCGGCCTTGTCGAGGAGCGCGCGGCGCTTGGTGTCGCACTCGGCCCAGGTCTTGCCGTAGGCGAACTTCCGGGCGCGGGTGCCGTCCGGCTGGAGGACGTAGACAGCGGCCTGGAAGCGGCCATCCTTGCGCTGGGTGATGGTGCCAGCGCCGTTGGGGTTGCGCTTGCGCTGGGCGGCCATCAGGCGGCCTCCCCGATCTCGCGGGAGATGAACTCCCGTACGGCGTCGACCGGGACGCGGCGGGCGCGACCAACGGTGATCGAGGTGAGGCGGCGCGAGCGGATGAGGTCGTACACGGTGGAGCGTCCTAGCTTGAGCCGCGCCATGACCTCGGGCACTGTGAGCAGTTCGGCGGTGGCGGTGGTCATGCTGCGGCTCCTTCCAGGGCGAGTTGGTCGCGTAGGGCTTCGCGGGCGGTGTCGCGGTTGAGCTGGATGTCACGGGCGATGGACGCGGCCAGAGCGGCTTCCCCAGGGGTGTGGCCGTGGCCGGCGTACTCCCAGGAAGCGAGGACGAGCACGGAGTCCGGGTCGGCACCGTCGCCTTCCTGCGCAGCGCGGTAGTCGGCACGGATCTGGCGGAGGTCGCCGAGGGTGGTCGAGTAGCGGCGGGACTTGGTGGAGAAGTGGCCGCGGAAGCCGAGCATGTGGGCCCAGGCGGTGAGCTTGCGGTCCGGGTAGAGCGGAGCCAGGTCGAGGCAGGCCTCGATAAGGCGACGGGGATGGTCGGCTACGTCCAGGAGGTCGAGCACCTCCCGGTTGCCGATCCGCCGGTCGAGGCTGCCGGTGGTCTCGGCGGCCTTGGTTGCGTACTTCGCGACGTACGCGGCCACGGCCTGTTCGGTGATGTCGGAGCCGTCGCCGAATGCCTTGACCGGTCGGATGTCAAGCTGGCGGCCCCACTGGAACCGCCGCCGCGGCTGGTCTCCGGCGGCCGGGACGGTGATGGTCGTGTACGCGTGGACGGCGGCGGCGCGGATCGCGTCGTCGAGTAGCCGCGCAGTGGCCCAGGGGGGTGGGGTGGTGCCGGGCCCGTGCGGCCCGTCGAGCCGGATCACGGCGTGGAAGTGGATGGCGCCACGCTTCTGGAACTCGGCGACCTTCCCGTACGAGACCCGTAAGACGTCCTTCAGTTCGCGCTGGGTGAGACCGGCGCGGGCGGCGAGCTCGCGGCGCAGACGGTTGGTGAAGCGTTGCCACAGCTGTCCGGCGTGGTTGTTGAAGAGGACAGCTCCGGCGTAGTCGTACGACTCGGGGTCGAGCGCCGTGCCCAGGGCGGGATCGTTCTCCGGGTGGCGGGTGCCGCAGCGACAGGAGCCGCGGTCCGGCCGGTTGTGCACGGGGCCGAAGGACGGGGCGGTGAGGGTGGCGAAGACCCGGGGGTGGTCGCGGACAGTCGCGGGGATGGCTTTGGACTCGTCGCCGGCGAGGCCCGCGCGGATCAGGTGGTACGTGTCCCCGGAGTACGTGTGGGCGCAGGAGGGGCAGCGGGAGGCCCGGCGGTTGCCGCAGGCGACGCGGAGACGGCCGCCGGGCTCGGCCTCCGTGGAGTAGCGGCGGAGTGTCTCACCGGACGTGCGGTCCTTGGCCAGGGACCAGCCGGTCAGGTGGACGGGGTCGGAGCAGCCGCCGGTGCGGTGCACCTGGTCCCGCCAGCGATCGAAGTCGGGGGCGGCGGCGACTCGGAGAACGTCGTGGAGGGTGGCCGGGTCCAGGCCCGCCGCGGCGGCGGCGGTGCGCTGATCCATGATGGGTGTTCCTTCCGGTTGAGAGATCGGCGAGGGGTACGGCTCCCGGGCGGCGGATGCTTGGCGGTATCTAGGCCGCCCGGGGGCCGGTCAGCGGCGCTTGGCCGAAGACGCGATCAGCGAACGGACGACGACGGCGCACACGGCGACCGATGCGGCAGTGACGGCGGTCGCGAGGAGCATCGAGACCAGGACCGTGCCGACGACCAGGACGACGGCGGTGCTGGCGCCGATGGCGGCGAGCGCGGTCCCGGGGGTGATCTGGACGGTGGGCCGGGCCGGGGTGACCGGGGCGGGCGCCGGGACGACCGGGGCCGAGGGCTGCTGCACGGTCTGGATCACGGTCGGCTGGACGACGGCGGGCGGGGTGACGAGCCCGGTCGGCAACGGCATGGTCGGGATCTTGGGTCGGAGCATGGGGTGGTTCTCCCTTCCGGGTCAGGTCACTTGGAGATCGCGGTGTCGATGACGGGGGCCAGCAGGCTGTCGGCGAGGAGGAAGCCACCGAGGAGGAGCACGGCGACGAGCCACCAGGGCGGGCGGATGAGCTTGATGCCGAGGGCGCCGACGACGATCAGGGCAAGCCAGAGCGGGACGTCCACGAGGAGCTTCCGTTCAGTCGGAGATGCGGCAGCGGTGGGTACGGGCCGCGAGCTGGGCGGCGGAGGAGCTGGAGTAGTCCGAGGACCAACCGCAGCGGTCGGAGGTGCAGACGGCGGCGTGCTTGGTGCGGCCGTGGCGGTCGCGGTGGCTGCCGATCTGCACGGGACCGATGCGCATCACGGAGTGGAAGTGGTCGCGAGGGGGCATGACGTTCTCCGTTCTGATCAGGCGAGTTGGGCAGCGATGGCGTCGGCCATGGGTGCGGGGACGCCGAGGCGGGCGCGCAGCGTGTCGGTGTCGATGGACTGGCCGGTCCGGGTGCGGTGATCGGCAGCGAGCTTGCGGGCGTGCTCGACCAGGGCGGCCGGGACGGGCACGGCGGGTGCGGTCGTCGGCACGGGCGGGGTCGGCTCCAGCTCGGCGACGGCATCGGACTCGGGGCCGCGTTCCGGATCGGCCGACGTCTCTCCGATCGGCTCCGGCTCGACCACGGGGTGGGTCTCCGAGGCCGGCAGTGCCGGGGAGTGGGCGAGGAGCGTGCCACCGAGGAAGGCGACCGCGGGCCACCCGGCGATGCCGAAGCGCAGCCAGCCGGGTGGATGGGCGAGGTCGAGGAACCCAGCGGTGGCGACGTTCGCACCGAGCGACGCGAACAGGGAGACCAGGAACCAGCACCAGGCGAGCCGGGACGAGCCGTCCGAGCGGAGGCGGCGCCAGGCGGCGACCAGGAGCAGGTCGACGGAGACGGGGTAGGCCCACGCCTTCCATCCGGTCTGACCGGCAGCGGCGGCCAGGTCGTGCAGGTGGGCGAAGGACAGCGCACCGGCGATCAGGGCTTGGACCAGCACGGCGTCGACGCGGAGCTTGCTGGTCATGTCGGCACCTCCTTTGCGGGCGTTCTGGGCATGGCGGGGTAGGGACGTGGCGCGCGATGCGGTCGCGCCGACCGGGTGGGGCGGGGAGGGTCAGGCGGTAGCCGGGGACTCGGCGGACGCCGGGGCCGGAACCTTGACCGGGTGTACGAGCGGCGCGACGGCGGGCCGGAAGGCGGCAAGGCCGGGCAGGTCCGGGACGAGGTGCGCGTACTTGTTGCAGGCGTTGACGGCCGTACGGAGCGAGGTGTGCGGCGTACGGATGCGGGCCCAGCCGCCGGAGGCATCGCCGGTGATCGCGAGGCCGGGCGAGTCGACAGGGATCTGGACGGTGGCGAGGACGGCGTCCGGCGCGATGTCGCCGAAGGCCATGTTGGCGCTGGTCTCGTCGTTGACGCGGTGGGCGGTACGGACACTGAGCTGAGCGCGGAGCATGGTGATGCCCTTGCCGAGTTCGGAGCCGAAGCGCTGCCCGCAGATCTCCAGATAGATGCCGGCTGCGCGGCCTAGCTGGGCGAGTCGAGCGAGTGAGGTGATGATCCGGTCTCGCCGCTTCTCTTCCTCCTTCGTGGCGAAGAGGGCGAGTTCGGCGACCTCGTCGACGAGGAGGACGACGGGAACGGGACGGAGATGGTCGGGCAGGTCCCAGATGTCGGCGGCGATGTCGGCGTCCGGGGTGTCGGCGGTGATGCGCTGTTCGGCGCGGATGAGTTGGTAGACACCCTCCATGTGCGCGATGAGCGCGTCGAGGAGGTCGGCGGCGGTGTCGGGGTTGTCGGCGAGGGCGGAGAAGCGACGGGCCAGAGGGAAGAGCTCGACCCCTTGCTTGCAGTCGATCCCGATCAAGGCCACTTCCTGGGCGGCGAGTTCGGCGACCAGGTTCCGCTGGTAGACCGACTTCCCGGACTTGGTGGCTCCGATCGTGAGGGCGTGCGGGGTGGTGCGGTAATCGCGGTAATGAACGGCGCCGTCCTCGCGCAGAGCGACCGGCAAGCGCATGGTCGAGCGCTCGACGCCGGCGGGCATCTGAACCCGCTTGAGTACGTCGTAACCGGTCATCCGCAGTTCGACGACGCCGGAGCGGAGCTCCCGCGAGGCCACGCCGTGCATGCCGAATGAGTGCCGCAGCCGGTCGCACGAGGCAGCCACGTCGAACGCGTCCTGTCCGGGGCGAAGCCCCAACCGTAAGACGAGGCCGGTCCGGGTGGGCCGAAGCCGCAGGATGCGCGGGGCCCGGGGCTCCGGCACGGGCCGGTTGGCCATGCGGGCGATGGCGAGACGCCAGCGGGGCGGAGGAACTGTGAGCCCGCAGGCGTCCATGACCGAGGAGTACCGGCCCAGGACCCGAAGGGTGGCGAGTACGACCCCGAAGGTCATCCAGTACCAGGCGGGCCGCCGCCACCGCAGGAGACCTGCGAAGGCGACGACCAGCACAGCGGAGACGATCAACCACCGCATGATCAGGCGGCCTTCGAGGTCGCAGCGCTGCCAACGAGCGAGGTGACCGCGACGGCGCGGAAGGCGATGCCGTGTCGGCGCTGGCCGTTGAACTCGTTCTCCCAGGGCCGGGCGATCAGGCCGGTGACCGCGACCGGGGTGCCCATGACGAGGTCGGCGGAAACGCCGGTCTCCGGGACGGTCACGGTCAGAATCTCCACCTCACCGTTCGCCGCGAACATCACGTCCACGGTCGACAGCGCGGCGCCAGTCTCGGCGTCCATGGCGCGCTCGCCGGTACGGCGGTCCTTCACCTTGGGCTGCGGGGGCTGGGCGACCATCACGGAGGCCGCGGAGGTGTCGACGGGGATCTGACGCACAAAGATCACTCCTCTAGAAGTGCTGGACTCCGTCACTCATGTACATGAGTGCCATGAAGAAGAGTGCCCGACTCCTATACATGAGTCAACCCGCCCAGACGAAGAAGTCCAAGCGGGTTGAGGAGAGTTGACCGCGCGTCAGTCGGCGGCAGGGATCCGATACTCGAAGACGAACTGGTCAGCCGCCATGAGGGTGTCGCAGACCTCGACCACCCGCCCGGTCTTGGTGACGGCGTTCCGCAGCAGGTGAACGACGGGGGCCCCGGGACTCAGAGCGAGTTCGGAAGCCTCGGCCTTGGCTGCCGGCCGAGCCTGCAACGTCTCGACGAACTCGGTGAAGACGTGCCCGTCGTCCTCCAGCCGGGCGTAGATCCCACCGGGCCCGGGGTTCTCAGAGAAGAGCTGAGGGATGTCCTTGACCACGTCCCACGGAAGGTAGGAGGAGGCGGTCTCGACGGGAACGCCGTTACGGAAGTACAGCCGCCGGCGCGCAAGCACCTGCGTACCGGCGTCGACGCCCAGGCGCTCGGCGATGTCCTCCGGCGCTTCCATCGGCCCGATATAGAGGACGCTCACCTTGGCGGTGGCACCGGACTGAGCGGACTCAGCAAGGTATGCGGCCTTCCCCCCACGCCGATGCGAGGCCCGAAACCGATCCGACGACCGCAGCCGCACGGGCGGCCGGTCCTTAACGATCGACCCCTTGCCGTGCCGCGTCTCCACGAGCCCGCTCGCACGAACCTCGACCATTGCCTTACGGATGGTCCCGCCGGCGACGCCGTACCGCTCGGCGAGCTCGGACTCACTCGGCACCAGGTCGCCAGGCTTGAGAACCCCAGCCTGGATCTGCTGAACAATCTCCTCAGCGATCTGGACGTACCGAGGTACGGACCGACCACCTCCTACTGGAGTTCCCACAGTCTTTCCCACTCTCCTATGCTCCTGTACATGAGTAACAGCGCCCGAGAGACGACGTCAACGCCACTGCACTCCGTGTCCGTCGCGGGCGCGGTCGTACGCGAAGACGGCCGACTCTTGGCGATCCGCCGAGCGGACAACGGCACCTGGGAACTCCCGGGCGGCGTACTCGAACTCACGGAGGCCCCCGAAGAGGGCGTGGCCCGCGAGGTCTGGGAAGAGACCGGCATCCGGGTAGAGGTCGAGGAACTGACCGGCGTCTACAAGAACACCACCCGAGGGATCGTGGCGTTGGTCTTCCGCTGCAAGCCATCCGGCGGCAAGGAACGAACCTCCACGGAGTCGACCGCGGTCGAGTGGCTCACCCCGGACGAGATCTCCGACCGCATGACAGAGGTCTATGCGATCCGCCTCCTGGACGCCCTGGACGGAGCCAGCCCGCACGTCCGCAGCCACGACGGCCGGCACCTCCTGGAGAGGTCGGCATGACGGCCCCCATAGCCCTCAGTTTCGAGCTGCTGGCGGAGAAGAAGTCTCACGACAACCTCCAGTTGCGCCTGGGGCCGTATTGCCACACCTGCGACTCGTTCTACCTAGACAACGACGATACGGCCACTGCATCCCCGGACCTGAGGGGGAACCTCGTACGCCTCCTGGAGCAATGGAGGAGCCAGGTCGATGGACTGAGAGGCACAGTCGGCACGGCCTACCTGCCATACGACTTCTCCGACGAGTGCACGGGCTGGCTACGCGTAGGGTCCGCAGACGGACACAACGCCGAGGTGCAGGCCGGATGGAGCATGGTGAACGGCTGGGGCTTCACGCCCTCCGACTACCTTGCGACAGCTTCCGAGATCACAGACTTCGACGCCGAGGCCCACGCCAGGATCGAGTGCTCCTTGGACGACCTGTCTCAGCGCATCGCAGCGAACGCCGAGACCTTCAAGGCCCCCAAGCAGTAGCGCGGTAAGAGTTTCCCTACTTCATCAAGGCACCCGCCGCGCACTGCGCGGCGCGTGCGGCCCGTCGTCCGGGCCGCCGCTCCTGTCTTCGCCCCGCTCCGGCCCGGCCGCCGGCCGCACGCCTGACAGCTCGGGTTGATGGGTGGTGAACCCCGCTGTGGCTGGGGCGGTCGGCTCCACGGCTTTAGGCAGCCACTTTGGGGCGAGCCTCTAAGATCATGGCCCCAACGTCGTGCTTTACCGGGCAGGTCCACAGACTGCCCGCCGCGCCGGAAGCTTACGGGGCCATGATCACTCGCCCCAAAGCAGCTCCCGCCCAAAGCCGCTCCACCGACCTTTTAGGGAACGGAACGCGATCGCTAACGTTCCGAATTCTTAACCAGGTCCGCTACGCCGAAAGCGCCAACCCCTAGCAGTCTGTCGATCAAATCCAAGACCGGCGCTCGCCTTGTTCCGGTGGCGGCTTGTGCATAAGCTCGAATTAGAAGACCACCTACATGCCGACCGCCACCCGCTGCACCAGTTCGCATTTCTGCAGAATCTTCTCCCTTGATCTCAATGAAGCGTTGTGAACATTCCAAGACCAAGTCATCTACACGGTCCGGCGCATGCTCCAGAGTGATGAAGAGCTGAGGCAGAGCCGCTGTGAACGAAGCTGACGAAATTAGACGAGTCAGCGGTTCCTTGAAGGGGCGAAGGCGCTGACCCCGAAGTGCAACCGCCATCTGGCCAACCGCTGCCTGAACCGCAGTGTCGGTGTCATCCATAAGTGCGTCCAAGGCTTTGCGTGCAACGGCTGTGTCATTCGCTGCCGACAGCTTATGCGCGCATAGCTGCGCGGCTCCCTCTCGTTGTGCACTGTCACCTGCGGAAAGAATCTCATTGAGAAGCTCCGCCATGCCCCATTCCACTGCAGCTAGGGCAGCAAGTTGGCCGCCAGCGGTTCGCACTTCCACAACTGGTGATTGAAGCATTCGAGCAATCACTGGGCGTGCTAGGTCCAAGTCCACAGATCCAACGTACGCGATCAAGCGGACGGTTGTTTGCGTCGCGAAGAGGTTATCGTCGTCCGTCTCAATTAGCTGAGAAAATGCCTGCAGGGCCTGATATCGCCCGTGTCGCATGGAAGCATGAACAAGGTGCGCGACACACGCTCGAATCGAGGTAGAGGCGTCTGCTGCTAGCTGATTCAGAGCCGGCGCCACTAGTGCTGTGCGGCTTCCGTCGGTGTCGTGAACGAGGAGATCTCCCAAGGTTTGTGCAGCCGCACCACGAGCGGAGTTTATTCCGGCTTCGTAGGTATCACGACCGACGTTCTCGGCATCCGTAGGTGGCCAACCATCTGGAACTTCGCCTTCGAGACTCACTGGACGAGTTGCGTATTCAACAAAGGTCTGCACGAGATCCAGCGGAACCGACTTGTAGTAGCGTCGAAGTGCAGTACCGAGCCATTGAACATTGTCGCCGTTGCCAAGCGATGAGATGTGACGGACAGCGTTGAATACTACCTCGCCGTCATCTAGCGCTTCTGCTGCCCCAAACGCCTGGAACAAAGCGTTGCTGTAAGCCGGATGTGTGTCGGCGTCAAAATGCATGGCGAGGCGAGCGAATCTTTCTGAATCTTGCTCTGCCTCCTGACGCAACACGCCCGACAGTTCGTGAGCTCCACCCGTGAAGGATTGCCAATCGGTTTTCTGCGAGTTATGTTTCGCAATAGCGCTCAGCCAGTTGTGGTCACTCATTTTCTGGGCGGACTCGAGAGGAATCGGAGAGGCGATGCCTCCGCCAACGACTCCTTGCGGTTCAGGGGGCTGCTCCATCCCCGTGGCTCTGCGCAACTCACCGAGACGGCGCTTTGCAGCTTCAGAAAGCCGTGACTCGTTCATCGCAGACAGGAGGTTGAATGTGTACCACCCCGGTCGCCTGCCCTCCCACGGGAAGCGAAGGGCCAGAATCGCACTCTCAAGCGCACGGAAGGAGTCGTCGGAGCAAAACGAACTCGTGGCCTCAATCAGCTGCCGTGCTCCCCATACAACATTTGATGAGTATCCGCTGAGGAAGCGATGAGCGCCTTCAAGCATGAGGTCAGTTGCCCACTGAGCATAGCGTTCGCCCTCTGTCCGCATTCCCTCGTACAGCAGCCATTGCGCCGTCTCGAATTCGCTTATTGCAAGGGTTTCCAGAGTTGTCTGTGCTTGTTCTGATCCTAGCCTGACAAGGCCGCGAATAGCTGAAGCCGCACCAGTCAGGAGAGCCCCTCCGAGGTCATGCGCATCAAGGCTCGGATATCGATGCGAAAAGTGTCGATCCTTTGTGGGGAGATCGTCCCTCGCGTAAGCTGTTGCCGCCATGACACGCAGCATGTAAGGCACAAGCAGTTCACAAAAAGACGCAGGGGCATTCTCAGCCCCAAGCTGTACCAGCTCAATCGCTGTGTGCTCTCGCACCCTTAGACATTCCACCTCATTGCGCGAATCAACATGCATGGCATTAGGACGGTCGACAAAATAAGCTGCAAGAAGTTCAATCGCCCAAACCGGTTTGATCTGCGCAAGGTTGTGGGATGAAAGCCAGAGCTCTTGCTCAGCATTTCCCTCGTATTGACCGTCACGGACTGCCTGCAGAACCAACTCGAAGAGTGGACGGCTTTCATGTAGGTCGGTAAAGCGAGTAATCCAACGGAGCCAGGCCGGAAATTCACTTTTTGTGACTTGCGCCTGCAGTAGTGACGCTAGTCGGTCGGGATCGGCCTTGGCTGATCCGGTCATGATTTCAAGAGCCCGCTCTTTCTCGGCGACACTATTGCCATTTAGCCAGTATTCAATTAGCCCTTCCTCGTCGAGACGTCGAAACCATTCGGCCGTACACAATGATCGCCACAGTCGGTCTTCGAAGGCGGGATGAGTCTCTAGTACCCCGGCAACCATCTCCCATTCGCCGGACGTCGGTCGGGTTAGCGCGCTCAGAAGAGTCAAGATGACGTCTTTAACGTGAAACCGGACGTCAGTGCTTGCCAATGCATCTTCCACTTCGTTTACAAAGCGATCTGGCTCTAGCTCGCGCAAATGACCCAAAATCTGCCGCACTTGAGCACGTCGAAAGAGCTCTTGCTCTCCACTCCTTAGGAAATCGATAAGGGATTCGTTGCGATCGGCCCATCCCCGGGCGAAGGCGTAATCGAAGAACGATTCGTGAAAGAAGGCGATCTCCTGGCCGTCTCGCACCAGAATGTGCTCCGACACCAACACGCCGGCATCGACAGCCAGATCGGCTTGGTCGAGAACGGTGACGGGGACTGAGAGGCGCTGCCGAGTGCTGATTGCCTCGGCTAGTTTTGAAATAACCTCGTTGAAGCGGACCGATTCCTTCCTTTGTGCGCAGTCGGTCAGCTTGCGTTGCCAGAAGGAATCGAAAAGACTCTTGATCGTCTGGAACGCTAGGGCGTTAGGATCTGCCCCAGATCCATGCAAAAGGACGAGGCACAATGGCGATCGGAGAAGTTTCTTCTGATGGGGACTCAGGGTGGACGCATCGAGCCCCATAGAGAAAAGGGCATCAGCGACCTGAGCTTCAGAGAGCTCTGGTACTTCTATGCGCTCACAATGCCTATCGTCGACCAGTTCCCGAATACGGTGATCGTTTTCTACGTCAAACTTTCGACAGGAAAGCAGTACTCGCATTCTCGGGAACGCGGACGCTTCCCGAACGAGGTCGGCTACCGAATCGAAGTTTCTCGGCATCCTTCCCGAGACTAGGCTGACGGCATCGACCTGATCTACGACGAGTACGGATGGGCGCTCGCCAGCCACAGCCGCAAGGGCTGCCACGGGTGAGATGCTCAGCCCGACCCGCTTACCCAGCTCCGTGGTAGACGCAAAAGATTCTAGTCTATCTAGCCGAAAGCTAAGGACGGGAGTGTCTCGCTCCCGTAGGGCTCGAACGGCCTGCAGAAGCGTGGCACTCTTTCCGCCTCCGGCTGCCCCCATGAGGAGCGTCAGCATGTCCGAGTCTGAATCGAGAAGCTGAATAAGCTGGTCTGCCTCCGGGCGAAGAATTGCAGGCCGAAGAAGCTCACGCTCAACACTCGCAGCCCATGCTGTCGTAATATCGTTGACCATTCCGGAAATCGTATTCCCGGAGAGGATGGTAGAGCGACAGAGGCCGTACTGCTGAAGTCGAGACTCGATGGCCGTTGAATCAAGTGTCGAGCCAAGGCTATAGTTTGCTAGATCCCCGAGTCCTGCGGCTGCAAGACGTCCGGCCGCACCGCTGAGAAGCAGCTCCGCTAGTACTGAGTTTCCGCGGACGAGGTCATTTTCGTCAGGCCATGAGACCCAGAGTCCGCGTAGCACTCTCCATGCGACCTCAGCTGATCCATAGATGGTAGAGGACAGTTCATCGAACGAATCTTTGAGCCCTTTCGTGAGCCGATCGCTTAGGAACTCAGTGAGATCGTCAGCACTCCTCGCTCTTTCTGTGAGCTCTTGGATCGAGCGGGCTGGGACGACTGAGACGAAATGAAAATGGCGCCCTTGGTCCACGTGGTAGCGCGCATTTTCCCAGATTTCTTTTTTGTCGAGCGACCTAACGTTCCAGCTATTGGCATTGCCGTTCTGTCGCTTCACTTGATGTACTTCCACGGTGCTGCCGTGGCGGTATGTGAACTCCGCGCCCTTGCCCAGGTCGTCAATATCTTCGACCTTAATGGAGTCGCCACTCCCAAGCAGTACATAAAGTAGGTGACGAACTGTCCAAGCACCCTCGTACCGATTGCCGAACTTGTCGGTCTCTCCTCCTGCACGAGGGCTCATGTGTTCTCCCGTCTTGGCAGTGTCTCGACAGCCGGGCGTTGGCTTGAGGCGGCAGCCTACTCGCGAAGACGGGGGTTCGTGATGCGATGCCTCGATGTCTGATCAACGCTCGACGAGCGCGCATGCGCGACGGCACAGGAGCCCCCAGGGTCATAGCGGGGCTCCTGTGGATGCTTGCTCCTGCCGCTAGCCGACGGCTGCCGCCGGCAGTTGTGGGCCGTCATTGCCTTCGTGAGTGCTGCCGCCCGGTGCCGTTAGGCGGTGGCCGCGGCTTGTGGCTACGCGGAGCATGTCATTGAGGGCATCCGCCAGGTCCGCTGTCAGGCAGCGAAGTTCATCCGGGTCGGTCCTCTCGTCGTCGAGGGCTTCCAGCGCGTGCGCCACGAGGGCGGCCGCCATGCCTAGTTGGATCTCTTCGGTGTTGTCCGCCAGGCGGGACATGTGGCTGTCGTCATCATCGGTGCTCAGGTAGCAGGGCTTGCCGTCTGGGCCCGCCCACGGGAGGAGGCGCAGCTCGTTGTGGGACGTCATCCTTCGGCCCTTCCGTCTTCGGCGCTGTGATGGGTGGTGAAGCGTGCGTCGGCTCGATCGCCGGGGAGGACTAACAGGGCGGCTTCGACGACGCGGCCTGTGATGTCAGCAGATACCCGAGTGATCGCGAGGACTGCCAGCGCCGAGCTGATCCGGAGGGTTGAGGCTTCCTCCAGGGTCGGGAGGCGGGCGCCGACCTTCTCGCGGACCTCCGCGATGTGTGGCCCGAGTGGCGCTGGCTTGGGCCAGCGACAGGACGATTCGGCCGGCGCCAGCTCTCTGGGGACGTAGATGCGGGCCAGGCTGTGTGGCGACTCCCCCACGTGGCTGACACAGAGGTACTCGGTCAGCAGGGCTCGTGATGACACCTTCAGCAGGGTGCTCAGCACCCCTTGCGCCCGGAGGTGGGTGGTGCGGACCGTGACATGGAGCGTCGGAACGATGGGAGTGAGGGCGCCTCCCTCGTACGTGAGTCTGCGGCGGAGGCGGCGGACGAAGTTGCCTTTGCCGTGGACCTTTTCGATCAGGCCCTCGGCCTGGAGGAGTGCGAGGGCGTTGCGCAGTGTCGCCGTGCTGACCCTGTAGCGCGCGGCGAGCTGGGGCTCCGAGGGGAGGCGTTCGCCGGGCTTGAGGAGGCCCGTGGTGATCTGGGTCCTGAGGTCGTCGGCGATGGTGTGGCGGAGGGACGGCACGGGTTGATCACCACCTTCTGAGGACCCGTACGGCAACGAGTCGGGTTCGGGGGTGGATGGTCAGCAGTTCGCCCGACTCGAAGAGAAGACGTTTGGCGCCCTGAGGCAGTTGGAAGAGGTCGGCCACTCGGCAGGGTTGCCCGCCGATCTGGATGACGTCGCCGCGCTGCACGTTGGTCGAGGTGATCTCGACAGGCGCGGCCATCGCACCACTCGGAGCCCAGGCCTTCATGAGGCCGTCCCCATGGAAGTGGCCGCGGCGGCTGGCGCGTGGCAGGAGCAGGCGCATGTCTCGTAGACCACGGGAACGCCGACCGGCGCAGTCACCGGGGACGAATGCGCGCACTCGTGGTGCGTGCCGATCCGGCACGAAGTCGATCGGTAAGGGGCTGCCTTCGGCTGCGGCATCAGTGGGCCTCCGCCGGCTTGAAGCAGGTACAGGCGAGGAGTTCCTCGACTGCCAGTACGTACGGGCGGACGAGTGCGGTCTCCTCACCCGGAAGGAAGTCCGTGCGGTCCCGGGGCTGTCTCAGCGCCAGCGTCGGCCAGTCGGTGAGGGTGGGGCTGGACTGCGTTAACGGGGCGTGGTGGCGGGCCTTTCGGGAGTACCGCTCTCTGGTGCGCGCTACGGCGCGACGGATACGGTTGAACACGCTGATCAGCTCCTATCGCTGATGGCCAGGTCCCCGGACATCGCCCGTCGCGGGGACCGCTTTGCGTACGACGGCCCACAGGGTGCGGCCGCCCAGGCTGGTGGCGAGGAGTCCGAACCGGTCTGCCTTCGCCACCACTTCCAGGACCTCCCGCCATGTCTCGGCGGGGAAGGAATCCGGCACCTCCACTTCGATCGACGTGTGTCTGGTGTGCTCTTGCACGCGCGTGGACAGCCCCACAGCTGACAACCGGGCGGCGATGGCCTCCGCGCTTACCTCTGAAGCGGGCACTGGGCAGCCTCCGTCACCGGCGATCACTTTGAGTGAAGCTAGTTAACTAGGTTAGAGCTAGTGGACTAGATTTTCCATATGCCTGAGCAGCCGCCTTATCTCCGTATCGCCGACGAACTCCGGCGGCGGATCGCGGAGCACGAGTGGACGCCCGGAGACCGGCTGCCCTCCCGCGCCCAGATCGGCCAGGAGTGCGGCGTAGGCGAGAACGTCGTCCGCCGCGCGCAGGAGCTCCTGATCTCCCAGGGCGTGTTGGAGGGGCGGGCCGGGTCCGGGACATACGTGGTCGAGCCGCGGCAGCGGGTGCGGATGGTTCGGTCCGCGGCGCGCGAGCAGCCCGACGGGTCGCCGTTCCGCGCGGACATGAAGGCCGTGGGGCGGAACGGTGGCTGGGAGAGCCGGACAGATGCCAAGGTGCCCGCGCCGGCGGAGATCGCTGCGCGGCTCGGGATCGGTGAGGGCGAGCTGTGCGTCCGGACCGTGTACGAGTTCCTCGCCGACGGGCGGCCCGTGCAGTTGTCCACGAGCTGGGAGCCGTACGACCTCACCGGCGGGACCCTCGTCGTACTTCCCGAGGGCGGGCCGCACGCCGGGGCCGGCGTCGTGAACCGGATGGCCGCGATCGGCATCACGGTCAGCCACGCCGTTGAGCAGCCGGAGCCGCGGCAAGCCACCGCTGAGGAAGCGTCGCTCCTCGGGATCCAGAAGGCCGCGCTCGTCACGCACATCCGGCGGACGTATTACAGCGACGAGGGCCACCCGGTGGAAACTGCCGACATCGTCGTCCCCGCCGCTCTCTGCGAGATCGTCTACGAGATCCCCATCAGCCGCTAGGCGGGGCTGTCAGTGCTCCGGCGTACCTTCTCGCCATGGCGAACAGACCCCCTGAGAACTGGCGTGCCTGGATGGTGCAAGTGGCCCGCGACATCGAGGCCGGGATCCTGGGGCCCGAGTGCGCCCGTGCGGCGGAGATGTACCCGGAGTCCTTGCTGAGGGCGACGGACTCGGCCTTGGAGGCATTCGAGGCGGAGATGCGTGGGCTGGTGAAGCCCTCCGACGAAGAGGTCTTCCGGGCTGTCGAGAGGGTCGTTCTCGCGCTCAACGCCGTCGACCACGATCCGGCCCATAGCGGGGCCCGCTTCTGCACCGAAGAGCGGGAGCAGTTGTGCGACTACGTCGACCTCACCCTGGGCGAGCATGGTGTGGACGTGGCTGCTTTGTTGGCGAGGAAGGGCATCGTCCGAGCCGGGATCACCGACGCCTGGCGCGACTGGTGACCGCGGATCAGGCAGCGGAGCCTGACATCCAGAGCTGACATCAACGGCACCGAACGAGGGCGGTCTCAGGCGGTCGCTGAGAACGGGACAGGGCTCGGTGCGGAGCCCTACAGCACCCGCCCGATCGAACTCCTAAAGCGGGTGTCGCAGGTTCGAATCCTGCCGGGGTGAGACTGAGCGGCTGAGTTGGCTCCCTAGCGCTTGAGTTGGCCTGGCTGAGCTGTCCAGTTGGCCGGTGCGCCCGCTGACGTAGCACGCCCCCGGATCCGGTAGTTTGAACGCGTTCAAGTCATCGGGTCCGGGGGTTGGTCATGCACGCCGCTGCGCGAGCGAGTGTTCATCCATGGCAGTTCGGCCTCGTGCTGTGCGCCGTGGTCACCCCCCTACCCGTGCTGATCGTGTGGTTCGCGGGTTCCGGCATCCTGGCGCTCGCCTTCGCGACCGCCGCGGTGGCCTCCGTGCCGTTGTTCCTGTACGCCCGGCCGTCCGGCTTCGTCTACGTCGCGGGCGCCATCGCGGCGCTGCTGGTGCTGTGGTCGTTCATCGGCGCCATGGCCGGCATGTTCCTGTTCTTCCCCTCGGCGCTGCAGCTCCTGCTGGCCACCGGGGCGGACCCGCGCGAACGCCCGACCGCCGCCAAGGTGATGGCCGGTGCCGGACTCATGCTGTCGGCGGCGGTCGTAGTGCGGTCGTTGAGGAGCTGAGCGCTCCCAGGGGGTGTCCGGCTAGCGGGTGCGCGGCTGGTTGAAGCGGAGCATGTTGCCGGCGGGCTCCGCCTGCTGTGATGTCGTACTCCGCTTCTATGCTCCTGCGATGACGTCTTACGAAGGCACGCACCCCACCGTTCTCGTCCGAGTGGGCAACCTCCACGCCCAGATCGACGAGCAGCTCGCACCAGCTATCCAGGCGATCTGGGAGTGTGGCATCGACACGTTCACCTGCTGCCAGGACTTGGCCGAGAGCAACGCGGATTGGCCAGCGAAGTTGCCGCACATGGCGGAGTGGGTGGAGTCCCGCCGCGGCTGGATGCTCATCGACTTCCCGGTCGACAGCGGACTCTCCTTCCTCTCGGCCGTAGCAAATGCCGGACCGCGGGATGCCTTCTACGTGCGGATGACGCACTGGGCCGCCCCCGACGCCTGGGACGTGACGATCAAGCCGATGGACGCGGCAATGTTTCAGGGCGACCAGCCGTCGGAGTTCGCCCTGCGCCTCCTGCAGGTCAGCTTCCCTGCCTACGATCTGCCGGAACTGACCCGGCGCCTCCACGAACACATCGCCGGCCGTACGGTGCCGCCCGCCCCCGCTGACTGGAGCACGGTGGGTCGCTAGCTTCCGACCGGATCGCTCTGGATGCGGGCTCCAGCTGAGCGCTCTACTTGGCCAGACGGGCCAAGTAGAGGGCTCAGTCACACGGGGGCACAGAGGCAAAGGGCACCTAGCAACGTTGCTAGGTGCCCTTTGACGTACGCGGCGGCGCTTCGGCTCTCAGCGGAGTTCCTTCGGGCAGGCCGTGCCCCTCGGGAAGAACTTGTACGGGGCCGACAGGCGGTAGACGCCCGCCTTCGGGGCCAGGAGTTCCGTCCACTCGTCGCCCTCCGCGTCCGCCTCCGTCTTCAGGAGGCAGCCCGACTCGTTGAGGAAGACCTTCTCCAGCTCCTCCGTCGACTCCTCCCGGGCCGTCTTCGACGCCTCCGTCTCCTCCGGCGGCTCGATCTTGCCGCCGGTCTCGTCGACGAGCGCGAGCCACGGTGAGTACGGGACGCGGATCAGGACCCGGCCCGGGGCGTCGACCTCGATCACGACCTCGTTCGCGCCCGCCCGGCGCACCTTCGCCGGCGGGTCCGCGAGCGGGGTCGGGGCGTCCACCTCGTACAGGCGCCAGTTCGCGTCCGACCAGACCTGCTTCAGGTACGGCAGCCCGTCCCCGACAAGCTCCGCCTCCAGCTCGGCGCCCGAGTCCGGCGCCCCCGTCGGCAGCACCACGTAGTGCACCGCCCAGCGGTCCAGCCAGTCCTGGTAGTTCGTGGCGTTCAGGGTGTCGTCGTAGAAGAGCGGGTTCCGCTCCATGTCCGCCTGGCGGTTCCAGCCCCGCGCCAGGTTGATGTACGGGCTGAGCGCCGAGGACTCGCGGTGGCTCGACGCCGGTACGACCTCGACCCGCGCCTTCTCCGCACCTCGCACCTGCAACTGGTTGATCAGCGGCGCGACCTCCCGCGTCCACGACGCGTCCGGAGCGGTGCGGATGACGTCGTCGACGCCCTTGAAGCCGATCCAGACGTTGAGGCCGGCGAAGGCCAGCACGATCGCGTACCACTTCCGCGAGCGCGGGACGCTGTACGGCAGCGCCGCCAGCAGGACCACGCCCGCGAAGAGCATCACGAGCCGCGAGACGTTCGAGCCGATCTGCGAGTCGATCAGCCAGGTCAGCAGCGTCCCCGCCGCGTACACCGCCGCGCCCGTGCGTACCGTGCGCCACTCGCGCGGTACGAGCGCGAAGCACAGCACCCCGAAGAGGAACGGCAGCGCCGTCGACGCCCACGACATCGGCTGCGTACCGGAGAAGGGGAACAGCCAGGAGGAGAGGGCCACCACCAGGACCGGGGCCAGGCCAAGCGCGTACGCGCCCGGCCGGCGGCGGTTCAGGAACAGTGCCGCCGCCGCGACACCGAGGAAGAGGCCCGCCACCGGGCTGCACGCGGTCGCGATGCCCGCGAGCGGCGCGGCGACCGCCGCCTTCGCCCAGCGCCTGCGGCGCCAGCGGTGCGGCCAGCAGAAGACCGCGGCGACCGCGCCCAGCGCGAACATCATGCCGAGCCCGAACGTCACCCGTCCCGACAGCGCGTTGCAGAGGAACGCGAAGACGCCCGCGAGCGCGCACGCCAGCGGATTGCGCACCGCCCGCACCCGCACCAGGATCAGCGCCGTCAGACCGGCCGAGAGCGTGCCCGCGATCATCATCGTCGTACGGACGCCGAGCACCGACATCACGTACGGCGAGACGACGCTGTACGAGACCGGGTGCATCCCCCCGTACCAGGCGAGGTTGTACGCGGAGTCCGGATGCCGGCCCACGAACTCGGCCCACGCGTCCTGCGCCGCGAGGTCCCCGCCGCTGTTCGCGAACAGGAAGAACCAGAGGACGTGAGTCAGGGCGGCCACACCCGTCGCGATCATGACCGGGTAGCGGCGCCTGCGGCGCGGTCGCCGCGCGGGCGATGCCTCAGGCGACGGCTCGGCCGGCTGCCTGGGGGTCGGGAGGTCTATTCGCGAGGAGGGCCCAGAGATCTTGGAGTGCGGCGGTTCGGGGTGCCTGGGCGCGCTCTCGTCGGCGCGTGTCGGCTCGGCGGTGGTCACTCGCGTCCCTCTCCCGTGCTGCTCCCGAACTGCCTTTCGCACATGTCTCGGCCTCCGGAACGCTAACAGCAGGGCGCCCCGGGGAAACCGGGACGCCCTGACACGTCAGCCCAGACGGGTCAGCTTCTTGTCGAAGCCGGGCTCCACGAGGTCCGTCTTGAGCGAGACCGGAGAGCTGACCTTGCCCGTACCGGTGCCGATCGACACCTGGCCGACGACGTCGCCCGCCTTGCCGGTGTGCGGGACGGCCTTGCCGCCGTCGGTCAGCTCCAGGTCGACCTTCAGACCCGGCCAGCCGACGGCCTTGAGCTCCTTGTCCGCGACCACGGCGGTACGACCCCCCAGGCCGTCGTCGATGTGGCCGACGACCTGACCCTTGCGGATCACGGCGGCCGAGGTCACGTCCTTCTGTGCCTGCTGGATCAGCTTGAGGCTGTAGTCGATCGACAGCTGGAGCTTCTGGTGCAGCAGCTTGGCGTCCTTCGCACCCATGACGATGCCGAGGATCCGGCGCTCCTTGCCGTCGACCACGGTGTTCGCGGACCAGAGGAGGTTGCCGCCGGCCGGGGTCGACGAGCCGGTCTTGATGCCGGAGACACCGGGCTCGAGCAGGATGTTGTTGTTGTTCTCGATCTGGCCGGGGATGCCGTCGACGGTCAGGTTCGGCATGTTCACGATCTCCCGGAACACGTCGTACTGCATGACCGCCTTCGCCAGCTTCAGCTGGTCCTGCGGGGTGGAGACGGTGGTCGACTCCAGACCGGACGGGTCCGTGTACGTCGACTCCGTCATCCCGAGGTCCTTGGCGGCGGCGTTCATCTTCTCGACGAACGCGGCCTCGGAACCGGCGTCCCAGCGCGCCAGGAGCCGCGCCACGTTGTTCGCGGACGGGATCATGAGGAGCTGGACCAGCTCCTTCTCCGTGTACGTCTGGCCTTCCTTGACCGCCGCCGTCGACTCGAACTGCGCGCCGGCCTCGTCGGCCGCCTTCTTGTCGATGGTGATCTCGGGGCCGGGCTCCGCGCCCTTGATCGGGTGGTCCCTGAGGATCACGTACGCCGTCATCGTCTTCGCCACGCTCGCGAGCGGGGCGGGCTTCTGGGCCCCGTACGTCCCGAGCGAGCCGACGCCCTCGACCTCGGCGGCGCCCTGACCCTCGGTCGGCCACGGCATCTGCAGCTCGCCGCCCTCGAAGGTGAAGGTGGGCGCGGCGGTGAGGGAGAGCGTGGGCGCCGGAAGCGGCCGCACGAACTGTACGACCGCAAAGACGATCAGCAGCAGAACGACCAGCGGCGTCCAGATCCGCACCCGCCGGAGGGTGATGCGCATCGGCGTCGGCGCCGGGGGCGGGGTGTTGGTCAGCTCGGCGAGCAGGTCGAGCGGGGGAAGCGGCGGCATCGGCTGCTGCCTCGTCCGCTCGGCCTCGGCGAGCGAGGGCGGGGGTACGGGGGTGGGGGCCGGGGCCGCAGCCGCCGCGGGGGCGCGGGGCGTCGGGGACACGGGGGGCGTCGGGGACGCCTTGGCCGCGGGAGCCGCGGGAGCCGCCGGCGTGTCCGGGCGCAGCGGTACGAAGGTGCTCGGGCGTTCCTGCGCAGGCGCGGGCTCCGGAGCGGGCGGCATCTTGAGCGCCGTCGTCGGCTGGTCCACGACCGGCGGACGGACGATCTTGAACATGGCGGTCGGCTGATCGACGGGTTCGGCCGACTCGGCAGGGTCGGTCGACTCGGCCGACTCGGCGCGGTCGGTGGACTCGGCGGACTCAGCGCGGTCGGTGGACTCCGCCGGCTCGGGCTCCTGCTCGTCGGCCTCCGGCTCGGGCTCGGCCTGGGCCTCCGGCTGGGGCTCGGCCTCGGGCTCGTCCTCGGCCTCCTGCGTCGCCTCGGCGGGCTTCCGCGAGGCGAACCAGGAGTCGGCGGCCTCGGGGGCCTCAGCGGCCTCCTGAACCGTTTCCGCGTCCGCATCCGCGTCCGCCTCGGAGTCCGCGTCGTCGTTGGAGTCCTCCTGAGCCACCGGCTCGTCCTCGGAGGCCGCCTCGGCCTCGGTCGCCTCGGCCTCGTCGTCGGAGGCGACCCACGCCGCCACCGCGGCCCGCAGACGGTCGCTCTCGCCCTCCGAGCCTTCCGTGCCCTCCGAGCCCGCCTCCGAAGCCGTCTCCGACTCCTCGGCACGCTCCTCGGCACGCTCCTCGGCAGCCGCCTCCGGCTCCGCCGCGCGCTCCTCCGCCGGAGCGTCGTCCTCCGGGGTCCGCGGCGCCAAGGTCTTGAAGACGGCCGTCGGCTGGTCGACCTGGACCGGCGACGGCGCGGGCTCGCGGAGTACCGACAGCCGGGGATCCCGGCCGCCGCCGCCCGGAGTCTTCTCCCGCGAGGACTCCTGCTGCTCCGCCTTGTCGGGGGACTCGCCCGCCACCGTGCCTCCTCCATGCGTCATGCGTACGTCCGAACCATGTATCAGTGTCCTGTGTGAACCCCTTGGCCCCCGTGCTAGACGAGAACGACATACCTACTGGTTCCCGTACGAAGCACCCAGGCGCTCTCGACAGATGAAT
>NZ_JBICYI010000009.1:290260-312470 GCF_043200825.1 Streptomyces sp. NPDC048370 | reverse complement strand
GGGGGGGGGGGGGGGGGGGGGGGGGGGGGGGGGTCGCGCCCCCCCCCCCCCCCCGCCCCCCCCCCCCCGCCCCGCCCCCCCGCCCGCCCCGCCCCCCCCCCCCCCCCCCCCCCCCCCCCCCCCCCCCGACCAGCAGGACTCAGAGTTTCGGCTGCTGCTGCGTGATGCAGTGGATACCGCCCCCACCTGCGAAGATGGCGCGCGCGTCGACCAGCGTGACGATCCGCTCCGGGAACAGCCGGCGGAAGATGCCCGCCGCGATCTCGTCGTTCGGGTCGTCGAATCCGCACAGGACCACACCGCCGTTGCAGAGGTAGTGGTTGATGTACGAGTAGTCGACCCAGTCGCCCTCCTCGTCCTTCAGGACGGTCGGGGCCGGGATCTCCACGACCTCCAGCGCGCGGCCCTTGGCGTCCGTCTGGCGGCTGAGGATGTCGACGTACATCCGCGAGCGCTCGTAGTCCGGGTGGGCCGGGTCCTGCTGGCTGTGGACGACCACGACGCCGGGCCTGGCGAAGGCGGCGACGATGTCGACGTGGCCCTGGGTGCCGTAGAGGCCGTAGTCGCCGGTCAGCCCGTGCGGGAGCCAGATCGCCTTCGCCGTGCCGAGCTTGGCGTGGATCTCCGCCTCGACCTCGGCGCGGCTCCACTCGGGGTTGCGGCCGGCGCCGAGCTGGACGGTGTCGGTCAGCAGGACCGTTCCCTCACCGTCGACGTGGATCGCGCCGCCCTCGTTCACCAGGGGGCTGTTCACCACCGGCACGCCCGCGAGGTCGGCGACATGGCAGGCGATCTTGGAGTCGTGCTCCCAGCGGGCCCAGTCCTGCGCGCCCCAGCCGTTGAACACCCAGTTCACGGCGGCCAGTCCGGTGCCGTCGCTGACGAAGGTCGGGCCGATGTCGCGCATCCAGGCGTCGTCGAGCTCGCGCTCGACCAGGTCGATCGCGTCGCCGAGCAGGGCGCGCGCGGAGTCCAGCTGGCCGGGGCCGACCACCATCGTGACCGGCTCGAAGCGGCGTACGGCGCGGGCGACGGAGGCCCACGCGGTGCGGGCCTGCGCCAGTTCCTCGTCGTTGGTGAAGGTGGGGTTGGGGCCGGGCCAGGCCATCCAGGTGCGCTCGTGCGGGGCCCACTCGGCCGGCATGCGGAAGGTCATGGGAGGAGTCCTCAGAGGAAGTAGAGACGGTTCAGGGAGATGGAGTCGGCCGGTTCGGAGCGGATCGGGTCGCCGTCGAGCGACACGAGGCCGGTCAGGCCGTCCACCCCCACCTGGCCGATACGGGAGTTGAGGAGCAGGTCGCCGGGGCCGATGCCCCGGGTCCCGCGGACGGCGACGCGGCGGCGCCTGGTCGGCATCCGGTCGGAGCCGAGGTCGACGGCGGCCTGGGCGACGAACGCGACCGAGATGTCGGCCGGGGTCGCTCCGTGGGCTCCGAACAGCGGCCCGAGGACGAGCGGCTCGCAGGTGTCGGTGGCGGCGTTCGGATCGCCCACGACCCCCCACGCGGGGAAGCCGGACTTCAGCACCATCTGGGGCTTGGCGCCGAAGTACTGCGGCCGCCACAGCACGATGTCGGCCATCTTGCCGACCTCGATCGAGCCGATCTCGTGCGCGAGGCCGTGGGCGATCGCCGGGTTGATCGTGAGCTTGGCCATGTAACGCAGCACACGCGCGTTGTCGTCGTGCGCGCCGTCGCCCTCCATCGGGCCCAGCTCGGCCTTCATCTTCCCGGCCATGGCGAAGGTCCGGCGTACGGTCTCGCCGGCCCTTCCCATCCCCTGCGCGTCGGAGGAGGTGATCCCGATCGCGCCGAGGTCGTGCAGGACGTCCTCCGCCCCCATCGTCCCCGCCCGGATCCGGTCCCGCGCCATCGCGGCGTCGCCGGGCAGGTCGGTCTTCAGGTCGTGGACGGAGACGATCATGCCGTAGTGCTCGGCGACCGCGTCGCGCCCGAAGGGGAGCGTGGGGTTGGTGGACGAACCGATGACGTTCGGCACACCCGCCATCTTCAGGACGTTCGGGACGTGCCCTCCGCCACAGCCCTCGATGTGGAAGGCGTGGATGGTCCGGCCGTCGAGCACCCGCAGGGTGTCCTCGACGGACAGGCACTCGTTCAGACCGTCACTGTGCAGGGCGACCTGCACGTCGTGCTCCTCCGCCACCCGCAGCGCGGTGTCCAGGGCCCGGGTGTGCGCGCCCATGTCCTCATGGACCTTGAAGCCGGACGCCCCGCCCTCGGCGAGCGCCTCCACCAGCGGGGCACCGTCCGAGGAGGAGCCACGGGCGAGGAAGCCGATGTTGACGGGCCAGGCGTCGAAGGCGCTGAAGGCGTGCTTGAGGGCCCATGGCGAGTTGACGCCAACCCCCCAGACAGGACCGAACTCCTGTCCGATGATGGTGGTGACACCAGAGGCGAGGGAGGCCTCCATGATGCGCGGGGACAGCAGGTGGACATGGGTGTCCACGGCACCGGCGGTGGCGATCAGCCCCTCGCCGGAGACGATCGACGTTCCGGTGCCGACGACCACGTCGACACCGTCGAGGGTGTCGGGGTTGCCCGCACGCCCGATGGCGTGGATCCGGCCCTCGCGAATACCGATCGACACCTTGCGGATGCCCTGGACGGCGTCGATCACCAGGACGTTGCTGATCACCACGTCGCACGTCTCGCGGACGGCCGCCGCCTTGAGGTGAAGACCGTCACGGGCGGTCTTGCCGAAGCCGGCGAGGAACTCGTCGCCGGGCTTCTGCGAGTCGGACTCCACCCGCACGACGAGCCCGGAGTCGCCCAGGACGACCCGGTCGCCCGCGCGGGGTCCGTGCACCGATGCGTACTCGTACGGGTCCATCACTCGCCCTCCTTCGTGAGCTGCGTTCCCAGGTAGCCGCAGGCCGCGGCGCGCCGCAGGGCCTCTTCCTTCGCGCCGGGCGCGTCCAGCGGGCCGTCGACCAGGCCCGCGAAGCCGATGGCGATCCGGGCGCCGCCGATCGGTACGAGACCGACCTCCGCCTCGCCGCCCGGGTCGAAGCGGAAGGAGGAGCCGGCGGGGACGGCGAGCCGCATGCCGTAGGCGGCGGCGCGGTCGAAGTCCAGACGCGGGTTGGCCTCGAAGAAGTGGAAGTGGGAGGTGACGCTGACCGGGACGGTCGCGGTGTTGCGGACCGTGAGGATCAGCGCGGGGGGCTGCTCGGCCTCGGTGGGGCCCGGCAGCAGCGCACCCGGGGCCCCGTCGCCCAGGGAAGGACCGCCGATCGGGTCGGAGACGACCGCGAGCCGCGAGCCGTCGTCGAAAACGGCCTCGACATGCACTTCGGTGACGACATCGGCCACACCCGGCAGCACATCGTCCGGGCCGAGCACGGACCGGGCCGCGGCGATCGCCTCGGCGAGCCGTCGGCCGTCGCGGGCCGCCTCGCAGACCGTGTCCGCGATGAGGGCCGTCGCCTCCGGCACATTGAGCCGAAGGCCCCGGGCCCGGCGGGCCCGCGCGAGCTCGGCGGCGCCGAAGAGCAGCAGCCGGTCGCGTTCCGTGGGAGTCAGTCGCACGTCCACACACCTCCTGTTTGAGCGACACTCTAAACGCTGAACCGGCCGTATCCAAGCATTGACGTACGCGACGGTAGTGCGTCACATTGAGCGCCACTCTAAATCTCGATCCTGACCCTCACCTCGATCCTGATCCTGATCCCGTCCGCCCGCTTGCCCCGCAGGAGCGCCCATGCCGATCGAACAGCGCGGAGTCGACACCATCCCCGAAGCGGAACGCACCAGCGGCCCGCGTGACCTCTTGGCCATCCTCCTCGGCTCGAACCTCTGCCTCGGAGTGATCGTCTTCGGCTGGCTGCCGGTCTCCTTCGGCCTCGGCCTGTGGGCGTCGGTGACCTCCGTCGTCACCGGCACGCTCGTCGGCGTCGCCGTGACCGCCCCGCTCGCCCTCGTCTCGCTGCGCACCGCGACGAACCTCTCGACCTCCTCCGGCGCCTTCTTCGGCGTGCGCGGCCGGCTCGTCGGCTCGGTGGTGGGGCTGCTGCTCTCCCTCGGCTACACGGCCCTGACGCTGTGGATCGGCGGGGACGTGGTGGTCGGCACGCTCGCCCGGCTGACCGGCCTGCCCTCCGGCGACGCCACACACGCGGTGGTGTACGCGGTGCTCGCCGCCTGCACGGTCGTCGGCGCGGTCTACGGCTACGGCCTGCTGCTCCGGCTCAGCAAGGCGCTCGCGATCGGCATGACCCTGCTCCTCGGCCTCGGCCTGGTCGCGTACGGGGGCGACCTCACCACGGCCCCGGTGGCCGACACCCCGTACCTGCTCGGCTCGTTCTGGCCGACCTGGGTGCTGGCCGCGGTGGCGGCGGGGCTCAGCGGCCCGGTCGCCTTCATCACGCTCCTCGGCGACTACACCCGCTACATATCCCCCGCGCGGTACAGCTCGAAGACCGTCTGGAGGACCACCTGCGTGGGCCTCGTCGCCGGTCTGCTGATCCCGCAGCTCTTCGGTACGTACACGGCGTTGGCGGCGCGCGGCGCGCTGGACTACGCGGGCCCGCTCGTCGCCGCCTCCCCCGCCTGGTACGTGGTGCCGCTGCTGCTCGCGGCGACCGCCGGCACCGTCGGCAACGCCGGTCTGATGCTGTACTCGATGGGCCTGGACCTCGACGCGATCCTGCCGAAGGCGACCCGGGCGCGGGCGACGCTCGTGGTGGCGGTGGTGGCCACGGCCTTCGTCTTCCTCGGCCACTTCGCCTCGGACGCCCAGTCGGCGATGACCTCGTTCGTGCTGCTGCTCACGGCGATCGGTACGCCGTGGGCGGTCATCACGCTGATCGGGCACGCCCGATGTCGGGGTGAGTACGACCCGGAGGCGCTCCAGGTCTACAACCGCCGGGCGCGGGGCGGGGCGTACTGGTACGCGGCGGGCTGGCACCCGCGGGCCACGCTGTGTTGGGCGCTGGGCGCGGGCGTGGGCCTCGCGTCGGTGTCGACGCCCCTGTACGAAGGGCCGCTGCTGGCCCTGACGGGCGGGATCGACTGCAGCTTCGTCCTGTCGGCGCTCGTGGGCGGGCTGCTGTACGCGGCGCTTACGCCGAGCCGCGCCACGGCGGTCGTACGGGACGAGCAGGGCGAGTCGGACGAGCGGGGCGAGCGGGACGAAGAAGTCGCCACGGCCTGAGCGCACCTGAGCGCACACGAAGGCCCCGGGGCGCGGCACTCCGCCACGCCCCGGGGCCTGTCGTCGATGGCTCGACTAGCCCAGCTGGTGCGTCCAGCCGTGGACGTCCTCGGACTTGCCCGTCTGGATGGCGAGCAGCGCGTCGCGGAGCTTCATCGTGACCTCGCCGGGCTGACCGCCCGACTGCTGCCACTCGCCGCGCGCCGACTTCACCGTGCCGACCGGCGTGATGACCGCGGCCGTGCCGCAGGCGAAGACCTCGGTGAGGGTGCCGTTCTCGGTGTCGGCCTGCCACTGGTCGATCGAGACGCGGCTCTCCTCGGAGCTGTAGCCGAGGTCCTTGGCCAGCTGGAGGAGCGAGTCACGGGTGATGCCCGCGAGGAGGGAGCCGGTGAGCGTCGGCGTGACGATCTTGTCCCCGTACACGAAGTACAGGTTCATCCCGCCGAGCTCCTCGACCCACTTGTGCTCCACGGCGTCCAGGTAGGCGACCTGGTCGCAGCCCTTCCCGGCGGCCTCGGCCTGGGCCAGCAGGGAGGCCGCGTAGTTTCCGCCGGTCTTGGCGTCGCCCATGCCGCCAGGGACGGCGCGGACGCGGTCCTCGGAGAGCCAGATCGAGACGGGCTTCACGCCACCGGGGAAGTACGGACCGGCCGGCGAGGCGATGACGACGAAGAGGTACTCGTTCGCCGGCCGGACACCCAGGCCGATCTCGGTCGCGATCATGAACGGGCGCAGGTAGAGCGACTCCTCGCCGCCGTGCGCCGGGACCCACGCCTTGTCCTGCTGGACGAGGACGTCGCACGCCTCGATGAAGGTCTCGACGGGCAGCTCCGGCATCGCGAGCCGGCGCGCGGAGGCCTGGAAGCGCCGGGCGTTGGCGTCCGGGCGGAAGGTCGCGACGGTGCCGTCGGGACGGCGGTAGGCCTTCAGGCCCTCGAAGATCTCCTGGGCGTAGTGCAGGACGTTCGTGGCCGGGTCGAGGGAGAGCGGGCCGTACGGCACGAGCTGGCCGTCGTGCCAGCCGCGGCCCTCGGTCCAGCGGATGGTCACCATGTGATCGGTGAAGTGGCGGCCGAATCCGGGGTTGGCCAGGATCGCCTCGCGCTCCGCGTCGGACAGCGGGCTGGAGGAGGGCTTGAGCTCGATCGTGGGCGTCGTCATGAGTGCTAGTCCTTCACCGGTTGTGTGTGACGGACCGCGCTCACGCCGCTATCAGTGCTCTGCTAGGACGTCCGAGCTTTACCGCATGCCGCGGCCCCACGTTCGATTATCGCCCGTGGGGACCTGTGCACGAAACGGTGTGGTGCGGTCCAGGGTTTGATGGTGGCACCCTGCGACCGCATAGGTACAGCCGCCGGGTGCTCGATGCGACCCGGCGGCTGTGTGTCGTTCAGTCGGCGGGTCAGCTCGCTACGCGTACCGCGAGCGCGTCGCCGATCTCGTCCGTCGTACGGACGGAGTCGCCGCGCTCGGTCAGGTCGGCGGCGACGGCGGCCTCGATGCGGCCGGCCTCGGTCTCGAAACCGAGGTGGCGCAGGAGGAGGGCGACGGAGAGCACGGTGGCCGTCGGGTCGGCCTTGCCCTGGCCCGCGATGTCCGGCGCGGAGCCGTGGACGGGCTCGAACATGGACGGGAACTCGCCGCTCGGGTTGATGTTGCCGGAGGCGGCGACGCCGATGCCGCCGGAGACGGCCGCGGCGAGGTCGGTGATGATGTCGCCGAAGAGGTTGTCGGTGACGATCACGTCGAACCGCTCGGGCTGCGTGACGAGGAAGATCGTCGCCGCGTCCACGTGCAGGTAGTCGGTGGTGACCTCGGGGAACTCCTCGGCCACCTTGTTGAAGATGTTGGTCCAGAGGTGACCCGCGTACGCCAGGACGTTGTTCTTGTGGACCAGCGTCAGCTTCTTGCGCGGGCGGGCCTGGGCGCGGGCGAAGGCGTCGCGGACGACGCGCTCGACACCGAAGGCCGTGTTGACGGAGACCTCGGTGGCGACCTCGTGCGGGGTGCCGGTGCGGATCGAGCCGCCGTTGCCGGTGTACGGGCCCTCGGTGCCCTCGCGGACCACGATGAAGTCGATCTCGGGCTGGCCCTTGAGCGGGGTCGAGACGCCCGGGAGCAGCTTCGACGGACGCAGGTTCACGTGGTGGTCGAAGAGGAAGCGGAGCTTCAGCAGGAAGCCGCGCTCCAGCACGCCGGACGGGACCGACGGGTCACCGATCGCGCCGAGCAGGATGGCGTCGTGCTGCTTGAGGGCCTCGACGTCGGCGTCGGTGAGGGTCTCACCGGTCGCGTGGTAGCGCGTGGCGCCGAAGTCGTACTCCTTCGTCTCCAGCTTCACGTCCTGCGGAAGCGCGGCAGCGAGGACCTTCAGTCCCTGGGCCACGACCTCCTGGCCGATGCCGTCGCCGGGAATGACTGCGAGATTGATGCTGTGAGACATGTCGGCACCCTACTCCTCGTCCCACCGTCTGACACTCGTCGTCCACGATGCGGACGGTGGCGCGTCGCGCCCGCGCTCGCCGGGAGCGGCGGGCGGCGAGCGCGGGCACGACGACGGGGCGCGGCGGACGGCTTGATGTCTCGGCCGCCGTCAGTGGCCGGTCGAACCGCCGTTGTCACGGCGGTCGAGGGCGCGCTGGAGGGCGGCGGCGGCGTTCTTGCGGGCGTCGTCGCCGCTCGGGCGGGCGACGGAGTGGCGGACTCGACGGGCGGTCTCAGCGGCCATGGGGGATCGACTCCTTGAGATCAGTGGTGATCCGAGATCAGTGGTGATCGAAGGCGCCGGAAGGGGCGGGGAGCGGGCCCGCAGGGGTTGCCTGCACAGGGGCAGCGCGCTCACGACCGCCATTCGCTGATGGAGCGAGACGTTCGGCTCCTACAAAGCTAGGACAGGCGGACGCATCTGTCTCCACAGTTACTCGGACTTCCTACTATCTGAGACGGTGATCGACTCACTCCGGCTGCCGCACAGCCCTCAGCTCACGGATCAGCGCCCGCACGGCGAGGGATTTCGCCAGCTCAGGGGTGGTGACATAGCCGACGGACCGCGTCGGGCGATCCGGACCGAGATCGGTGATCTGCACCGAGGGCGGTGGTCCGATCAGGGAGAGCTCCGGCATCACCGCCATACCGAAACCACTGCTCACCATCGAGAGCACCGCTCCGTCGTCCTCGGCCTCGACGGTCGCCGCCGGCAGCCAGTCCTGCTCCGCCCACCACTCCCGGGTGTACGAGGTGCAGTTCTCCGTCCAGTCCACGAGCGGCAGAGAGCGCGGCGCGGCATGACCGGCCGGGTGCACCAGCGCGTACCCCTCCTCGACCAGCACGCCTCCGACGAGCTGCGGCGGGACGGGCGACGTCGTCCCGATCGTCGCGATGCCGAGGTCGGCCCGCCCCTCCAGGACTTCGCCCGCGGTCCCCGGCCCCAGCTCCCGTACGATCCGCACCTCGGGGGCGATCTGCGGATGGCGGGCCGTCAGTCGCTCCAGGGCGCGCGGCAGCAGATGCAGTGCGGCGCTGCGGAAGGCGGCGATCCTCAGCGGCCCGGCGGCCGTGCCCGTGCCCGTACCCGCCTCGGCGCCTCGCACCTCCGCCCCCATCACCTCCAGGAGCCGCAGCACCCGCCGGGCGTGGGCGAGGGCCGTCTCCCCGGCGACGGTGGGCGTGGCCCCGGACCGCCCGCGGTCGAAGAGGACGGCACCGAGCTTCCGCTCGCTGGTCCGTACGGAGTGGGAGACGGCGGACTGCGTCATGCCGAGCGCCACGGCAGCGGCGGAGAAGCCGCGCTCGCTCCCGACGGCGAGGAGAACGCGTAGTTCGTGCGGCGCAAGGTCGGTCATGTCGGCTCTCACCTCGGACTATGAGCAACTTCGATGGATCGGTGGGATCCATCGAAGCAACCTACTGCCCGGCCGCCGGATTCCTTCCTACGGTCTCCCCCATGACGCACGAGACCATGATCACCGTCCATCAGACGGCCCGCCCCGAGGGCTTCCCCACCCCGGCCCACTTCGCCTTCGTCGAGAGCCCGGTCCCCACCCCCGCGCCCGGCAGCGCGCTCGTCGAGAACCTCCTCTGGTCCGTGGACCCGTACCACCGCGAGGCGATGGACGGGGACTTCCTGTGGACCCTGAACTCCCCCATGGAGGGCCGCACCCTGGGCCGGGTCCTCGACTCCCGCACCCCCGCGCTCTCCCCGGGCGACCTGGTCCTGCACCGCAAGGGCTGGCGTACGCACTCCGTCGTCGCGCCGGACGAGGTGCGCGCCGTCCCGGACTTCGACGGCGTGCCGCTCGCCGCGCACCTGAGCGTCCTGGGCGGTACGGGCCTCTCGGCGTACGTCGGCCTGACCCGGATCGCGCGCCTCCAGCCGGGCGAGGAGCTGTTCGTCTCGGCCGCGGCCGGCGGGGTCGGCACGGCGGCGGGCCGCTTCGCGCGACTGCTCGGCGCGGGGCGGCTCGTCGGCAGCGCGGGTTCGGCGCGGAAGGTCGCGTACCTGACGGAGGAGGTGGGCTTCGACGCCGCCTTCGACTATCACGACGGGCCGGTGAAGGAGCTGCTCGCGAAGGCGGCGCCGGCGGGCCTGGACGCCGCGCTCGACGGGGTGGGCGGGGACCATCTGGAGGCCGCGATCGCCTCGCTGCGCGAGCACGGCCGGATCGCCTGGGTCGGCGCCGTCGCCCAGTACCAGTCGCTGTCCACTCCCCCGCCCGCCCCGCGCAATCTCTTCGATCTGGTCGAGAAGAGCATCCGGCTCGAAGGGTTCCTGGTGAGCAACCACGCGGACGCGCAGGAGGAGTTGTACCAGTTCGCGGTGGACCATCTGCGCAGCGGGCGGCTGCCGCTGGACGTGACGGTGGTGGAGGGGTTCGAGCACATCGTGGACGCGTTCCTGGGGATGCTGCGCGGCGAGAACATCGGGAAGATGCTGGTGTCCCGATCCAGCTAGCGATGCCAGCTAGATTGCATTCCTATCTAGCTGGTGATGGAATACAGCCATGGCCGCAGACCGCAGATCAAGTTGGCTCAAGGGCGTCCTGGACCTCCTCGTCCTCTCCTGCCTCACGGAGGGCGAGAGTTACGGGTACGAGATCTCCAAGGCGCTCGCCGAGGCGGGACTCGGGGAGATCAAGGGCGGGACCCTCTATCCGGTACTGAACCGGTTGGAGGAAGCCGGCCTCGTGGAGGCCGAGTTCCGGGCCGCCGAGCGGGGACCGGGGCGGCGCTACTACCGCCTCACCGAGCAGGGCCGGACCCACCTCACCACCGAGAGCGGGGCGTGGCTGACCTTCCACACCGCCGTACGGACCATGCTGAAGACCGGGGGAACACCATGAACACCGAGCCGAGCACGTACTTCGACGAACTGACCGCCGCACTGCGCGGGGCCGGCGTACCGGCGGAGCAGATCGCCTCCACCGTCGCCGAACTGCGCGCGCACCTCGCCGATACGGGCGCGGCGCCTGAGGAGGAGTTCGGCCCTGCCGCGGACTTCGCGGCGCGACTGGGCGGCACGGCGCCGGTGGCGGCGGAGCCCGCCGAGAAGGCCGAGACCTGGCTCTGGACGGCCGACATCTACAACGACCGGCGGCTGCTCGCGCTCCACGGCGACCAGGGCTGGGAGGTCGAAGGGCTCGACTCGCTCGGCCGGTTCATGTGCCGACGGGTGCCCGGCGCCGCTCTGCGGTGGGAGTACCGCCGCGAGCTGATCAACGGCAAGCGACGCGACGAGGTACTGGATCGGCTGACGCCGGAGGGCTGGGAGATGTGCGGGGAGTGGACGCTCTTCGCCTACTTCAAGCGCCCGAAGGCGGCGAGCGACGGACCGGCCGGAGCCCTTGAGACGCTGCCCGAGCGGCCCGGCCGATGGCTCTTCCTCAGCCGCAAGGGCAAAGTCCTGCTGACGGTCTGGATGCTGCTGGTCATCGGCGCGGTCGGGGTGACGCTCGTCGGCGTCTTCGACATGCCGGCCTACACGACGCCCTTCGTCGCGCTGTTCGGTGCGACGGGCGCGCTGATCGGCCTGAAGCGGGACGCGGCCAAGGGCTGCCAGGGCTGAGCGCTCCGCACGCCCGGAGCACCCGCAAACTCGGAACACCCGAACGCCCGGAGCACTCCGCACGCCCGGAGCGCTCCGCACGCCCGGAGCGCTCCGCACGCTCAGAGCACGTCGCCGTCGCGCCAGTCGAAGAGCAGCGCGGCGGCTGGGTCCGGCAGCGTTCCGCCGCCCGTCGCACGCAGATAGGTGGACCCCTCCTCGTCGGGGAGGTGGACGATCCCCTCGGGGCCGATCACCTCGATCCGCCCCTTCCACGGCTCCCAGCCGCGCCCCCGATAGAGCGCGGCCCCCTCGTCCGACGCGGACAGCGCCCCGAACGCGTACGCCCCGTCGATCACCCGCTCCAACTCGCCCATGACGAGCCCGCCGAGCCCCTGCCGGCGCCGGTCGTCACGCACGCCGACGCCCTCGACGTACCCGACGCGGTACGAACGCCCGTCGTGGAGCACGCGCCGCATGACGACGCTGCCGTGGGCGGCGACACCGCGCTCGTCCTCGATCCAGGCATGGACGCCGCCGAGGCCGTGGTCCCAGTCCTCGTCCGAGAAGTCGCCCCGGAAGGCCGCGTCGAGCATCTCGCGTACGGCGCGCAGCCGTTGGGCGCCGAGCTCATGGGTGGGGGCGACACGCACGGAGTCCGTCATGCACCCAGCCTGCCGCACACCCCCACGCTCTACCTAACCTTTCAAAGAATCTTGACAGGTTACAAAGCAGGCTGCTTGACTCACGCCATAACCAGTCACAGAGCCTCAGGGGGTTAGAGATGTCGACCGTGACGCACAGGCCGCACACGCCGCACAGCACGCAGGTCCACCAGGTCCACCACCGCACGATCACGGTCCGGGGCCACGAGATCTTCTACCGGGAGGCGGGCCCCGCCGACGCGCCCGTCCTGCTCCTGCTGCACGGCTTCCCCACCAGCTCGCACATGTTCCGCGACCTGATCCCGCGCCTCGCCGACCGCTATCGCCTCATCGCCCCCGACCACCTCGGCTTCGGCCGCAGCGATGCCCCGTCGGCGTCCGAGTTCGCCTACACCTTCGCCGAACTGGCCGCCCTCACCACGGAGTTCACCGAGGCCCTCGGCCTGGACCGGTTCGCCCTCTACATCCAGGACTACGGCGCCCCCATCGGCCTGCGCCTCGCCCTCGCCCACCCCGAGCGCGTCACCGCGATCGTCACCCAGAACGGCAACGCGTACGAGGAGGGCCTCGGGGCCGACGCCTGGGCACCCGTCCTCGCGATGATCGCCGACCGCACTCCGCGGACCGAGGAGCCGGTGCGCTCCATCCGCTCCCTCGACGGCATCAGGTGGCAGTACGAGACGGGCGTCCCGGCCGGGTTCCGCGAGCTGCTGAGCCCCGACGCCTGGCACCACGACGCCGCCCTGATGGCCCGGGAGGGCCAGGACGACATCCAGCTGGACCTGATCGGCGACTACGGCTCCAACTTCGCGCTCTACCCCGCCTTCCACGACTACTTCCGCACGACCCAGGTCCCCCTGCTCGCCGTCTGGGGCGAGGGCGACGAGGTCTTCGTCCCGGCGGGCGCCAAGGCCTTCGGCCGCGACCTCCCCGACGCGGAGATCCACCTTCTCCCCACCGGCCACTTCGCCCTGGAGACGCACGCGCCGACGATCGCCGCCCTGATCGACGACTTCCTCGCGCGGCGCCTCTCCCTCAGGCCGTAGCCCTCAGGCCGTACCTCTCAGGCCGTACCTCTCAGGCCGCAGGCTCAGGCCGTAGCCTTCTCCAGGTCGTGGGCCACGCGCCCCACCCAGTCGGTGAAGGCCTCTCGATCGTCGGCTTCGTCCCCGCGCAAGGCCGTGACCTGCGCGTCCGTGATCCGGTCGGGTCCCGACGCGGTCAGCAGCCGGTGCAGCTCCTTCATCAGGGACTTCACCCGCACCGCGTCGAGGTGCTCGATCGCGTCGACCCCGTGCCCGGGGCCGAGAGTCGTCGAACCAGGCATGTCGTACCTCCTCGCCGAGCCCCCTCCCAGCAGCGTAAGCCCCCCGCATGAGAACCGCCCCCGTCCTGGTTTGGGGGTCCAGGAGGGGGGCGGTGTCAGGGGTGGGCCTCAGGGAGGCCCAGGGGGCGTCAGCCCATGTGGGGGTAGCCGTACTCGGTCGGCGGGACCAGGGTCTCCTTGATCGCGCGGGTCAGCGTCCAGCGCATCAGGTTCTGCGGGGCGCCGGCCTTGTCGTTCGTGCCGGAGGCGCGGCCGCCGCCGAAGGGCTGCTGGCCGACGACGGCGCCGGTCGACTTGTCGTTGATGTAGAAGTTGCCCGCCGCGAAGCGGAGCTTCTCCATCGTGTACGCCGTGGCGGCACGGTCGCCGGAGATGACCGAGCCGGTCAGCGCGTAGTCCGAGGCCGACTCCATCTGGGTCAGCATCTCGTCGTACGTGTCGTCCTCGTAGACGTGGATCGCGAGGATCGGGCCGAAGTACTCGGTCGTGAAGACCTCGTTCTCCGGGTCGGTGCAGGCGATGACGGTCGGACGGACGAAGTAGCCCTCCGAGTCGTCGTACGTGCCACCGGCGACGATCGTGCAGGTCTCGTCGGCCTTCGCGCGGTCGATCGCGGCCTTGTTCTTGGCGAACGAACGCTCGTCGATGACGGCGCCGATGAAGTTCGACAGGTCGGTGACGTCACCCATCTTGATGCCGTCGACCTCGGCCGCGAACTCCTCCTTGAAGCCCGAGTTCCAGATGGAGGCCGGGACGTACGCACGCGAGGACGCGGAGCACTTCTGGCCCTGGAACTCGAAGGAGCCGCGGGTCAGCGCGGTCTTCAGGATCGCGCGGTCGGCGCTCGGGTGGGCGACGACGAAGTCCTTGCCGCCGGTCTCGCCGACGATCCGCGGGTAGGAGCGGTAGGACTCGATGTTGTTGCCGACCGTCTTCCACAGGTGCTGGAAGGTCTTGGTCGAGCCGGTGAAGTGGATGCCGGCCAGGTCGCGGTGGTTCAGGGCCACCTCGGAGACGGCGATGCCGTCGCCCGTCACCAGGTTGATGACACCCTTCGGCAGACCGGCCTCCTCCAGGAGCTCCATGAGGAGCACGGCGGAGTGGGTCTGGGTCGGGGACGGCTTCCAGACCACCACGTTGCCCATGAGGGCGGGAGCGGTGGGCAGGTTGCCCGCGATGGCCGTGAAGTTGAACGGCGTGATCGCGTAGACGAAGCCCTCCAGCGGGCGGTGGTCCAGTCGGTTCCACACGCCCGGGGAGTTCGCCGGCGGCTGCTCGGCGAGGATCTGGCGGGCGTACGCCACGTTGAAGCGCCAGAAGTCGACGAGCTCGCAGGGGGTGTCGATCTCGGCCTGCTGCGCGGTCTTGGACTGGCCCAGCATCGTGGAGGCGGCCAGCGTCTCGCGCCAGGGGCCCGCGAGCAGCTCGGCGGCGCGCAGGATGATCGCGGCGCGGTCGTCGAAGGACATCGCGCGCCAGGCCGGGGCGGCGGCCAGGGCGGCGTCGACGGCGTCCTGGGCGTCCTGCTGGGTGGCGCCGGCGAAGGTGCCGATGACGGCCTTGTGGTTGTGCGGCTGCACGACGTCGACGCGCTCGCCGCCGCCCATGCGCTTGACGCCACCGATGGTCATCGGCAGCTCGCGCGGGTTGTCGGCCAGCTCCTTGAGCGCGGCCTCCAGACGGGCGCGCTCGGGGGAACCGGGGGCGTAGCTGTGCACCGGCTCGTTGACCGGAGCGGGGACCTGGGTTACAGCGTCCATGAGTCTCGTAACTCCTTTTGAGGGGTGGGCTCAGCCCTTGGTGAGGATGGAGCGTGCGAAGAAGAGGAGGTTGGCCGGCTTCTCCGCGAGGCGGCGCATGAAGTAGCCGTACCAGTCGGTGCCGTACGCGGTGTAGACACGCATGCGGTGCCCCTCGGCGGCGAGACGGTTCTGCTCCTCGCTGCGGATGCCGTACAGCATCTGGAACTCGTACTCGTCCAGCTTGCGCCCGGCACGGCGGGCGAGCTCCTGGCCGATCGAGATCAGGCGCGGGTCGTGGGAGCCGATCATCGGGTAGCCCTCGCCCTCCATCAGGATCTTCATGATCCGGACGTAGGCCTTGTCGATCTCGGGCTTGTCCTGGATGGCGACGGAGGCGGGCTCCTTGTAGGCGCCCTTCACGATCCGGACGCGGGAGCCGTTCGCGGCGAGGCGGCGGGCGTCCTCCTCGGTGCGAAAGAGGTACGCCTGGATGACGCATCCGGTCTGCGGGAAGTCCTTCCGCAGCTCCTCGTGGATGGCGAACATCGAGTCGAGGGTGGTGTGGTCCTCGGCGTCCAGGGTGACCGTGGTGCCGATCTCGGCGGCGGCCGCGACGACGGGGCGGACGTTGGCGAGGGCGAGCTCGTGGCCGCCCTCGAGCGCTTGGCCGAACATCGAGAGCTTCACGGACATCTCGGCGCGCTCGCCGAGGCCCAGCTCCTTGAGGCGGCCGATCAGCTCCAGGTACGCGTCGCGCGCGGCGTAGGACTGCTCGACGGTGGTGATGTCCTCGCCGACGACGTCGAGGGTGACCTCCAGGCCGCGGCCGGTGATGTCCTGGACGATCGGGATGACGTGGTCGACCGTCTCGCCGGCGATGAACCGGTCCACGACCTGCTTGGTCCCGGGCGCTGCCGACACGAAACGGCGCATCTTGTCGCTGCGGGACGCGGCGAGGATCACGGGACCCAGCACGGGGACCTCCAGAAGGGCAGGGTGACGAAAGGTGCCTACCCGATCTTTCGTAAGCAACCGGGAACAGCACGGAGAACCACCGTGAAACCTAAGGATCGCTCCGATCCTCTGCCATCGACACCTGTCACGCATCCGTGGGCGGCATCTCATACATATGTCTGAAGGGGGTGCGAGAATGGCGCCGTGAAGGGCGATTACCAAGAACCGGTGGACGAGATCTCCGCGCTGCTCGGGGCTCCGGCGACGCTGGAGAACCGCGATTTCGGGCTGATCGCCTTCGGGGCCCACGACAGCGACGACGACACCGCGATGGACCCCGTCCGGACGCGCTCGATCCTGACCCGTAAGTCGACCCCGGCGGTCCGCGCCTGGTTCGAGGGCTTCGGCATCACCCGCGCGACGGGCCCGGTCCGTATCCCGGCCGCCCCGGACGCCGGGGTCTTCCGGGACCGCATCTGCCTTCCCGTACGCCACCGGGGCGTGGTCCTCGGGTACGTCTGGCTGCTCGACGCCGAGCCCGGGCCGACGCACGCCCAGCTCACCGCCGCGATGGAGGTCGCCACCCGGATCGGCGGCCTCCTCGCCGACGAGGAGCGCGCGGGCGCCGACCTCTCGCGCGAGTTCGCCGCGGTCCTGACCGCCGGGCGAGGCTGGCAGAACGACATGGCCCTGGCGGCACTCCGGGCGGCTCTGGGGCCCAGTGCGGACGGTCTGCACACCGTGGTCTGCGTGACCCCCTGGCGGGGCGAGGCCCCCTCGATCCGGGCGGTCCCCGGCGCGGCGGCCGTCACCACGCTCCCGGAAGGCGAGTCCCTCGCGGTCCTCGTACGACTGCGCACGGCCGAGGACCTCTCCCCCGCCCGTACGGCCGCCGAGCAGCTGCGCGCGAACGCGCCGGCCGGTATCGCCACCCCCCGGCGGGGACTCGCGGAGCTCCCGGCGGCCTGGCGGGAAGCCAGCACGGCGGCCCGTGCCGCGGCGGCACAGCCGAAGCTCGGCCCGGTCGCCGAATGGGCCGGGATCGGCCCGTACCGACTCCTCGCCGCGCTGTACCACCCCGAGATCGACGCCGCCGTCGCGCCACTGCTCGCCCCCGCGCACGCCGAGCTGGCCCGCACAGCCGAGGTGTTCCTCGACAACGCCGGCCAGGCGGGCCGTACGGCAGCCGCTCTCGGCGTCCACCGCCAGACCCTCTACTACCGGCTGTCCAGGGTCGAACAGCTGACGGGCCTGGACCTGGACGACGGCGAGGACCGCCTTCTGCTCCACATGTCACTGAAGTCGGCCCGCCTCTAGTCCGGCCCCGCCGTTTCATAGGATCTCCCCATGACAACGGGGAGTTGGGCAGCGCCGACGTACACCGAGCAGCTGCTGTACGAAGCAGGGGCACGCGAGGACCGGGCGGCCGTTCTGGACGCCCTCGGGCGGAGCCGCCTCTACGTGCTCCTGCCCCGGCTGCACGCCGACGCGCCCGGCTACGCCCCGCCCCTCCCCAGCCGCCGCGACAAGGCCACCCGGCGCACCGTCGTACCGGTGCTGACCGAGGGCATGCTGCCGCAGTGGCACCCGGACTGGGTGTTCAAGGCGACGACCCTCGACAAGCTCGCCGCCGCCTGGCCGAACGACAGGTGGTGGCTCGCGGTCAACCCGGACACCCCGTTCGCGGCCGCCCTGCCGGCCCGCGCCGCCGACCGGCGGGCCTGGCAGGAGACGGCCGCCCGCGGCGGCGGTCCCGCGCGGCTTCGCCTGCTCACCCACGGAGGCGAGCACCTGCACGGACCGGTCGCGCACGGCCTGGCGCTCGGTGCGCACCTCGCCGTGCTCAACGGTCTGGTGTGGAACCGGCTCGGCGCCCAGTACGAGGACTACCCCACCGACATCGCCCGGCTGCGCAGCCCCTGGGCCGTCCACCACCGCGCGGACTTCCGGGACAAGCTGCGGACCCTGATCGCCACCCGGCTGGTCGGCAGGGTCCCCGAGGCCGTCCTCGGGATGCGGCGCCGTCTCACCGCGCGGTGGGGCCACTCGCCCTCCGAAGAGCAGTGGAAGTCGATGGTCACCGTCACGATCGAGCGGAACGATCCCTCCGGCGAGGACCTGGCCGAGGCCCTGGAGTTCCTGCGCCGGATCACCCACTACGAGGGGCGGTTCCGCGTCGACGGCCTCCTCCCGCCCGACGGCCGGGTCGACACCCTCGCCGCCTTCGACCACGGCCGCGCCGTGAACGTCGTACGGCTCGCGCTCGGCGCCCGCTACTGCGACCCCGAGGAGGCGGAGCAGTCCCTGCTCCAGATCCTCGAACCCGCCCGACAGGCGTACAGCTCCTGGGCCGCCTTCTCGCTCGGCTACGTGCTGGCCCGGCTGATCCACTTCGACGAGGGTGACCCCGAACCGATGTACCAGGAATCCGTGACCATCCACCGCGCGCTCACGGAGGACCCGTCGAGCCCCTACCGGAACATCGCGTGGTCATGAGCCCCCGCCGTACGCCCGCCCCTCAGGACGCCCCCTGGATCCCGCCGTCCGAGACCGAGCAACTGCTGTACGAGGCGGGGCTGCGCGGCGACGTCGCGGAACAGATCCGCGTCCTCGCCGGGGCCGAGCTCTTCATCGGCGCCCCCAAGGCCGACGTGGACGCCCGCCCGGACAATGTCTACTGGCCACCCCAGCAGGCGGGGAAGGGCCTCCTCGTCCGGCCGCTCCTCACCCGCGGGATGCTGCCGCCCTGGCATCCGGAGTGGGTGTTCCACCAGGTCACCCTCCGGTGGGTCGCCGAGTTCACCTGGCGCGACCCGCGGCTGCTCCTCGCCGTCAACGGCGGAACCCCCGGCCAACTGCTGCTGCCCACCGCGCCCGAGCACCGCGCGGGGTGGCTGCGGGTGTACGCCGAGAAGGAGCGGGGTTCGGGCGACCGTTTCGTCGCCCTGCGCCACGGACCGCTGCACGGGCCGCTGGCCTTCGGTCTCGCCTGCGGCGTCCATCTGGCGTTCGGCAACGGCGTCCCGTGGAACGACGTCGGCTCGGCCTACATGGGGTACACCGACGAGCTCGACACGCTCCGCGACTCGTGGGGCGTCACCGACCACGGCGGCTGGCGCAAGGAGTTGGACGCGCTGCTCGACGGGCGCAACAGCCCGCCGGAGCCGGACTTCGCCCTGCGGATCCGCGAGGAGCTGCGGGTCGTCCGTGGCGCGGTCCCCTCGCCGGACGAGTGGCGCGAGACGGCCGCCGGGCACGCCCAGGACCTGGGCGCGAGCCCGGGGACGGTGCGGCACATCGAGGAGTTGGTACGCCGCATCCTCAGGTACGAGGCCCGGTTCCGGGCCGACGGGCTGCTGCCGCCGGACGGGCGGGTCCGCAAGACGGTCGCGTACGACTACGGCCGGGCGGTGAACCTGGCCCGCTGGGGCCTCTCGGCCCGGTTCTGCGCGCCCCCGGAGGCCGAGCAGGCGATCGTCCACGCGGGGGCGCTGGCCCGGTCGGCCTACGGTTCCTGGCAGGAGTACTCGACCGGGTACGCGCTGGGGCGGGTGCTCCGCTTCGACGGGGAGGAGTACGGCCCGTTCCACGAGCAGAACGTGGCCGCCCACCGCGTCCTGACGGAGCACGAGGGCAGCCCGTGGCGGAACATCCCGTGGCGCTGAGGAGCTGAGGCTGAGGAGCCTGAGTACCTGAGGGGGCGGGACGGGGTGCCTGCGCGGATGCGCCGCTATCGCTCCTCCATCAGCACCCTGAGCCCGGCCGTCAGGTCGTCCGCCGTCGGCGCCGTCTCGGGGTCCACCATCCACTGGATCATCACGCCGGTCGCGAGGGCCTGGCACAGCAGCCCCGCCACCCGGGCCTTCTCCGGGTCCGCCTCCGGGTCGAGGCCGAGGAGGGCCTCCGCCATGCCCAACCGGCCCTCGCGCTGGGGCTCCTTGATGGCCTCGCGGAGCTTCTCGTCGTCGTCGAGGCGGGTGACGACCTCCGTCTGGAGCTTCCAGACCGGGCGGCTGGCGTCCGCGGCCGCGATGACCTGCGCCCAGACCGCGTGGAAGCGTGCGTACGGGTCGGCCGGCAGCGCCGCCCGCTCCTCCTCCGCGGCCCCGGGGCTGACCCGCTCGCCCCACTCCTCGGTCACAGCGAGGAACGCCTGCTGGAGCAGGGCGTCCTTGGAGCCGTAGTGGTAGCCGATCGAGGCGAGGTTGGTGCCCGAGGCGGCGACGATGTCGCGGGCAGTGGTCCGGGCGTACCCCTTCTCCAGGAGGCAGCGCTTGGCGCCTTCGAGCAGGTCTTCCTTGTGTCCCATGACAGCACTGTACCCGGCCGCTAGACAATCGTGTAAGACGGTTGTCTAGCGACCGGGTACGGGTGCCCTGGGCTCCTGGGAGCCCGGGATCAGACCAGGTTGACCGAACGGGCCGAGGCCGCGCCGATCTCCTCCGCGATCTCGGTGAGCACGACGGCCGGAACCGTGTCGTCCACGGTGAGCACGACGAGCGCCTCGCCGCCCTCCTCCGCGCGCGCCACCTGCATGCCCGCGATGTTCAGACCGGCCTCGCCGAGGATCCGGCCGACCGTGCCGACGACACCCGGGCGGTCCTCGTAGCGGAGCACCACCATGTGGTCGGCGAGCGCCACGTCCACGTCGTAGTCGCCGACCGCGACGATCTTCTGGAGGTGCTTGGGGCCGGCCAGCGTGCCGGAGACCGCGACCTCCTCGCCGCTCGAGAGCGTGCCGCGCACGGTGACCACGTTGCGGTGGTCGGGGGACTCGCTGGAGGTCGTCAGGCGGACCTCGACACCGCGCTCCTGCGCGAACAGCGGGGCGTTGACGTACGAGACGGTCTCGTCGACCACGTCCTCGAACACGCCCTTGAGCGCGGAGAGTTCGAGCACCTTCACGTCGTGCTGGGTGATCTCGCCGTACACCTCGACGTCGAGCCGCGCCGCGACCTCGCCCGCGAGCGCGGTGAAGATGCGGCCGAGCTTCTCGGCGAGCGGCAGACCCGGCTTGACGTCCTCGGCGATGACACCGCCCTGGACGTTGACCGCGTCCGGGACCAGCTCGCCCGCGAGCGCGAGGCGCACCGAGCGGGCGACCGCGATACCGGCCTTCTCCTGGGCCTCGTCCGTGGACGCGCCGAGGTGCGGGGTGCAGACGACCTGGTCGAGCTCGAAGAGCGGGGAGTCCGTGCAGGGCTCCTTCGCGTACACGTCGAGGCCCGCGCCGGCGACCCGGCCCTCCTTGAGCGCCGAGTACAGCGCCTCCTCGTCCACGATCCCGCCGCGCGCGGCGTTGACGATCCGGACGGAGGGCTTGACCTTGTGCAGCGCCTCGTCACCGATGAGACCGAGGGTCTCCGGGGTCTTCGGCAGGTGGACGGTGATGAAGTCGGCGACCTCGAGGAGCTCGTCCAGGGTCAGCAGCTTCACCCCCATCTGGGCGGCGCGGGCCGGCTGCACGTAGGGGTCGTACGCGACGATCTTCATGCCGAACGCGGACATCCGCTGGGCAACCAGGACGCCGATGCGGCCGAGGCCGACGACGCCGAGGATCTTCTCGCTGAGCTCGACGCCCGTGTACTTGGAGCGCTTCCACTCGCCGTTCTTCAGCGCGGTGTTGGCCTGCGGGATGTTGCGCGCGGTGGCGACGAGCAGACCGCACGCGAGCTCGGCGGCGGTGACGATGTTGGAGGTAGGGGCGTTGACGACCATCACGCCGGCCTTGGTGGCGGCGGAGACGTCGACGTTGTCCAGGCCGACACCGGCACGGGCCACGACGCGGAGCTTGTTCGCCGCGGCGATCGCCTCGGCGTCGACCTTGGTCGCGGAGCGGACCAGGATCGCGTCCACGTCGGCGATGGCGGGGATCAGCTCGGCGCGGTCGGCGCCGTTGCAGTGCCGGATCTCGAAGTCCGGGCCCAGGGCGTCGACGGTGGCGGGCGACAGCTCTTCAGCGATGAGTACGACGGGTTTCGAGCTCACGTGAGTCCTCACAGATCCAGTGCGGACGGCCGTCCCGACGGCCGCAGGCGGTGGAGGGGGCTTGCCGCGTGAAAGCGCACGACGCTGTGGGCCTGAACGCGAATGGTGTTGAGCAGTGTAGTGGTGCGTTGGCGCGATTCTTGCGCCTCGTTGGCAGGATCACCCGTCCGTGGTTGGACGGCCTGTCCAACGATGTGGGGCGGGGGGGGGGGGGGGGGGGGGGGGCCCGCCGCCCCCCGCGGGGGCCGCCGCCGGGGGGGCCGCCCCCCCGCCGAGGGGGGGCGGGGGGGGGGGGGGGGGGGGGGGGGGGGGGGTGCGT